>JBJOPS010000068.1:0-46787 GCA_046050465.1 Pseudomonadota bacterium | reverse complement strand
GATGAGCGCCTTCATCACCGCCAACGGCTTTGGCTACAAGATGAGCGCCGAAAAGGCCTACAGCACCGACAGCAACATGCTGGGCGCCACACACGAAGCCAAAGACCTGGAGTTTTTGAACAGCGGCATCCGAATCGTCAACCCCATCATGGGCGTGCCCTTCTGGCGCGACGATTGCGTGGTGAAGGCCGAAGAAGTGAGCGTCACCTTTGAAGAAGGCCGCCCTGTTGCGCTGAACGGCAAGCGCTTTGATGACCTGGTGGAACTGATCCTGGAAGCCAACCGCATCGGCGGCCGCCACGGCCTGGGCATGAGCGACCAGATCGAAAACCGCATCATCGAAGCCAAGAGCCGCGGCATCTACGAAGCCCCCGGCCTGGCGCTACTGTTCATCGCCTACGAGCGCCTGGTCACCGGCATCCACAACGAAGACACCATTGAGCAATACCGCATGAACGGAATGCGCCTTGGCCGGCTTCTCTACCAGGGCCGCTGGTTTGACAGTCAGGCCATCATGCTGCGCGAAACCGCCCAGCGCTGGGTCGCCAAGGCCGTGACCGGCACCGTGACGCTGGAGCTGCGCCGCGGCAATGACTACTCGCTGCTGAACACCGAGTCGCCCAACCTCACCTACGCGCCCGAGCGCCTGAGCATGGAAAAGGTAGAAGATGCGCCATTCAGCCCGTTGGACCGCATTGGTCAGCTGACCATGCGCAACCTGGACATCACCGACACCCGCGCGAAACTGGGCGTCTACAGCAACGCCGGTTTGCTGGAGTTGGGCACGGGGGATGATTTCCTGAAGTTGGGTAAGTAAGCTGTCACGCCAATCCTCAGTTTTACAACAGACTGATCTTTGAGCTGCATAACTTGAAAGACTGCTGGATTCGGGGAAATTTTCACCCTGAATTGTCAGCCCCGACCGGCAAACGGCATTTTAGTTGCCATCACCGTATGGAACATCACATTGGCTTGCAGCGGCAAGCTGGCCATGTACAGAACCGACTGCCCCACAATATTCACGTCGATCAGTGGTTCAATCGCAATCTCGCCATTGGCCTGGATCACCCCGGTAGCCATGCGCTGGGCCATTTCAGTCGCAGCATTGCCCACGTCGATCTGCCCCACAGCGATGTCGTATTTGCGTCCGTCGAGCGATGCGGTTTTGGTCAAGCCTTGCACCGCATGCTTGGTCGCCGTGTACGCAATCGAATTAGGCCGCGGCGTGGTCGCCGAAATTGAGCCGTTGTTGATGATGCGCCCACCGCGCGGGCTTTGCGCCTTCATGACCCGAAACGCCTGCTGAATGCACAAAAACATACCTGTCAGATTGATATCCACAACATTCTTCCATTGCTCCAGCGTCAGGTCCTCCAGCGGAATCCCGGGGGCGTTGACCCCGGCGTTGTTGAACAGCAGGTCCACGCGTCCAAAAGCGTTGACGGTGGCATCAAACAACGCCTTGACTGACGCAGGGTCCGCCACATCGGCAGACACGGCAAGTCCCTGCTCAGACAATCCACCTTCAGCAATGACCTCGGATAACGGATCCAGACGACGCCCGGCAAGAACCACGCGGTAGCCATCCTTGATCAGGGCCAGAGCAGCCGCCTTGCCGATGCCCGAGCCGGCACCCGTAACGATGGCAACTTTTGAATGATTTGGCATAACGTATACGTCCTCGGAAGATCAGTTAACGAATATCGGGCGGGATGCTCAGCATCAGCGGCCAGATTTCCGCGCTTTGCCAGCCTTGGCAGCAACGGCTTTTACACCGTGCTTACGGGTGGCGGGTTTTGGTGCACGCACCAGTGGTTTGGAAATCTTGCGTTTTGCATGCTTTTCCCCCGCCGAGTCCAGAGAGCTGCCATCTTTGCGGTGTCCATGGTCTTCGCGCTCAAACCCCTTGTCCTTCATGGCTCGGGAAACGATCTCTTGGCCCTCCCGTATCAAACGAAAATCAATCTTTCGACCGTCCAGATCGACGCGACTCACCTGCACACGAACCCTTGAGCCAATCGAATACCGGATGCCGGTGCGCTCGCCGCGCAATTCCTGCCGCATCTCATCAAAGCGGAAGTACTCACCGCCCAATTCGGTGATATGAACCAGGCCTTCCACATACATGGCATCCAGTGTCACGAAAATTCCGAAGTTCGTGGCAGCGGTCACCACACCACCATATTCCTCACCAAGATGCTCGCGCATGTACTTGCATTTAAGCCAGGCTTCAACATCCCGACTGGCTTCATCCGCACGTCGTTCATTGGCACTGCAATGCAACCCGGCTGCTTGCCAAGCTATATTGTCTGCACTGACTTTTTTCAGTTTTTGACCGGGTTCAGTCACACGCAAAGCGTGCCCTTTTTCAAGCCTGCGGGAAAGTTTGGCGTGAGCCTCTCCCGGGGTCGGCAGCGTGGGCAATTGGTACCTGGTTTTCGCCAGAATCGCCTTGATAACACGATGCACCAGCAAATCGGGGTAGCGCCGGATCGGGCTGGTGAAATGGGTATAAGCCTCAAACGCCAGACCGAAGTGCCCGCTGTTGAATGGCGTGTAGATCGCCTGTTGCATGGAGCGAAGCAGCATTGAATGAATTTGCTGGGCATCCGGCCGGTCTTTGGTGGCGTTGGCAACAGCCTGAAACTCACCCGGCGACGGATCATCACTGATGTTCAAGCCAACACCCGTAGCCTTGAGGTAATTCGACAGGGTCTCCCGTTTTTCAGGCGTCGGGCCTTCGTGCACACGGAACAGGCCGGAGTGCTTGCTTTGCAAAATAAAGTCTGCGCTACAGACATTGGCTGCCAACATCGCCTCTTCGATCAGCTTGTGGGCATCATTCCGGGTTCTAGGAATGATTTTCTCGATGCGCCCACTGTCATCACAAACAATTTGCGTTTCTGTCGTTTCGAAATCCACTGCGCCCCGATGGTTGCGCGATTTGAGCAACGCGCGATACACATCGTGCAAGTTGATCAGGTCTGATACCCGTTCTGCGCGCCGCGAAGCTTCCGGCCCCTTGGTGTTGGCCAGAATGGCCGCCACCTCGGTATAGGTAAATCGGGCATGGCTCCACATCACGGCGGGATAAAACTGGTAGGCACTGACCTCGCCATCGGACGTGATCATCATGTCGCAGACCATGCACAGACGCTCCACCTCCGGGTTCAGCGAGCACAAACCGTTGGACAGCTTTTCAGGCAGCATCGGAATAACCCGGCGCGGAAAATAGACGCTGGTGGCCCGATCGTACGCATCCACATCAATGGCGGAGCCGGTTTCCACATAGTTGCTCACATCGGCAATGGCAACCAGCAGCCGCCAGCCCTTGATGGCGGCTTTGCCCCTGCC
Source organism: Pseudomonadota bacterium (assembly GCA_046050465.1). Taxonomy (GTDB): domain Bacteria; phylum Pseudomonadota; class Gammaproteobacteria; order Burkholderiales; family Burkholderiaceae_C; genus Egaibacter. Next base: position 43,433 of record JBJOPS010000068.1, on the reverse strand, counting down.
CTGCGACACAGGTTCGCAGTAGACCGCATCGTCAAAATCACGTGCATCCTCACCGTCAATGGTAACCAATGGCACATCCGTCAGGTCGACCCGGTTCTTCTTGTCCTGTGGACGCACCTTGTCAGGCAAGGTGCGCGCCAGTGCGATACAGGCGTGCGAAAATTCATGCGGCACGCTGTATTTGCGCACTGCAATTTCGATTTCCATGCCCGGGTCGTCAATCTCCCCCAGCACTTCCTTGACACGGCCAACGGGTTGACCGAACAAGGCTGGTGGCTCGACCAGTTCAACCACAACAACCTGGCCAGGCCTGGCCGTTCCGGTCGCGCCCTTGGGGATCAGGACGTCTTGCCCATAACGCTTGTCTTCGGGTGCTACCAGCCAGACGCCGCTTTCCTGCAGCAATCGGCCAATGATCGGTTGAGGTGGTCGCTCAATAATTTCAACTACCCTGCCCTCCGGCCGACCCTTTCGGTCACTGCGCACGATGCGCGCCTTGACACGATCCTTGTGCAGCACAGCACGCATTTCGTTGGGTGGCAAATAGATGTCGGGCCCACCGTCATCACGGGATACAAAACCGTGGCCATCGCGATGACCCTGCACGGCCCCTTCAACTTCGTCCAGCAGTCCGCTGGCCTGACTAATATTTTTGATACAATTACTCTCTTTCCTGAGATGCCCAGGTGGCGGAATTGGTAGACGCACTAGTTTCAGGTACTAGCGAGTAACTTCGTGGGGGTTCGAGTCCCTTCCTGGGCACCAATAGTAGTATTAATTTCATTGTTTTTAGGCCACTGGTTTTAATTAAAAGCCTTTAATTAAAAGCCGCTGAAAAGATCTTTTCAGCGGCTTTTTCGTTGTTTGCATGAAATGCATCTTCCAAAGCTCATGCAACAATTTTCAGAATGGGACCGCAACGAGATCGTGACCCTGCGTGCCCACAATACGCGCCCTGGTGAACTCACCCACCTTGAGCGTTTTGCTGATTTTTTCGGGTGGCAAGAGTTTTACCGTGCCGTCAATTTCCGGCGCATCGGCATAGGTTCTGCCCACCCCGCCCTTTTTACCCATGCCCGGCGCGGAATCCACCAGCACCTGCATCGTCGCGCCAATGCGTTGTTGCAGCTTGGCAGCTGACACCGCTTCGGCTACAGCCATAAAACGCGCCCGGCGCTCTTCACGCAACTCGGGGGGCAACATGTCTGCAATCGAATTCGCGGCGGCGCCATCGACAGGGCTGTAGGCAAAACACCCAGCCCTGTCGATCTGGGCTTCTTTCATGAAGTCCAGCAAATGGGAAAACTCTTCTTCCGTCTCACCAGGAAAACCGGCAATAAACGTGCTGCGAATCACAATCTGCGGACAGGCTTCGCGCCAGCGCAGAATTCGCTCCATATTTTTCTCGCCACTGGCCGGACGCTTCATACGCTTGAGCACATCCGGGTGACTGTGCTGCAACGGCACGTCCAGATAAGGCAACACCTTGCCGGTCGCCATCAAGGGGATGATTTCATCCACGCTAGGGTACGGATACACATAATGCAGGCGCACCCAGGCACCATAAGGCTCGGCAATTTCACCCAACACCTGCGCCAATTCCAGCATTCGGGTTTTGACAGGTTTGCCATCCCAAAAGCCCGTTCGGTATTTCACATCCACACCATAAGCCGAGGTGTCCTGGCTGATCACCAGCAACTCTTTCACGCCGCCTTCAAACAGCGCGCGGGCCTCGTTGAGCACGTCACCAATGGGTCGTGAGACCAGATCACCACGCATGGACGGGATGATGCAAAACGTGCAGCGGTGGTTACAGCCTTCGCTGATTTTCAGGTACGCGTAATGCCGTGGCGTGAGCTTGACGCCCGCCACGCCAAAGGTATTGGGAACGAGATCAATGAACGGGTCATGCGGTTTGGGCAAATTCAAATGAACCGCATCCATCACTTCTTGCGTCGCGTGCGGACCGGTCACGGCCAGCACGCTGGGGTGCATTTGCCGCACCAGGTTGCCGCCATCGGTGCCCGACTTGGCCCCCAGGCACCCGGTGACAATCACCCGGCCATTCTCGGCCAAGGCTTCGCCTATGGTATCCAAACTCTCTTTCACGGCATCATCAATGAAGCCGCAAGTGTTGACAATGACCAGATCGGCACCCTGAAACGTCTTGGAGGTTTGGTATCCCTCTGCACTGAGTTGGGTCAGGATCAACTCGGAATCAGTAAGGGCCTTGGGGCATCCTAGGGATACCATACCTATACGGGGGATTTTTTCAACTTGTTCATTCATAACGGGCTGGTGTGACATGTCTTTGGAGCATACGTTTCGCCTTGGATTGCAGTCTTGGAGATAATGCCGATTACCATTGGATTTCCGGTTCCAGACACGGGCAGACAAGGTGGAACAGTTCAATCCGGCCTTACTTTTGGAGCCAATTTTCGCACGCCGGATACCCCCACACAAATGACGTCGTTGAAACCGGGCTGCGATCAGCTGGACCAGAGTCTGCAAAATTTCTGCTAAAGCATCGGCCGAGTTGCAGCATGGCAATGGCTGTCAACAATATTCGCAACATCTTCTTCAAAAGGTTCATCGCTCGATCTTCTGCGTTTTGGTTCGGTGAGTAAGGTGGCAACTTGCAGGACGCAGTTAGATGCAAAATCGACCTCTAGCCCTTATGGAACGTACGTAATAAGCTACTAATTTAGGAGCAAATCCATGTAGATACCGCAGCGCTCACCATCTGTCATTTGGCCTTAGCCGTGCTTGCGAATTGAGCGTGGCGCTGCTGTTTACTGATCGGTTGATGGCCCTGATCGGTGAGATGGCTTTAGCCCAAGGAGTGATTCGCCAACACCTTGTCGATGCGCTTGCCATCTACTTCTACAACTTCAAATGTCCATCCCGCACAGTCGATTCGTTCTCCGATTGGGGGCAATTCGCCTGACACAGCCATCAAGAGCCCAGCCACGGTATTGTATCGACCACGGTTCTCATCTGGCAGTTCATCAATACCCAGCCTTGACTTGAGCTCTCCAACAGGCATGGCGCCGTCAATCAGCCATGCCCCGTCATCGCGCCGGGTGGCCCAGGCATCCGTTTGCGCGTGAGGTTGCAGCTCGCCGGTAATGGCTTCCAGCAGGTCGTGTGGCGTCATCAGTCCCTGCACCACGCCATATTCATCCACGACAAACACCATACGCGCCGATCGGGTGCGAAATTGCTCGATCAACTCCATGCCGGTCAGCGTTTCTGGAACAAAGGATGCTGCCTGCACATGGCCTTCAATACTGCCGTCAGTTCCTCCATCAGGGGTGCCAGACAGCTCCAACAACTTGCCCACACTGATGATGCCCACTACTTCATCCAGCGAACCCCGGCACACCGGATACCAGGAATGGGTTCCCCGGTCACCGCCCAAACCAACGCGTTTCAGACTGTGAGCGGGCGAATCGTCAGCCTCCAGCCACTCGACGTCGGCCCGGGGCAACATCATGGATGTCAACTGCCGGTCATCCAGATGAAACACATTCAGCACCATCTGGTGTTCATGCTCTTCAATGAGCCCCGCATCCACGCCTTCCTCCAGGCTGGCATCAATCTCGGCTTCGGTGACCAGACGTTCGCCCGTCGTGTCAATGCGCAGCAGTTTCAGCACGCCATGGGTGCAAACCGACAGCAGGCGCACGAAAGGCTTGGCACCGATAGCCACCCAGGTCATGGGACGGGACACCCAGCGCGCCACTGATTCCGGATAGAGCTGCCCGATGCGCTTGGGCACCAACTCGCCAAACACAATGGTGACAAACGTGATGGCCGTCACAACAAGTGCTGTCGCAGAGACGTCGGCCACTTTCTCGGACAACCCGAAGGTTTCAAGCCAGCCAGAGACACTGTGGCTAAAGGCTGCCTCGCCAATGATGCCGTTGAGCACCCCGATGGAGGTGATGCCCACCTGTACGGATGATAAAAACTGAGTGGGGTTTTGCAGCAGGGTGAGCGCCGCCTGTGCACCCTTGTCACCCGCTTCGGCCATGGCGCTGAGTCGCACCTTGCGGCTGGCAGTGAGCGCCAGTTCGGACATGGCAAAAGCGCCGTTGAGCAACGTCAGCAACGCAATCAGCAAAATATCCATGAATCCGGGGTGAAAATCGACACCATGGCACTTTACCTGATTGGCGACGTGCAGGGCTGCAATGCGGCACTGCAACGTCTGCTGGACAAGATTTCTTTTTCACCCAGCCGCGATTCGCTCGTCCTGCTCGGCGATCTGGTCAACCGTGGGCCGGATTCGGCAGGGGTGTTGCGGCGCATGATGCAACTGGGCTCTTCCGCACGGTGTTTGCTGGGCAATCACGACCTGAATCTGCTGGCGGTGGCCCATGGTGTACGCAAGCCGCATCGCAAAGACACGCTGGACTGCGTTCTGGACGCACCAGACCGTCATGCCATGCTGGATTGGTTGCGCCAGCAACAGATGGCCCTGCTGGAAAAAGCCGGAAAAAAAGAGCTTTTAATGGTGCACGCCGGTGTGCTGCCTGCGTGGACAGCTATACAAACCATAGCACTTGCGGGTGAAGTGGAATCCGTATTGCGAAGTGACAACCTGGGGGAATTCCTGCACCAGATGTACGGCAACGAACCCGTGCAGTGGAGCGACTCTCTTACCGGTGTGGCGCGCCTGCGCGTGATTGTCAATGCGCTGACCCGGTTGCGCTTTTGCACGCTTGAGGGCGAAATGGAATTCGAAACCAAGGAAGGCGCTGCAGCAGCGCCTGAGGGCTGTCTGCCCTGGTTTGACGTGCCCGGGCGGCAAACAGCTGGCATAATAGTGGCTTTTGGCCACTGGTCGACTTTAGGTTGGCTGGGTGACCGTCAGGACGTGCTGTCGCTGGATACTGGCTGCGTATGGGGTGGCTGTCTAAGTGGACTGAAGTTAGGGCCTGACCCCTCCCAAAACGAGCTGATTCAGGTGAAATGCGAGCAGGCACAGGCGCCAGGTTAACCGGCTTGAAGGCGGTTATTCCGACTTGAACAGCGCGGCTACCTTGCGCTTGGGTTTGATGTTGGCAGAAATACTGCGCGGACTGGCAGGTTTGCTGGACTCCCAGGAAGGCGCAGCCTCCGTGGCGGGCGCCTCGTACGGTTTGTCAAAAAACGGATCGCGTGGCGCCGGTGCCGGACGAATAGGGCGCTGTTGCTGGCGAAGTTCGCGCTGCTCGCGACGGGCATCCAGTGCGTCGCGCGGGTCGCCCATTTCACCGGCTTCGCGCCAGGCGCGCCGCCCATCGTTGATGCGACCTTGCTCACGGATTTTGGGCTGATCCTCTTCAAACTCAATCGCTTCGAGTTCGATCTTGGTCTTGATGAGTTTTTCGATATCGCCTATCAAGCGCGCATCGCTTTTGGATACAAACGTGACTGCCAGACCCTCAGCTCCGGCACGGCCCGTGCGACCAATGCGGTGCACATAGTCTTCAGCGTTGAAGGGCACATCAAAGTTGAACACTGCGGGCACATCCTTGATGTCCAGACCGCGGGCAGCGACGTCGGTACACACCAGCAGATCCACCTCACCTTTTTTGAAAGAGTCCAGTGCCTTGAGGCGTTCGTCCTGGCTCTTGTCACCGTGAAGGGCCGTAGTTTTCAGCCCCTCACGCTCCAGCGAACGGGCCAGTCGGGCGCAGCCCAGCTTGCTGTTCACAAACACAAAGGCCTGCTTCATGCCGCTGTCTTTGAGGATCTGGTGCAGCGCGTGGCGCTTGTCGTCGTCACCCACACTGTAAAAATGCTGCTCCACCGTGGATGCCGTGGCGTTGGAGCGTGCCACTTCAATCGTCACCGGATCTTGCAGGTAGCTGTTGGCCAGGCGCTTGATTTCAGGGGAGAACGTGGCCGAAAACAGCAGTGTGGTGCGCTGTTTGGGCAGATAGCTCAGGATGCGCTGCAGGTCTGGCAGAAAGCCGATGTCCAGCATGCGGTCGGCTTCGTCCAGCACCACGTATTCAACCTGGTTCAAAACCGCGGTTTTGGCTTCAATATGGTCCAGCAGGCGTCCGGGGGTGGCTACCAGCACTTCAACGCCTTTTTTCAGCTCCAGCGTTTGCGGCTTCATGTCCATGCCGCCAAAAACCACGGCGCTGCGCAACTGCGTGTATTTGGCGTAAGACTTGACAGCCTGCGCCACCTGGTCGGCCAGCTCGCGCGTGGGCAGCAGCACCAGCGCCCGCACGGGGTGCCGCGCCGGGGAAGTGGAAGCGTTTTCGTGTTTGAGCATGCGCTGCAACAGTGGCAGCGAAAAAGCGGCCGTTTTGCCGGTGCCGGTCTGGGCCGCGCCCATCACGTCGCGGCCTTGAAGCACCACCGGAATGGCCTGCGCCTGGATAGGCGTCATGGACTCGTAGCCCATCTCGGCCACAGCGCGCGAAAGGGCAGGCGCCAGGTTCAACTGGGAAAACGAATCGAGGCGAGCCTCAGCAACTGCTTCTGTAACGGTGTCTGTCATTAATACTCTTGAGGGGAAAGGCTGCCACTGGGCAACCCCCTATTATCCCCTATCCGTCACAACTGGCGTGCCGAGAAGGTATCGCAACCCTTGAGGTTGCCACCCTGGAGGCCAGAATTGAACCAGCGCTGGCGTTGAACGCTGGAGCCATGGGTAAAGCTGTCGGGCACTACGGCACCGCCGCCAGCACGTTGCAGGGCGTCATCACCAATCCTTGCGGCGGCGTTCATGGCCTCCTCCACGTCCCCGTTTTCCAGTATCTGGCGCGAATTTTGGGCATGGTGCGCCCAAACCCCGGCAAAACAGTCCGCCTGCAGTTCCAGACGCACACTCAGGGCGTTGAATTCCACCTGGCTGACCCGCCCGCGCATGTTGTCCATCTTCTCGCTGATGCCCAGCAGGTTTTGCACGTGGTGGCCCACTTCATGCGCAATCACGTAAGCCTGGGCGAAGTCGCCAGGCGCACCCAGCTTGTCTTTGAGGGTTTGATAAAAGCCCAGGTCAATGTAGACCTTCTGGTCACCCGGACAGTAAAAAGGCCCCATAGCGGCCTGACCCGAGCCACAGGCGGTCGGCGTTGAGCCCCGAAACAGCACCAGTTTGGGCTCCTGATATGTGGAGCCACCCTTGGTAAACACGTCTTTCCAGACATCCTCGGTATCCGCCAGCACAGTGGAGACAAACTTGGCCATGCGGTCATCCGCAGGCGGTCGCTGCGCCGGCCCCTGCTGCACCTGCGCGGTTGGCCCTTCGCCACCGCTCAACAGACCCAGAATGGTGAGCGGATTGATGCCAAAAACCCAGCCGCCCAGCAGCGCGATCACAATGGTGCCGACGCCAATACCACGTCCACCGATCAACCCGCCGGCCCCGCCACCTCCCGCACGACGGTCTTCCACATTGTCGGATTCGCGATTACCTTCCCATTTCATGGCTTTTCTCCTTGTCACCCGACGTTTGCAGTAAATTGGGACGATGTTACCGTGCAAAGTTTCAGTCCCAAAAAGCAGAAAAAATCCTACTCATAGGTTTTGACGCTTTTGGCGAAGGCACTTCTATCCCCTGGGGTGATGCTGCGTGTGCAGTGCTTTCAGACGCTCCCGCGCAACATGGGTGTAAATGGTCGTGGTCGAAATATCGGCATGTCCCAGCAGCATCTGCACTGCCCTGAGATCAGCTCCATGGTTCAAAAGATGCGTGGCGAAAGCGTGCCGTAACGTGTGCGGCGACAAAGGAGCTGTGATACCAGCCTGAAATGCATATTTTTTTATCAACATCCAGAACATCACTCGAGACATCGTAGAGCCTGCCTTGCTGCCCCGATTGGTGATAAAAAGATCGTCAGAGGGATTTCCTCGAAGCAGCGCAGGACGCACATCGGACAAATATTGCCGCAACCAGACGCTGGCCACCTCCCCGTATGGAATCAGCCGCTCCTTGTTGCCCTTGCCAAAAACTCGCAGCACGTTGTCCGACAAACTGATGTTAAAAACCTTCAGGGACACAAGTTCACTGACTCGCAGACCACTGGCATACATCAGTTCCACCATCGTACGGTCCCTTACCCCAACGAGGGTCTGTGCGTCTGGTGCCGCCAGCAAAGCCTCAACCTGATATTCCGTCAGCGTTTTGGGCACACGCAACGCTTGCCGCGCAGCCTGCATTCGGAGGGTGGGGTCCGCAACGATCCTGCGTTCACGCACGGCCCACCGGAAATAGCGTTTGAAGACGGACAGTCTTCGATTGGCAGATGTCGCCTGGGTCACCCCATGCCGGGCCGCGAAGTAGCCATTCAACTCGCTCTCGGTGGTCTCTTCCAGTAAGCGATTCCTCTGACTCATCCATTGAGAAAGAAGCGTCAGGTCCCGCCGATACGCTGCCAGCGTGTTTTTGGACAATCCTTCTTCAAGCCATAACGCGTCGATGAAATCGTCAATGCCGGTCAAATACTCGATTGTCATGGAACGGAAGATAACAAAAAAGCCGCCTGGCTTGCCAGGCGGCTTATGAACGAATTCGTCTCAGCCCAAAACGCCTTGGCTTATTCCAGCTTGAGCTTGGCGCTTTGCACGACTTTGCGATACACCGCCAATTCCTCCTTCATCTGCTGCGCAAACTGCTCAGGGGTGTTACCCAAAACAACCGAGCCCGTATCTTCAATACGTTTGCGAACAGCTGGTTCCTCCAGCGCCTTTCTGGCTGCTGCATTGACCTTGTCCACCACATCCTTTGGCAAACCTTTGGGGCCCAAAATTCCGTAGTACGCCATGCGATTGACCGGCTCAAGGCCAAGCTCCTTGAAGGTTGGTACATCCGGTAGCGCCGCCAGTCGCTGAGGCGCTGCCACAGCCATGGCGATCAAACGCCCACCTTTGATGTGCGGCAGCGCTGATGGCACATTGTCAAAAATGATCTCGACCTGACCGCCAACTGTATCCCTCAATGCGGGTCCGGCGCCCCCATAAGGAATATGGGTGACAAAGACACCTTGCAAACTTTTCCAGAGTTCTGTCTGCAGATGCCCGATGCCGCCTGTGCCCGATGATGCATATGAATATTTACCCGGTGACTTCTTCAGAATTTCGACAAATTCTTTATAGTTTTTTGCGGGGAACCCTGGGTGAACCGCGATAACGTTGGGCGTCGCTGCAATATTGATGATTGGCGTGAAATCAGTCTCTGCGTTGTAGGGCATTTTGGGGTTAATCGCCGGATTGGCCGCCGTAGTTGAAACGGTGGCCATGCCAAGCGAATATCCGTCGGGTGCAGCTTTTGCCGTTTCATTGGCGCCAACCACCCCACCACCACCGATCTTGTTCTCGATGATGACGTTTTGGCCCAGTGCTTTACCCAAGGGCTCAGACATCACCCGCGCGACAATGTCGGTAGTCCCGCCCGGCGCGAAAGGCACCTGAAGTCTGATGATTTTATTGGGGTAGTTTTGGGCCAGCACCGAGCCGGAAACAGCCATCAGGCCAAACACAAATAGAGTAATGTGACGCATAACCAGAGTTCTCCTGTAAATACTGAAAAAAATTCACACCAGCACGACCCAGGCTACTGCCCCAGCAGCCCTTTCTTGAGTCGGGCATCAACCGGGTTGTCTCCGACAAAAATCTCCAGCAGGGTCCGGTAAAAATCTGCGCCATGAATGCTTGGCCCTTTGATGGCTCCGTTCACTGCCAGCGTCATACCGTGCCCGGGAACATAGTCCAGTGTAATAGCATCGCCTTTACGCACAGTGCCAATATCCGCAATCACCCGCTCCAATTGCCCAAGTCGGTCCTGAAGAACTGCCAGTTCGGATTCCGTCGCGTTTTTCCGCATGCCAGAGACAAGCGCCTTGTTGAAATCCTTCGCACTGGCCTCGCGCAACATGCGCATTTGCAAACGCTTCGGCCCTGAAGCGACAAGCACCTCTCTGGAGGTGGAAGCCTTGTCACTCAAATAGAGCCCCGCCACGTAACCACGGATGAACAACACGGCTCGCAAGCCGAGCCCATTGAGTTTTACTTCTGTCGAACCAACCTGGGCCGAGTCGTCAAACTGCATTCCTTCCATCGTTGCAGGAAATGCAGACGAACTCAGCAAGGCCGCAGCCACAGCCAGAAAAACAACGGGTTGAAACGCTCTCATAAACATACAACGCGCATGGTAACTGGCTCGCCGACACATGATTCTGTGAATAGCCCACAAGGGGAAACCCGAGACTCGAAGATTTCGCTGGTATTCTCCGACGGGTGAACTACGCCACACTCCTGTTTCCTGACTTTTCCCTGATTTTGTGCGGTTATCTGGTATGCCGTTACACCGCCCTGAACCGGACTGTTTGGCAGCAGGTCGAAAGTCTGGTTTACTACTTCCTGTTTCCAGTGTTGTTATTTCACTCGATCATCAAAAGCCCACTCGACCTTGGAGCGGCCTCCAGTCTGATTGCTGCAGGCCTGACAATGGGAATCAGTGGAATAGCCGCATCGTACTCACTTCCGTTTCTGCCGTGGATCGGCAAACACATCGACACACGCGAACACGCCGCCAGTGCCCAGATTGCCTTCCGGTTCAACTCATTTATCGCACTGGCCATTGCTGACCGGCTGGCGGGGCCATCGGGCCTGTTGCTGATTGCTGTCCTGATTGGTGTTTGCGTGCCGCTATTTAACGTGGGAGCTGTCTGGCCCATGGCGCGCCATGCAAAAAGAGGGTTTTTGAGTGAGCTGGCGCGCAATCCCCTGATCCTTGGCACAGCATCAGGGCTGTGCGCCAATCTTCTGGGCGTTTCCATTCCTGCCTGGCTGGAACCGACGGTCACGAGGATAGGGGCTGCATCATTGGCGCTTGGCTTGATGGCAGCGGGTGCCGGCCTTCAATTTGGTCAACTGGCAGGCGCCAAAACCCTGGCCGTATCCGTTTTGACTATCCGGCACCTGCTTCTGCCGGTCGTTGCGCTGATTTTGAGCAAGGTTTTCGACCTGACGGGCTTGCAGAGCACGATATTGCTGACGTTCTCAGCCTTGCCAACCGCATCCAGCTGCTACATCCTCGCAGCAAGAATGGGCTACAACGGTCCCTATGTGGCTGGTCTTGTCACACTGTCAACCTTGTTGGGGATGGTCAGCCTGCCCTTCGCGTTGGGCATTCTGCGGGGTCTTTGAAGCCAGTCGAACCCACAGCTCCGGCATGCACATCTCCAGGTGGTTATCAAAGCGGTCGCACAGGCGTTTGAAGAATCAAGTCAATGCGCCTGCGAATGCGCGCGCCCTCGGCTACGTCCCCGGCCAACTCTGCACGCCTGGCTTGAACATGCAGCCACGCCAGAAGCGGACGACTCCAGCCCTGCCCCGAGGCCACGTCAATTGCTACGGACATGACGCCCGGGTCAGCCTGGCCCATTTTGAACAAAACACCCGCTGCAATCAGACGCGACAACGGATCCTTTATCGCCTGAAGTGCCGGCGCGCCACCGCCAATGACGCCCCGATGTGCAACTGGCAACAACGGGACATCCTTCGTCGGCAAACGTCCAGCCAGATAGTCTGCATAAGCCTGTTCAGCGGATCCCGTGTCCTGCGAAATCCGGTCAAAGCCCGCACAGTCCTCAGATACCAGGCTGGCGACGCGAAGGGCACAGCCAATCAATTCAACCCGGGCGATCAAATGGATTTTTCCCGTTCGGGCGATATCGGCCCGGGCTCTTGCAAACTCCGACTCTCCGATCCGCGTGTGACCGGTCAGATAGGCTTCAACAGCACGTTCCGTTGAACCTTGGACATTGAGCTGCCAATCCGGTGGCACGGGTCCGCTGGCACATCCAGCCAGTAATGCCAAGACCACAAGGAAACCGGGGAATTGCGTTAGCTTCATGGCAGTTTCAATCCGGTGTCTCTGGCAAATGGCCACTTCCGATTGATTTCGTTGACCAGATGCTCCACCTTTCTAAGACTTCCCTCTACCTCAGCGCGCAGTGCACCAAGATCAGTCGTAGCCTCACGCGTGTTGGCACCAATCGCCTGCGCCTCCTGCAACACTGCGTCGACCTTCTTGAGACTGCTCCGGGCATCTGCCAGCAAACCATTCAGTTGTATCACTGTGGATTGCGCATCACCCAATACACCTGTTGGGCCAAACACCTGTTTGTCGGCATTGGCAATGAGCGTATCGGTCCTCGAAGCCACGCCATCTGCCTTGAGGGCCAGCGCATCCAGCCGGGTCAACAAGGCATTGGTCCGGTCGAGCGTAGTGATGATTTTCCTGGCATCTGCTTCATTGCCAAACAAAAGTCCCAGCCCGCCGCTTGGCCCATTGAGTTTTTCAGTGGCCGTCTGAACATTGCGCAAGCTGCCGTTCAAGGGAGCTTGCGGCCCGGTTAATGCACTCAGGTTGCTGACCAGTTCACGGACGCTGGCCACCATCAGCGGAATTTCCGCTTTCGCATCCCCCCGAAGCACGCGCCGAACGGCCCCATCCGGCAGCGCAGGATCAGTCAACATGCCGGTGAAAGCCCGGATTCGTGTCCCGCCCACCAGCCCGCTCTCCATGGTAAAGACACTGGAAGTCCTCAGCCAGTGGGCATCTTTACGCGGAACATCAACCAGAATCCGGGCATTGCCATCGGCAGAAAGCTCGATACGACCTACACGTCCGATGGGAAACCCGGAAAACGTCAGGTCCATGCCAACGACTATTCCCTCAGAATCGTCGGCTACCAGAACCAGCTGCTGGGTTCGTTCGAACGCTCCCCGAGCCACCAGGACATAGACAACCGAGCTCAGCAGCAACAGCACCATCAACAATATCAGCAGGCGCGCCTTGAGCTCCAGATTGGCAACGGGAGGTAGAGATTGATTACTGGAGTCCATAAGAAGAATACGCGGTCAAACTCAATAGTAGTTGCCAACGAGAGATACCACCTCGATCAGCAGGATCACAGCAAACAGTCTGGCCAAAACCTTGACCTCAACATTCACCCCTTTGAAATCTCCTTCTTCCTTCGGCGGGTTGAAGACGATGGGAATCAACGAGACAGCCAGGCTGAAAAAAAGCGTTTTGAGACAGAAAATCAGCGTGACTACCGGACTGAATACCTGGCCCACTGAGCGTGTGTACGCGGCAATCCCCCAAGTCCTGAATCCATACACATTCAGGTAAGTCAAGCCAATGGCGACGAAACAACTCACCGCTGCCAGCAAGATCACTGCGAACACACTTGCACCGACCCGGGGCAACAATTCATCACGTGCAGGGTCCCCTCCAGCACGCCACAAGGCCTCAAATTCGCCACGTGATCGCATGTCACGCACGCTCATGCCTTGCGCCATGGTGTAACGCACTGCCACAAACAGCGCAACAGACAACGGCAACAACTCAAGCACCAGGGTGCGAATCAACATCTCCAGCGCATATTGCGACAGCCCGTAAGTCAACGTCGTGATAATCACAATCCGGATAATGATCAGGCTGACAAGCGCCGACAGAACGGTAAATCCTGGCAATAGCGGTGCCGTTGCCATGTAAATATTGCGCGCCATCACGATGCGCTGCGACCTGCGGTAACTTGAAGGTGACATCGCCAGAACCAGAATCTGAGCCCCGATGTGGATGATCTCCCACCAGCCACGGATCCATCCAGTCCACCCGTGGGCCCAACGGCTTGCGGCAGCGGATATCGCATGAATCGGGGTCATGATTACATGATACCTGCGGCAAGACGGGACATGAATTCATGCGATGACATGACCAGGGCACCACAGTCTTGTGCCTTGTCAAGTATGCGCTGACCGGCAGCTTCAAATCCAGCCACCGGACTCATGCAATCTGAAAGAAAAACCGTTTTCAAAATCCTGTCGTGGCTCAACCGGAAAAGCATGTCTTCTCCAGACGCTGCGACACAATGGCTCAATGCCTCACCGGCAACCACCAACCATTCTGACCTTTTCTCCAATCGGGCCATCAATGCCGTGTTGATCTGGGTACGCGGGTCATCCGCAAGAGGCACTTCCGCACGAAAAGCACTGTACTGCTCGGTCATTGGGTTAAGACCTTTAAGCACCTTTTCACAGGTGCCCCCGGCTGCATACTCCCACGCGGCAATAGCCTGAGCTAATTGACCCTGGATGTTGTGTCCCCACGTTCCCAGGACACAGTGCACGGGCCAGACAACTAGCGTTCGCGCACCGCCCGACTCCAGTGCCCGCAGATATGCGATTACTTGCGGTCGCAATGACACGTTACGGGGCACGTATGTGTTACCCACCACATCTGCGGCCCTGATCTGGGTGAATGGGGGGACCGCCGAGCCGTCGGCAAGCATCCAGAAAGTCGTTCGTTCGACACCCACACTGGCGTGCGAGTCCAGTGTCACGATCAGTTCGTCAATTGCCGATGCCATGGACTGCACGAACGCAGCGAGCCGATTCATATCGGCATTGGCGCCGGGCACCGGCAAGGCAGCACCCTCGATGTCCATGAAATCATTTTGTGGATCAATGACGAAAAGGCAAATACGGCTCATGGGTTTTCTCTCAGGTATCGGCTGGCTTCAGGCAGACAGGTTCTGCTCATGGTATGCCAGTGCCCAGGTTACATGTTCACGCACCATGGCGCTCGGGTAGTCCTTGCGGGCTCCCAGAGCGCATACCATGGCCATATCCTCGTGAACCCTCAGCGCGTTCCCCATCGCAACCGCGAGATTGCGCAGCCAGCGCTCATGTCCTATGCGTCGTATGGGGTTTCCCTCGGTATTTCGCAAAAACTCTTCCTCTGTCCAGCCAAACAACACCGTCAATTTGGCTCCTGTCATTCCAGCGCGCTCATCAAAATCAGGCAGTACGCTGCGCTGGGCAAACTTGTTCCACGGGCAAATAAGCTGACAGTCGTCGCAACCATAGATGCGATTACCCATCAGCGGGCGCAGCTCCTTCGGGATAGATCCCGCGTGTTCGATGGTCAGGTATGAAATGCATCGCCGGGCATCCAGCCGGTGAGGCGCCACGATAGCCCGGGTGGGGCATACATCCATGCAGGCATTGCAGGTACCGCAATGGCTCGACACGGGCTCGCTGGCTGGAAGAGACAAATCCACATAAATCTCACCCAGAAAAAACATGGAGCCCGCTTCACGGCTAAGAACCAGCGTGTGCTTGCCCCGCCAACCTTGCCCGCTGCGGGCGGCCAGCTCAGCCTCCAGCACAGGTGCCGAATCCGTGAACACCCGGTGGCCAAAAGGTCCAACATGCTGTGCGATTTTTTCACCCAGCTGCGCAAGCCGTGCACGCAGGACCTTATGGTAGTCCCTCCCCCGTGCGTAGACAGAAATGACGCCTTCATCAGGCCTTGTCACCCGGTCAAATTCAACTTCCGGCCAATCGACGGGAGTCCGGGATGGTAAATAATCCATTCGAGCCGTGATCACACTGACCGTACCGGGCACCAGCTCGGCAGGCCGCGCACGCTTGAGGCCATGCTTTGCCATATAGGCCATATCACCATGGAATCCCCGGGCCAGCCAGTCCATCAAACCAGCCTCGGAGGATGACAAGTCGACACCAGCCACGCCAATTTGGGAGAATCCAAGCTCCCGGGCCCAAACCTGAACCAGAGAAACCAATTGACTGCCGTTGAAGTGAGTGCTGTGGATCGTCACATTCCCATTGTAAAAAGCCTGATCTGGAAAGACGAGGCTGATACACAACTGTTTGCAACCCGGCTGGCCGTTCAACCGGCACTTAAACAGTCTTTTATCGAATTACATGGGGACCTGGGAGCAGGAAAAACCACCCTGGTTCGGCACCTGCTGCATGCATTGGGCATTCAGGGGCGCATCAAAAGTCCTACTTATGCGGTTGTCGAACCCTACAGCCTGTCAGGCTTGAATATCTGGCATTTCGATTTCTACCGTTTCACCGACCCCAGAGAATGGGAGGACGCGGGTTTTCGTGACATCTTCTGCAGCCCGGGTCTCAAGCTGGCGGAATGGCCGGAAAAGGCAGCCAGGGTCATTCCACAAGCTGATCTGGTCATCAGAATTGAAGCTCGTGCAGATGAATTCCGGCTAGTAACCCTGGCCGCACAAACCCCCGCAGGCGACGCCATCCTGATCGGCGCCACTAAATGAAGCGGCGCCTGTTCCTGCAGACGGGCTCCACCGTACTGCTGCTGGGTACTTGGCATCTGGCGCAAGGTGCAACCATACTGGCCGTTCGGGTGTGGCCAGCGCCTGACTATTCACGGGTCACGATTGAATCCGACGGTGAGCTCAAAGCCAAACAGTTTTTTATCCCTACGCCACCCAGACTGGTAGTAGATATCGACGGCATTGATCTCAACCCGGCTCTGAAGGAACTAGTCGCTAAAGTGTTGCCGGACGACCCCAACATTGCCGGCATTCGCGTTGGACAAAACGCGCCCTCCGTCATCAGGCTGGTGATTGATTTGAAGCAGGCCATTCAGCCCCAGGTTTTCTCACTGCCTCCCGTTGCCGCCTATAAATACCGTCTCGTATTCGACCTCTATCCAACGGTCCAGGCAGACCCGCTTGCAGCACTGATAGCAGAACGGTTGAATGAAAAACCCTCGCCTGATGGCGGTAAATCAGATACGCCGGCTGCCGACCCGCTGGGTGACCTGATCGCCCAGAAAGACAAGAAAGGCAGCCCTGCTAGTCCCCCCCCCAAAAAACCTCCAAGCAAGACGGACCGCCTGATCATCGTGGCGCTGGATCCCGGCCATGGCGGCGAAGACCCTGGCGCCATAGGGCCGGGAGGGACTCGGGAAAAGGATGTGGTGCTGCATATCGCGCACCTGCTACGCGACCGGATCAACGCAACCACAATCAACGGTAATGCGATGCATGCCTACCTGACGCGTGATGCAGACTTCTTCGTACCACTGCATGTTCGCGTTCAAAAGGCTCAGCGTGTGCAGGCGGACCTGTTTGTCAGCATCCACGCCGACGCCTTTTTCACGCCACGTCCGCAGGGAGCCAGCGTCTTCGCACTTAGCCAGGGTGGCGCTTCCAGCAGCTCGGCACGCTGGATGGCGGACAAGGAAAACAAAGCTGACCGTATTGGCGGCCTGAACGTGAAAGCCAGGGACGTTCAGGTGCAACGCGCCTTGCTGGATATGAGCACGACTGCACAAATCAACGACAGCCTGAAGCTGGGAGATGCCATGCTGGGAGAAATTGGTCAAGTAGGCAAACTGCACAAACCCAAAGTCGAGCAGGCTGCCTTTGCCGTGCTGAAAGCGCCAGACATTCCCAGCGTATTGGTCGAAGCTGCATTTATCAGCAACCCGGATGAAGAAACCAAACTCGCCAGCCCCCAGTACCAGCAGCAGCTGGCCAACGCACTGATGCGGGGCATACAGCGCTACTTCTCGAAAAACCCGCCTTTGGTCCGCGCCAGAACTACTTGATACGTCCGGGTTTCCAAGCCCATGGCGCTACTATTTGCGCTGGGAAGCGGCCTTCGTATCGGTATCAAACTGGGCAATCGCTGCATCAGTCAGCTTGTCAGTTGCCAGTCCGGCAGCAAACTCCGGTCGCACCGTGGCGGCATAGGCCCCCATTGCGATCAGACGGGACAGCACATCGCTTGACTTGATGCTGGCAGCCAGCAGACGAGGCCCTCCGTCCTGCAGTGCTACGCAGGCCTTCAGGAATGGCCATACGTCCCGCCCGTCAGCCTGCAAACGGCCAATATAAGGCGCAACGTAAGTAGCACCGCATTGCCGAGCCCACATCAATTGCACAGGATTGGAAACACCGGTCAACAGAGTCGGTACGCCAGCAGCCTGTACCCTTGCAAGCGCCCCCTGCCAGTCCGGATGACAGGGCAGCTTGATGGTAATTTGCACGCATGCAGCCCTCGATACAGGCAGGAGCCGCGCAAGCCATCTGTCAGCTTCAACAGGATCGACTTCTGGCAATTGCAGCATCAGTTCAGCCAGACCGTGCTGGCCAGCACGCTCCACCAGGCCGAGGCAGGTCGCAAGACTCACTGGCAACCCAGCTGCATGTATCAGCGTCGGGTTGGTGGTGACGCCCTGAACCGCAGGGCATCCGGCAGGCAACCGCCATTGAGAAGCCTCCGCCGTGTCAAGATAAAGTTTCAAGGCGATTCCTGTTTAAAGGCGTATTTTGTCCTACGCATTGCAGCCAAGGATCTACTTAAATAAAGTCTTTGATTTTAATCGGTCGAAGATCGGATCTAAATTACACTCGCACGCTTGTCCTGGTTAAGACAAAACCGGCCAACACCAGCCATTTCCCGGAAGAAAAGCGCACCACCATGACCTCAATTTCAATTCGTGTACTAGGTGAATCCTTGATGGACTGCATCGCCCAGGCCGACGGGCAATTGCGTCCTTTAATGGGAGGAAGCCCTTTCAATATGGCCCGGGCTGCAGCCCTGCGCGGCGCAGAAACCGGCTATTTGAACCCGCTGTCCACTGACTATTTTGGCGCTCAACTGGCGCAACAGCTTCAACACGACAAGGTGCTGGCCCTTTCCCCCAGAAGTCCCCACCCAACATCGCTGGCAGTTGTCCAGATCACAAACGGGCAACCGAGCTATGGTTTTTACCGCGAAGGTGTTGCCGACCGTGACTACACGCCTGATGGCATTCTCGCCATGTTGCGCAGCACAGCTTTGCCAGGTGTGCTGCACACCGGTTCGCTGGCACTGGTGCCGCCCGAGCATGAGAAAGTCCTGGCTGTAGTCAAAGGCGCCAAAGCGCTGGGCTGGACCATCAGTGTAGATGTCAATTTGCGTCCCAAGCTGGCATCCAGCATGGTGCTCTACCGAGCCGCGGTGTTCGAACTGGCCTCGCTGGCCGACTGGCTCAAAGCCAGCGACGAAGACTGGTCAACACTGGGGCTGGGCGACCTGACGCCTGAGCAGGCAGACACCGCCGTCAAGTTCTTTACTGCCCGCGGAACGCAACGTGTCGCGCTCACCTTTGGTGCCCAGGGTGCGTACCTGAGTGTGGACGGGCAAGTAGCCACGCAAACGGCACCCCAGGTCAAGCTTGTAGACACCGTCGGTGCCGGTGACACGTTCTGGGGCAACTGCCTGGCCGACTGGGCGATGAACACCACAGGCGCAGCGCAGCGCGTGACCACAACATTGGGCAACGCCATGCTGGCAGCAGCCATCAACTGCAGCCGCGCTGGGTGCCAGCCACCTACCTTTGCGGAGCTGGACCAGGCCCGCACCAAATAAATCGAACCATACTAGGGTTTTCCATTATTAAAATTACTTGATTTAGTAATATCCATTCAGCTATAGTTTCCCCCACGGGCTCTAACCCGTTTGTTGACTTAACTTGCCGGCCCCATCCGGCTTTTACCCTATCAGGAGACCCGAATGAAACCCAACACAACCCTTGCCTTGACCGCCCTGGCATTTGCCGCTTCCAGCGCATTTGCCGCCGAGCCTGTAATCGGCCTGATCACCAAGACCGACAGCAACCCCTTCTTCGTGAAAATGAAGGAAGGCGCTGAAGCCGCTGCCAAGAAGGCCGGCGCCAAACTACTTAGCGCTGCTGGCAAGCAAGACGGTGACACAGCAGGCCAGATCAGCGCCATGGAAAATATGGTTGCCGCTGGCGCCAAGACCATCCTGATCACCTCTTCCGGCGATGCCATCGTCCCAACGATCAAGAAAATCAAGGCTCAAGGCGTGCAGGTGATTGCTTTGGACAGCCCGGTGGACGAAGCCGATGCCTTGTTCGCCACCAACAACTACAAAGCCGGTGAATTGATTGGCGCCTATGCCAAGGCAGCTTTGAAAGGCAAAAAACCTGTCATCGCCACGATGGACCTGTTCCCCGGCCACCCCGTGGGCGCGCAGCGTCACAACGGTTTCCTGGCCGGTTACGGCCTGAAAACTCTGGATGCCAAGAGCAATGAACTGGCTCAGCCAGCAGAAGTGGTTTGCATGGCTGACAGCTTCGGCGACGCCGCCAAGGGCCAGACCGGCATGGAAAACTGCCTGCAGAAGAACCCCAACATCAACGTGGTGTACGCCATCAACGAACCCGCAGCTGCAGGTGCCTACAAAGCTCTGAAGGCCGCTGGCAAGGAAAAAGATGTAGTGATTCTGGGTGTGGACGGCATGTGCAGCAACGGAGTTGGCAACGTCGAAAAAGGCGTCATTGGTGCGACCAGCATGCAGTACCCACTGAAGATGGCTGCAATGGGCGTGGCCGCTGGCGTGAAATACGCCAAGGATGGCAAGCGTCAAACCGGCTACACCGACACCGGTGTGGATCTGGTCGCAGCCAAACCAATGGCTGGCGTGAAGAGCATTGACACCAAGACCGCCCGCGCACAGTGCTGGGGTGACTAATTGGCTCCAACATGTGTAGTCTGTGTAAACACATGACCTGAGTCCGGGCCTGCTTGATGCAGGCCTCTTTCTCGAAAGTCCCGCACTTGCGGGGCTTTTCGTTCCCTGATAGTGCTTTGCTGGTTTATTGCGGCTGTCTGGCACAGGAACTTCATTCAAGCTCATACCATGAACTCGCTCAAAGCCAAACTCCCTCCTATGGGAACTTTAGGTCCGGCTGTCGCCCTCGTGATGGCGTGTGCCTTTTTCTCGTTTCAGCACGAAAATTTTCTGACGTTAAAGAATTTCTCTTTGATTCTGCAGCAGGTCATGGTGGTAGGCACCATCGCCATTGGCCAAACGCTGATCATCCTGACTGCTGGCATTGACCTGTCCTGCGGTATGGTCATGGCGCTTGGCTCCATCGTCATGACCAAATTCGCAGCCGACTATGGCCTGAGTGCACCGGTTGCCATTTTGTGCGGCATTGCAGCCACCACACTATTCGGCCTGCTCAACGGACTGCTGGTGACGCGTGTCAAACTGCCGCCTTTCATTGTGACCTTGGGCACCTTGAATATTGCCTTTGCCATAACCCAACTGTATTCCCGGGCGCAGACCGTTACCAACATTCCCGACGGCATGAACCTGCTGGGTGAAACCTTCGCCTTTGGTGGTGCCATGGTGCCCTTTGGCGTGGTGTTGATGCTGACACTATACGTCGCTGTCTGGCTCTGGTTGCGTGAAACCGCGCAGGGTCGCCACGTGTACGCCGTGGGCAACAGCCCCGAGGCCACCCGACTGGCCGGCATTTCCACCGAGAAGGTGCTGCTGGGCGTTTATGTGCTGGCCGGCGTGTTTTACGGCATTGCCTCCACGCTGACCGTGGCCCGCACCGGTGCCGGTGACCCAAATGGCGGTCAAACCGAAAACCTGGATGCCATCACCGCTGTGGTACTGGGTGGCACCAGTCTGTTTGGTGGCCGCGGCATCATCCTGGGCACCCTGGTGGGTGCGCTGATTGTGGGTGTGTTTCGCAACGGCCTGACGCTGATGGGCGTGTCCTCTGTGTATCAAATCCTGGTGACTGGTGTCCTTGTGATTCTGGCCGTGGCCACTGACCAAATGTCCCGCAAAGGAGCACGTTAATGAGCGCACCCCAAATCGTGATGCAGGCCAAAGGCCTGGTAAAACGCTACGGTCAGGTCACCGCGCTGGATGGGGCCGATTTCGAGTTGCGCGCAGGAGAAATTCTGGCGGTGATTGGCGACAACGGCGCCGGCAAGTCTTCGCTGATCAAGTGCCTCTCCGGTGCCACGATTGCAGACGAGGGCGAAATCCAGCTCGACGGCAAGGTCATCCATTTTAAAAGTCCGATCGACGCGCGCCTGTCCGGTATCGAGACGGTGTATCAAGATCTGGCCGTGGCTCCCGCCATGACGATCGCCGAAAACCTGTTCCTGGGTCGCGAAATCCGCCGCCACGGCCTGCTGGGTTTGCTCGGGTTTATCGACAAGAAAAAAATGCTGGAAGAAAGCATTTCCCGCATGAACGACCTGAAGGTCGGCATTCGCTCCATGACACAAGCGGTGGAAACACTCTCCGGCGGTCAGCGTCAATGCGTGGCGGTAGGTCGTGCCGCCGCATTCGCCCAGCATGTGGTCATCATGGACGAGCCTACTGCCGCGCTAGGGGTGAAAGAAGGCAACATGGTGCTGGAGCTGATCCGCCGTGTGCGCGACAAGGGCCTGCCCGTAGTGCTGATTTCGCACAACATGCCGCACGTCTTTGAGGTAGCCGACCGCATCCACATTGCCCGCCTGGGCAAGCGTGCCGCGGTAGTAAACCCCAGGAAAATCAGCATGAGTGACACCGTGGCCGTGATGACCGGCGCCAAACTGGCCGAAGAGTTGCCCGAGGAGGCGCATGCTTAAGGGAATCAACCCGCTGATTACCCCGGACTTGCTCAAGCTCCTGATGGAGATGGGGCATGACGATGCACTGGTTCTGGCAGACGCCAACTTCACTGCTTTGAGTTTGGGTGCCGGCAAACCGGTGCTCCGCTTGCCCGGTGCCAGCATGTATCAGGTGGTAAACGCAATTAGCACGCTGCTGCCTCTGGCCACAGACGTTGATCATCCGATTGCTTTCATGCAGGTATCTGACACCACAGCACCTTATCGCTCAGCTTTGCAGCGTGAAGTCCTGGGTCTGTTTGAAAACAGTCTGCTCCCTCACCAGCAGCCCGAGCCTGTAGATCGGTTCGCATTTTATGAGCGGGTTCGTAATGCCTATGCCATTGTGGTCACCGGTGAATTGCAGCCTTTTGGCAACTTTATTTTGCGCAAAGGCGTGATAGGTGAAAATCTGCGTCCATGACGCCTGATTTGACTACCGAACCCAAACGCGACGCCCCGCTGCTGCGCCCTCGCGGTTCCAACCACGTCGGCATGCGCCAATTCAACGAGCGTGTCGTGTTGCAGGCCATCCGGCAAAACGGCAGCCTGCCCAAAGCCGACCTGGCCCGCCTGACTGGCCTTACCGCCCAGACCATCGGCCTGATCACCACCCGCCTGGAAGACGATGACCTGCTGATCCGGCATGAGCGCGTGCGTGGCCGCATTGGGCAACCCTCGGTTCCCCTGGCACTCAACCCCGACGGAGCTTTTGCCATCGGTATCAAGATAGGACGACGCAGCACTGACTGGCTGCTGGTGGACTTCACCGGACACGTGCGCCAACGCAGAACCCTCTCATACGCATTCCCGGATGCCGATGTGTTGCTACCCATACTGGGTCAAAACATGAATGCCTTGTGTGACGAACTCGGTTCATTGGCCTCACGGTTGGTTGGTGTTGGTGTCGCCGCCCCTTTTCAGCTGGGTGGCTGGCACAAAATGCTAGGCCTGTCAGACACTCAGTCCAGCACCTGGAATCAGATTGACCTGAGTGCCGCCGTTCAATCCATGACCGATCTGTCTGTAAGCTTTGCCAAAGACACATCAGCCGCTTGCGTAGCCGAATTGGTGGCAGGCCGAGGGCGCGACCTCAAGAGCTTTCTCTACTTGTTTGTAGACACCTTCGTCGGCGGGGGCTTGGTCATCAACTCGCACTTGCACAGCGGTATTCATGGTAATGCCGGGGCCGTCGCCTCGTTACCATTGCATAGACACATGGCAGGGACTGGCTCAGGTACACCCGAGCAGCTGCTTGGTCACGCCTCACTGTGGGAACTGGAACAGCGCTTCAACAGCCACGGGCTGGATCCTGCCGCAGCTTATGATGAGCGTGCCATGCAATCACCGTATGCATACGAAACACGCGCGTGGGTAGACAGTGCAGCCAATGCACTGGCACATTGTGCAGTCAGTGCCACTGCTTTTCTGGATATGGATGCCATTGTCATGGATGGTTCGTTCTGTCGGCCACTGCTCGATCTATTGATGAAAAGCACGCGTGACGCGATGGCACGTTATGACTGGCAGGGCTTGTGGCCAGCCACGCTGCTCACCGGCAATATTGGTTCAGACGCCCGTGCGCTGGGTGGTGCCATGTTGCCGCTGCATGCCAACTTCGCCCCTGACCGCGATCTATTCCTGAAGGTGGGCACTTAGAGGCTCCCGTGCTGGGGGGCACTCTGCGTGTCGGCGCTACCCCCTCTAATTTCCCTTGCGGCGGGCCTTCCAGGCACCTAACAACACCAGCAGGCCCGGCAACAGAATCATCGCCCAGATGATCTTGTCCAGATGCGCTTTCACAAACGGGATGTTGCCGAAGAAGTAGCCAATGGTGATGATGCCACCCACCCACAGCGCGCCACCCGTCACGTCATAAAAAGTGAACTTGGTACGCGTCATTTGCGCCACGCCCGCTACAAATGGGGCGAAAGTACGCAAAAACGGCATGAAACGCGCGGCAATGATGGTGATGCCGCCGTAGCGCTCATAAAAAGCGTGGGCACTGTCAAATGCCGCCTTGTTGAACAACCGGGAGTCTTCCCACTTGAACACCTTCGGGCCAAAGTAGCGGCCAATCGCGTAGTTGGATTGATTACCCAGCACCGCGGCTGCAAACAGCAGCCCGACCGACAGCGGATAACTCATCAGCCCCACTCCGCACATGGCCCCCACCACGAACAACAACGAATCACCCGGCAAAAACGGCATCACCACCACGCCGGTTTCCACAAAAATGATCAGGAAAAGCAGGGCGTACACCCAGGCACCGTAGCTCTGCACAAAGCTTTCCAGGTACTTGTCCACGTGCAGGATGAAGTCGAGTCCGAAAGTTATCAGTTCCATGCGGCTGGATTATCCCTGTTGGCGTCGTCACCCTAAAATGCGTGGGTGAACGCCGTGCTGTCTCCTCCCCCCCGTCGCCCCATCCGTGAACTGCCTGACGAACTGATCAGCCAGATTGCCGCGGGCGAAGTGGTGGAGCGCCCGGCTTCGGTGGTGCGCGAGCTGGTGGACAACGCGCTGGACGCCGGTGCTCGCCAGGTCACCGTGCGCCTGCTGGCCGGTGGCGTTCGGCTGATCGCGGTAGAAGACGACGGCAGCGGCATACTGATGGATGAGCTGCCCATTGCGCTCAAACGCCACGCCACCAGCAAGATTGCCAGCCTGAGCGATCTGGAATCCGTGGGTACCATGGGGTTTCGGGGCGAGGCGCTGGCCGCTATTAATTCAATAGCTGACTGCGCTCTCTTATCAAGGGCTGCAGGCCAAAACAGTGCCTATTTACTGGATGGTCGCACGGGTGAGCTCAAACCCGTGGCGCGCAGCACCGGCACCACGGTGGAGGTGAAAGAGCTGTTCTTCAGCACCCCGGCACGCCGCAAATTCCTCAAGACCGACGCCACCGAGCTGTCGCATTGCGTCGAGGCCGTGCGCCGCCATGCGCTGGCCCGCCCTGACGTGGGATTTGCCATCTGGCATGAAGGCAAGCTGGTGGAACAGTGGCGCGCCTGCTCCGGGCCGAACGCGCTGGAGCAGCGACTGGCCGATGTGCTGGGCACCGACTTCGCCACGCAATCCATCGCCGTGAACTACCAGACAGGGGGCAACCACAACAGTGACCGCTTCGGCGGTGCCGTGGTACGCGTGTGGGGCCGCGCAGGCATCCCCGACGCGGCGCGCTCACGTGCCGATCAGCAGTTTTGCTACGTGAATGGCCGTTTTGTTCGCGACAAGGTGCTCACCCACGCCGCGCGCAGCGCCTATGAAGATGTGCTGCACGGCCACCGCCAGCCGGTGTATGCGCTGTACATCGAGATCGACCCGGCGCGGGTGGACGTGAACGTTCACCCCACCAAGATCGAGGTGCGCTTTCGCGATAGCCGCGAGGTGCACCAGGCCGTGCGCCACGCGGTGGAGGATGCGCTGGCCGCGCCACGTGCCACGGCAGCAGGCGCGTCAGGCAACGACAGCCTCACGTCAGAAAACAGTGACTTTCAGGTGCCAAATCGGGCTGTAGCCCCCATGTACTCTGCGCAACCAGCTATAAATTTTGCAGCGAATGCGGGTCATCGGGTTGAAGACCTGGGGCTGCTGTGGAACAAAGCAACGCCGCCCGTTGGCGCCCAGCCCTCGCGCGGCGAACTGCACCAGGGTGCAAGTATGCCCAGTCAGGAGGCCGAGTTGCCTGGGGGCCGCGACGGTCAGCAAAGCGCCTGGCCTCTGGGCCGCGCACTGGCCCAACTGCAGGGCATTTACATCCTGGCCGAGAACGCGCAGGGCCTGATCGTGGTGGACATGCACGCAGCACACGAGCGCATCGTGTACGAGCGCCTCAAAACCCAGCTGAACACCGCCAGCCTCGCCAGCCAGCCTCTGCTGATCCCCGCCACATTTGCGGCCACGCCGCAAGAGGTTGCCACCGCCGAGGCGAGCGCCGATGTGCTGGCCACACTGGGCCTGGAAATCACGCCCTTCTCGCCCAAAACCCTGGCTGTGCGGGCCGTGCCCACCACGCTGGCGCAGGGCGACGCCACCGAACTGGCTAGAGGCGTGCTGGCCGAACTGGCCCAGCACGACGCCAGCACGGTGATTCAGCGTGCGCAAAACGAGCTGCTGTCCACCATGGCCTGCCACGGCGCGGTGCGTGCCAACCGCCGCCTCACCATCGAGGAAATGAATGCCCTGCTGCGTCAGATGGAAGCCACCGACCGCTCGGACCAGTGCAACCATGGCCGCCCCACGTGGCGACAAATTACTGTCAGGGAACTGGACGCACTGTTCATGCGCGGCCGCTAGGCCATCCCAAGAAGTGGCCACATGGCCTTTACAAGATTTAGATAATTTGGACGCTTTCCAGACCAAGCGGAGAACGCAACCATGCAAACGCCACTGATCGCGGCGAGCACCACGAGAGGGGCTATTACAACAACCATGAATACGGCGAGAAGGTCTGTACTCTAACGTGAAGTTCAGCGGTGCGCGGCACCTGCGCGTATCCGTTGGAGCGGCAAGTTGGAAGCCGTCGCCTCAAGACGCTCGGCCAGCCAGACCTTGATAACAGACTGCCGTGTAACCCCCAGTTTGCTAGCTTCGCGATCTAGCGAGTCAATCATCCATATTGGAAAATCGACATTCACTCGCTTTTGCTCTTGCAGCACGCGTTTGGCCTTGGACAAGTCTAAAGAAGCCGTGATGTCGACGTCCTCATCAAACTGTTGTTCGAATTTTTTAGCTTTCATAAAGTGCCACCTCTTCTGCGCGCGCGCGTCGTACGGATATCAATCGGACACTGCCCCCTCGGTAGGTAATGACGGCCGACCAATGCTTCCCATCAATCAGTCCAATCACCAGATACCACGCTTCATCGTCCGTTTTTGCCGGGATCTCCAGCAGCATCGGGTCATTCCAGAGACCCTGCGCTTCGACGAAATCGATACCGTGCTTCGCGCGATTAGGTTCGCTCTTTGCGGTGTCAAATTCGAAAGATCTCATAGTATAAAAACTATACCTTAATTGGCGTAAATACACCAGCCAACTTGGACTTCTAACGTCATTTACACCGCAAGACCTGCGGATTAATCTGGGCGCTGCGGGATAAACTGGATATGAAATCCTCCTGAAACTGGCCGATCGCTGCAACGGCAAATCGGTTGACGCCCGAAACGGGCCCTGCGCCCCTGTCCATTTGACGGGTTGGCGGCAAGGAATTCGGAAATTTGTTATCTTGGGAAGGAATGGATTTTTCAGCCGAGCAGCCGCAGCTGGGGCAACGGGCTGGAAGCGGCACAGGGCATGCAAGACGTGTGGATTGAGTTTGACTCCAGACTCTCGGGCAGGCCGGTCAAACTGCATGGCCTGTGGCATGCAGCCGGGGTCACTGATGACTCCGCCATGACCAGGGCACCCGTCATGCTGTACCTGCATGGCGCACGCTGGAACGTCACAGGCTCGGCCCAGCGCGTGCGCCGCATGCAGGAACTGGGTTTTTCGGTGCTGGCAGTGGACTACCGCGGCTTTGGCAAAAGCGATGCGTCGCTGCCCTCTGAAACGCTGGCCTATGAAGATGCCCGTGCCGCCTGGAACTGGCTGGCAGCGCAATATCCCAGCCAGCTCCGCTACATTTTTGGCCATTCGCCGGGTGGCGCTATCGCCATCGAGCTGGCCAGTCAGGTAACGGATGAGACCGACACGATTGTCGAGGGCACGTTCACCTCCATTCCCGATGTATTTGACACCATGAAATGGGGCTGGCTGCCGGTAAAAGGACTCATCACCCAACGGTTTGAGTCCATCAAGAAAGTGGCACAGATCGGCTCGCCGCTGCTGGTGGTGCATGGCGAGCAGGACAGCCTCATCAAACCCGAGCTGGGGCGAAAGCTTTTTGAGGCTGCCGTGGGGCCAAAAGAGTTTGTACTGGTACCAGGCGGCTCGCACCACAACACCAATTCGGTGGGACAGGCACATTACCGGCAGGCACTGGCGCAGCTGTTCAAGCTGAAATAGCGCCGCCATCAATCTGATACGCTCAGATGGATGACTTCAACAAAAACGACCACCATGCCATCAGCCACGGTGGTGCTGACTCTCTCCATGCTGCTGGGCGTGCAGCCCATCACCACCGACCTGTACCTGCCCGCCCTGCCCGCGCTGACCGAAGGGTTTGGCGCACCGATGTCACAGGCGCAGCTCACCCTCACCGCGCTGCTGCTGGCGTTTGGCCTGTCGCAGCTGATCTGGGGGCCGCTGTCTGACCGGTTTGGCCGTCGGCCGGTGCTGCTGGTGGGGCTGACGTGTTACGTGGTGGCTTCCATTGGCAACACGCTGGCACCCACCATGGACATGCTGATCATCTGGCGCACGCTGCAAGGCGCCGCCATGGGCGCAGGTGTGATGTGCGCCCGCGCCATCGTGCGCGACCTGTACCAGCCGGTGGAAGGCGCCCGCGTCATGTCCAAGGGACTGACCGGGCTGGCCTTTGTGGCCTGCATCAGCGCGCCGCTGGGCGGCTTTTTGTCGGACCAGTTCAGCTGGCGCGTGGCACTGATGGCGCTGGCGGTGTTTGGCGCGGTGTCGCTGACGCTGGTTGCCCTGCGCTTTGAAGAAACCGTGCAGCAGAAAAACCCGCGTGCGCTGGAGCCCGCCACGCTGGTGCGCACCTGGTGGGCCATTGTGTGCAACCCCACGTTTCTCGCGTATTCGGCGCTGTCGGCAGCGTCGTATGGCGGCCTGTTCACGTTTCTGGCGTCGTCATCGTTTGTGTTTATCAAGGTGCTGGGCTTGAGCAAAACGCAATACGGCCTGTTGATGCTGTCGATGTCGGTGGTGTACCTGTGTGGCACGGTGTTGTGCCGCAGGCTGCTGCCGCGTCTGGGCGTGCGCAAAACGGTCGCCATTGCGGGCGGTTTGACACTGCTGGGCGGCACGCTCATGGGTGGGCTGGCGCTAGCCGGGGTGCGCGGCACCTGGGCCATCATGCTGCCGTTTTACCCCTTCATGCTGGCGCACGGCATTCACCAGCCCTGCGGCCAGAGCGGCGCCGTAGGGCCGTTCCCGCAGGCGGCCGGTGCGGCGTCGGCGCTGAACGGCTTTGTGATGATGCTGGTGGCTTTCTTGATGGGTGGCTGGCTGGGCAGGCACATGGACGACAGCGTGTTTCCGCTGACCAACGGCCTGTGGTTCTGGAGCGCGATGATTGCACTGTCCGCCTGGACGCTGGTGCAAAAGTATGGAGACCCCGCGCGTGGGACTTAAGGCTCTCGCGGCTATCGCGCTCGTCGGCCCCACAGCTTCGGGCAAAACGGCGGCGGCCATGGCCATTGCGCAGCAGCATGCGGTGGAAATTATCAGCGTGGATTCAGCGCTGGTGTACCGCGGCATGGACATTGGCACGGCCAAACCCACGGCGGCCGAACTGGCGACGGTACCGCATCACCTGATCAACATCCGCGACCCGCTGCAGGCCTACAGCGCCGCCGAATTTGTGCAGGACGCGCAGCGCCTGATTGGCAACATCAACTCGCGCGGCAAACTCGCGCTGCTGGTAGGCGGCACCATGTTGTACATCAAGGCGCTGATGGACGGCATCGACGATATGCCGCGCACCGATCCGGCCATTCGCGCCGAGCTGGAGCTGCAAGCGCGGGAAAAAGGCTGGCCTGCGATGCATGCCGAGCTGGCGCGTGTGGACCCTGTCACCGCAGCCCGGCTGCAACCTAATGACAGCCAGCGCATTCAGCGGGCGCTGGAGGTGTACCGGGTGTCTGGGCAACCCATGACTTCCTTTCACACCGGCAAGAATGCTACAAATTTAATAGCTACCAATCCATATATGACTAGGGATGAAGGCCTAAAAGACCCTTCAAATGAACCTGTTTTTCGGGCCATTTCCATGCCGCTGCTCTCGCTGGAGCCGCAAGACCGCGCCTGGCTGCACACGCGCATCGAACAGCGCTTTGACGCCATGCTGGCGGCTGGTTTTCTGGACGAAGTAAAAGCGCTGCGTGCACGCGGCGACCTCAACCCCGACCTGCCGTCGATGCGCTGCGTGGGCTACCGCCAGGCGTGGGAAGCGCTGGACGCGAGTGACCTGGCCAACAACAAGCCCGGTGTGCCAACCTGGCGCGACAAAGGCATCTTCGCCACGCGCCAGCTGGCCAAACGCCAGATCACGTGGCTGAGGTCAATGCCGCAACGGGTGGTGATCGCAGCCGATGCGCCCGATATGCTGTTAAGGGTGCTCAACCAGATCAATCATCTGAAATCTTCCCGCCTTGTCGGCCCCGCTGCCGAAGCACGGTGACAGGTTCGCCGCACTCGCCCCAATTGTCCGGATCAATCTCATCAATAATCACCACCACACTCTCGGGCCTCTTGCCCAAAGCGGTTTGCATGAGTTGTGTGACTCCCGAAATCAAGGCCGCCTTTTGCTCTCGGGTAGTAGGCTTGTCGCGCCTGGTCAGTCGAATATTGACGAGTGGCATGAGGTTTCCTGAATCTATAAACATGTCGTCCAACCAACCGCTGGCTATTTGTCCCATCACCATAATACAGCCAGCCGTCCGTCAACCAGCCGGTAACCACGCTGAGCCATGGCACGTGCCTCGGCTTCATCATGTGTAACCAGTAACGCGGGAATGCCGGCGGCCTTGACACGCCGGGAAAATTCGTCACGCAGGCCGCTTCGCAGCCCGGCATCCAGCGCAGAAAAAGGCTCGTCAAGGAGTAACAGTCGAGGTTGTGTGATGAGTGCCCGGGCCAGCGCCACCCGCTGCTGCTCGCCTCCGGACAGCTTCCACACCTTTTGTCGGGCGTGGGCCGTCAGCCCAAACAGATCGAGCATGTCCAGCGCACGCAGACGTGCCTCACCCCGCTTAATCCGTTGTTCCACCAGACCAAAGGCAACGTTGTCCACCACGTCCAGATGTGGGAACAGGGCAAAGTCCTGAAACATCAGCGCAAAGCCCCGGCGTTCAGGTGCGTGGGTGGTGATGTCGTCGCCGGCAAACCACACGCCGCCCGCATCAACAGGCTCCAGCCCGGCCACCATCTTGAGCAGCGTGCTTTTGCCCGCGCCGGAAGGCCCCAGAATAGCGACCGTTTCACCGGCTTGAACCGTCAGGCTCAAATCACCGGCCAGCAACCAGTCACCTCCGGCGGGGTCGTGAAACGTCTTGTTGATGGATTTGAGTTCAAGCATGGCGCAGATGGGTTGCGGTGCGCCGTCCAGCTTTGGGCAGAGGACTTTCGATAACCAGAAAGGCGGCCAGCGCCAGGACCATCAGCAGACAGGCCAGTACCAACGCAGCGTCCAGATTGGTGGCGCCCGGTCGCCCCAGGTGCTGGTAGATCAGTGTTGTCAGTGTCACCCACTCGGGGCGTGAAAGAAACAGGGATACCGCAAACTCACCCAGAGCCGTGGCTGCTGCAAAAGCCATGCCCCTGCGCAGCGCGGGCATCATCATCGGCAAGGTGACGCGCCAGAACGCTCGCCAGGGCGTGGCGCCCAGCGTGCGGGCAACTTGATCCAGATGAACTGGCAGACTGTCCAGCGCGGAGCCCAGCGATTTGGCTACAAAGGGATACGCCAGCAAGGCATATGCGGCTATCAGCAGCGCCATGCTGGCCGTCCATTGCGGGTACAGCAGCAACAGACCAAAGGCTACGGTAACGGGCGACACCACGAATGGCAAAAATGCACTGGCGCGAAGCCACACCGAACGGCGGGCAGCCAGCGCATGTGTCAGCCCCAGTGCTGTCGCCAGAACCAATGCACTGGCCGAGAAGCGCAGGGTGTTCCACAAGGCGCGCACCGTCTCTTCGTCGATGAGCACGGCCCATGCTTCGCCGCCTGCCAGCACCACGCGCAGCAACACCGCAAGCAGCGGTGCAGCGCAAAACACCAGCATGACCGTGAGCGCCAGGGCAATCAACGTCCACTGAAAAACCCCTGCAGCAGGTCGCAAAGCGATGGCATCTGCACGGGCAGGCGTTGCGAGGCGCTTTTCGATCCACGCGTAGGCCAGTGCCACGCCGCCGGTGAGCACCATCATGCACACGGCAAGCGCACCGGCTTCGGCCAGTTTCAGCTCGTGGGCGACCAGTGTGTAAATTTCCACCTCCACTGTGGCAAACCGTTGTCCACCCAAAATCAGGGCCAGGCCAAACCCGGCAAAGCAATATAAAAAGACCAGACACAAGGCGGATGCCAACCAGGGCGCAATGGCTGGCCACTCCACCCGCCAAAACGCCCGCCATGGCGTCGCGCCCAGCGTTCGTGCCACAGCCACATGTGATGCACTGACTTGTCCCAGCGCATCCACCCCTGCACGCACCACCACACACAGGTTGAAAAAAAGATTGCCATACAACAGCAGCCATGGCGTATCCTGGAGATGAAAGCCCAGCCAGCCAGTGATTAGCCCCCGTGGCCCCCACAAAGCCAACACGCCCAGCGCGGCCACCAGTGTGGGAACGACAAACGGCAGCATCAACAGCCGCAGCACCAGGGTGCGCCCCGGAAAATCAAGCCGGGCCAAAACCCAGGCAACCGGCAAGCCCAGCGCCAGCGCAGCCACGCAGGTCAGCGCAGCCTGCACAAACGACCACACCACGCGCCAGCGCAGATAGTCGTCCTGCCAAAGCGAAACTACCGTTCCCTGCAGTGCACCAACGCCGCCCTCGGCCAGCAAGCGAATCACCGGCGCGAACAGCATCACGGTCAGGAACACCGCGGGCAACAGCACCACGGCAACCCCACGCGCAAACGGGTTCGAACCAGCGACGTTCATCGGTCAGAGGCTTACTTCAACACCACACGCATCCAGCGGCTCACCCAGTCAGCGCCCTTTTCAGCAATAGCTTCGGGGCTCGGGTTGTCGAAGCTGGCGGGTTCCGACGCGTGACGCATCACCTCAGGGCGCGTCACGCCTGGCTCGGCAGGAAACATCCACATCGTCGTTTGAAGCGCTTCCTGTACGGCTGGCGAGCGCATGAACTCGATGAACTTGGCGGCCGCTTCACGCTGCCCACCACCCTTGACCAGTGCCACGCCTTCCACCTGCCGGAACACACCACCCTTGAGGAACAGGTTGCCCGTGGGCGGCTCAGTGATTTTTTCCTTGCTGTAAAACACCTCGGCCGCGGGGCTGGTGGCGTAGCTCACCACCAGCGGGCGGGTGCCGCCGTTGCGGCTGAATTCGGTGTAATACGCTTCGGTCCAGCCCTTGACGACCTTCACCCCGTTGGTGCGCATGCGCGCCCACCAGTCAAACGCTGCCGCTTCACCCATGCCCGCAACTGTGGCCAGCAGGAAAGCCTGGCCGGGGCTGGAAGTAGCCGGGTTTTGCACGACCAGCAGATCGCGATACCGCGGCAGCGTGAGCTCATCCAGCGTCCTGGGCAATGCCAGGCCCGACTTGGCAAACGCAGCGCGGTCGTAGTTCAGGGTGACAAAACCGTAGTCCACCGATACCACGCCGGTTGCCAGCGTGGCACCTGCAACCGCGCGCTGTTGGGCGGCACCGGCATGCGGTTCAATCACACCGGCAGCCTGTGCCTTGGTAATGAGCGCGTTGTCCAGACCAAATACGACATCGGCGATCGGTTGCGCTTTGGTCAGGATGAGCTTGTTCAGCATTTCGCCTGCGTCACCCGCCTTGATGATGCTCAGCTTGACGCCCGCTTGCGCCTCGAACTGGGTCAGCATGGGCTTGGGCAGAGAAAACGAGCTGTGGGTAATTACGCGCAGCTCCTGCGCCGTGGCCGGTGCAGAGAATGAAAAGAGAGGCAGGGCCAGGGCAGCCGCTGCCAAAAAAGAAAAGGTCCGCTTCATCATCATGTAAATCCTTTCATTGAACCAAATGGGGAACGAATGAAAAGACTCACCACGACGTGCAGCAGACCCTTTTTCATCACGCTCCCTACGCTGGTATTACCCAGATCAGGTGAGAGGGGTATTTCTCAGTCTGCCTTTCGGCAAACACCCCCGGTGACGCTTTTCAGTTTAACTCAAACCATAAATCCGAGGTCCGTGGGGTAATCCGGCCGCGAAGCGTTCACGCCAAAGCGTGACAGGTTGGGCAGGATGCGGGCGAGTTCCGCATCCCCCACGCCGAACCATTTCGCCAGCGTGGCCGCGTATTGGTCTACCGAGGTGCTGGGCAACAAACGGCCCTGACCGACATGCCACTGGTCTTCAGGTGCGCCCGTGTTGCCGATGCTGACCGGCGGCGCCGATCCATAAAACGCCCGACCCTTCACGGCACCACCCACCATGAAGCTGTGACTGCCCCAGCCATGATCAGAACCATCGCCATTGGAAGTGAGCGTGCGGCCAAAGTCAGAAGCCGTGAAAGCGGTGACCTTGTCGCTGACACCCAGCTCAACCGTGGACTGATAAAACGCGGTCATCGCTTCGCTCACCTTGCCCAGCAAGGCAGCCTGCTGGGTGATCAGGTTGTCATGCAGGTCGAACCCGCCCAGCGACACAAAAAACACCTGCCGTTTTGCCCCGAGGCTGGATCGCCCAGCGATCAACCGGGCGACCATCTTGAGCTGATCTGCAAGCTGATTCTCAGCAGGGAATGCGGTGTTCAACGGCCTCCCGCCGGGCGCTGCTGCAGAGGGTGCAATAGCCGCAGAGATATGGGTTTCTGCGGCAATGGCCCGCGTGGTGACTCGCGTGTATTCGTTTTCCAGCATGTGCCCTCGCGACTGCCGGATGAGCGTATCCACGACACCGCGAACCTCGCGCGAACCATACACACCGGGGTCTGCCACAGCGCGAATTTTCACCGCGCCGCCGGAGCTGACCTGGTATTGAAGCGCCGAATCACCCGACAAAAACACCGCGTTGCCGGTAACCGAAATACACGTGAACAGCGAGTTGGCATTTCCCGACATGGCCAGATCACCCAGGTGCCCGCCCCACCCCGCCGTGGAGCCTTCCGGCGAAGACGATTGCCAGATGGATTGCTGGTCGTTGTGCGAAAACAGCTTGGGTGGTAGTGGGTACGTCTTACGATCCGCACCGTTGTACTGGGCTCGCGTCAATGGCGCCACCAGCGGCCCCACATTGAACTGCACGGCCGCCTTCCCCGAGTTGAAGAGCTGCGTCATGCCGGTCATGGCAGGGTGCAACGCATATTGACGCCCACCACCCAATGCCACCGAGGGTTTGAGCAGGGTGGCGGCCAGATCAGCTTTGGCTAAAGCAATACCACCCGCAGCCTGATCAACGCCGCCGCCCCGCACCGTGCTGTAGCGGTTGTAGCTGTCATCATCAAATGTGACAACCGTGTTGGCATAGTCACTGCCACCATAGAGAAATACACACACCAGCGCCTTGTAGTCGGATGCGTCGAACGCCGCCGCTTCACCCAATGCGGCCAGATTCAATGCCATGGGCAAGGCGGTGCCGGTCATGGCCAACTGGCCCGTGCGCCGCAGGAACGCGCGGCGGCTGTGCAAATCAGGTTTCAATAAATACATGCTGACCTCTTATTTCTGGACCAGATACTCGGGCGCGGCCATCACCATAAAGATGGCGGAGGCAACCCGGTTGAGCTTGACTGTCTCGCTGCTGCTGGCAGACACGGGCGTGGCGTTCAGGCCATTGATCATCAGCGCCTGCGTGGCAGCCGACAGCTGGCCAGCACACAGCAAAAGGTTCAACCGCTTCACCAGGGCCGACGCATTCGTGACAATGGCCAACTCGTCTTTATAGGTAGCCGAGATATCCAGCACACCCTTGGCATTTCTGACGTTGTTGGGCAGATTGGGCGTATTCACAAAGATGCCGTTGCGAATGACGTTTTGCATGTAGTTCAGATAGCCGCTCACACTGCTTTCAGTGACGATCTGAAACTCGGGCGCCAGCGATCCGCTGGTGGCCATCATCGTTGCAGGAGGCACATAGCCAGGCCGGAAAAAATTGAATACCGAGGGTGACCGCAAAGGGCTCTGGCCGAGCTGGGTGGCCGGGTTGGTGAGGTCGCCCAGCTTCCAGCTGCCTTCAGTTGACTGGATGCCAAAGGTACGACCCCACTG
This sequence comes from Pseudomonadota bacterium, assembly GCA_046050465.1. Classification (GTDB taxonomy): domain Bacteria; phylum Pseudomonadota; class Gammaproteobacteria; order Burkholderiales; family Burkholderiaceae_C; genus Egaibacter. Next base: position 7,098 of record JBJOPS010000068.1, on the reverse strand, counting down.
GATGAAACGCAGCATGGGTTCGCGCAGTCGGCCAAACTTGGGATCGGCCAGACCGTTACGCGAACGGGCTTCGTCATCCAGCAAGATGGCCTCCCAGACCGCCTGCAGATTTCCGCGCACGCCGTTGCCGTCGTCGTTGAAAGCGGCGGCAACCCGCGCCACATACGCCGGACTGGGGTTGCTGGTAACCAGCCGCTGGATCATCTGCTTGCCAAAGAACGGGCCTACATTGGGGTGAGCAAACAGCGCATCCAGTGCAGTTTTCAGAGCCTTGTCTCCGGGCGTATTGGCCGCAATTCGCGTGCCGAGAAAAGCCGCCTCCAGGCTGGAATGGCGCGCTGGCGCAAGCGCCATGCGCATGCGTGTGAACGCCGTGCTGCCAACCTTGCGCTGTTGCACCGGCTCAACAGTGACAACGTTGCGGCTCTGGTCAAAGTCATACCCGGTAAAAACCCGGGCCAGGTTGGTAACGTCACTTTGTGTGTAGGATTCCAGCCGCTGGCCCGAGGCATCCCGCTTTTCGGTGCCATCAGGGTTGAGCTGGTACAAACCGATGGTGAACAGCTGCAACACCTCACGGGCATAGTTTTCGTCCGGCACACGGCCGGTAGCCGGGTTTTCCTTTTGATTGCCCCGGGTGTTCAGATAAAAACCCATGGCCGGGTTAAGCGATACATCCTCCAGCAGCGTTCGGAAATTTCCGAACGCGTTGGCCGATAGCTGGTCCCAATAATGCGCGAGCCCGTGGCTGCGCCAGCCAAAATCCAATCCCGTCAGCGACACCACAAAGAATTCGGACAGCGCCAGTGCACATCGTTTGCGCACGGCGTCTGGGGAGGTCATCAACTGATGCCAGATCATGTGGTCGCCGGGGTATGAGTTGTCGTAATAACGCGTGTCGTTGTGAATGGCGTCGTAACCGCGGCGGTTCAGCCAGTCCCAGCCGGTCTCGCTGGAAGGTACCGCGAATTGCTCGGTCAGCCACCGGGCACAGCCCACCGAGCGCACACGGGCGATTTCGGTATCAGACGCCGAAAACTGCGCCTGCAGCAGAAAACGCGCGGCGTCTTCATCCGTTTTGGCTTCAATGTACGGACGCTGCGGGCGAACGGGCACCACGCTGCAGGCCGCCAGCGCAGACGCCAGGGCCGTTGCACCAAGTTTCAGCGCGTTGATGTCAAGGGGTCGGTCAACAGGGGGTTGTAGCGTTTCCATATGCCGAAATATACTGGCTAGTGCTTGCGCTTCTCAAGCCTTCCTGCACGGCACGCCTGGTTGGTATTGTTTGGTGGAGCCTGTCAGAATTTTTGTGTTCAAGGTTCACTGAGGCTTGCAAATGATGTTAATTTCACAAGATAAAATTGGACTTGCAATATAAGGCCCCATGAAAAACCTTGACCCCAGCATTCCTGTGACGCCTACCGTACAGGTCATCGAAAGGATGTTTATTTTGATAAACATTCTGGCTTCACGTGAGGAGGCCATCTCACTTAAAGAAATCAGTGAGAAGGCTGGCCTGCACCCGTCCACTACACACCGAATACTCAATGACCTGGCAACCGGACGGTTTGTAGATCGTCCGCAACCTGGTAGCTACCGACTCGGGATGCGCTTGCTTGAGCTTGGCAATCTGGTCAAAGGACGACTCAATGTCCGTGATGCAGCCCTTGGACCCATGCGGGAACTTCATAAATTGATACAGCAACCAGTTAATTTGAGTGTACGTCAGGGAGACGAAATCATTTACGTAGAGCGTGCCTATAGTGAGCGGTCAGGGATGCAGGTAGTTCGTGCCATCGGTGGCCGCGCACCCTTGCATCTGACATCCGTTGGGAAACTCTTTCTTGCTGCAGATGAGCCACAGCGAACACGGGCTTATGCCACGCGAACAGGTTTGAATGGGCAGACCAGGAACAGCATAACCCAGCTGGCAGCACTCGAAAAGGAGTTAGCCAAAGTCAGGCAATATGGCACTGCACATGACAATGAAGAACTCGAGTTGGGCGTGCGTTGCATGGCATGTGGAATCCACGACGACCAGGACAAGCTTGTTGCCGGCTTGTCCATCTCTGCGCCAGCAAGTCGCCTAGATGAGGGATGGCTGGCCAAACTGCAAGTTACTGCAAACGAAATCTCAACAACACTCGGCAGCAAGACATCCATACAGTACTGATCGGACTAATGACCTGTGACCATCAAGATAATCGCTTTTCACTACTCAAGACCGAGAGAGGGCTTTTCCGTTGGTGACCATAGCAGCTGGCACAAGACGCGGAGCCGATGACGAGGACGTCGTTTCCACCCAGTGCCGAACCCGTTCTGCATCCCCCAAACGACTGAGTTTGCCAGCGGAGTCCAGAAAAACCATGATTAACTTGCGACCAGCAACCTTCGCCTGCATAACCAAGCACTGTCCCGCTTCCGATATATACCCGGTTTTCTGCAAACCAATATCCCATGTCGGATTTTTTACTAATCGGTTCGTATTGTTGAATTGAAGTGTACGTTTGCCAATCGCAATTTCACGGCCGGTTGAGGTCGATAGCTCACGCAAAATCGGATCACCATGCGCAGCATTGGCCAATGTCGCCAGATCACGGGCACTTGATTGATTGTGACTAGACAAGCCCGTGGGCTCGACATATCGTGTATCGACCATGCCCAGCATACGTGCCTTCACATTCATGGCCAAAACAAAGGCACTCAATCCACCAGGGTAGCTGCGACCTAAAGCGTGGGCAGCCCGATTTTCACTGGACATCAAGGCCAAATGCATTAGCTCACTGCGGCTTAGCCTGGTCCCCACTCGCAACCTGGAACGACTCCCTTTTTCGGTATCTACATCATCTTGGGAAATAGTGAGTATTTCGTCCATAGGAAGCTTCGCATCACGGACTACCAGACCCGTCATCAACTTGGTTAGAGACGCAATCGGCAGGATAGCTTGATCATTCTTGCTAAACAGTATTTCCTGGGTTTCCTGATCAACAACCAGCGCCACACTTGATTTCAGATCGAGCGCATCACTGCCCATGTGCAAGCCTGCAAGCTGCCCAAACGATAGTCTGGGCGAAACCATTGTTTTGTAAGTCGCGTTTTTCCGTTTAGAAAAAACAGGGACTTTGGCAACCTTACGCTTTACCGTAACCAGCTTCTTCGAAGGTGCGGCAGTGCGCTTGGTCAAAACGGCATGTGCACTCGACATATGCAGACCTAAAGCAAGGCTTATGATGAAGATGACTTGGGCAATTCGGCTCCACAAGCTCCCCACTTTTGAGCAGTATCGATTTGGCATGGGTGAGAATTCCGATAGTTCCTTCGAACCTGAGTTTATACAAAAAATCCCCATGAGATCAACCACTTGCGCCGTATATTTAAAGAAAAAGGAGGTGTTTGAAGATGCCTCTTATCCTTGAGCAGCTACCCGGTCGGCTTTGCTATACAACTTATTGAGAGCGCTCAGATATGCCTTGGCCGAAGCCACCACAATATCGGGGTCCGCACCAACACCGTTCACAACCCGACCGCTGTTTTGCAACCGCACCGTCACCTCCCCCTGGCTCTCTGTGGAACCGCTTATGGCGTTCACAGAATAGAGCACCATCTCAGCACCGCTTTTGACGTGCGTTTCGATGGCTTTAAGGGATGCGTCAACCGGGCCGTTGCCGTCCGATTCGCCTTTGACTTCCTTGCCGTCAACCGTGAACACGACCCTGGCCTGCGGACGCTCACCAGTTTCACTGTGTTGCGACAAGGAGACAAAACCATATTGTTCTTTCTCATGGGTGACGCTCTCGTCACTCACAAGCGCGAGGATGTCCTCATCAAAGATCTCGCTTTTGCGATCAGCCAGCTCCTTGAAACGGGCAAAGGCGGTGTTGATGTCAGCTTCGCTTTCCATCGACACGCCGAGTTCCTGCAAACGCTGTTTGAACGCATTGCGACCACTGAGCTTGCCCAGAACAATCTTGTTGGCGCTCCAGCCCACATCCTCAGCCCGCATGATTTCGTAGGTGTCGCGGGCTTTGAGCACACCATCCTGATGGATACCCGAGGCGTGCGCAAACGCATTGGCGCCCACAACGGCTTTGTTGGGCTGCACCACAAAACCGGTCGTCTGGCTGACCATACGGCTGGCCGCGAGGATGTGTTTGGTATCAATGCCCATCTCAAGGCCAAAATAGTCTTTGCGCGTTTTCACCGCCATGACGATTTCTTCCAGCGAGCAGTTACCGGCACGCTCGCCCAGCCCATTGATGGTGCACTCCACCTGCCGCGCACCACCGATTTTCACACCGGCCAATGAGTTGGCCACAGCCATACCCAGATCGTTGTGGCAATGCACGGACCACACTGCCTTGTCGCTATTCGGAATGCGCTCGCGAAGGTTCTTGATGAAGTTGCCGTAAAGTTCGGGAATGGCATAACCTACCGTGTCCGGCACGTTGATGGTGGTGGCACCTTCCGCGATCACGGCCTCCAGCACACGACACAAAAAGTCCGGGTCCGAGCGATAACCATCTTCCGGGCTGAACTCGATATCAGCCATCAAATTCCTGGCAAACCGGGTTGACAATTTCGCCTGCTCAAACACCTGATCGGGCGTCATGCGCAACTTCTTTTCCATGTGCAGGGGACTGGTCGCCAAAAAGAGGTGAAGGCGACCTGATTTGGCTGGTTTCAATGCTTCTGCAGCGCGGGAAATGTCACGGTCATTGGCACGTGCGAGTGAGCAGATTGTCGAATCCTTAATAGCCTCAGCGATGGCTTGTACGCACTCAAAATCACCATTGGAGCTGGCCGCAAAACCGGCTTCGATCACATCCACTTTCAGGCGTTCCAGCTGACGGGCAATGCGCAGCTTTTCGTCCCGCGTCATGGAGGCACCGGGCGACTGCTCGCCGTCGCGCAACGTGGTATCAAAAATGATTAACTTGTCAGCCATCTCAATTCTCCTGTTTATCCAGAAACACCAAAACTCAAAAAGAAAACGCCCATGAAAAAAGGCCCGTCGCGTTTGCTGACGGGCCTTGTGGAAAAAGTTTGCGTGCGCTACTTGTTCCGCCCGTCAGGACGCAACAGTAGTGCTAGCGAGATCAATTTCATGGGAGAAATGTAACACAGGTTCACGGCGGGCGTTTGGTGAAGCAAATATGAAGCGTCAGTTATTTGTGGAGGCCGCGCTCATCGGGCTCTTCAGTTGACGTGCTGATCACGCTGGTCTGAACACCCTTGGTTTTGCGCCACCCGTACACAACATATCCGCTAAAGCCATACACAACGAAAACCAGAAACATCACGGTCGGCGGATCGATATTGATCGCCGCGATGATCAGCGCAATCAGCACGATCACCGCAAACGGCACACTGCGCTTCATGCCGATGTCCTTGAAGCTGTAAAAAGGCACATTCGTCACCATCGTCAGACCGGCATACAAGGCCAGCCCAAACGTGATCCATGGAATGGGGACTCCAAACAGGGCATCGGTTCCTTTTACGCCCGACTCTGTGATCAGCCAGATAAAACCGGCGATCAAAGCGGCGGCAGCCGGTGAGGGCAGGCCCTGAAAATACCGTTTGTCCACCACCCCTGTGTTCACGTTGAAACGCGCCAGCCTGAGGGCCGCGCAGGCGCAATACACAAACGCTGCAATCCACCCCCAGCGCCCCAGCCCTTTCAACGACCACACATAGGAAATTAATGCCGGTGCAGCGCCAAAAGACACCATGTCAGACAGCGAATCCATCTGCTCGCCAAACGCACTCTGGGTATTGGTCATGCGCGCAACACGGCCATCCAGACTGTCGAGCACCATGGCGCAAAACACGCCAACAGCGGCCAGATCAAAGCGGCCGTTGATCGCCATGACGATGGCATAGAAACCACCGAATAGCGCCGCCAGCGTAAACAGGTTTGGCAGGATGTAAATACCCTTGCGGCGTTTCTTGACAACCAGCGCTTCCGCATCAGCCACAGTCAATTCATTTTCATCGTCCATACATTCAACCTCTGGTTATTGCAGAACTCAAGCCTTGGCGTTGAAGAACCGTCCATGGAGCGAAGTGTAAGCCAGTCAATTGGCAGCCGGTATGGTTTGCGCTGTGGAACCGGGGCGGCGCTATGGCGTGACTACTCGGCGGCGTGATGGGCAGTAACTGCCCGCACTACACCCTTGCGCCGGATCAGCGCAAGAAGCCCAGACTGAAAACCTGCGGTTGTAACTTTTCGGTCAATCTTTGGTAAGCCAGCTCGAGCGGGCCGAAGTTGACCGGCGCGGTGTCGCCACTGGCGTTGCGAGCCTTCAGGGCGTTGCGGATTTGGTACCAGCCAACGTCTGGGCGGTTCAATTTGAGCTCGTCGCGCACAGTGCGGCCGTCTTTGTCGATGTCTTTGAAGTAGGCTTGCCACAGGGTTTTGCCAGCGGCTAAAACGGCTTTTGCCTCTGTGGATAGCTTTTTATCCGCCAAATACTTCAACATAAAATCTGACTCAAACCGCCCGTTTGCGCCGACTTCTTCCTCGGTGAACGGGATAAAGTGGTTGACGATAGACCAGCTTTTGCCGTTCCATTCGAGATTGTCGGCGCTGGCAGTCAGATTGCCGCCGTTAAAAAGCATCCAAACTAGGCAATCCGCTTTAAATTCATTACCTAACGGTGCAGTTGGCTGCAAAAATTGGTCACGGTCATTCAGCCAAGTTTGTTTAATCAAACGTCGCACAGCGTAAATTACGGCTGATTGCCATAAATTCTCACCTGTCACGAAGAAACCACCTTTATGTCCAATGCTGTGCGGCGATGAAAACAAACCTGTTTGCACCGCGCTTTGCAAATCATTGCTATCGGAAAGCATGTGCCCGATTGCTCCATTTGAAGACTTTGTACGTCTAACACCCTCGGTTTTTGTCGTTGGTGTCACGGCATTAATTAGGGGAATAACATCAACGTCGTTGGTATCCTGACGGTCAATCCAATTTGTTAGGGATGATGTTCAAAACTATTCCGCCAAATACGTGACTGAGGCACGTAACTTGCGATCATTGACGGTATGAAACAAAAAGACCTTGGCCTTGATCTGAGCAATCGGCGCACGCGCAAG
>JBJOPS010000067.1:0-35656 GCA_046050465.1 Pseudomonadota bacterium | reverse complement strand
AGGAGATTCTCATGACTTCACGCCGTCTGGTTCTGTCACGCAGCGCCGCCCTGATCGGAGCCGCGTCCACCGGCATCCTGATCCCCAGCCTCTCACGCGCCCAGACCGGCAAACTGCGTGTTGGCCTGATGCTGCCCTACACCGGCACCTTTGCGCAGCTCGGCGTGGCCATCGAGAACGGTTTCCGCCTGGCCATTGACGAACAGGGTGGCAAGCTGGGTGGCCGCGAGATCGAGTATTTCAAGGTTGATGACGAGTCCGAACCCTCCAAAGGCATCGAAAACGCCAACAAGCTGGTGCAGCGCGACAAGGTGGATGTGCTGGTAGGCACCGTGCACTCCGGTGTGCAGATGGGCATTCACAAAGTGGCGCGTGACAGCGGCGTGCTGAGCCTGATTCCCAACGCCGGTGTGCACATCGCCACCCGGGCCCAATGCGCACCCAACGTGTTTCGCACCTCGTTTTCCAACTCGCAGCCCACGCGTGCGCTGGGCGCAGCCATGCTGGCCAAAGGGCACAAGACTGCGGTGTGGATCACCTGGAAATACGCGGCGGGTGACGAGGCTTTCGAGGGCTTCAAGGAAGGCTTCACGGCAGGTGGTGGCACCATCATCAAGGAACTGGGCCTGCCCTTCCCCAACGTCGAGTTCCAGGCCCTGTTGACCGAAATCGCCGCGCTCAAGCCCGATGCCGTGGCCTGCTTCTTCGCCGGTGGTGGCGCAGCCAAATTCATCAAGGACTACGCGGCAGCCGGCCTCAAAGGCAAGATTCCGCTGTATGGTTCCGGCTTTTTGACCGAAGGGGTGCTGGACGCCGCAGGCCCGGCAGCCGACGGCATCATCACGACCATGCATTACGGCGATTCCATCGAGACACCGCGCAACAAGCAGTTCCGCCTGAACTACGCCAAGACCTTCCGCCTGCAGCCCGATGTGTATGCGGTGCAGGGCTACGACACCGGTTTGCTGCTGGTCCAGGGCGCCAACGCCGTCAAGGGTGACTTGAACAACAAACCAGCTTTGTACAAGGCCATGGAGTCCGCCACCATCGATAGCCCGCGCGGCAAGTGGACCATGAGCAAATCGCACAACCCGGTGCAGGACATCTACTTGCGCGTCGTTGAAAACAAGGAAAACAAGGTGCTGGGCGTTGCTGCCAAAGCGCTGGCTGACAGCGGCGCCGGCTGCAAAATGGGATGACCCTCACCACCTACTTCCTCTACCTCGCGGCGGTGGCGCTGCTGATCGTCACGCCGGGGCCCACCATGCTGATGAGCATGACCAATGCGGCGACCTACGGCACCGCCAAGGCGCTGATGTCCACGGCGGGCAGCGTGACGGCGGTGTTGGGCGTGATGATTTTGTCCAGCATGGGGCTGGGCGCCGTGCTGGCAGCCTCCGACACGGCGTTCACGGTGTTGAAGGTCGTGGGCGCGGCCTACCTGATTTACCTGGGCATCACCACCTTCATCAATGCCGACCGTGCGGTGCTGGCCGCCGAGAACCCGCTCGCCCCCACCCGGTCGGCGCGCTCGCTGTACCTGCAAGGCTGGATGGTGGGCGCCAGCAACCCCAAGGCCCTGCTCTTCTTCTCGGCGTTTTTCCCGCAGTTCATCGATCCGCAGGCCACGTTTGTGCCGCAGTTTGCCATCCTCGCAGCTACGTTTGTCGCCATCGAATTCTCGGTGCTGAGCCTGTGCTGCGTGTTCACCGCGCGGCTGGCACCGTGGCTGCGCCAGTCGGGCCGCACCCGCACCTTCAATCGTGTGTCAGGCAGCCTGTTTGCGGGCATGGGTGCGTTGCTGCTGCTGATGCGCAGGCCGTCGTAAGCGCTGGCCTGCAGTGGATTTCCCCACCTTCCTGATCCAGCTGCTCAACAGCGTGCAGTACGGGCTGCTGCTGTTCATGCTGGCTGCCGGCCTGACGCTGATCTTCGGCATCATGGGGGTGGTGAATCTGGCGCACGGCAGCTTCTACATGCTGGGCGCCTATCTGGCGTACTGGCTGAGCGGCTACTTCGGCAGCCTGACGCTGGCCCTGCTGGGCGGCGTAGTGCTGGCTGTGCTGTTTGGCCTGGCACTGGAATGGCTGCTGTTCCGCCATTTTTACCAGCGCGACCATCTGGATCAGGTGTTGCTGACCTTTGGCCTGATCTACATCTTTGAAGAGCTGCGCTCCATGTTGTGGGGCGACGATGTGCACGGCGTGCCCATCCCCGAGCTGCTGAGCGTATCCATTCCGCTCACCGACAACCTCTCCTACCCGGTTTACCGCCTGTTCATGTCCGGCGTGTGCATTGCGCTGGCGGTAGGCCTGTATCTGCTGATCTCCAGAACGCGGCTCGGCATGAAAATCCGCGCCGGGGCCTTCAACCGCGACATGGCCGAGGCCTTGGGCATCAACATCAAGCGCATCCACGCCGTGGTGTTTGCTTTGGGTGTGGGTCTGGCGGCGGTGGCCGGCATCGTGGCCGCGCCCGTCTCCAGTGTGTACCCCAACATGGGCTCGCAGGTGCTGATCATGTGTTTTGTGGTGGTGGTGATTGGCGGCATCGGCTCGGTTCGGGGTGCGTTGATTTCGGCGCTGCTGGTCGGTCTGGTCGATACCTTCGGCAAGGTGCTCTTGCCGTCCATGGCCGGCATGCTGGTTTACATGCTGATGGCCGCGGTGTTGCTGTGGAAACCTGAAGGTTTGTTCAAGCAATGAGCGCGGCAAAGGCGAATCTCGAAGTACTGCCTGGCAGCGTCAAGATCGTGTTGTGCCTGGGTTTGATCGCCCTCGCCGCCTTTCCTTTCGTCGGCACCGATTTCTACACCCAGATGGTCACCCGCATGATGATCCTGGCGATCTTTGCGATGAGTCTGGACCTGCTGCAGGGCGTGACCGGGCTGGTGTCGCTCGGCCACGCGGCCTACTTTGGCCTGGCGGGATACGCGCTGGCGTTTTTGACGCCGCAAGGCGAGGCGGTCAGCCTGTGGTGGACGCTGCCTGCGGCCGTGCTGGCATCCGGTCTGGCCGCGTTGATCATCGGTTTTTTTGTGGTGCGTACCCACGGTATCTACTTCATCATGGTCACCATGGCGTTTGCGCAGATGGTGTTTTTCCTGTTTTTTGACAACAAGGTGCTGGGCGGGTCTGACGGGCTGTACATCAACTTCAAACCCACGGCATCGGTGATGGGCATCACGCTGTTCGATCTGGACAACAAGGTGTCGATGTACTACGCCACGCTGGCGGCCATGCTGATCGTCTACGTATTTCTGCGTCGCCTGCTGTGGAGCCCGTTTGGCCGGGCGCTGGCGGGCATTCGCGTGAACGAGCACCGCATGCGCGCCATGGGTTTTGGCACCTTCGGCTACAAGCTCAGCGCCTTCACGCTGGCAGGGGCTTTGGCCGGACTGGCCGGGTATCTGTGGGGCGTGCAGAGTGGTTACATCAACCCCGAGTTGATGGGTTTTCACATGAGCGCACACGCCATCATGATGGTAATTCTGGGTGGCATGGGCAACTTTGCCGGAGCCATCGTCGGCGCCTTCACGTTTGAATATGTGCTGCACGTGTTCAAGGACCTGCCGCAGGTGGGCAGTGTGAATCTGGGCAAACACTGGCAACTCTGGATGGGCCTCTTCATCGTGCTGGTGATCGTGTTTGCATCGCGCGGCGTGCTGGGGTTGATCGCGCAGGTGAAGGCCGGAGGCAAGGCCCATGACTGATGTGCGCCTGTCCGCCCGCCAGCTGACCAAACGTTTTGGCGGTTTGGCGGCCGTGAATGATGTGTCCATCGACCTGTGGCACAACCGCATCCATGCCGTGATTGGCCCCAACGGCGCGGGCAAGTCGACGTTGACCAACCTGCTGTCGGGCGATTTGCAGCCCACGTCAGGCTCGGTCACATTGGGCGGCCAGGACATCACCGGCTGGGCACCCGAAGCCATTTCGCGTCAGGGCCTGGGGCGCAGCTACCAGAAGACGAACATCTTTTTGCCCTTCAGCGTGTGGGACAACGTGCGCCTGGCTGCGCAGTCCCGCGACGCCCAGCAGCCCTGGAACCCTTTGCAGTGGCTGCAGAATGCTACAAAATCAGTAGCTTCTCATGCACGTTCGACGAGGGCTATCGCCCTATCTGGCCTTGAAAACAGGGCAAACTCCATCGCCGGGACCATCAGCCACGGCGAGCAGCGACAGCTGGAGATTGCCATGACGCTGGCTACCGAGCCGCAGGTGTTGCTGCTGGATGAGCCGCTGGCCGGCATGGGTGTGGCCGAGGCCGAGCGCATGGTGGCCCTGCTGCTGCAATTGAAAAAGGACCACGCCATGCTGCTCGTGGAGCATGACATGGACGCCGTGTTCACACTGGCCGACCATTTGACGGTGATGGTCAACGGGGAGGTCATTGCCAGCGGCACACCCGCCGACGTGCGTGCCGACGCCGGTGTGCAGGCGGCGTATTTGGGAGACACCCCCGAAGTGCCTTCGGCGCCTCCCCCTCCAGGGGGCGCGGCCAGCAGCCCGGCAAAGCCGGTTCTGCGGCCGCCTGGCCATGGAGCCCTGCAATGACACTGCTTATCGATGCCCGGGGCCTGCATACTTATTACGGTGCCAGCCACATCCTGCGCGGCATCGATTTCTCGGTGACCCGCGGCGAGACCATTGGCCTGATGGGCCGCAACGGCATGGGTAAGAGCACGCTGCTCAAAAGCATCATGGGGCTGGTCAAGCCGAAGTCGGGCACGGTGGACATCATGGGTAAACCCATGACAGGCCGCGCACCGTTTGAAATTGCGCAGCTGGGCGTTGCCTATGTGCCCGAAGGCCGTGGCATTTTCGGCAACCTGAGCGTGGTGGAAAACCTCAAGATGGCAGCCCGGCCCGGCACGCGCGGACAACAGGACTGGACTTACGAGCGCGTGCTCGACACATTTCCCCGCCTGAAGGAGCGCCTGAGCCACGGCGGCCAGCAACTCAGCGGCGGCGAGCAGCAGATGCTGACCATTGGCCGCGCACTGATGACCAACCCGGACGTGCTCATTCTGGACGAAGCCACCGAAGGCCTGGCGCCACTGATCGCACGCGAGATCTGGCGCATCTGCCAGATGGTGCGCGAATCCGGCATCAGCAGCGTCATCGTGGACAAGAACTGGAAACACGTCACGCAAATCACCGACCGCAATGTGATTCTGGTCAAGGGCCAGGTTGTCTTCGCAGGGACTTCAGGCGAGCTGACGGCCCAGCCCGAGTTGCTGGAGCAGCATCTGGGCGTCTAGCGCATTCATTGGTGCGGGCGGTGGCAGGTCAGTGCTGCAGCAATACAAAAGGCCAAAGCCCTCATGGGGATTCGGTCTTTTGCTTCAAAAACAATAGCGCGGTTGCCTTCAAACTCAAAATCGTCGGGGAACAGGGTTTTGAAGATTTCCACCAGCGTGGTCTGGCAGTTGAAGTACATCACGTAGTGCCGGGGCCGCTTGGGCTTCCAGGCGATGCGCACCGTGCTGCCGCTTTTGCTCTGCGTGGTCAGGTAGGCGGGCTCGCCCCATTTGAGGGTTACTTCCAGGGCGCCCACGCCTTCAGTGTCTGCAACCGATGGATTCTGAAAAGAGTGCAATTTGCTGACGGACATTCATATGCAACATAAGAGAAACCAATATTCTCCGAACGGAGAATATTGCCCTTCAACACCACGAGGCATCGATAATTTTCCCCGAAAGGAGATAATAATTGATGTTTATGTGAAGTTTAGCCAAAATAACTCCGATAGGGGAATTTCAATGCCATCCAACTCAATCTCCATCAACTCGGTCGCTGACTTAGGAGTTGCCATACGACAAGCACGCCGAGCTGCCGGACTGACTCTAGGGTTGGCCGCACCGAGTTGTGGGGTCAGCGTCAAGTTTCTTCAAGCACTGGAAACGGGCAAATCGACCGTCCAGTTCGACAAAGCGATCGACGTAGCACGTCGTTTTGGACTACACCTTATTTTGCAAAGCCCTGAATGAGCGCCTTGGCCATTTGGGTTGGGGACCAACAAGCAGCGCATTTGCGTCACGATGGGCAGGAGTTCGAGCTTGCCTACGCAGATACCTGGCAGCAGCATGGGGGTTACGCTTTCTCACCACACCTGCCATTGGGTGATATTACGCGCGGCGCGGCGGTCAAACACTTTTTCAGTAACTTACTGCCAGAAGGGTATGCACTAGAGAGCATGGCCCGTGCACATCAAATAAGCAAGTTTGATGTCTTCGGCATGTTGCGCAAGGCTGGCCGTGACTGCGCTGGTGCACTCGTGTTAATCGAACCAGATGAAATACCTGGTGACGGGCTGCCGCAATCAAGTGTTACCGGGAACCTCTACACACCGGTCAGTAACGACGAACTACACCAGCGTATTGCAGACTCGCGAGCCCATGGCGTACCCCTGATGTTCTGGAAAGGCAAGCGCCGCATATCCTTAGCGGGTGTTCAGAACAAATTGGGTGTTTACATGAATCTGGATGGCAGCCTGATGCTGCCGCAAGACTCGGCACCAACATCGCATATTCTTAAAGTAGGTGACGTCAAGCATCCGGGCATCGTTGCAAACGAGTATTTCTGCATGACGCTGGCGCAGACGCTCGGCTTGCGGGTTCCCGATACGACGTTCAGACGATTACCCGAACCTGTACTGTTGGTCCAACGATACGACCGGCTCTGGACTGCGGATGGCGGCTTGATCAGGACGCACCAGATCGACGGCTGTCAGGCATTGAACCTGCCACCTGAGCAGAAGTATGAGGAGCCGCACTACGAGCATGCGCCAAGCGGTGCAACGTTAGCGGACTTGATGGGGCTATCCAGCCTTTGTAACACCCCTGCGGCGGCTCGGATTAAATTGTTGCAGTGGGTTTTCTTCAACTATTTGGTCGGCAATAGCGACGCACACGCCAAAAATCTTTCGCTGCTGATACACCCAACAAGCCACGAACTGCATCCGCAGAAAACCAGTCAAGGCATGGAGGTTGCACCGTTCTATGACATCGTGTGTGGCACGGTATATGCCTATAAAGACTTTGCACAATATATCGGTCAGGAGACCACCATTGACTTGGTGACGAGTGCTGATTGGGCAACCATGGCGAAAAGTTGTAGCGTACAGTTGGTTTTACTTCGCAAGGTGGCCTCGCAAATGCTGTCGCGGCTGTCACAACGCCTATCGAAAGTGACAGAAATGGTGACGGAACAGACAAACGAGCCCATCATCGCAAATATTTTTCACGACATCACCAAAAGAGCCCTATTTTTGCAAGATAGCTTGCTCAATAAATCAAGGCCATAATTGTTCAACCCACCGTCAACCCACTTACGGATCCAGCCCATGAAATTCGTCAAGCCCCTTGTCTATTCCACCCTGGCCTTTGCTCTGGCCGCCTGCTCCAGCCTGGGCTCAGGCGGGCCGGAAAAAGACAAAACCTACAAAATCACCATTCTGCACACCAACGACCACCATGGCCGGTTCTGGAAGAACGGCGATGGTGAATACGGCATGGCAGCCCGCAAGACGCTGATTGACGGCATCCGCGCCAAAGTCAAGGCCTCAGGAGGCTACAGCCTGCTGCTGGACGGTGGCGACGTGAACACCGGCGTGCCCGAATCTGACCTGCAGGACGCCGTGCCCGACTTCAAGGGCATGAATCTGCTGGGCTACGACGCCATGGCCGTGGGCAACCACGAGTTCGACAAGCCTTTGCCTGTACTGAAAATGCAGCGGGATTTGATCAAATTTCCGATGCTGGCTGCCAACATCTATGACCGTGGCGAGCGCATGTTTGAGCCCTACAAAATCTTCTCACTGGGCGGCGTACGGGTGGGCGTGATGGGTCTTACCACGCAAGACACCTACAAGATGGTGCACCCCGACAACGTTAAAAACATCGAGTTTCGCAGCGTGATTGCCGAGGCGGCCAAGGTGGTGCCCGAACTTCGCACCAAGGTGGACGTGGTGATTGCCGCCACGCACATGGGACACTTTGAAAACGGCAACCATGGCACACAGGCCGTGGGCGATGTGGAAATGGCACGCGCCGTGAAGGGTATCGACATGGTGGTAGGCGGCCACACGCAGAACCCTGCCTGCATGAAAGCCGAAAACGTGCTGGACCGCGAATACGTGCCGGGCACCGAATGCAAGCCGGACCGCCAGAATGGCACCTGGGTGGTACAGGCCCATGAGTGGGGTAAATATGTTGGGCGCGCCGATTTTGAATACCGCAACGGCGACTTCACACTGGTGAAATACGCGCTGATCCCCGTCAACCTGATGAAATCGGTCAAGGCGGCAGACGGCAAGACCAGCAAGGTGCCCTACACCGTGGCCATTGCCGAAGACAAGGACATGCTGGCCATGCTGACGCCCTATCAGGAGTTCGGGCAACAGAAGCTGAATGTTGAAATTGGCTCCACCGATGGCAAGCTGGAGGGTGATCGCGCTGTGGTTCGTGCGAAACCGGCTTCCATGGGGGTATTGATAGCTCGGGCCATGATGGAGAAGACGCGCGCTGACTTTGCCGTGATGAATTCTGGTGGTGTGCGTGAGTCGTTGCCAGCCGGCAAGCTGACCTACAAGGACGTGCTGAAGGTTCAACCCTTTGGCAATACCGTAGCGACTGTTGACCTGACCGGTGCCGAAGCCTTGGCTTATCTCAACGCTGCGGCAAAAATGTCGGTCGGTTCTGGTGCATTCCCGCAATTCGCCGGCGTCAATCTGGTAATCACCGGCACCGCAATTACCAGCGCCTCCATCAAAGGCGCGCCCCTTGACGCTGCCAAGACCTACCGCATGACCATCAACAACTTCCAGGCCGCAGGCGGTGACGGCTATCCCAAGCTCACCACCCACAAGAGCTATGTGGACACCGGCTTTGTGGACGCCGACGTGTTGAAAGCCTATATCACGGCCAAGAGCCCGATCAAAGCTGCCGAGTTTGACCCGGGCGCAGCCGTCGTGCGCAAGTAAGCGACACCGACCCAAACACGCCCGCTGATGACGCCCTCTAAATCAGGGGGCGTATTTCATTGGCGGCCTCAATCAGCAGTGGCAGCAGGGTTTGCCGCATCCTGGCTGCAGGCAGTCGCCCCAGCGGCGCAACGACGTTCAGTGCGGCAACCGTTTTGCCCTGCAGATTGCGCACCGGCACCGACAGCGCGTGGATACCCAGCTCATGCTCTTCACTGGCCAGGCAATAGTCGTCGGCCCGCACCTGTTCAATCACCTCGCGCAGCCGTTTTGCATCTGTAACGGTATGCGCCGTCAGGCGCGGCAACGTGCGTCCTTTCAGCCAGAGATTGAATTCGGTCTTGGGAAGCGCCGCCAGCAGCACCCGGCCGGTGGACGTGACATGCGCCGGCAACCGGGCGCCCAGGTGCAGGCCATAAGCCAGCACACCACTGGCGCTGGCGGCAGACACCCGAAGGTCAATGCCGCTGCGTGCCACGATCACCACCTCGTGCCCGTCCAGCACCACAGCTGAAAAGGATTCCTGCGTCAGGGCCGTCAAACGGTTTAGCGCGGGTTGCAGCAGCCGCGGCAAACGCGCCGACGACAGGTAACTGCCGGAAAACCGCAGCACCTTGGCTGACAGCCAGAAGTAGCTGCCATCGGTTTCCAGATACCCCAGGTGCGCCAGCGTGAGCAGGTGGCGGCGGGCAGATGCCCGGGTGATGCCCGCCCGCTGCGCGGCCAGCGTGGCGTTGAGCCGCTGGCGCTGCGTATCAAAGCTCTCCAGCACCGCCATGCCTTTGGCCATGCCTTCGATCAGATCTGCTTTGGCAATCGTCATGCACGGACTGTAAACGCTGCGCGATCACCGCGCAAGCATGACGATCATCGCGCAAATGAAACCCGTAGCCTCTGTTGGCAAAACGGCATCTTCCCTAAACTTGGATCTGCTTTCAATCGGGAGACTGTTCATGCGCACCCAGGTCGCCATCATCGGCGCCGGGCCTTCGGGCCTGCTGCTCGGCCAGTTGCTGCACAAGGCCGGCATTGACGCCGTCATTGTGGAGCGCCAAAGCCCGGACTACGTGCTGGGCCGCATCCGCGCCGGCATTCTGGAGCAGACCACCGTGGACATGCTCCAGGAGGCGGGCGTTGGCGCCGGGGTGCTGGCCGAAGGCGTGGTGCACCACAGCATCGAACTGGTGTTTGCAGGCGGACGCCACTCGATCAACGTGCACGGCCTCACCGGCGGCAAGGTGGTGACCGCCTACGGCCAGACCGAGGTAACCCGCGATCTGATGAATGCCCGCAACGCCGCAGGTCTGCCCACCCTCTACCAGGCAGCCAACGTGGCCATCCACGACTTCGATGGCAACCGCCCCCGCGTAACTTTCGATAAAGATGGCCAGACCCACACCCTCTGGGCCGACTTCATTGCCGGTTGCGACGGCTTTCACGGCGTGTGCCGCGCCAGCGTACCCAAGGGGTCGATTACCGAATATGAAAAGGTCTACCCCTTCGGCTGGCTGGGCGTGCTGGCCGATGTGCCGCCGGTATCACCCCATGCCATCGTTTACGGCAACAGCGAACGCGGCTTTTCGCTGTGTTCCATGCGCAGCCTCACCCGCAGTCGTTACTACGTGCAGTGCCCGGTTGATGACAAGGTGGCTGACTGGAGCGACCAGCGCTTCTGGGACGAGTTGCGCCGCAGGCTGGACCCCGCGCTGGCCGAAGCCATCATCTCCGGCCCCAGCATCGAGAAAAGCATTGCCCCGCTGCGCAGCTTTGTAGCCGAGCCCATGCGCTTTGGCAGCCTGTTTTTGGCCGGAGACGCCGCCCACATCGTGCCGCCCACCGGGGCCAAGGGCCTGAACCTGGCGGCCAGCGACGTGAAATACCTGTCCAATGCGTTTATCCAGTTTTATCGCGACAAAACGCCTGCGGGCATCGACACCTATTCGCAGCGCTGTCTGCGCCGCATCTGGAAAGCCGAACGCTTTTCATGGTGGCTCACCTCGCTGATGCACCGCTTCCCCGACTCGCAGGGCTTTGGCCAGAAAATGCAGGAAGCCGAGCTGGACTACCTGGTGCATTCGGTGGCCGCATCCACCACGCTGGCTGAAAATTATGTGGGGCTGCCGCTCGAATTGGGGTAATTTTCAGGATAAATTAGGCTTCTGGCCCCCGTGGAATATGCGCGGGAAGCTATTTATTTTGTAGCAAACCGGTATCTCCATGGCAACATCCAGCACACCCGCCCTGCGCCCGCTCAAGGGCATCCGCATCCTGAGCCTTGCACTCAACCTGCCGGGCCCGGCCGCGCTGATGCGCTGCAAACAGATGGGCGCCACCTGCATCAAGCTGGAACCACCCGCACCCGGAAACGCGCCACCCGGCACATCGGGCGACCCTATGGGCCAGTACAACCGCCCTGCCTACGCGCAACTGCACGACGGTGTGAAGCGGCTCACCGCTGACCTCAAAACAGAAGCGGGTCAAAAGGCACTGCACCGCGAGCTGGCCAAGGCCGACGTGCTGCTCACGTCCTTTCGCCCGTCGGCGCTGGAAAAGCTGGGGCTGGGCTGGAAGGCGCTGCACAAGCGCTACCCCGGCCTGTCGCAGGTGGCCATCGTTGGCGCGCCAGGCACGCTGGCCGAGGTGCCCGGCCACGACCTCACCTACATGGCCGATAACGGCCTGGTGACCGGGCTGGACCTGCCGCCCACGCTGTATGCCGATATGGGCGGCTCGGTCATGGTCAGCGAGGCCGTGCTGCAAGCCACCCTCGCGCGACAGACCAGGGGCAAAGGCGTGTTCATCGAAGTGGCCCTGTCAGCCGCCGCCAGTTACCTCGCCCTGCCCCGCGCCTGGGGCCTGACCTTGCCCACGGGTTCGGTGGGCGGTGCCCATGCCGGTTATCGCGTGTACCCCTGCAAGGATGGCCGTGTGGCGGTGGCGGCGCTGGAGCCGCACTTTGCCGCAGCCTTGTGCGCTGTGGCAGGTGTAGCAGCTTCTGACATCCGCTCGCTGTTCACCCCGGCCACCCACCAGGCGATCGCCGCGTTCCTGCTCACGCAGACGCGCCAGCAGCTGGACGTGCTGGCGGTGGCAAAAGACCTTCCGCTGCATACGCTATCGAAATAGTAGCTGCTCACGCATATCCGGCGAGGGCTAAGGCCACTTTTTTCTCGAAAATTCTGCGTTTTCAGCCTTTTTCAGACCGCCGGGCCAGTGACAGCACGGTTTGCGTCGTAGCCAGAAACGGGCCGTCTTCAAAACAGCCCGGGCACTTCAACTTCAACTGATTTTGCGGCCCTTGCCCGACGGCTTGACAACAGGTTTTGCTGATCCGGTCACGCGTGGTGGCAAACCGGTGTGTTGCGTCAGCATGCGGCCACGTGACGGTGCAGTCGACGCTTTCAGTGTTTTCACGGGTGCCGCCGGTTTGGCAGGCGCAACGGTGGAGTTTTTGCGCCGTGCGCTCTGGTAGCCGCCGTCCGTCAGCGGCTGGAAGGTCGGAATCAGGTGGTGTTTGCCGTTACCAATCAAATCGGCGCGGCCCATGGTTTTCAGCGCTTCGCGCAACAGCGGCCAGTTGTTGGCATCGTGGTAGCGCAAAAAGGCCTTGTGCAGGCGACGGCGCTTGTCGCCGCGCACGATGTCCACCGTCTCGCTGTCCCGCGTGATCTTGCGCAGCGGGTTTTTGTTGGTGTGGTACATCGCCGTGGCGGTGGCCATGGGTGACGGGTAAAACGTCTGCACCTGGTCGGCGCGAAAACCGTTTTTCTTCAGCCACACGGCCAGGTTCATCATGTCTTCGTCGCTGGTGCCGGGGTGGGCGGCGATGAAATACGGAATCAGAAACTGCTTCTTGCCCGCTTCCAGGCTGTACTTCTCGAACAGCGTTTTGAACTTGTCGTAACTGCCAATGCCGGGCTTCATCATCTTGGTGAGCGGGCCCTGTTCGGTGTGCTCGGGCGCAATCTTCAGGTAGCCCCCAACATGATGCTGCACCAGCTCTTTCACGTATTCAGGGCTCTTCACGGCCAGGTCGTAGCGCAGGCCGGAGCCAATCAAAATCTTCTTGATGCCTTTGAGCGCCCTGCCCCGGCGGTACATGTGGATCAGCGGGCCGTGGTCGGTGGTGAGGTTCTGGCAGATGCCGGGGTAGACGCAGCTGGGCTTGCGGCAGGCGGCTTCAATCTCGGGGCTCTTGCAGCCCAGGCGGTACATGTTGGCCGTGGGGCCACCCAGGTCGGAAATGGTGCCGGTGAAGCCTTTCACCTTGTCGCGGATGTCTTCAATTTCCTTGATCACCGAGTCTTCACTGCGGCTCTGGATGATGCGGCCTTCGTGCTCGGTGATGGAGCAAAACGTGCAGCCACCAAAGCAGCCGCGCATGATGTTGACGCTGAAGCGGATCATCTCCCACGCCGGGATTTTGGTGGTGTGATCGTGGCTGCCGTTCTCGTCGGCGTAGGCCGGATGCGGGCTGCGGGCATACGGCAGATCAAACACAAAGTCCATCTCGGCGGTGGTCAGCGGGATAGGCGGTGGCGTGATCCACACGTCGCGCGCCAGACGCATCGATTCGACGTTGCCATCGAGGCCCCCACCATGCGCTTGCACCAGCGCACGGGCGTTGCCGGGGTTGGTTTCCAGATGCAGCACGCGGTTGGCGTGGGCATAAAGCACGGGGTCGGCCCGCACCTGCTCATAAGACGGCAGGCGAATCACCGAGCGGTCTCGTGGCGGAACTTTCAGTTTGCCTTTGCTGGAAGACAGAGCCGGGTTCGGCATGAATGTCAGGGGCTGGATGGTAAAACCGGGCTCATTTTCGGAGCCTTTTTGGCCCTCAGCCCTCGTGGGATATGCCTGAGAAGCTACTGTTTTTGTAGCGATCGCGTTTCCGGCACTTTCCGCTTTCTCGGCATCCTCTTTCGCACAGGTGCTGCCCTGCCCGGCCGCCTGCTCCGAAGTGGTCATGTAAGGGTTGATGTGGGACTCCACACGGCCCGGCTCGTCCACACTGGTGGAGTTAATCTCGAACCAGTCCTTGCCGGACTCATCATCGCTGCGGCGCACAAAAGCCGTGCCGCGCACATCGGTGATTTTTTCAACCGGCTCGCGGGCCGCCAGCCGGTGGGCAATCTCCACAATCGCTCGCTCGGCGTTGCCGTAGAGAAGCAGATCGCACTTGGCATCCACCACGATGGAGCGGCGCACTTTGTCACTCCAGTAGTCGTAGTGCGCAATGCGGCGCAGACTGCCTTCAATGCCACCCAGCACAATGGGCACGTCCTTGAAGGCTTCCCGGCAACGCTGGCTGTACACGATGGCGGCGCGGTCCGGGCGTTTGCCGCCCACATCGCCGGGGGTGTAGGCATCGTCGCTGCGGATTTTGCGGTCCGCCGTATAGCGGTTGATCATGGAATCCATGTTGCCCGCGGTCACGCCCCAAAACAGGTTGGGTTTGCCCAGCGCTTTAAAGGCCTCGGCGCTGGTCCAGTCGGGCTGGGCGATGATGCCCACCCGAAACCCTTGTGCTTCCAGCATGCGGCCAATCACGGCCATGCCGAAGCTGGGGTGGTCCACATAGGCGTCGCCCGTCACCAGAATGATGTCGCAGCTGTCCCAGCCCAGTGCGTCCATCTCTTTGAGGCTCATGGGCAAAAACTTGGCCGTGCCGAAACGGGCCGCCCAGTACTTGCGGTAACTGGTCAGCGGCTTGGCAGCGCGCGCAAAGAAGGAGACGTCAACGGGGGCGTTCATGGAAAAGGGACAGGTTCAGCGCAGATTCAGCCGGGTACAGGTTAAATGACGCCTGAGCAAAAGTAGCCCGATTTTACGGCTTGGACGGATTTTCGCACCTTACAGGACTGTTGCCAGCTGCTTTACGGCAGCGGCATGTCACCATACGACGACAGTAGAAACGCTAGGTTCAGAGAAAGATTTAATGGCTAAAATTGTTCTTTTGTTTCAAGGAAACCAGATGAAAAAAGTGATTTTGGCAATTGCCATGACATCCTTGTCCGTTGCCGCCATGGCACAGGCCAAAGAACTGAAAGTGGCCATTGACCCCACTTATGAGCCGTTTACTTTCAAGACTCCCGATGGCAAACCCACCGGCTTTGACGTGGACATTGCAAACGCCGTTTGCGATCAGATCAAACGGAAATGCGTATTTGTTGAACAGGTCTGGGACAGCATGATTCCCGGTTTGCAGGCCAAGAAATATGACGTGATCATCAGTTCGATGTCCATCACGGAAGATCGCCTGAAGGTAGTTGACTTCACCGACAAGTACTACAACACGCCCAGCAAGATCGTTGTCAAGAACGACATCAAGTTCACCGACGTGCCCTCACTCAAAGGCAGGAAAATTGGGGTTCTCAAGGGTAGCACCCAGGAAAAATACGCCAATGCCGAGCTGAAAAAAGCCGGCGTGGTGGTGACGCCCTATGAAGCCCAGGACCAGGTTTATCTCGACATCAAGGCCGGCCGTCTTGACGGTACTGTAGCTGACGTATTGGAAGTGCAAGGCGGCTTTTTGAGCAAGCCCGAAGGCAAGGACTACGGTCTGGTCGGGCCTGAGCTGTACATTCCCAAATATTTTGGAACGGGTGCAGGTTTTGCCATTCGTAAAGGCGACGCTGCCTTGAAGGGTGAATTGAACGCTGCCATCAAGGCCATTCGCGCCAACGGCACTTACAAGAAGATCAACGACAAGTACTTCAAGATCGACGTTTACGGCAAGTAAGCATCACCAACAGGCCGATGTGGCTGGGGCGTCCATCATTGCGACACCCTGCCCATCGGCTGTTTTTTTAGCGCACCGTCCATTGGCTCTCTTTCCGGCTTTCCACCTGGATATCTTTTGAGCGCTTACTACTCCTCCATCCTCTACGGGGCCTTGCTCACGGTGACCGTGTCACTGGCAGCTCTGGTGGTCGCCACAATCCTGGGGCTGCTCGGCGCTGCGGCCAAACTTTCCGGCAAGCGGCCATTGGCCGGTCTCGCCATCGTTTACACCACCATCATCCGCGGCATACCGGATCTGGTACTCATGCTGCTGGTCTTTTATGGCGGCAGCATCGGCCTGAATAATTTGCTGGAAGCGCTGGGCAGTGATGTCACGCCAGACATCAACCCGTTTACCGCAGGCGTGCTGACGCTGGGTTTCATTTACGGCGCCTACATGACCGAGACGTTTCGCGGGGCCATTCTGGCCATTCCTCCAGGTCAGTTTGAGGCGGGTGCTGCCTTTGGCATGAATCCCCGGCAGGTTTTTTTGCGTATTACCGCTCCCCAGATGGTGCGGTATGCCTTACCCGGGTTTACCAACAACTGGCTGGTGCTGATCAAGGCCACCGCACTGGTCAGCCTGATTGGACTGCAGGAGATGACCTACCTGTCCAAACAGGCCAGCGCGGCCACACGATCACCGTTTGCTTTTTTCCTGTTTACTGCTGGGTTGTTCCTGATTTACACATGGATTTCATTGGTGGTGCTGCGTAAACTCAACGCACGCTACAGCCTGGGTGCCAAGCGGGGTGAGCTCTAGATGAGCTGGGAAGTCATTTTCCGTCCCGAAAGCCTGGCGATGTATGGCGAGGGGATTGTCACCACGCTGGTGCTGCTGTTCTCTTCCCTGGCTCTGGGCGGCATCTTCGCGCTGGTTTTCGCGTTGATGCTCACCGGGCGCAGCGTTTTGTTGCAGCGTCTGGTTGGCGCTTATACCTTTGTGATTCGCGGCACGCCCCTGCTGCTGCAGGTTTATCTGATCTATTACGGACTGGGACAACTCGAGTGGATTCAGGCACGCTGGGACGATGTCTGGCCCTGGACACATTTCAAGGACCCGTTCTTTTGTGCCCTGCTCGCTTTCAGCCTGAATACCGCGGGGTACACCGCAGAAATGCTGGCAGGCGCCATCCGGGAAACCAACGCCGGTGAAATTGAGTCAGCCCAGGCCTTTGGCATGAGCCGCTTTCAGGTCATGCGGCGGGTTGTCCTGCCCAGCGCCATGCGCCGAACGTTGCCCGCCTACAGCAATGAAGTTGTGATGATGCTGCAGAGCACCAGCCTGGCCAGCGCCGTGCCAGCCATGCTGGACGTGACAGCGGCCGCGAGCCGCATCTATTCAGACTTCTACCTGCCGTTTGAGGCGTACCTGGCAGCAGCAGCCATCTATCTGGTGGCCACATTCTGCCTGATTGGTGTCTTCAAACTGGCAGAACGCCATTTCCTGGCTCATCTGGCGCCACGCAAAAACTGATTGCCATGCAACGCATTGACTTCGCCCTTCTGTCCCAAAGTCTGGGTAGCCAGAAAACGCTGACCAGCCTGCATTTCGGCACACCCGGCGCCCGGCCCAAAGCCTACATTCAGGCCAGCCTGCACGCTGAGGAATTGCCCGGCATGCTGGCGGCCCACCACCTGCGAACACTGCTGGAGCGTGCGCAGCAGGAGGGTCAGATTCAGGGTGAAATCATTCTGGTGCCGGTCGCCAACCCCATCGGTCTGGCACAGCGGCTGGATCACAAACCCATGGGGCGATTTGAGCTGGGCACTTCGGAAAACTTCAACCGGAACTACCCTGATTTATGTCCGGTCGTGCTGCCCGTGATACGTGACAAGCTGGGGCAAGACCCACTGGAGAACGTGCAAATAATCCGCGAAACCGTGCGTTCATATGTCGAGCAATGGGTACCCGCTACCGAACTGCAAAGCCTGCGCAAACGGCTGGTCAGCCTGTCGTTCGACGCCGACATCGTGCTGGACCTGCATTGCGACTGCGAAGCCGCCCTGCACCTTTACACCGAAACCCCCTGCTGGCCTCAGTTGGAGCCATTGGCCCGCCTGCTGGGGGCAAAAGCCGTTTTACTGGCCAAAAATTCAGGTGGCCTGTCATTTGATGAGTGTTTGTCAGGTCTTTGGTGGCAGCTCGCTGAGAAAGTGGCTCAATTAGGGCAGGATCGGCCCATTCCGCAGGCCTGTGCCACCACAACGATCGAACTGCGTGGTGAGGCCGATGTCAGTCATGAGTGGGGGCATGCAGACGCACAGGCCATTTTTGGCTACCTGCAGCACGCAGGTCTTATTGCCGGAACGGCGCCCGCCCTTCCTTCGTCAAGGTGTGAGGCCACCCCGCTGGCAGGATCGCAAACCGTCAAGTCACCGGTCCCGGGGATGGTGGTGTTCGCAGCAAAGCCGGGCGATCGCCTGAATGTGGGTGATCTGGTGGCTGAAGTCATTGACCCCATTGCCAATACCACCTACAGCGCACGTGCCGAAGTTGCAGGCGTGATGTATGCCCGGTTGCGCGACCGCTACGTCGTCGCCAACGACGATCTCGCCAACATTGCCGGCAGCAAACCCTTTCGCACTGGCTACCTGCTAGGCGCCTAGAAAACCACCGTCCCCAGAAGTTACCCATCATGATCACTGCTGCATTGAAGCTCCAGGCCATCAACATTCACAAAAAGTTCGGTCATAACGAAGTTCTCAAAGGCGTCTCACTGGAAGCCCGGGCTGGCGACGTAATCAGCATTATTGGCAGTTCCGGCTCTGGCAAAAGCACATTACTGCGTTGTGTCAATTTGCTTGAAAAACCCAATCAAGGCCGAATTATTGTGGCCGCAGAAGAGCTAAAGCTGTCTCACGGAAAAAATGATGAGCTCAACGCGGTCGATCCAAGGCAGCTTCAACGCATGCGTGCCAAGCTGGCCATGGTTTTCCAGCATTTCAATTTATGGGCCCACATGACGGTTCTTCAAAACATCATCGAAGCACCAGTCCATGTGATGGGTATCGACCGCGACGAGGCAGTCACCCGGGCCCGCAAGTACCTGGCCCTGGTTGATCTACCCACCCTGGAAGACCGTTATCCGGCGCATTTGAGCGGAGGTCAGCAGCAGCGCGTGGCCATTGCGCGCTCCCTGGCAATGGAGCCAGAAGTCATGTTGTTTGATGAGCCGACGAGTGCGCTGGACCCTGAGCTAGTCTCCGATGTATTGCGGGTGATGCGAAAACTGGCATCGGAAGGCAGGACCATGGTCGTGGTCACCCATGAAATGGGGTTTGCCCGGGAAGTGGCTAATCACCTGATTTTTCTGCATCAGGGGCGAATTGAGGAGCAGGGTAGCCCGGCACAGGTGCTGAGCCACCCCAAAAGCGAGCGTTTAGTCCAGTTTCTATCAGGTAGTCTGAAATAGGCTGTAGCCCAAAATAAGATGCCCCCTTATTGCAGAACACCGTCCCCGTGCCCTCAGTTAGACTGTAGGAGTTAACCTCTTTTTACCTGAAACACTCTGAAAATCTCGCAATGATGAAGCAGCAATTCGCCTTGAATTCGGAGCCCGAATACGAAGACGATTTCTCGTCACTGTTTGACCTGTTGCCAATCGGGGCCTATCGGAGCACACCCGATGGGAAACAACTGCGGGCAAATGCCGCTCTGGTACGAATGAATGGTTATGGGTCCGAGCCGGCCATGCTGGATGGAGTTCGTGACATTGCCAAGGAGTGGTACGTGCTGCCTCATCGACGCTATGAATTCATGGCATTGATGTCATCCAAAGGACGGGTAATCGATTTTGTTTCCGAGGTATATCGCCACAAGACTCGTGATCGGATATGGGTGCGTGAGCATGCTCATGCGGTATATGACAGCAAAGGTGAGATTTTGTTTTACGAAGGTACTGTCGAGGACATTACTCAACGTCGCCAGGTTCAGGAGCGTCTGCGCGAGAGTGAGCAGCGTTTCCGTAGTCTGGCCGAACTTTCTGCTGACTGGTATTGGGAGCAGGATGCAGATTTCCGCTTTTCCCGTTATGAAGGAAGTATTGAAAAGTCGGGACTACCTAGTGAGTTCATACTTGGGAAGACCCGATGGGAAATGGGTTCCCTAAACCTGGCCGAGGCTGATTGGGAAGTGCATCGGGCGCTGCTGCACGCATATCAACCTTTTCAGGATTTTGAGATCCAGCGGCATCACCCCATTATTGGCAATTACTGGTTTTCGGTCAGCGGACAACCCATTTATGACAGCGAGGGGGAGTTTGCGGGTTATCGTGGTATTGGACGCAACATTACCGTCCGTAAAAAAGCCGTTGAAACCGCCCTGATGAACCAGGTGCTGCTCAATACCCTGATTCAGACTATTCCTGACCGTGTCTGGCTCAAGTGTACAAAAGGCATTTATCTGGCATGTAATTCAGCCTTTGAAGCTTACATGGGATTATCGGCATCCGACATTATTGGCAAGACAGATGCCGAGTTGGTCAATGAAACATTGGCCGAGCGATTTACCCGTTCAGACCGCGCAGCCATGGAGGTACTGCGTCCCGTGTCGTTCGAAGAGGAGTGCATATCCAGTCCAGGAGGCATTGCTGGTACCTTTGAGATCCTGAAAACAGCGATGCGGGACGCCGCTGGCAACGTAACCGGCGTATTGGGTATGGGGCGCAATATTACTGAGCGCAAACACGCCGAAGCACGCCTGCGTGACACCACTGAACAGCTGGAGCTGGCCATAATTGGTACCGAGCTCGGGTTGTGGCATCACGATCTGGAGCATGACTGCATAAAACGACTGGACACGCGTGCCTGCGCCATGCTGGGCTATACCGTTGAAGAGTACGAGCAGACAGGCGGTTGGCCGGATCTGGTTCATCCTGACGATCTGGTACATGTGCGTGCCGAATTCCAGCGCCATCTGGAAGGAGCGTCACCGAGCTATAACGTGGAATACCGCGCACAGCACAAAAAAGGGCATTGGGTTTGGGTCTACTGTCGCGGACGGGTAATACAGACAAATGAAATGGGGCGGCCCATCCGGCTGGCCGGTACATTGATGGATATCACCGAGCGCAGGCAATCAGAAGACACTATCCGGCAAATGGCTTTTCAGGATGTCTTGACTGGTTTGCCTAACCGGCGTCTGCTCATGGATCGCCTTCAACATGCAGTGGAGGCCAACGTTCGCAACAAGCAGCATAGCGCACTGCTTTTTCTGGATCTGGACCATTTCAAGAAGCTCAATGATTCACTCGGACATGATGTGGGCGATCTGCTGCTGCAGCAGGTCGCCGAGCGCCTTAAGAACAGCGTTCGTGGCGTGGATACAGTGTCCCGACTGGGTGGCGACGAGTTCGTTGTATTGATCGAAGATCTGCATATGAATGCTGTTGACGCGCGTGCGCAGGCGCAAATCGTTGGAGAAAAAATTCTCGTTGCATTAAATCAGCCTTATCAACTGGGCAAATATGCGTTTTTGAGTACCCCCAGCATTGGAGCTATTATTTTTAATGACACAGTTCGCTCCCCCACCGAGGTGCTCAAGCGTGCTGATGTAGCCATGTATGAGGCCAAGCGAAGTGGGCGCAATACCTTGACTTTTGCAGTGACCTGACCCAAGTTATTGCCTGTGCATTGATCCATGTACGCAAAGTTTTTTGGCCTTAAGCAGGACCCCTTTTCAATAGCGCCCAACCCGCAATATCTCTTCATGAGCGAGCGGCATCGAGAAGCATTGGCACACTTGCTATATGGGCTACGGGGTGGGGGCGGCTTTGTGCTGCTCACAGGAGAGATAGGTGCCGGCAAGACTACCGTATGCCGGTGTTTTCTGGAGCAATTACCCAAACGCTGCAACGTCGCCTATATCTTCAATCCCAAACTCACGGTGCCCGAGCTGTTGAGATCGATCTGCGAAGAATTCCGCATTCCGTATGAACGCAAGGAGTTTGAGGCGGTCTCGGTCAAGGGTTTCGTCGACCCATTAAACGAGTTTTTGCTACGTACGCACGCGGTCGGTCAAAACAACGTGCTCATCATTGATGAAGCACAAAATCTCTCTGCCGACGTGCTGGAGCAGCTACGCCTGCTGACCAATCTGGAAACCAATGAACGCAAACTGCTGCAGATCATCCTGATCGGCCAGCCTGAGCTGCGAACCATGCTGGCACGACCCAATCTCGAACAACTCGCGCAACGCGTTATTGCCCGCTTTCATCTGGGTGCATTATCCGCAAACGAAACCGGGCAATACATTTCACACCGATTAGCGGTAGCAGGACTGGTGACGGCGCTGCCTTTTACGTCCAGGTCCATTCATCGCATTCATCAACTGTCTCGCGGCGTGCCCCGCAGAATCAATTTACTGTGTGGACGCGCACTACTTGGCGCCTATTCAAGCAATACCACGACGATCGACTTTGCCATGGTAGAGAAAGCAGCGGTCGAAGTATTTGACAAAGATGAATTTGCAATACCCAGAAGATGGATGGGTTTTATCATGCCATTTTCAACTTTTTTTTCACGCAAAAAGACCCCCGTCAAAACAGTCAGCAAGCTGCATGAACCGGGCCTCAGGGCTGGAGAATAACAATATGTCCTATATCCTGGACGCCCTGAAAAAAGCCGATTTAGAACGCGAGCGCGGTGCAATTCCTGGGGTTCATACACAGCAACTGCCATATACGGCAATCACAAACAAACCGGCAGGGAACTTCCGACTGCTAGTACCTTGGCTGATTGTGGGCTTGCTACTGCTGGTTCTGGGCATGCTTGCCTGGCAAATGGCTTCCATCAGCAATGCACGAACCCACCAGATAACCATTGCATCGGATTCTTTGCCGCCAATTGCTCTGACAACACAGAACGCGAAACCTGTTGCTTCGCCTGTGTCTGCGCCGTACGCCTTTGCATCCACCGTGCACCCTGTCCGATCAAAACCTGAGCCAGTCAATACGTATTCAATACCAGTCAAAACTGCTTCGAAAGAAAGAACAGCCGAGTCAAAACCAACTGCCAACAGAGCGCATACCAATCCGGGTGCCACAGTGATGGCCTCAAAGGCGGGTGTAACCACTGATGACGCCGTGGGCATGTCAAGCCATATTCATACTCTGGCTGAGTTGCCTGAAGAGGTACAACGCGATTTGCCGAAACTGACCATCAGTGGTGGCACCTACTCATCCAATCCAGCTCAACGTTTGTTGATCGTTGATAACCAGTTGTTTCTTGAAGGCAGTCATCCAGCTCCTGGCGTGAAAGTTGAACAGATTCGGCAAAATGCGGCCGTACTTAGTTTCCGAGGCTATCGGTATCGGGTGACATACTAGAAGCCTGTGAACTACACCGGCCCAGACCCAGTGCCCGAACGGTCACCTCTTTCATGACCGCATTCGCACCTGCAACACCAGCCTCAATACTGAAGCAAAAGGACACACCCATGTCAGCCTTGCCTTTGCACAGCGCCACGCCTCTGGATCTGGTTCGTCCCGAACTGGAGGCCACACTGAAACTGCAGCGCGCAGCGTACTTCGCCCACCCGGTTCCCGGCCTGGATGAGCGCAAGTCTGACCTGCTGAAGCTAAAAACCTTCCTGCGGGAGAACAAACAAGGCATCATCGAAGCGATAAACGCCGACTATGGCAACCGCTCCACCCACGAAACGCTGCTGACGGAAATTGTGCCGGCCATGGGTGAGGTGGACCATGCCCTCAAGCATCTGAAGAAGTGGATGAAGCCGCAGCGGCGCCATGTGGACCTGATGAACTATTTTGGCGCCCGCAACCGCGTCATTCCGCAGCCATTGGGCGTGGTGGGCTGCATCGTGCCGTGGAACTTTCCGGTGAACCTGACCTTTGCACCACTGGTCAGCATCTTCTCGGCCGGTAACCGCGCCATGGTCAAGATGTCGGAAAACTCGCGCCATCTCTGCAAATTTCTGATCGAAAAAATGCCCGCCTATTTTCCGAAAGAAAAACTGGCGTTTTTTGATGAAACCGGTGGCGTGGGTATCGAATTTTCCAAACTCAAGTTTGACCACTTGCTGTTCACGGGCTCGGGCACAACCGGCCGCGCCGTGATGGCCGCTGCCGCGCAAAACCTGTGCCCGGTGACGCTGGAGCTGGGCGGCAAGGCGCCCGCCATTGTGTGTGACGACTTCCCGCTGCGTACAGCGGCCGAGCGCCTGATGTTCGTCAAGTGCCTGAACGCCGGCCAGATTTGCACCACGATTGATTACCTGTTTCTGCCCAAAGGCAAAACAGCGGCATTCACCGCCATGGCCAAGGAAATCGTGGAAGCACGTTATCCGTCCATTGCGTCGGCCGATTTGACGTCCATCATCGATGAACGCTCATTCAACCGCCTCACCGCCGCGCTGGAAGACGCGCAAGCGAAGGGTGCCACACTGGTGCAACTGATTCCCGGCAAACCGTGGGACGCCGCCACACGCAAAATCGCCCCCCACATCGTACTCAATGCGCCGGAGGATTCGATCCTGCGACAGCATGAAATTTTTGGTCCCATCCTGCCCATCATTGAATACACACAGCTCAACGAGACCATCCAGTACATCAACGACCGCCCTCGCCCGCTGGCTATTTATCCGTTCAGCAATGACAGCACCACCATTCAGACACTGCTGGACCGGGTAATGTCGGGTGGTGTGTCGGTTAACGACGCGCTGTTCCACGTCGGCCAGACCGACCTCCCTTTTGGTGGTGTGGGTGAAAGCGGCATGGGGCATTACCACGGGCACGAGGGTTTCAACACCTTCTCGAAACTGCGTCCGGTGTTTTATCAGGCTCCGTTCAGCGCAGTCAAATTTTTGTGGCCACCCTACGGCAAGTTTGCGACAAGGTATCTGAACTTTCTCAGTGAATGAGTCAACCCAACGCTGTGTCCGGAGACAACCCGTTCCAGAAAATCATTTTAAAGGCGGCGACCCAAGGTGAAGTAACCACCTGCATGGAACAACAGCGGCGCCATATCCGAACTGCTGAAACGCTCTACCTCGGCGATGAACAAACAATGGTCCCCAGCCAACTGATGAGATACCCGACGGCACTCAAACCAAGCCGAACAGTCATTCAACAGCGCCAGGCCATGCTGATTTTCAGCATACGCCACTGATTCAAATTTTTGCGATGCGCCAGAAGCAAAATGCCGGGATATTTCCGCCTGTGTATCCGTCAGTACATTCACCACAAACCGAGGGGCCCGTTGAAAGAGATCCAGGCTGGTCGAGCTCAATCGCAGCGACCACACAATCAAGGCTGGCTCCAGAGACAGCGCACCGAACGAGTTGACCGTCAGGCCTACCATCGTGCCATCGGACGTGCGAGTGGTTATCACTGTGACGCCGGTTGCAAACTGTCCCATTGCCTTGCGAAGAGACCGGATATCAACCGGAATGACATGGGAGTCGGCCTGTAACATGGAGTGGACAGAATCGGGCAGTTGTACGGTAGAGCTCATCTGTCCATAATATAGGGTAATCTCCCCGATTTCCATGGGCCGAAACTCACGAGGAGTGATTGTTTTCCGATTTCAGTGCCCATGATGTCACGGTATCGAAAAAAATTCTCAACACCCTGACAGAACTCCAAAAGAGTGGAGACAACCAATGAGCCTGCAGTTGAATAAGCCCCATTCGCTAAGCCATCTGTTCTGGTCGTTCACACTGCTGGCACTGCAAGGCTTTGGTGGCGTGCTTGCCGTGGTGCAACGTGAACTGGTCGATAAAAAACAGTGGCTCACCCGCGAGCAATTTATCGAGGACTGGGCTGTGGCGCAAACTCTGCCTGGCCCTAACGTGGTAAATCTGTCATTGATGCTTGGCGATCGTTACTTTGGTTTGCGTGGCGCCATGGCTGCACTTGCAGGCATGCTGGTCTTTCCCCTGCTGGTGGTGCTGCTGCTGGCTGTGGTGTTTGCCGGCGTGGCAGACTCGCCCACAATACAGGGAGCATTAAGAGGCATGGGCTCGGTTGCCGCAGGCCTGATTGCAGCCACGGGTTTGAGATTGATTGCTGCTTTGAAGAAGAATGTTATGGAATCCAGTGTATGTTTGGCTCTTGCAGCTATTACTTTTATAGCAATAGCCTTACTTCGCATCCAACTGATGTGGGTATTGCTGGTCGTAGGCAGTGTTGCCTGCCTGTATGCCTATCGTCGGCTCGGGCAAATCGAGCCATGAACCTGAACCTCACCGCCTCCGACTGGATAGGTTTTTTCATGCACTTTGCGACCTTATCGTTGCTGGCCGTGGGCGGCGCCATCACCACAGCACCAGACATGCACCGCTACCTGGTGGGAGACAAGCAGTGGCTAACCGATGCGCAATTTACCTCCAGTATTGCTCTGGCACAAGCTGCGCCGGGCCCCAATGTGCTGTTTGTTGCGCTGATGGGGTGGAACGTCGGTATGAACGCGGGCAGCTACGGTTATGCACTGCTGGGCGTTGTCATTGCCATGCTGGGTATTCTGTTACCCAGCACCACACTGACATTCATGGTGACCAGATGGGGACATCGAAACCGAGAGCTTCGCTCTATCAAGGCGTTCAAGCAAGGCATGGCGCCCATCGTCATTGCCCTGCTGATTGCCACCGGTTGGGTTCTGACCTCAACTCATGGCAGCAGGCTATCGAGCTGGCCGCTTTGGCTGTTAACCGCTCTCACAACGTTGATCATGTGGCAAACCAAAACCCATTTGTTGTGGCTTTTGGGAGCTGGTGCCGTGCTTGGCGCTTTCGGTCTGGTCTAATTTCTGTCAACTCAGGTCGCCATGCGCTGGCGCACAGCCTCGAACAGGCACACGCCGCTGGCGACTGACACATTCAAACTCTCTACCGCACCCTGCATGGGGATACTCACTAAATCGTCACACGTCTTGGTCGTGAGCTGGCGCATACCTGCACCCT
This sequence comes from Pseudomonadota bacterium, assembly GCA_046050465.1. Lineage (GTDB taxonomy): Bacteria > Pseudomonadota > Gammaproteobacteria > Burkholderiales > Burkholderiaceae_C > Egaibacter. Next base: position 8,967 of record JBJOPS010000067.1, on the reverse strand, counting down.
CTGCACCCAGAACCAGCGCAACGGGCCTCTTCAGATCTGCCTGATACAGCGTTTTGGTGGCTACGTCACTGGTACCGATCACCCAGATATCGCGGTCTTTGAGCTCATTCAAGGTACGCGCCAGGTTGGTCACCATAAAGTAGGGTACTGTCTCCGCCGCACCGCTGGCCACTTTAGCCACCGTGGCGTTGATGCCCGCCGCGTGGTCTTTGGGGGCAATTACGGCGTGCACACCGGCGCCATCGGCCACACGCAGGCAGGCGCCCAGATTGTGCGGATCAGTCACACCGTCCAGCACCAGAATCAAGGGGTTTGCACGCTTGTTCATAGGCAACTCGACATTGGCCGCTTCCAGGTTTTCCAGTAATTCATCCAAAGAATGCACCTGGGCAACTTCTTTTACCCGTGCCGCCACACCCTGGTGACCATGGTTGCCGCATAGCTTGGAGAGTCGCAGCCCATCCGATTCAACCAGTCGCACGCCCGCCTCATTGACTTTATCAATGAATGAGCGCATTCGCGCGTCGCGTCGCGTGGATTCATAATAAATTTCGATGATAGATTGCGGTGCGGTTTTCAGGCGAACGCCCAAGGCATGGAAGCCGAAGAGAACTTTATGGGAAGACATATCCCGATTATCGAGCTTCCCGAAATCCGGAATGCACCAATACGTCACAACCCATTGTCAAAGACGATTTGCTGACAGGCTTTGCATCAACCAGAAGCCGTGCATAGTTTGTCTGACTACTTCAATTGCACCGAACCCGACACGGTGACCAGCACGGTGGTGCGGCCCGCCTCCACCGGAACCGGAGCGTCAGACGACATGGCCTTGGCCTGCATGGCCATCACACGCGGGTTGGGGTTGAAACCCTGGTCGTTGGCATTGACCGACACCTCGCGCAGCGTGTAGCCGGTGAAACCGAAGTCTTTTGCCACATCGGTGGCCTTGGCCTTGAAGCGGGTGATGGCCTGTGTTTGCGCCTCGCCCTCCACCTTGGTCCGCTGCTCGCGGCTCAGCCCGAAACCGACGTTGCCCATGGTGAGGGTTTGAATTTTGCCGGCGGTGGTGCTGATGCGGGCGATGTCGCGGCCCTCCAGAATCAGCTCGGTCGTGCCCTGCCAGCCAATGGGTTTGCCGTTTTGGCCGTAGCGCGGGTACAGACTGAAATTGCCGGTTCGCACGTCCAGCTGACCCGGCAGCGCTGCCGCCTTGGCGATGGTCAGCGCGGCGTCCAGTGCGGTTTTCAGCTGGGTCTGCACGGCGTTGGCATCGGCACCATCACGCACGGTATTCATGGAGATGGACAACATGTCCTGCTGCACCTCCACCGAGCCGCTGGCGGACAGCTGAACGACGTTTTGAGGAGGATTCGCTGAAATTTGTTGGGCAAAAAGGCCATTTGCCCCCGCCAGCATTGCGAGAGTAGCTATGTATTTAGTAGCGATCATGAATAGGTTGGGTTGATGTTGTCAGGTTTTCAGGTTTTCAGGAATTTAAGCGGCTCGAACCGGCCACGCACCACGTCTTCGGGGTTCACACCCCACCAGTCGCGCGCCACGGTAGCGTACATCTGGCGGAAATCGGTCGTGTAGGCCATGTTTTGCGAGCTGTCCAGACGGCTGAGGTCGGGCGCCTGGCCGTGCAGGCCACCACGCACCGCACCGCCAGCCACGAAGTGCGGTGCCACGGTGCCGTGGTCAGTGCCATTCGAATTGTTCTGCCGGGGGCGCCGTCCAAATTCGCTGAACGTCATCACCATCGTGCGGTCCCAGGCGCCCAGCTCGGTGAACGAACTGCGCAGCGCAGCCAGCCCCTCGCCCAGTTGTTTGAGCAGATTGGCATGGGTACCCGGCTGGTTCTGGTGCGTGTCAAAACTGCCCAGTGTGAGCACGATCACCGGCACACCACCCTTGCCCTTTTGCGAGGCCACCACCTGGGCGGCAGCACGCACGCCGTTGCCAAAAGCACCCTGCGGGAACTCGGTAGTGAAGTTGAACTTCTCGCTGCGCAGGCCCTGGGCCGCATCGCTGACGTCGTTTTCTGTTTTGAGCAGATGCTGCAGCGCGGCATTGCCCTGCGCATGGCTGGGCATGGCGAAACGCGCCTGATTGATGAAGGCCTCGGGGTTGTTGAGCGTGACAGCGCGAGCACCCGCCAGCGCGCCCAGGTCATTGCCGCCAATCAGCACACCGTCAGCAGTGAATTTGGCCCGACCGCCGTAACCAGCCTTCATGCCGCGCGCTACCCAGCCGTCGTCCAGGTACTCGGCCGATTTGGACGAGGTTTCCCAGATTTCGATGGATCGGAAATGCGACAGGTTGGGCTGCGGGTAACCCACACCCTGCACGATGGCCAGCTCGCCTTTTTCCCACAGCGGCAGGGCGGCCTTGAGCTCGGGGTGCAGACCCACACGCTTGTCGAGCCGCAAGACGTCTTCCCGGCGAATGGCGATGGCGTTTCGCAGCTGGTAATAGGTGTCGTCGGCATACGGCACCACGGTGTTGAGGCCGTCGTTGCCGCCTTTGAGCTCCACCAGCACGAGGATGCGGTCACTGGCACTGGCGGCGCGCTGGCCCACGCCTTGCGCCCAGCCCGGCGCGTGACTGGTCAAAAGGGCGGCGCCCGTGGCGGAGCTGAACGCGCTCAGGAAATGTCTGCGTTTCATGTCAGGCTCCTATTTGAGTTGGTAGGCGGGGTCGAGTGTGAGGGTGCGGATGTAGGCCACACCCACGGTGCCGATTGCTATGGTTTGTGTAGCTGGTGACGCAAGCATCACGAGGGCTAACCGTGCTTTTGACTCGTCAGAAGGCTCGCGGTCGGCATGGCCGCCGTACAGCGCCAGCCAGGGGTCCGGGTCAAACCGGATGGATGACACGGCATCGGCCACCCGCATGACGCCTTCGCGGCCCATCACGCCCAGCGCCCGCTTGTTGCTGCCTTTGCCCTCGCCACCGGCGAACTCGGCCATCATTTTGGCGCGGGGGCTCACCTTGCCCATCGGGGTTGCGGGGTCGTCGGCCGCGTCAGGGGCTATGGCCATCGACAGCTTCGCATCACGCTGGGGTTCCACGGCGCGAAACAATTGCTCACCAAACCGCTTGCGTTCCAGCAGCGTGGTGGCGTTGATCCATTCGGTGTAGCCAGGCCAGCCCTTCACATTGGGCGGGAACAACAGGTTTTGACCCAGCTGGGCTGACTTCAATGCAAACGGCGCAACATCGGAGTAGCTGAAACGGAACTGCCGCACAGTGCCCACTACCAGGTCCACTGGCGACTTGATGAGGCTACCCCGGTTGTCGGGCGACCAGAACGCATCGGTCAGCAGCAGCTCTTTCACTGCCACGGCAATGTCGAAGTTCTGGCTACGAAAGCGTTTGGCGATGCGCTCCACCTCGCCGGGGTCAGGCGTGGGCGAGACAAATTCCTTCCACAGCTTGGTCACGATGAAGCGTGGTGCAGCGGGTTGGTCAAGCATGATGTCCAGCGCGTCGTCGCCGTCCATGAAGCCTTTGTGACCTAGAAGCGTTTTAGTGCCAATGTCGTGAAACTGGGGACGCTGCGTGAATCGGTAGGTGTCACGGTCAACACTCCAGCCGGTGAAGGCGCGCGCGGCTTCCTTGATGTCGGCCTCGGTGTAGCCGCCGCCCTGGCTGGCCTCGCCCAGCGTGAACAGTTCCATCACCTCGCGGGCAAAGTTCTCGTTGGGTGACTCACGGCGCGAGTTGGCGCCATCCAAGTAAACCAGCATGGCGGGGTCTTTGGCAACCGCATGCAGCAGGGTCCGGAAATCCCCCAATGCGTTGCTTCGAAGCAACTGATGCTGCGCCCACATGGCCTGCGAACCGATCACTTTTTGCTGCGAGGTGGCGAAATGGTTGTGCCAGAACAGCGTCATGCGCTCCTGCAGCGGCGCGGGCGTTTCGATCATCTCGCGCATCCACCAGGTTTTGATGTCAAAACCCTCGCGCAATTGCTGCTGGCGAAACGCCTGCTGATCATCTTTGGTCTTGAGGTAGCGGCCAGCCAAAGGTGGTGGCTGCGAGACAAACGCGGGAGCAGCGTGTATGGTTTTAGCCACTTTCGCACGTGCGATGAGATCGGTCACGACCTTCTGCGCGCTCTGTCCTGTAATGCGGTCCACCTCGGCCTGTGTGGGTGCAAAGCCGCTGCGAACCAGCAGGTGCCTGGACTGATCTTCAGTCAGGTTGGAAGGTGCCGCAAAAAGTGCGGTGCTGGACAGGAGAATGGCTGCAAGCAGCCCGCGCGTTTGATTAAGTTTCAAGGAGGAGTCCCGGTAGTTGTGCCACGACGCTGCTTTCGCAACTCCAGACGCAACTCGGCCAACTCCTCAGGTGTCATTCTTCTCTCCGGGGCAGCAGTACCGTCTTCCTTGATACCCGACGTGCGCTGGGATTTCAACGCCGCGCGCAAAGCCGCGCGACGTTGTTCTCCGGGTGGAAGCGCCTCGGCTTTTTCAAGTTCAGATTTTTCGGCTAGACCGGGTGAAGAGATCTCTGCCTGAGCCAACCGGATCGTCTGCTTTTGGGCAGACTGCGCCATGGCGTTGCTGCACAGCAGCAAGACAATGAGAACAGGTTGGAGTTGCTTCATGGTGTGTCCATAACGGCGGTGGCTTTGGCTTGGTTCACATTCTCTTGGTAAAGAACAATACCAACGCCACGATATTTGTAACAGTGTGTTAACCCTCTGTCGAAACGGTTTCAATTGCCCGCTGCGGACTGCAGAATCTCGTCTGTTACAAATTCAGTCGCACAAAATATGAGCACTCCAAACAGCAGAACCGACCGCATCATGGTCGTCGATGACGACGCCCGCATTCGCGAGTTGCTTCAACGCTACCTGACCCAGGAAGGCTTTGAGGTGCTGCAGGCTGAAGATGGCAAGTCACTCACGCGTATCCTGCTGCGCGAAACGGTGGATCTGATCGTGCTGGACCTGATGATGCCTGGCGAAGACGGGCTGTCCATTTGCCGGCGCCTGCGCGGTGCCAACGACAAGACACCCATCATCATGCTCACCGCCAAGGGTGAAGACGTTGACCGCATCGTGGGGCTGGAAGTGGGCGCGGATGACTATCTGGCCAAACCCTTCAACCCGCGCGAACTGCTTGCCCGGGTGCATGCCGTGTTGCGCCGCCGCCCCGCTGCCGAGGCGCCAGGTGCACCTTCAACAGACAACGAACGCGTCACGTTCGGGCCCTTCGTTTTTGACCTGGGTGCCCGCACGCTGCGCAAAGGCGACGACGAACTGCCGCTAACTTCTGGCGAGTTTGCCATGCTCAAGACATTGGTGCGTCATCCACGGCAGCCGCTGTCACGTGAAAAACTGGCGCAGCTGGCCCGCGGCCGCGAGTTCGAACCTTTTGATCGCAGCCTGGACGTGCAGGTGTCCCGGCTTCGCAAACTGGTGGAAACCGATCCGGCCGCCCCACGGTATATTCAGACGGTCTGGGGTCTGGGCTATGTGTTTGTTCCGGATGGGGTCAACTGAGCGGCCAGCATAATCGGGGCTTGTTCACACTGTTCAGCCTTGGCGGTTTGTTGCTCGCCGGGCAGGTAGTTTTGATTGACTGATTCCACCAATACCCTTCCTGATGTATCGGTTCCAGCGCAGCTGGAAACCGGTATGGGGGAACTTGTTTCCGACCGGCGCTCCGGTCTGAGCCTGTTCTGGCGCACGTTTTTCCTGCTGGCACTGCTATTGGCTGGCAGCATCCTGGCCTGGCTGCAAACCCTTCGTGCGCTGGAGTTTGAGCCGCGTGCGATTCAAACTGCCCAGCAAATCGCGTCACTGGTCAATCTGAGCCGCGCAGCGCTGATACACGCTGACGCGATTGCACGGGTATCGCTGATCAAGACCATGACCGAGCAGGAGGGTGTGCGCATCGTTCCTCGTGAGCCTGACGACAAATACGAACCGTTTGACACCGACACTTTGGGCAAACGCATTTCCCAGGAGCTTCTGGCCCGGCTGGGACCAGGTACCCTCGTCGCCAATAGTGTGAACAAGGAAGACGGCCTGTGGGTGGGCTTTGTCATTGACGGCGACAACTACTGGATGCAAACGGACCGGGCCCGCTTCAACCAGACGGGCGGGCGAACCTGGCTGATCTGGCTCATCACAGCGGCTGTGCTGTCGCTAGCCGGTGCGGCACTCATTGCCCGGCTGATCAATCGCCCGCTTAAGGAGCTGTCGTTCGCGGCAGGCAAGGTACGTGAGGGAGATTTTGAGGCGAGTACGCTGGACGAAAACGTAACCACCGGGGAGATTCGTGCGGTGAACATCGGTTTCAACCGCATGACCCAGAAACTGGCCAAAATTGAGCAAGACCGGGTGGTCATGCTCGCTGGCATCTCGCATGACCTGCGCACGCCGCTGGCCCGATTGCGGCTGGAAACCGAAATGAGCGTGGCAGATTCAGATGCACGTGAACACATGGTGGCCGACATCGAGCAGCTCGACGCCATCATCGACAAGTTTCTGGACTATGCACGCCCGGATCACGTCAAGCTGTCCCCGGTCTCTCTGGACGCGGTGCTGGAGGCCTGCACCTATTCAGTTCAAGAACGTCCTGATATTCGGGTCACACTGGATGTACCGCCAAACATCTGGTTACTCGCCGATGATGTCGAGTTGCGCCGCGTGATTTCCAATCTGCTGGAAAATGCCCGTCGTTATGGCAAGAGCCGCAAAACCGGGGTCGCCCATGTGCACATTGCAGCCAAGGAGCGCGATGAATGGGTGCTGATGAAGTTCCGCGACCATGGCGTGGGCGTTCCCACGGAAAAACTGGCCAGCCTGACAAAACCCTTCTTCCGGCTGGATGAGGCCCGTACCGAAGCCACCGGGGCGGGGTTGGGCCTGTCGATTGTGGATAAAACCGTTCAGCGCATGATGGGGCGTTTTGCACTGGCCAACACCACGTCAGGCGGTTTGGCCGCACACATCAAACTCAGGAGGGCTCAGCAGCCATCATCAGACACCTGGGGGCAGACCGAAGCAACAAACTGATCAGGTTGTTGGGCCCACCAGCAACGCAACTGCGCGTGCCTCCATCGCCTTGCCCTCACCCACCGGGCCCATTTTTTCAGCCGTCTTGGCCTTCACATTGATTTGATCGACTGAAATACCCAGTGCCTGCGCGATGTTGCGACGCATCTGCGGTATCCAGGGCATCAGTTTGGGCGCCTGCGCAATCACCGTGCAATCGATGTTGCCAATGTCCAGGCCCCGTTCGCGAACCCTGCGCAGCGCCTCGGTAATCAGTACCATCGAGTCGGCGCCGCGGAACTGCTCATCGGTATCGGGAAAATGCGTGCCAATGTCGCCTAACGCGGCAGCACCCAGCAAGGCATCGGTGATTGCGTGCAGCAATACATCGGCATCGGAATGCCCCAACAGGCCGCGATCAAACGGAACTTGCACACCACCCAGAATGAGTTTGCGTCCCGGCACCAGCGCATGCGTGTCCCACCCCTCACCCACGCGAATGCCTGGTCGTGGTCGTTTGGCTTCAGGGGTAGTCATCGTCGGAGTTTCCTTGGTTGAGCCTGGCTAGCGCCGGGTTGCCGGTTCGCAGCCGTGCCTGCAACACCGCCTGGGCGAGTGCAAAATCTTCCGGATAGGTGACCTTGAAATTCTGTGCGCTGCCAGGCACCAGTTTGGGGGACAGACCCATTGCTTCAATGGCGCTGGACTCGTCGGTCACCCGTTCGCCCGTCAGGACCAGCGCCTCACGCAAAAGGCCGATACGAAACATCTGTGGCGTTTGCGCCAGCCATTTGTCGCTTCTGTCCAGCGTAGCTGCCACCCTTCCAGTCATACCCATCTTCAGAGTGTCTGGCAACGGCAGCGCCAACAGGCCGCCAACAGCATCCTGCTTACAGGCGTCAATCAGCTTGTTGATCAACTCAGGCGTAATCAGGCAACGCGCTGCATCGTGCACCAGCACCCAGTCCTTTGCGTCGGCGCCCTGCTGGAGCAGAACATTCAGGCCATTCAAAACGCTTACAGCCCTCGTGGGTCCTCCGCAAGACGCTATCAATACAGGAGCAACGCTGGATGCAGGATGCGTAACCTCCGGGTGATCTGACAGGAAATTGTCGCCACCTGCCAGCACCAGCAAGGTGCGGTGGACGCGGGCTACCGACGCAAATGCAGCCAGCGTATGCGCCACCATTGGTCGACCCGCAACCATTTGGTACTGTTTGGGCGCATCCACACCGGCCCGGCTACCGCTACCAGCACAGGGAATCAGCGTCCAAAGCCGTGGCTGACGTGCCTTTGCCGCCGACGGATTGGAAGAAATTTGAGGACTTGGCGTCATGATGCGGTGCGCCATTCTAAAATCAAGTCATACACCCCCCTGCCCTGACCGGCCGGGGGTGTTTGGTATTGATGTGCCACTTAACTGATCTGTCCCGCAGCGATTCATGGAATTACCCAAACTGGTCAACGGCAAACGCTTCACCCTGCCCCGTCCTGTGGGCTCGGCAGATGCCCTGCTGCTGGCACAACTGGGGCAAAGGGAGAAAGCCGGGCACCGGCCAATGGCCATCGTCACGGCCAGCGCAACCGATGCCCAGCGGCTGATCGAAGAGATGGCTTTTTTTGCGCCTGAACTGCGCTGCGCCCTTTTCCCGGACTGGGAAACCCTGCCCTACGACACGTTTTCGCCACATCAGGACCTGATCAGCGAGCGCCTGGCCACACTGTGGCGAATCAGTCAGCGTGACAAGGAGACTGGCGCCGACATGGTGGTCATCCCGGCAACCACCGCGCTGTACCGCCTGGCGCCACCCAGTTTTCTGGCGGGCTACACGTTCCAGTTCAAGGTCAAACAAAAGCTGGACGAGGCCAAACTGAAAGGCCAGTTGACGCTGGCGGGCTACAACCACGTCACGCAAGTGGTGAGCCCGGGTGAATACGCCGTGCGCGGCGGG
>JBJOPS010000066.1:0-50757 GCA_046050465.1 Pseudomonadota bacterium | reverse complement strand
CTGCGCTCTAACCAACTGAGCTATACGACCGAAGACCAAGATTATAGCGAACTCTTGGGCGCTGTAAAACGGGTTGTTTATTGGTTGGTGAAATGGGCGGGGCGTTTGTTCATAAACGCGTCCATGCCTTCTTTTTGGTCTGTGGTGGCAAACAAGGCGTGGAACATGCGGCGCTCAAACATGATGCCGTCTGCCAGGGTGCCCTCAAATGAACGGTTGACCGATTCTTTGGCGGCCATGGTGGCGATTTGCGAGAAGCTGCTGATTAGCAGCGCCGCGCCCAGGGCTTCGTCCATCAGCTTGTCCAGCGGCACCACGCGGCTCACCAGTCCGGCGCGCTCGGCCTCGGTCGCGTCCATCATGCGGGCGGTCAGGGCCAGGTCCATGGCTTTGGATTTGCCAATCGCGCGTGGCAGACGCTGTGTGCCACCGGCACCGGGAATCACGCCCAGCTTGATTTCGGGCTGGCCGAATTTGGCGTTGTCGGCGGCAATGATGAAGTCGCACATCATGGCCAGCTCGCAGCCACCACCCAGCGCAAAACCGCTGACAGCGGCAATGACGGGCTTGCGGATGGCGCGGATTTGCTCCCAGTTGCGGGTGATGTAGTCGCCCTTGTAAACGTCGGCAAAGGTGTAGCTGGCCATGGCGCCAATGTCGGCGCCCGCGGCAAAGGCTTTTTCCGAGCCGGTGAGGATCATGCAGCCGATGCTGGCGTCGGCGTCAAAGGCCTTCAGTGCGGCGCCCAGCTCGGTCATCAGCTGGTCGTTCAGCGCGTTGAGCTGCTTGGGGCGGTTCAGCGTGATGACGCCGACCTTGCCCGCTTCGGTGCGCACGGTGATGAGCTCGTAGGTCATGGAGGTGTGCTTGTTTTCTGTTTCAAGGCATGCACTATACCGATCCTGACAGTAGTTAAGGCCGCCTAGGGAAAACGTCAGCCAACCAACCATCTGCCGGGCCGGTGAACGTGGTTTTGCCTTCCAGTCAGATGAATTATTTGGACTCGCAGGGGAGATGCCCTTACACTGTGCTTACATAAAGTCGTTGGGAAAAGGGCCACTGAGTGATCTCTAAGCAAACCGTATTTAAAAAGTCAGCCAGAGGAATTGAAATCATTGCTGACCGGCAAGCAGGACTGTCTCCAAAACTTCGCACCGTACTGATCATGGTGGATGGTAAGCGCAGTTTCGAGGACTTGGTACCGATGGTGTCCGTTCTGGGTGATCCGCAAGGGCTCCTGGCAGAACTCGAAGCCGCAGGTTTTGTCGAGCCGGTCGGTGCTGCGCCAGTCAACAGCAGCGCTAAGCTGTCGGCGTCGGCGGCAGGAAAAACTACACCTTCCGGGTTTGCGGTGCAGCCAACACTGGATGGTGCGCGGCGGTTCACCACCCGGTTGCTGACCGATCTCCTGGGCCCCATGGCGCAAACCCTGTGCGTCAAGATCGAGACTGCCCGTGATATCGCCGAGTTCATTGCCGCGGTCAAGCGTGCCCGGGATATTGTTCGGGAACTGAAGGGTCAGGCTGCCGCTGCCGAGTTTATTGAGCAGATTGAAGCCCACATGCCGCCGACCTGATTGTTGCCAGGCGAGTTGCGTTGGATTACGGATTGGGCGCAAGCCATTGTCTGGTGCGTGCAGCGTCCTGAAGGAGCAGGCGCCAGGTTGTGACGTCCGGGGGCAGGGATAACTCCAGATGCATCAGTCGCTTGTCACGCGAAATCAATGCCTCAACCGTCTTGCTTTGTCCAGCGTACAGCAACAGGTCTTCCAGCCTGGCCATGCGCCAGGCCTGGCGGTTTTTGCCCCTGGTCGTTACACCCAGCCATTCGTCACCGGCCACGAAGCCCGCCTGCTCGGCCGCGCCGCCACGCAGTACAGCCTTGATTTGTACACCACCGCTCTCGCTGATACGCAGCCCCAGTCGCTGTGCCAGTTGTGCCGGGTCTTCCAGCACAGTGATTCCCCAAGACTGCAGCAGGTCTTTGAGAGGCAACTCCTGTGTGCTGTGTACCCAGTGTCTGATCTCGGGCGCAAACGAGCGGCCACCCATTGACTGAAGCACTTCCGAAAAGTCTGACTCGGTCATGGGGCCGGCCTTGCACCGCTGCCAAAGCCCACGCATGACTGCATCCAGTGATGTGTTGCCGTGGGCACGCAAAGTCAGGTCGAAACACAGCGCAACCAGTGCCCCCTTGGTGTAGTAGCTCACCGTGGAGTTGGGCGTGTTTTCGTCTGCCCGGTAGTACTTCACCCACGCGTCAAAGCTGGCTTGTGCTACAGATTGCACCAGTCGTCCGGGTGTTTGCTGCACCTGGTTGATCGTCTTGTTGAGCAACTTCAGGTAGGTGGCGTCGTCGATCAGCTGGGCGCGACGCAGCAGCAGATCGTCGTAGTAGCTGGTAAAGCCTTCAAAGAACCAGAGTAGTTGCGTGTAGTTCTCGGCGCCGTATTGATAAACAGAAAATTCAGATGGCCGCAGACGTTTAACGTTCCAGGTGTGGAAATACTCATGACTGATGAGACCCAGCAAGGTGGTGTAGCCTTCCGTCTGCTTCGTCGGTGTCTTCGTGCCGGGGCTTGACAACCGGGGAAGGTCTTTTCGGCTGCAAATGAGGGCCGTTGAGTTACGGTGCTCCAGACCGCCATAACTGTCATCCACGGCATTGAGCATGAACACATAGTTTTGGTGCGGGACGCGTTTTTTCGCGCTGATGCCTTTGCTGCAAGACCCATGCCAGAAATCAATCTGCGTTTCGCAAATTTTTTGCGTGTCAGACAGCAACCGTTCACCGTCAAATGTAGGTGGAGCGCCAGCCACCACGAACCGGTGTGAAATACCCCGGGCAACAAATGAGCCGCTCCAGAAAGTACCCATTTCGACCGGGCAGTCAGCCAACTCGTCATAGTCGGCTGCGACATAGGTGCCAAAGCCCTTTTTGGTGACCTTCTTCGCGGTCAGTCCTGTGGCCAACGCCCAGTCCGGCCGGGAAGGGCTTGTAGCGATTTCCAACTCGTGTTGGCCCTGTTCCTGCCCCTCAACCTGCAGACACAGGCTGGTGCTGTTGAAGAACCCGCGTGACGGGTCCAGCCAGGCTGTGCGCACCGAATTGTCCAGCGCGTAAACCTCATAGGTGAGCATCAGTGGCTTGCCGACAGAGCAAAGAATCTGCCAGCTGCATTTGTCCAGCTGCGCGGCCTCGATGCTGCGGGAGCCCTGACGCACCTTTAGTCGTTGCAGGTTTTTGGCAAACTCCCGCACAAGGTAACTGCCGGGAATCCACACGGGCAGGGACACGCGCTGTATGGCCTTCGGCTGGGCAATGGTCAGCGTTATCCGGTACAGGTGGGCGTGAAGGTTCGCAAGTTCAACACGGTAATGAACGGATGCGGGGGCCAGCATGCACCGGCCCTTATTTGGCGTCGGCCAGGTATTTCTCGATCTGCTGCGAGTTGATGGCACCCGGCACCCGCGAACCATCGGCAAAAATCAGTGTGGGCGTGCCGGTGATTTTGTATTTTTTGCCGAACTCGGTATTGCGGTTCAGAGCTGAACTGTCACAACTGGCTGTGACTGGTTGCTGGTCACGTACCATCCAGTCAGTCCATGCCTTGGCCTTGTCTTTGGCGCACCAGATGTTTTTCGATTTTTCGACCGAGTTCGGGCTCAGGATCGGATACAAAAACATGTACACCGTAACGTTATCCACTTTTTGCAGATCACGCTCGAACCGCTTGCAGTAGCCGCAATTAGGGTCTTCAAAAACCGCTACCTTGCGTTTGCCAGTGCCACGGACCACGGTGAAGGCGTCCTTGAACGGCAGGGCACCAAAGTCCACCGCCGTCAGCTTTTCAATGCGTTCTTCGGTCAGGTTGCGTCGCTGTTTGACGTCAATGAGCGAGCCTTGCAGCAAAAAGTTGCCTTCAGCATCGGTGTACATGATCTCCGACTCGTTGAAGCGCACTTCAAACAGGCCTGGCATGGCGCTGGGCTTGACTTCGTCGATCCTGGGCAACTGTGGCAGACGCTCTGCCAGATTTTTGCGAATGGTTGCTTCCTGCGCGGTGGCTCCCAGCCCCGTCATCAGCACCGCCAACGTGCCAGCTGTGATCAAAAACCGCTTGATTGTCATCATCTTCAACATCTGTTATTTCCGTTTTACCTGTCCGTCTATCGGTTGCCCACTTACTCGTCTGTTCATCGCAGGCCCATGGCCTGACGGACAACCCATTTTTTCACTACGCCACTGGCATCAAAACCATTCATGCCCCAGTTACGCACCGTGGGCCAGGGCATCGCGCCTTGCGCAAACAGTTGTTGCAATCCGTCTGTTGTGAATCCTACCGACATCACTTCCGCTTTGCGAGCCCGCTCATACTGGCGCAGCAGCCTCTGGTCACCCACACTGCGCCAATAGTCCTGGGCTTTTTCCCGCGCCTTTAATGCCTGCACCAGCTTGTCCACATCTGCCAGACCCAGATTCAAACCTTGCCCTGACAGCGGATGCACCGTGTGCGCTGCGTCTCCCGCCAAAGCCCAGCTTCTTCCCCCGGCTTCACCCACCCATCGGTTGGCCCTTGCCAACTGCAGGGGCCACGTAGCCCGCTCGCTGGTCAAGGTCAAGCCACCCACTACGCCGTGACTGGCTTCCTGCAACGCTTGGGTAAATTCCTGCGCACTCAGTGACATCAGTGGCTCAACGCGAGCTTCCATGACAGACCACACAAGAGCCATAGAGTTCCCGGCCTCGCCATTTAGAGGGAGAAAAGCCAGTATTTCCCCTTTTGAAAACCACTGGTGTGCCAGTTGCTGATGGGGCTTCTCACAGTTGACTCGTGCGGCAATCGCACGTTGGCCATAGGGCGTAACGTCAAATTCCACGCCGAATTCTGTTCGGGTGCGACTGGTTTTGCCTTCGCACACAACCGTCAATGCCGCGCTTTGCGGTTCGGTCAGTTCTTCAATCAGGGGTTGAAAACGGATGGCTTCGATAAGCCGCGTTTGAAGTGCTGCAACATCGACTATCCAGGCCAGTGCAGGTGTGCCCTGATCCGCAGCGCGAAAATTCACCTCGCCGCCATCATCGCCGCGGACATGCATGCCCAGCACTGGCGTGGCAGACGTTTCATCTGGCCAGCAACGTACTGATTCGAGCAAGGCTCTGGATTGGGCGTTCAGCGCATAGGCTCGCACATCGGTGGTCGAATCCGGCTGCTCATGGGGCGTTGAAATCAGCCCCACGCGCAGGCGTTCACCAGCCAACAATAGAGCCAGTGTCCGGCCGACGATACCGGCGCCACGAATACACACATCAAGGGATCGGGCCATGTCGCCATTGTAGAAGGCAAGGGGATAACCCGCCCCACGCTTGTCACTGCGTGTACTGCGCTGCCCCCGTGGGGCTATTTTGCCTTTGGACGGCCAAGCGGCAAAATCATTCCTTTTGGGAAAAGGACCGACTTCGTGAACGATTTCAATGCCGCTCCAGCGTCTCGGGATGTATCAGCCAGCATAGCCCGGCTGTTCATCTACCCGATCAAATCCTGCGCGGGCATTGAGGTGCAGGAGGCGATGCTGCTGAAAACCGGCCTGGAGTGGGACCGTGTCTGGATGGTGGTGGACGGAGAAGGCGAATTTGTCACCCAGCGTGAATTGCCCCGCATGGCGCTGATCAAACCACAAATCAAGGCGAACGAGCTGATTTTGCAAGCTCCCGGCATGCAGGCCCTGCACATCGCGCCGGGCGCGGTGGAAGCGCCCACACGGGTGCGGGTGTGGGACGATGTGGTCAAGGCTTACGACATGGGCTCTGTAGCTGCGCAGTGGTTCAGCGATTTTCTGGGCCATCCGTTGCGGCTGGTGCGCTTCGACCCCGGGCAACAGCGGTTGTCCAGCGCCAAATGGACGGGTGGTGTTGAAGCGCCGAACCAGTTTGCAGATGGCTTCCCGATACTGGTGACGAGTGAGGCGTCAGTGGATGATCTCAATGCACGGCTGCGGGCCGCCAGCCTGGAGTCGGTGGGTGTCGAGCGTTTTCGCGCCAATGTGGTGTTGGCCGGTGTTGAGGCGCATGATGAAGACCGGCTGGATGTTTTCCACATTGCGACCAACCACGAAGAAGGGGTGCAGCTCAAACCCGTTAAACCCTGTACCCGGTGCCCCATTCCCAATATCGATCCCGCCACGGCCAATAGCAGCCCCAGTGTGGGTGACACGCTGCAAACCTACCGGCAGGACGCCCGCATGAACGGCGCCATCACCTTCGGCATGAACGCCATCGTGCTGGCCGGTGCCGGGCAGTGGCTGCGTGTGGGGCAGAGTGTGTCGGCAGATTACGTATTTGATTGACCCCCCCGTTTGGCCCTGCGGCGGGCCAGAGCAGCCCTCGCATACACTACACACCCTGATTTTCGAGGTTTGATATGAGTCTGAAGTGCGGCATTGTGGGCCTGCCAAATGTGGGTAAATCCACACTGTTCAATGCGTTGACCAAGGCGGGCATCGCTGCGGAGAACTACCCCTTTTGCACCATTGAACCCAATGTGGGCGTGGTGGAAATGCCCGATCCGCGGCTGGATCAGTTGTCTGCCATCGTCAAGCCTGAGCGCGTGGTGCCGGCGATTGTGGAATTTGTGGACATTGCCGGTCTGGTGGCCGGCGCCAGCACGGGCGAAGGCCTGGGCAACAAGTTTCTGGCGCACATCCGCGAGACCGACGCCACCATCAACGTGGTGCGCTGCTTTGAAGACGACAACGTGATCCACGTGGCCGGCAAGGTGGACCCGATCTCCGACATTGAAGTCATCCAGACTGAGCTGTGCCTGGCCGACCTGTCTGCTGTTGAAAAAGCCCTGCACCGGGTGACCAAAACAGCGCGCTCGGGCGACAAGGAGTCCATCAAACTGGTGGCGATTCTGGAGAAGTGTCAGGCTGCGCTGAACGAAGCCAAACCCGTGCGCACGCTGGAATTCAGCAAGGAAGACCAGCCGCTGCTGAAACAGTTTTTCCTGATCACGGCCAAGCCGGCCATGTTTGTGGCCAACGTGGCTGAAGACGGGTTTGAAAACAACCCGTTTCTGGACCGGCTCAAAGACTACGCGGCCAAACAGAACGCGCCCGTGGTGGCCATCTGCGCCAAGATGGAAGCTGAAATGTCGGAGATGAGCGACGAAGACCGCCAGATGTTTCTGGAAGAGTTGGGCCAGACAGAGCCTGGCCTGAACCGCCTGATTCGTGCGGCCTACAAGCTGCTGGGCCTGCAAACCTACTTCACGGCGGGTGTGAAGGAAGTGCGTGCGTGGACCATTCACGTGGGCGACACCGGCCCGCAGGCGGCCGGCGTGATTCATACCGATTTCGAGAAGGGCTACATCCGCGCCCAGACCATTGCGTTTGACGACTTCATCACCTTCAAGGGCGAGCAGGGCGCCAAAGATGCGGGCAAGATGCGCGCCGAAGGTAAGGACTACGTCGTCAAAGATGGCGATGTGATGAACTTTCTGTTTAGCTCCTGAGCGGGAACTGGTTGAAGGTCAAATTTGACTGAATTTAGATGCCAAATTAGCCTCTAGCCCTCGTGAAATATGCGTGAGTAGCTATATAAATGATAGCATTTGCATGCTGTGTTCAAAACATGAACTGCCCCGGAAAAACGCCGATCAACAGGGCTGTCAGCACCACGTAGCGCAGAAATTTGCCGATGGCCATGTAGAACACGCACGGCCAGAAGGGTAACTTGAGCCAACCGGCCACGGCACACAATGGGTCGCCCACGCCGGGTAACCACGCCAGCAGGCACGCCTTGGGCCCGAGGCTTTTCAACCAGTTCAACGCGCGGGTGTGGTGGTTGGAGTGGCCATATTTGTCTGCGACCTTGTGCGCGCCGTAACCCATCCACCAGTCCAGCGCGCCACCCAGGGTGTTGCCAGCCGTGGCGACGAAGATGGCGGGCCAGAACATTTCGGGGTTGAGTTTCACCAGACCAAACACGACCGGCTCTGAGCCGAGAGGTAACAGCGTTGCCGAGATGAACGACACCACGAATACCGTGCTCAAGCCAAATTTGGGCAATGCCAGCAGCGTGAGCAGGTGTTCTATCCAGATTTCCATTCGCAGCTTTTTTTGTTACCGGAGGTCCAGTATAGGCAGGCACGTGTTTTTGACCGACGATCCCCGTATCGGGCGGAATGACTTACGTTTTGGTACGAAATTTCAATTGCTGAAATTTTGGGCAGCTACAATCCACCCTCCACGCAATTGCCTCATTTTTCAGCAGCTCTTTTTTCCTCATCACCGGCCCGCTTTCTTCCTGCTTTTCTGTTCTCTTTTTTTCAAGAATCCTGCGCATGAACATTGGCCCCTTCACCCTGGCGAACAACCTGTTTGCAGCCCCGATGGCGGGTGTGACGGACCGGCCGTTTCGTCAGCTGTGCCGCAAGCTGGGTGCCGGTTATGCCGTAAGCGAAATGGTGACATCGCGCAAGGATTTGTGGAACACCCTGAAGACCTCGCGCCGGGCAAACCACGACGGTGAAGCTGCACCCATCGCCGTGCAGATTGCCGGCACCGACGCGGCCATGATGGCTGAGGCTGCTGCTTACAACATTGATCGTGGCGCGCAGATTATCGACATCAACATGGGTTGCCCGGCCAAGAAGGTCTGCAACAAGTGGGCTGGCTCGGCGCTGATGCAGGACGAACCACTGGCCCTGCAAATTGTTGAAGCTGTCGTGGCCGCGTGTGCACCGCACAACGTGCCGGTGACCCTCAAGATGCGCACCGGCTGGAGCCAGTCGCACAAGAACGCCGTCACCATTGCCCGCGCCGCTGAGGCTGCCGGTGTGCAGATGCTTACTGTGCATGGCCGCACCCGCGAGCAGGGCTACAAGGGCCATGCAGAATACGACACCATCGCTGCAGTGAAGGCGGCGGTACGCATTGCCGTTGTGGCCAATGGTGATATCAATACCCCCGAAAAAGCGCATGAGGTGTTGGCTCGCACAGGCGCCGATGCCGTGATGATTGGCCGCGCTGCCCAAGGGCATCCGTGGATCTTTCGCGAGATCGCCCACTTCATGGCGACAGGCACACATCTGGCACCTCCCCTGGTTGCCGAAGTGAAGCGCCTGCTGCTGGATCACTTGCAAGACCATTACGCTCTGTATGGCGAATTCTCCGGCGTGCGCACGGCGCGCAAACATATCGGCTGGTACGTGAAGTCATTGCCGCAAGGCGAGGCGTTCAGGGAGCAGATGAACCGGATGGAAGACTGTGGCCAGCAGATGCGGGCTGTGGCTGATTTTTTCGATGCGCTGGCGGTTCATACCGACCGCATGCCGGTTGCCCGCCCAGACACCTTGCTGACAGAAGCTGAAGGACGCGAGCGCACGCAAAAGATGGAAAAAGAGGAAAAAGAAGCATGAGCAAGAAGCACATAGAAGAGTGCGTGCGCACCAGCCTGGAAGGGTATTTCAAGGATTTGCGCGGCACCGAGCCCGATGGCATGTACGACATGATGGTCAAGGTGGTGGAGAAACCCCTGCTGGAGGTGGTGATGAGCCAGGCCGACAACAACCAGTCCCGCGCGGCTGAATGGCTGGGGCTGAACCGCAACACGCTGCGCAAAAAGCTCGTTGAACACAAATTAATCAAGTGATCTTTCACTGCCACACATCCACCGTCACATCACGCCCTGAACATAATGAACGCACTGCTCTCCGTCTCCGACAAAACCGGCATCCTTGAATTCGCCCAAGCCCTGCATGCGCTGGGCATCAAGCTGATCTCCACTGGCGGCACAGCCAAACTGCTGGCAGATGCGGGCCTGCCCGTGACGGAGGTTGCCGAACTGACGGGTTTCCCCGAAATGCTGGATGGCCGTGTCAAAACTCTGCATCCCAAGGTGCACGGTGGCCTGCTGGCACGCCGCGATGTGCCTGAGCACATGGCCGCCTTGAAGGCCCACGGCATCGACACCATTGACCTGCTGGTTGTGAACCTGTACCCGTTTGAGGCCACGGTGGCCAAACCCGGTTGCACGCTGGAAGACGCGATTGAAAACATCGACATCGGTGGCCCGGCCATGGTGCGCTCGGCGGCGAAGAACTGGAAAGACGTGGGCGTGCTTACCGATGCATCGCAATACGCGGTGGTTCTGGATGAGCTCCAGACCAGCGGCAAGCTCACCGACAAGACCAAATTTGCGCTGTCGGTGGCGGCGTTCAACCGCATCAGCCAGTACGACGGTGCCATTTCGGATTACCTTTCTGGTATTCAACCCGATGGCAGTCATGCACTGTTCTCAGGTCAGGCCAATGGCCGGTTTGTGAAGCTGCAGGATCTGCGATACGGAGAAAACCCGCACCAGCAGGCCGCGTTTTACCGTGACCTCTACCCCGCGCCAGGTTCGCTGGTCACGGCCAAACAGTTGCACGGCAAGGAACTCAGCTTCAACAACATCGCGGATGCGGACGCTGCTTGGGAATGCGTGAAGAGTTTTGATGTGCCCGCGTGTGTGATCGTCAAACACGCCAACCCGTGTGGCGTGGCCGTCGGCGCGGACGTGCTGGAGGCCTACAGCAAGGCTTTCAAGACCGATCCGACCTCGGCCTTTGGCGGCATCATTGCCCTGAACCGCATACTGGATGAGCGTGGTGCGCTACAGATATCGAAGCAGTTTGTCGAGGTGCTGATGGCACCCGGCTACACGCCCGAAGCGCTCGAAGTGTTCAAGACCAAGGTTAATGTGCGCATTTTGCAGATTGATTTGCCAACCAACACTGGCACTGGCAAGAGCGCCTGGGACAACGGTCGCAACGCGGTGGATGTGAAACGTGTGGGCTCGGGCCTGCTGATGCAGACGGCGGACAACCGCGAGCTGACGCTGGCCGATCTGAAAGTGGTGACGACCGTGCAGCCGACCGCGCAACAGCTTCAGGATATGCTGTTTGCCTGGAAAGTGGCCAAGTATGTGAAGTCCAACGCCATCGTGTTTTGCGCGGGCGGCATGACCATGGGTGTGGGTGCGGGCCAGATGAGCCGCCTGGACTCGGCGCGGATTGCCAGCATCAAGGCGCAGCACGCGGGACTGTCACTCCAAGGCACGGTCGTTGCCAGTGACGCATTCTTCCCGTTCCGCGACGGGCTCGACGTGGTGGTGGATGCGGGTGCTACCTGCGTCATTCAGCCCGGCGGCAGTATGCGCGATGACGAGGTGATTGCCGCTGCCAATGAGCGCGGCGTGGCTATGGTTTACAGCGGCGTGCGCCACTTCAGGCACTAACCTGATTGCACGGCTGACTTTTGCCGGGGTGGCGGGTCAGCGCCAGTGTCCGTGGCCATAGTGGCCGCGGGACCAACCCAGATTCAGGTTGACGCCCACGGGCGGATAGTAGGCCCGGGGATAGTAATAAGTCGGGTAAACCGGCGGCCGTACAGCCACATAGACCGGTTGCTGGGTAATGACTTGTCGCTGCGGTACCACTGGCTGAGCCATCTCCTGCGGGTAATACGGCTGCGTGCCCTCGGCCATTGGCGCCTGCGGTTGTGACGCGCCAACTGGACTGATTTGCAATTTCACGTAAGGGCCAGGGTCACTTGGCATCTGCACCGAGTACTGCTTGCCAGCGTATTCATAAACCACGTTGTAAGCGGTTGTCCGGTTTTCGTAGAAAGTCTGCGTGCTGCAGTTCTGCACGTTCTGCATCTGCGTTGGGCCAGAGCCTTCGATCCGGTCGCCCAGAACGGCGCCACCCAGCACGCCCAGAATGGTCGCCGCAGCGCGGCCACTACCACCGCCGATGGCATTGCCCATCGCGCCACCTGCAATCCCGCCGATGACGGCACCCGCGCCGGATTTTTGCGACTGCACCGGCACCGCTTCGGTTGTGCACACCTGACGCGGCACGCCCACCTGGTTGACAACGGGAGTGCTCGAGATGACGCGCCCCATTTCCTGGGCTGCACAGAGCCCGGCTGCTCCAGCCAGTGCCAGCAAAATGACGGTCTTTTTCATGGAGAACTCCTTGCTTGTTACCAAGCTACCACGACGCGCGTGAGTGCTTTGAAGAAGTCTAGTCCGTGGACGGGTCGATTTCAATGAAGATCAGGTAAAGCCAGCGTAACAATTCGATACACCTTCTGGTGACCCGCTGTTTGTGTTCACCACGGATTTAGCACCCACAAGAGGCGGAAATCGTGCTTTTACTAACGAAAAGTGGCCTTAGCCCTCGTCAAATATGAGTGAGTAGCTATTAAAACTATAGCAATCTGAAAGCATCCCGTGCGATGGCAATCGTCTCGGCAATGTCTTCCTGCGTGTGCGCTGCGCTGACAAAGCCCGCTTCATACAACGCAGGCGCGATGTACACGCCGCGATCCAGCAAACCGTGGAACAAGCGATTGAACCGCGGCGAATCGGTCTTCATCACTTGGGAGTAATTGGTGGGCAGGGCTTCCAGCAGGAAGAAGCCAAACATGCCGCCTTCGCTGTCGGCGCAAAACGCCACACCAGCCTCGTTCGCTGCCTGTTGCAGGCCTGTCACCAGTGAACGGGTGCGCGCAGACAGCGCGTCAAAGAAGCCGGGTTTGCTGATTTCACGCAGCGTGGCCAGTCCGCAAGCGGTGGCCACCGGGTTGCCAGATAGCGTCCCCGCCTGGTAAACCGGGCCCAGCGGTGCCAGTTGTCCCATCACCGCGCGTGATCCACCAAATGCCGCCAGCGGCATGCCGCCGCCAATGACCTTGCCCATCACGGTCATGTCGGGCGCAAAGCCGGGAATTGCGAGTGCGTACACACTTTGCGCGCTGCCCAAGGCCACCCGAAAGCCGGTCATCACCTCGTCAAACACCAGCAAGGCGCCATATTGCGTGCACAGCTCGCGGCAGCGTTGCATGAAAGGTACGGTGGCGCGAACGAAATTCATGTTGCCCGCAATGGGCTCAATCATCAGGCAGGCCAGTTCCTTGCCGTGCAGGGCAAAGGCCTCTTCCAGTTGGGTCAGGTTGTTGTACTCCAGTACCAGCGTGTCGCGTACCACTTCAGGTGGCACACCCGAACTGGTGGGGTTGCCAAAGGTTGCCAGGCCCGAGCCGGCCTTGACCAGCAACGCGTCCGCATGGCCGTGATAGCAACCTTCAAACTTGATGAACTTGGTGCGGCCCGTCGCACCGCGTGCCAGCCGGATGGCGCTCATGGCGGCTTCGGTGCCCGAGCTGACCAGGCGAACCATCTCGATGGATGGCACCAGGCGAATGAGTTCTTCTGCCAGCTCAACTTCCCGCTCGGTCGGGGCGCCATAGGAGAAGCCCTCCAAAACGGCTTTTTGCACGGCTTCCACCACGGCCGGGTGACCGTGTCCCAGGATCATCGGACCCCAGGAACCGATGTAGTCAATATGGCGCTTGCCATTGGCGTCCCAAAAGTAGGCGCCCTGCGCACGCTGCACAAACCGCGGCGTGCCACCCACGGCCTTGAAGGCGCGCACGGGTGAGTTCACACCACCGGGTATCGATTTGCGGGCGCGTTCGAACAACGCGTCGTTGAAGTCAGTGTTTGGTTTCATGCGTCGGTATATCAAAGCCCTGGAGGACGTCAGGCCCCTCCTGGGCAGCTTCATCATCATCGGATTCAGGTTGAGCCCAGAACAACCGGTCTGGCAATACGTTGCCCATACCGGGGCGAAAGCCACTATCCAGACAACGGTCCAGGTAGCTCAAGGCCTCCTTGAAAGCTTCGGACAGATCGGTGCCGCTGGCCAGCAATGCGGCCAGCGCCGCTGACAAGGTGTCACCTGCGCCGGAAAAAACGGCTTCAAAGCGCTCGAACTTTTCGTTGCCCACAATAGATTGCGGAGAGGCGAGCACGTTGTCGATGAATTGGTCGGGTAGCGGAATGCCGGTAACCAGTGTGTAGGGCACACCGAGCTCATGCGCAGCGCGTGCAATGTCACGCGCAGTAGGGCTTTTCTCTGAACTCCAGTCCGCAAGCAGCCATCGCCACAGCGTACTGTGGTTTCCTACCAACACCGTTGTCTGTGGCAAAACCAGCTCACGAAAGGCATCCAGATAGAGGTCAATCTGCACTTCGTTCCACCACGACAGGTTCGGCATGTAGGCCACCAGGGGGATGTCGGCGTAGTCAGTTGCGATCTCTGCAATGGCACTGAGATTCTCCGGCGAGCCGACAAAACCAACCTTGATAACCTGCACGGGAACGTCCTCAAGGATGACGCGAGCCTGCTCCGAAACAGCCTCTTCTTCGAGTGGAAAATGGTCAAATATTTCAGCCGTATCCCGAGCGTAACTGCCCGTCATGATGGGTAATGCATGTACACCCACGGAGGCAATTGCAGTGACATCGCCGGACAGGCCGCCAGCCCCGCTGGGATCGTTGGCGTTGAACACCAGTACGCAGGCGGGATGGGCAGCTTCAGCTTCTGCGGGTTGAAGGGTTGAGGTGTCTGGATGAGCCATGAGATTGCCCGTTGATTTGATGGGGCAGAATGTCGTGCATTGAAGCAATGAAGACTAAAAACGTCTGCATCGCGTCTATACAATCGTTGCATTCTATTCGAAGGCCCCTTAAGCTGTGCGTGATACAAAAACTTGGATGTGTCTGATCTGTGGCTGGATCTATGACGAGGAATTGGGAGCCCCTGACGACGGTATTGCACCGGGTACGTTGTGGGCTGATGTGCCGATGAACTGGATGTGTCCTGAGTGTGGTGCACGCAAGGAAGACTTTGAAATGGTTCAAATTTAGCAGGGTGTTCTGAGATTCGGTGGCAGGGGCCTGGTTCACAATGCGTTGTGGCTCGGTGTCGGTTTGTTAATACGGAATGGATCGAACTTGAAAGTACTGGTCATTGACGACAGCAATACGATCCGGCGCAGTGCCGAGATATTCCTCAAGCAAGGCGGGCACGACGTCATGCTTGCCGAGGATGGCTTTGATGCATTGGCCAAGGTCAATGATTACCAGCCAAATGTCATTTTTTGCGATATTTTGATGCCTCGTCTGGATGGTTATCAGACCTGCGCCATTGTTAAGCGGAACAATAAATTTTCGGCTGTACCCGTGGTCATGTTGTCGTCCAAGGACGGGGTTTTTGACAAGGCGCGTGGGCGCATGGTGGGTGCGCAGGATTACTTGACAAAACCTTTTACCAAAGACCAGCTATTGCAGGCTGTCCATCAGGTCGGAATAGTGATGCAAGGAGAGCCCTGATGCCTATCCACAAACTGTTGATCGTGGATGACTCCAAAACGGAGTTGATGTTCTTGACGGATTTGCTTCAGACGAATGGCATGTCGGTTCGTACGGCTCAAGGGGCTGACGAGGCATTTCGCAAGCTCGCTGAGGAAAAGCCGGACTTGATCCTGATGGATGTGGTCATGCCTGGCCAGAACGGCTATCAACTGACCCGGGCTATCAACAGGTTGCCTGAGTACTCACACATTCCAATCATCATGTGCACCAGCAAAAATCTGGAGACCGACAGGGTATGGGGGTTGCGCCAAGGAGCTAAGGATTACGTGACCAAACCTGTCAACGCGGCTGAGTTGATGGCCAAAGTCAAGGCCTTGGGCTAGATGCAAACCCATGGCTAATCGCGAAGCACTTCGAGAACTTCAGACCCGTCTGGCCAGCCGACTGCAAGTTGCTCGTGAACAGGGTGTGGCGGTGTCCTGGCTCGCAGTCAAGGCCGGCGGGGCCCGGTACATGTTCCCACTGGCGCAGTCCGGGGAAATTTTCCCGTTGACTGGCGTACATCCGGTGCCCTACGTTCAATCTTGGTTTCTTGGTGTCATTAATTTGCGGGGTGGCCTCTATGGCCTGGCTGATTTGGCTGGCCTGGTAAGGGGTGTCTCGACGGTGTCCAGGGTTGAGCGGCTTGATCGGGCAACGGCGGATGCACGGGTCATCACTCTGAATGTTGCGCTGGAGGTGAATTGTGCATTGATGGTCGATGGTCTTGCCGGGCTACGCAACCTGGAGTCGTTCACAGGATCGGTTGCTCCTGATCAGGGCGCACCGGTCTTTTTTGGCAACCGCTACACCGATCTTGGCGGTGATGAGTGGCAGGAAATTGATCTGCGCATCTTGTCACAGTTCCCGGGTTTTTTGAATATCAATGCTTAAGTTAGTGAACCTTTAAGGCTGCATCATGTCCGTTGTTGACCAACTGAAAAATCTATTTGCAAAAAAGACGCCTGCTTCAGAGTCGGAGGTTGGTTTGAGTCTTTCTGCGCCGGAAGCAACGGTTGATCCTGTGGCTACTGTGGCCATGTCATCGCGAGAAGATGCTGAGGCAGAGTTTTCGATTGCCAGCCCCTCCGATGACAACACCCCGAGGATGGATGCTGATCTGGATTCGGGAGATCTCGTTACGCTGCCTATTCTGGGGCGAAGAACAGTGAAGCAACACGAGCAAATGTTGGCTACGTTGTTGGCATTTGCGTTGGTGGTTCTGGGAGCGGTTATATTTTTCACGCTGAATGTATCCGGCACTGTGGCTCAGCAACTGTCGGCTACCGGCCAGGCGTTGATGCAGTCGCAACGCCTGGCAAAAACGGTTTCGCAGGCTTTCGTCGGCGGGGTTCAGGCATTTCCTGATGTTCGCCAAAGTTCGGATGCCCTCGCCCGGTCTGTGCGCGGCTTGAAATCTGGCGATGAGGATATGCGACTCAGCCCACTGGACGCCGAGCACCAGGGCGAATTGGACAAAATCATGCCACTGGTCGAGCGTGCAGAGAAAAATGCGTCAGTCGTCATGGCGCAAAAGGGAACATTGACTCAAGCAGGCGGCGCGTTGCGCCAGATTAACCGGCAATCTGCTGATTTGCTCGAAATTGCCGAGTCAATATCATCACTTAAACTCGAAAGAGATGCCCCTCCAGGCGAAATCTCTGCTGCGGGCCAGTTGGTCATGTTGACCCAACGCATCGGCAAATCATCGAATGAATTGTTGTCGGCTGAGGGTGTTAGCCCAGAAGCAGTATTTTTACTTGGCAAGGACTTGAATTCTTTCAAGGAAATCACCCAGGGCTTGCTGGATGGGAGTGCTGAATTACGCCTCTCGCCGTCCCGCGATTTTCAGGTGCGCAACCAATTGCAGGCGTTGCTGAAACTTTATGAAGAGACTCGTGCGCAGGCTGGGGGGATTTTGGGTAATTTGCAGGGGCTGGTGTCTGCCAGGGAGGCTGTGGTTTCCATTGTTGCCGATAGCGATCCAATCCGCGTGGGGCTTGAGGGATTGCAAGGTCAATTGTCCGGGCGAGCAGGGCTTGGCAAGGGTCCTTTGGCGGTGTTGACTTTAGCGGCGGCATTTGTTCTGCTGTGTGCTTCGGGGTTTGCTTACGTGCAGTTGCAGGACAGTCGGAAACGTCAAATCATGGCTGAAGCGCAGCGAATGGATGCTGAACGCCAGGAGCAAGAAGCCAAGCGTGTCAATGACGCCAATCAGGCTGCCATCTTGCGGTTGATGAATGAATTGCAGACTGTCGCCGAAGGTGATCTCACGCAGGAAGCGACGGTGACTGAAGATATTACTGGCGCCATCGCTGATTCGGTGAACTATACGGTCGAGGAACTCCGGGCGCTTGTATCAAACGTGCAAAACACGGCATCTCGAGTTGCTCAAACCACATCTGATGTGGATGCGACGTCGACTGAGCTCCTGGCGGCTTCAAACGAACAGCTTAGTGAAATTCGCGAAACTGGTCGCTCGGTTGTGGATATGGCTGCGCGAATCAATGAAGTTTCTGTTCGTGCGCAAGAGTCAGCATCAGTTGCTCGCCAGTCGCTCCAAGCTGCGGAGACAGGATTTCAAGCTGTGCAAAACACGATTGGCGGCATGAATTCGATCCGTGATCAAATTCAGGAAACGTCCAAACGTATCAAGAGATTGGGTGAGTCTTCCCAAGAGATTGGTGAAATTACCGAGCTGATTTCTGACATCACGGACCAAACCAATGTGTTGGCGCTGAATGCAGCTATCCAGGCAGCTTCGGCCGGGGAGGCGGGCAGGGGGTTTTCTGTGGTTGCCGAGGAAGTTCAACGATTGGCTGAACGTTCTGCGGATGCAACACGACAGATCTCCGCATTGGTAAAGGCGATTCAGACGGATACGCAGGATGCCGTGGCGGCGATGGAGCGGTCCACTCAGGGGGTCGTGGAAGGTGCCAGACTGTCGGATAACGCTGGCACCACTTTGACCGAGATTGACCAGGTGTCGCGCAAACTCGCGGAGCTGATTGAGCAAATTTCAAGTTCTGCGTCGCGCGAAGCGGGCTTGGCTAATGTTTTGGCAAGCAACATTCAGCATATTTTTGCGGTCACTGAACAAACGGGAGAGGGCACCCGGTCAACTGCCACGCAGGTTCGCGAGCTGTCACGGATGGCTGATGAATTGCGACAGTCAGTCTCACGGTTCAAGATTGCCTGAATTCCCGGTATTTTGAAGTTGTCATAGGCAGGAGTGTACGAATCCATGCAAACGAACGCAGCGGCTGTCGGTGACCAGGACTCTGTAATTGCAGACTTGGGGCCATTGGCTTGGGTGCTCGAGGAGCTTCGAAAATCTCTGGAGGGTGCAACCAAGGCAATGCGCCGATTTGTTCGCGATGCAGAGTTGGCCCGTGGTGCCGACATTGCTGAGCTGGACGCCAGTCACTTGCGTATCGCCCGCCAACAGCTTCATCAAGCCGTCGGTGCTTTGGAGATGGTGGGCCTGGAGGTGCCCGCCAAAGTGCTGCGCGCCATGGAAATACTTGCCCAAAAATTCGTTCAACGACCGGAGCTGTGTAGTGATGTCGCAGCGACGAAACTCGAACGTGCCAGTTTTGCCCTGACGGAATATCTTGAGGGTGTTCTAAAGGGCAAGACCGCGTCAGCTGTTGCCCTGTTCCCGCAGTACCGGGATATATTGGAGCTGGCTGGGAGCGACCGCATCCATCCTGCTGACTTGTGGTCGGTTGAGTGGCGCTGGATTGATGCCGAGCTGTCCACTCGTCCAGAGGTACTGACTTATGGGCCCCAGACCCGTACACGTGTTGACCAGGCGGTATTGAAGGTCGTCAAGACTGGTGATGCTCGCGCAGCCATGACAATCCGAGATATCAGTTTAGGCTTATCCAGTGGACATGCTGAGCTTGAGGAGCGGGTGTTTTGGAAGATTGTTGCGGCATTTTTTGAAGCCATCGCACTAGGTTTGTGTCCGGCAGATGTTTATGTCAAACGGGTTGCCTCTCGCGTCATTCTTCAATATACACATCTTGCACGAGGTGAAAAGGGAGTGTCTGACCGCCTGGCACAGGACATGCTGTTTTTTTGTGATCACGCTGTCCCTCCTGAAGGATCGAAATTGTTGGTGTTGCCTGATATTCGGGCTGCGTACAGGTTGACTCGTAGCAAGCCATTTGCTTATGAAACTACCCAGTTTGGGCGGTTTGATCCAGCGCTGCTGGTTCAGGCACGCAAACGAATAGCCTCCGCTACCGAAACGTGGTCAGCGTTGGCTGGAGGGGATACCAATCGCTTGAAGATGGCGGCAGACCAGTTTTCTGCTGTCAGCGAGTCCATATTGAAATTGCATCCGGAGTGTGGTGACTTGGCGCGTGCGCTGACTCATGCGACGGACGTTACTACAAAAACGGGTGAACCACCGAGTACGCCAATTGCGATGGAGGTGGCTACAGCTGTCCTCTATCTGGATGCGGCCTATGCTGATCTTGATCCTACTGAATCGCAGATGGCCGAACGGAGCCGGAGGCTGGCGCACCGTCTTGAACATGTTATTTCCGGTGGGCAACCAGAGCCGCTTGAAGGCTGGATGGAAGAGCTCTATCGTCGCGTGAGTGATCGCCAGACGATGGGCAGTGTGGTTGATGAATTGCGGACAACACTGGGGGAGGTGGAAAAATCCCTGGATCAGTTTTTCCGAAACCCCGAAGATAAAGTTCCTTTACACGAAGTGCCAAGCAAGCTGGCACAGATGAGAGGTGTCTTTTCTGTACTTGGACTCGATCAGGCTGCACTGGCTACCATGCGTTTGCGTGACAGTGCCGAGAAATTTCTGGTGGATGAAATTGATGGGCAAACATTGCGCAGTGGTGTTTTCGAAAAATTAGGCAATAGCTTGGGGGCTTTGGGTTTTCTTATCGACATGCTGAGCTACCAGCGCGCACTTGCCAAAAAATTGTTTGTATATGACGAAGAGCAGGGGGAATTCAAACCCCTGATGGGTCGAGAAAAAGCAGTAACCGCAGAAGCCGCCATAGCGCAGAAGGTGATTGATCTTAAATCTCCGGATTCGGGTAAAGAAGCGCTCAACATCCGGCCTGCAGTGGAGAATTCACAGGATCAGCAGAAACCACCGCCGAGTGTGAAGTTGGTGATACCCGAGCCCCAGATTGATCAGGAGCTTCGCGACATCTTCCTTGAAGAGGCGCGCGAGGTGGTCCAGACTGGGCTGGCTGCAGTAAAAGCACTGGTCGTGGACCCGGCTGATCTGGGTGAGCAGACGACCCTGCGACGTAGCTTTCATACGCTCAAGGGTAGTTCACGCATGGTTGGACTGGCTGAATTTGGCGAGGCAGCATGGTCTCTTGAGCAACTCCTGAATACTTGGCTTGCAGAACAGAAGCCTGCCAGCGAACAACTGGTTCGCTTGTCTCATGAATCCCTGGTGGGCTTTGGTCGTTGGGTTGAAGATATTGCTCAAGGAAGCAATCCAGGCTGGAGTGCCCAGATTTTTCGGGACCCTGCCGATGGATTGCGGCTCAATGACAAGAGTGTGGCATTTTGTTTGCCCGGTGTGGATGGTGGTCACGAGGGAGCGCGGCCGAATGAATTTGAAGCAGACCCGGAATGGACTCCAACGGGATGGGGCGGAGACTTGCAACCCGATTTTGATGAAACACATATCTCTGGTTTCATTCCGGCACTCGATCATGCTGATCAACCGACAAGCGTGTCTGCCCAGCCAGTCATGTTTGCCGCCACGCAGTTTCAGGAGGTTCCTTCTGCCCTATCTGTGAGTCCTGCCGCACTTGAAAAGTCGGTCACACATGATCTGGGGCCCCTTGAAATGGAGGATATCGCGATTGACCCCGCCGAGCCGGTGACAGTATCGCCGCTGGCAAATTCCGTACCAGATTCGCAGAATGTTCTGCCCCTGCCCGTTGCGCAGCCGTACGGCGATGCTGATCAAATAAAGGTTATTGGGTCCTTGCGGATTGGAATTCCGCTATACAACGTATTCCTCAATGAGGCGGACGAATGGTCGAGGCAACTGTCAACCGAGCTTGCGGAATGGTCATTGGAGCTTCATCGGCCTCTTCCGGAAAAAGCTATCGCTTTGGCTCATTCCCTATCTGGCAGTTCAGCAACTGTCGGCTTCTCTGGTCTTTCCGAAGTTGCGCGTGCGCTGGAACAAGCTCTGCAGCATGTACAACTACATGCGCAGGGAACCGAAAAAGAGGCGGGGAACTTTGTGGGGGCGGCAGAAGAAATACGACACCTCCTGCATCAGTTTGCGGCTGGTTTCCTTAAGGAGCCCAATCCCCAG
Source organism: Pseudomonadota bacterium (assembly GCA_046050465.1). Lineage (GTDB taxonomy): Bacteria > Pseudomonadota > Gammaproteobacteria > Burkholderiales > Burkholderiaceae_C > Egaibacter. The sequence goes on along the minus strand of JBJOPS010000066.1, from coordinate 29,189 downwards.
GTTCTCGGTGCTTTGAAGTCCACTCTGGAGGTCCGGTTTCAAACATCCGAAACTGACGTTGAACCAAATAATTTGGATAAGTTGATTGATGTGGTGCCTGTTGGCGAGCTGCGTCGGGACGGGCCGGCACTTGCCGGCCTGACTGCAGCATCGCAACGGGTAGTTGTGCAAGAGAGTGACGATGACATTGATCTCATTGACTCGCTTGATGCAGACCTCTTCCCGATTTTTGAAGAAGAGGCCCTGGAGTTGATGCCGCAACTTGGCGGTGCACTGCGTCAGTGGTCCGCCCGACCTGACAATCTGGGTGCTCGCGCCGAAGTATTGCGCGTATTGCACACGCTCAAGGGCAGTGCGCGACTGGCTGGTGCCATGCGTCTTGGTGAAATGACACACCGTCTGGAATCTGCCGTGGAGAGTCTTGGCACTGAACAGATCGAGGCATCGAGGGTGGAGCCCTTACTGACCCGTTTCGATAGCATCCAGGAAGATTTTGATGCCCTGCGTGCCAACCCTGATCAAAAGCAGAATTTGCCAGAAAGCTCACTTGAGCCGGTTGAAGAAACCCCTTTGGAAGTAGTCGAACCTGTTTCGCAGGCGACAACGATATCGGCATCAGCAACGTCGTTTGCACCCATTCGTGCCTCTTCCATCGTGTCTGCCAGGCCAGCGGGTAGTCAGTCCGTGCGAGTCCGCTCCCAGCTTCTTGATCGTCTGGTCAATCAGGCGGGTGAAGTGATGATCACACGTTCCAGGCTGGACGCCCGTCTCGGGCAGCTTCGTGGTTCTCTTGGCGAACTGACAGGCAATCTGGACCGGCTTCGGCATCAACTCCGGGATATTGAAGTGCAGGCTGAGTCCCAGATGCAGTCCCGCCTGGCACAAGCCAAAGACTCTGCACAAGGATTCGATCCCCTCGAGTTTGACCGTTTCACCCGCGTTCAGGAACTGACCCGGATGATGGCCGAGTCGGTTAACGACGTTGCGACTGTTCAGCGAAACCTGCAGCGTGTTCTGGAAGGAACAGAGGATGATCTGATTGCCCAGGCACGCCAGGCACGCGAACTGCAGCGCGATTTGCTGCGTACACGCATGGTGGAGTTTGAGAGTATTTCAGAGCGCCTCTACGGTGTCGTAAGACAGGCATCCAAAGACTCCGGCAAGCAGGTCAAACTCGACATCATGGGTGGATCCATGGAAATGGACCGTGGAGTGCTGGAGCGCATGGCCCCCGCTTTTGAGCACATTTTGCGCAATGCAGTGGCGCACGGTATCGAAGACAATTCGGCACGATCGGCTGCAGACAAGCCTTCCGTTGGGACGGTAACCATCTCCTTGCACCATCAGAGTAACGACGTGTCGGTCGAATTTGCTGACGATGGGAGCGGCCTGAATCTGGAGCGTATTCGAACAAAAGCGGTCAGCAACGGCCTGGTGCCAGCGGGCACGGTCTTGAGCGATGCCGAGGCTGCGGATTTGATCTTTATGCCCGGCTTATCTACGGCATCTGAAATCACCGGACTGGCCGGTCGTGGTATCGGGATGGACGTTGTCCGAGCGGAGGTAAGTGCGCTAGGAGGAAGAATTGAGACGTCCACCAAAGCAGGGTTGGGCACCACCTTTCGCCTGGTATTGCCATTGACGACGGCGGTGACGCAAGTTGTCATGCTGAGATTGGGCCCCATCAGTGTGGGTGTGCCCGCCAACATAGTGGAGATTGTGAAGCGCGTCACAGCGAAAGACCTTGAACAGACCTACGAAACCGGGACTTTCCTGCATGATGGTGAACAGGTGCCCTTCTTCTGGTCGGGGGCTCTTTTGCAGACATCGCCCCAGAGTACGGAGACGGTTGCCCGTAACTACCCGGTTGCCATCTTTCGTAGCGCTGGCCAGCGTGTAGCGGCCCACGTTGATGAGGTTCTGGGAAATCAGGAGGTTGTCGTCAAGAATCTCGGCCCCCAGATGTCGCGTTTGCCGGGGTTGACTGGCATGTCCATTCTGGCTTCGGGCGCTGTTGTGTTGATCTACAACCCGGTTGCATTGGCTGTTGTCTATGGTGGCCAGGCGCGGCAAATGCGCGCGGATTGCGTCAACGCCTCTGCTCATGCGGCTGCCCAGAAACTGGCTGATATTGCCGCACCGTTGGCCAGTACTGGCAAAAACCAGATCCCGCTTGTGCTGGTGGTGGATGATTCAATCACCGTACGCCGCGTCACTCAACGTCTTCTATTGCGTGAGGGCTACAGGGTCGCGATGGCTGCGGATGGTCTGCAGGCGCTGGAACGGTTGCAGGAAGAAAAACCATCAGTCGTACTTTCAGACATCGAAATGCCCCGTATGGATGGCTTCGATCTGGCCCGCAACATTCGTGGCGACAAAAATTTGAGTGACTTGCCCATCATCATGATCACGTCGCGGATTGCCGAAAAGCATCGTGATCACGCGAAGGATCTGGGAGTTGACCACTATCTTGGCAAGCCTTACTCTGAAGACGAATTGCTGGGGCTGGTTCGCAGCTATTGCTTCGCAGAAGACGCGATCATCAACCCGGCTTGATCTTTTTCACAACGGCGTATCTTTGAAGAGTCAATGCCCTGGCTTCTTCATGTGATACCACCGGTTCCGCATAGGTCTTGCCCAACGTAACACCGCACGCGGCCAGAACTTCGGTGCTTGCCAGCCAGGGAGCATGCAGCGCCTTGGTCGGCAATTTGGCAAGCTGAGGCAGGTAGCGCCGAATGAAATTGCCGTCAGCATCAAACTTCTCGCTCTGGCTGATTGGGTTGAATATCCTGAAATAAGGCTGGGCGTCGCACCCGCTTGAACTCACCCACTGCCAGCCCCCGTTGTTGGCTGACAAGTCGAAGTCGTTGAGCTTTTCTGCAAAGTATTGCTCACCCCATTGCCAGTTGATGCCCAGGTCTTTCACCAGAAAACTACCGGCCACCATCCGCAGGCGGTTGTGCATGTAGCCGGTCTGGTTGATCTGCGCCATGGCCGCATCCACCAGCGGATAGCCGGTGCGGCCCTCACACCACGCCTTGAATAGCTTGCGCGCGTGCTCACCTGTTTCCCACGCGATGGCATCGTATTCGGGCTTGTAGGCACTGTGGGCCACATGCGGGAAATTCGCCAGAATCTGAAAGTAGAAATCGCGCCAGATCAGCTCACTGAGCCACACAGTGGCGCCGGCGCTGCCGTGCAGAGTTCGTTGCCAGGCAATCGCCACCAGTTTGCGGATCGACACGGTGCCAAAGCGCAAGTGCACACCCAGGTAGCTGGGACCTTTCACGCCGGGGAAATTGCGTGTCTCGTCATACCGGTCCATACGGTCAAAAAAGGCTGAAAACAGCTCTGCTGCACCAGCCGACCCCACCGGAATTTTCAGCTCTGACAAATTGGTTGGCTCGAAACCGAGTTCCTTGAGCGTCATTACCCCGTGTCGCTGGCCGACCGGGCGCTCGGCGAGCGCGTCCGAGAGCGATGCCACATTGTGCGTTTTCAAACAGGCATCATCCAGCCGGGCCAGCCAGGCGTTTTTGTAAGGCGTAAAGACGCCATAAGGCGTGCCCGTCTTGGTCAGTAGCTCCCGCCCCTCAAAAATGACCTGATCCTTGACGGTATGAAATGAAATACCCAGATCGGCCAGTGCGCCCCTCGCCTTGATGTCTCGTGCAATGGCTTGTGGCTCATAGTCGTGGGCTGCAAATACAACTTGCGCACCAAGCTCTTGTGCCAACCGTGCCACTTCCTCATATCCTGTGCCATGGCGGGCAATAATTCCGGCACCGGGTTTTCCACTCAGGGTCCGCAGGTCTTCGTCCAGACCAACCAATGACTCCCGTATGAACTCCACACGGCGGTCCTGCCGGGGCAAACCATCGAGAATCTCCCTGTCAAAAACGAAGACGCAATACACCTTTTTGCACGCTTTCAGGGCCGACCACAAAGCGGTGTTGTCGTCTGTCCTCAGGTCGCGCCGAAACCACACAACACCCGTGTCAAATTGCATTTTTGTCAGCCCCGTTAAAATTCCATCATGTCCAGTGATTCTGCCCCCATTAACCTGACGAATCATTTCCTGATTGCCATGCCCGGGCTGGAGGACACGATATTTTCCCGCAGCGTGGTTTATGTGTGCGAGCACAGCGAGCGCGGCTCTCTCGGACTGGTCATCAACAAGCCCAGCGATATTGACATCAAGGTACTGTTTGACAAGGTCGAACTGCCCCTCAAGCGCAATGACCTGCTGCAGACGCCGGTATTCAAGGGCGGGCCGGTGCAGACCGATCGCGGCTTTGTTCTTCACGAATCCATGCAAGCCCCTACCGGCAAACCCGGTGAAACGATTTACGCCTCCACCATGACCATTCCCGGCGGACTGGAAATGACCACCTCCAAAGACGTGCTGGAAGCGCTGTCCATGGGCGCGGGGCCGCGCAGGGTGCTGGTGTCACTGGGTTACTCTGCCTGGGGTGAAGGTCAGCTGGAATCTGAATTGTCTGAAAACAGCTGGCTGACCGTCGATGCAGATCGCAGCGTGATCTTCGATACACCGGTTGAACAACGATATGACAAGGCGCTGGGCTTGCTGGGCGTTGAAGCCTGGATGCTGTCGCCAGATGCGGGGCACGCGTGAAGACCGATACGCCGCCATTGCAAGCCGGCCATGCAGATATCAGCGCAGGTCTGCGAACGTTTCTGGCGTTCGACTACGGCCTGAAGCGCACCGGTGTCGCCGTGGGCAACCGCCTGACCCGTGGCGCCCAACCCCAGCCAACGATTGCGGCAGAGGGGGACGCCCGGTTCGCGAAGGTCGGCAAGCTCATTCAGGAATGGCAACCCGATGCGCTGGTGATAGGCGTACCGTTTCACCCCGATGGCGCGGAGCATGACAACACGCTGCGCGCCCGCAAATTTGGCCGGCAATTGCACGGCCGGTTCAACCTGCCCGTGTTTGAAGTGGACGAACGTTACAGCACAACCGAAGCGCTGGCTGGGGGTGCAAAGGATGCCGATGCGGCTGCTGCCTGCATCATTCTTGAGCAGTTTTTAAGGAGCATTCCATGAGCGTACTGGCGCTGGATGCACAAGCCCTGTACCGCGACCTGTTGCGTGGCGTGCAGTCCATGAGCCATGCCAAAACCCGGCTGGTGGGCATTACTTCTGGTGGCGCCTGGCTGGCAGAACGCCTGCAGCGTGACCTGAACCTGCCGGATCAACCCGGTGTCATTTCCTCCAGCATGCACCGCGATGATTTCGCCAGCAGGGGCTTGGCCCCGGGCGGGCAAACGCGTCTTCCCTTTGATGTAAAGGATGCCGAGATCCTGATTCTGGACGATGTGCTCTACACCGGGCGAACCATCCGCGCGGTCATCAATGAGCTGTTTGACTATGGCCGTCCGGCCAGCGTCAAGCTGGCTGTGCTGGTGGATCGCGGTGGTCGCGAGCTGCCTATTCAGGCTGACTTTGCTGCCGCCCGGGTCACGTTACCAGCCAGCCAGTCACTCGCTCTCGCACGCAGCGAGTCCGGCGTGTTCAGCTTCAACGTCAAGACCCGATAACCGACCATGCTGTACAAACGCAACCCCCAACTCAACAAAAACGGTGAACTCATTCACCTGCTGTCGGCCGAAGGGCTTCCCAAAAGCATCCTGACCCACATTCTGGACACTGCTGAAAACTTTGTCAGCGTGAATGATCGCGAAGTCAAAAAAGTCCCGTTGTTGCGGGGCAAGAGCGTCTTCAACCTCTTTTTTGAAAACTCGACACGCACCCGCACCACCTTCGAGATTGCCGCAACCCGCCTCAGCGCGGATGTGATCAATCTGGACATTGCCCGCTCGTCTGCGTCCAAGGGTGAATCGTTGCTGGACACCATTGCCAACCTGAGCGCCATGGCGGCAGACATCTTCGTGGTGCGCCATGGTGAGTCGGGTGCGCCGTACCTCATTGCCCAGCATGTGGCGCCGCATGTGCACGTGATCAACGCGGGCGATGGCCGCCATGCCCACCCGACGCAGGGTTTGCTGGACATGTTCACCATCCGGCACTTCAAGAAAGACTTTACCAACCTGACGGTGGCCATCGTGGGCGATGTGCTTCACTCCCGCGTGGCCCGCTCCGACATTCACGCACTGACCACACTGGGCTGTGCCGAAGTGCGCGTGGTAGGCCCCAAGACACTGGTTCCGACAGACCTGGCCCAGATGGGCGTTCGCGTGTGCCATACGCTGGACGAAGGCATCAAAGGTTGCGACGTTATCATCATGCTGCGCCTACAAAGTGAGCGCATGAGCGGCGCCTTGCTGCCCACCAGCCAGGAGTTCTTCAAAAGCTACGGACTGACGCCTGAAAAACTGCAACTGGCCAAGCCGGACTGCATCGTGATGCACCCCGGCCCCATCAACCGCGGGGTGGAGATTGACTCAGCGGTGGTGGATGGCACGCAAAGCGTGATCCTGCCACAGGTGACCTTCGGCATTGCGGTGCGCATGGCGGTGATGAGCATCGTGGCCGGCAATGAAGCCTGATCGCGTAAAGGACAATCCAGTGACGGACAGAACATGAAATTACTGATCAAAGGTGGCCGGGTCATCAACCCCGCCAGCGGGCTCGACCAAGTATGCAACATCGCCATCGCGGCCGGGCGTATTGTTGCCATCAACAGCGTCCCGGCAGACTTCGCACCCAACAAGACCATTGACGCGTCCAACTGCATCGTGGCCCCCGGCTTGATGGACCTGGCCGTGCGCCTGCGCGAGCCCGGCCACGAGCACGAAGGCATGCTGGAATCCGAAATGGCTGCCGCGGTGGCCGGTGGCATCACCAGTGTGGTGTGCGCGCCCGATACCGAGCCTGTGCTGGACGAGCCTGGCCTGGTGGAAATGCTCAAATTTCGCTCCGAGCGCCTGCACCAGGCACGCGTGTACCCACTGGGCGCGCTCACGCGAGACCTCAAAGGCGAGGTGCTCACTGAAATGGTGGAGCTGACCGAGGCCGGTTGCATTGCTTTTAGCCAGGCAGAAGTGCCGCTGGTCAACACCCAGGTGCTGCAGCGGGCCATGCAATATGCCAGCACATTTGGCTACGCCATCTGGCTGCGCCCGCAAGAGCACTTTCTGGGCAAAGGCGTGGCCGCCAGCGGCGCGCTGGCCACGCGCATGGGGCTGAGCGGCGTGCCTGTAGCCGCCGAAACCATTGCGCTGCACACCATTTTTGAGCTGATGAAAAGTACCGACGCCCGGGTGCACCTGTGTCGCATCAGCAGTGCGGCGGGTGTGGCGCTGGTTCGCCAGGCCAAGGCCGAGGGGCTCAAGCTGACCTGTGATGTCAGCATCAACTCGCTGCACCTCACCGATGTGGACGTGGGCTACTTTGACAGCTGCATGCGACTGAACCCGCCGCTGCGCCAGCAGCGCGACCGCGATGCGCTGCGCGCCGGGCTGGCCGACGGAACCATCGACGCACTGGTGTCAGACCACACACCGGTGGATGAAGACGAAAAAGCCCTGCCGTTCGCCGAGAGCGAGCCAGGCGCCACAGGGCTTGAGCTGCTGCTCAGCCTGGCGCTCAAGTGGAGCAACGACAGTGGTGCCGGTCTGGTGCGCGCGCTGGCCGTGCTGACCAGCGCCCCCGCGGCGGTGCTGGGCGATTCTTTGGGCACACTGGCCGCCAGCGCGGGCCAGCTCGTGCCCGGCGGCATCGCCGACCTATGTGTGTTTGACCCAGCCGCCAACTGGACCGTGGAGCCTGCCGCACTGCGCAGCCAGGGCAAACACACGCCGTTCTCCGGGTATGAGTTGCCCGGGCGGGTTCGCTGCACCGTGGTGGGCGGGTACATCGCTTTTGAAGCTTGAAATCTGCTCAAGCCTGCTGGAAGTTGCTGCGCGTTCTGGCCTGCGTTTTCTCGGGTTTTCTCACCATTGTGTTTGTCTTCCCGCGCCTGAGCCCAGAGCAGCGGGAACATCGGGTTCAGGCCTGGGCCCTGAAGATGCTGGCCTGCCTGGCTATCAAATTGGTAGTGAAAGGCAGGCCGCCAGCCAGTGGCCCGGTCTTGCTGGCGGCCAACCACATCTCATGGCTTGACATACTGGTGATGCACGCTGCGCGCCACTGCCGCTTTGTGTCCAAGTCCGACGTGAAGCACTGGCCGCTGATTGGCACGCTGGCTACTGGCGCGGGCACGCTGTACATCGAACGTGAATCCCGCCGCGACGCCATGCGTGTGGTGCACCACATGGCCGAGAGCCTGTGCGCGGGCGACGTGCTGGCCGTGTTCCCCGAAGGCACCACCAGCAACGGCGTGGACCTGCTGCCCTTTCACGCCAATCTGATTCAGGCCGCCATCTCCGCGGGGTCGCCAGTGCAACCCGTGGCGCTGAGTTTTGTGGACCGCACCACAGGCCAGACCAGCCTGGCGCCCTGTTACATCGAAGACGACACGCTGGTCGGCTCGGTCTGGCGCACGCTGTGCACGCCCAACATGGCTGCGGTGGTGACGTTTGGCGACGCGCAGCTGGCCGAGGGGCGGGATCGACGTGCCTGGGCGGCTGATTTGCGCGGTGCGATTGCGAAAATGCGGGCTGTTTCCTGAACCTGTCTGCTACTAAATATGTAGCTAATAACGCATATTGGACGAGGGATAAGTAAACATTTCATGAAAAATCCACATTAGCCACCCACAGTATGAGTTGATTTGATTTCAGGTAAAACAATGGCACGGAGGATAGCGAAAAGGGCAGTTCAGGGGCATTTTCGAGGCTTGTTTCCATCAAGCCACGCTCGCGACACAGTTCGACCGCGAGCTTCAGATACCGCGCAGACCCTGCCCCAGATGCAGGGCAGCGGCTGGGTGCGGGACTTGCGGGAGGCCATGAGCTGCGGGCGGGCGCTCAGGCAACGAGGCAAATTGAGAGGAAAGACAGGTCTTAGCTCTCGTGGAATATGCGTTGATAGATATAAAAAAGTAGCAATCAACATAACCATCTAAACAACGCGGAGAAATCAATCTAATGTATGAATCTTCAGATTGGGATTCATTTTTTAGCAACCGGAGAAACTTGAATGCGTGATTTTCTTTTGAGTGTTACTTTGCTCGGCGTAATTATTTGGAGCTCGTCGTTCACTACCAAAAATGACAAAAAACTTTACGAATCGTATTGCCAGAAAAAGAGTCAAGGCGACACTCCGACAGGTGGAGAAGCTTTTGTCTATTGGGTTTACCAGTTCGTATCGCTTGGAAAGCCGTTAACGGCTCTAGGTATTTTGGGTTTAGTTCTTTACTACATTTTTTGAGGATTCATATGTCTGACTTCACCACTGCTGAACTTGAAAGTGCGACATCTGGCGCGGCCTTCGTTGCGACTCAAATTGCCAAAATTTTCGGACCCATTCCCCAAGCTGGGGTTACTCTTCTGATGGGGGAGGTGGCGTGGACTACTGCAGCCGTTGATTTGGGTGCAAAGATGTCATTCGGTGAATTTACCCTGGGGTGACGTGATCGACGTGACCCTTGAAACCGAAACAATTCTGGCGGCTGCTGACCACGCTGAGGCGCAAGCCCGTAGACAAGTTGCAATTCTCGAAAATAGCATCCGAATGGCCTATGGGTTGTCGCCGAATGCTATCGGACCAGCCGTTACTTTTTCTTACCACACCTCAACCCAAACCCGCCCCCCGCAGCCCGAGACCCGTTAGCCATCGACCTGGACGGCGACGGCATAGAAACAGTCGGCATCACAGGTACCCCCATCCTCTTCGACCACAACGCCGACAACATCAAAACCGGCACCAGCTGGGTAGCCGGCGATGACGGCTGGCTCGTGCTGGACCGCAACAACGACAACCTCTTCAACGCCGCCGCCGCCTTCACCCAAGTGCAAATCTGGCAAGACATGAACCAGGACGGCATCAGCCAAAGCAGCGAACTCTTCACCCTGGCGCAAAAGAACATCGCCAGCATTGCCCTGAACGCCAGCACCACCACCCAAAACTTGGGTAATGGAAATTCGGTCAGCGGCACCGCAGTCGTCACCCGCACCAACGGCAGCACCACCCTGGCTGAAACGGTGAATGTGAGCACCGACACCACAGCGGCCAACCTGTTCCTGGGCGTGAACCCGTTTTACCGGCAGTTCACAGACCCCATCACCCTACAGCGCAGGCGCAAGACTTGCCCCAGATGCAGGGCAGTGGGTGGGTGCGGGACTTGAGGGAGGCCATGAGCTGCGGGCGGGCGCTCAGAGTGCAGCAACGAGGCAAATTGAGAGGAAAAACAGGTGTTAGCCCTCGTGGAATATGCGTGAACAGCTATGGAAAACGTAGCGCTAAGACTGATTTCTCATCCTAATTGGACCCGAAAACTATAAGAGTTTGAGAGAGCTGCAAATTGCACATGGTCTGGATTCGGCACAACAACTTGTGCAACGCATGACGGATGCTGTGGCTGACTACGTCAGGCAGATCGCTCAGCGCGGTGTGCACCACTAGCCGGTTGCCCAGAGTGACGTTGCCGCGCTGCACTGGCAAGGCATCCCGGATTCGTTCGTATTGCTGTTGGGTCAATTCCAGCAGCCGGTTAAGCGTTACCAGTGCAACAAGTTGTGTCAATTTGGGAAAAATTCCCGAATATATGATTCAATCAAAGCTTCTGAATGTTGGAGGTTTCGTCATGCTGCTTTGGACAAGAATTTTACGCAAGTTGTTTTTATGCCTGGCAACAGCATTCGGATTTTGGAGTGCAGCGCTCCAGGCCGATGATTTTCTGCCGCCTGAGAAGGCGTTTGCCTTTTCAGTAAAAGTAGTGGATGACAATACCGTGCGGCTGCATTGGGACATTGCACCGGGCTACCATCTGTATCGGGAACGCATCAGCGTGCAGACTGATGCACAGGGCGTGCAACTGGCCCCGTTGAACTTGCCCAAGGGCAAAGACAAGTTCGACGCCAACTTCAATAAAACGATGGTGATCTATGAGGATGCCCTCGACGTGGATCTCAAAGTAACCCGGGGCAGCGCAGCCACACCCGTGACCGTAGGTTGGCAGGGCTGTGCGGACGCCGGGTTGTGCTATCCGCCAGACAGCGCTCAGATGCAAGTGGCCCTGAGCGGATTGGGTGCGTCGCAGAACCTCGTCACCATGGGAGGCTCTCCCGCGCAAATCATTCCAGTTTCTTATAAAAAGATAGCAGAGACCCCCGTTAAACAAGCGCAACCAGCTACAGATTCAATAGCGTCCACGCTGGCTTCCGGCAGCTTGTTGCGCACCATGGGTGTATTCTGGCTGGCCGGTTTGCTGCTGGCCTTCACGCCTTGCGTGCTGCCCATGGTGCCTATCCTGTCTTCGTTGATTGCGGGGCAAGCGGGTCCGGTAAGTCGGGGCAAAGGTTTTGGTCTGGCGTTGGCCTATTCGCTTGGCATGGCGCTCATATATGCCGGCTTTGGTGTGGCTGCCGGGCTGGCTGGCGAGGGGCTCGCTGCTGCTCTGCAAAACCCGTGGGTATTGGGTGGTTTTGCACTTTTGTTGTCCACGCTGGCCATGTCGATGTTTGGATTTTACGAGCTGCAAATGCCCAGTGCCATTCAGAGTCGCGCGACAGAGTGGTCCAACAATTTTCAGGGCGGCTCTTTCATTGGCGTGTTCATCATGGGGGGTGTATCGGCACTTGTCGTCGGGCCTTGTGTAGCCGCTCCGCTTGCCGGAGCGCTGGTCTATATCAGCCAGACGCATGATGTTGTGTTGGGTGGATTGGCTCTGTTTGCCATGGCATTGGGCATGAGTGTGCCTCTGCTGCTGGTCGGAGTCTCTGCCGGTAGTCTCTTGCCCAGGGCAGGAGCCTGGATGGACCGGGTCAAACAGGTGTTTGGCATGATGCTATTGGGTGTGGCTATCTGGATGGTGTCTCCGGTTGTTCCCGCCCCGGTGCACATGCTCTTGTGGGCTACCTGGTTGCTGGCCGCGGCAGCTCTGTTGGGGGCCTTTGGTGCAGCTACGCCGCAACATTCGCACACGCCACTGCCCGCACGCACAGCTGGTTTCGGGTCGCTGGCAGTGGCCGGGCTGCTGCTGGTCGGTGCGGCATCGGGTGGGCAGTCTGTTTTGCAGCCGCTGGCTCATTTTCAGGGCTCGGGTGGAGTTGCCGGTGTAACCGCCGCATCTGCCGGATTGAAGTTCGAGAAAGTTGCCAGCGTCCAGGCTCTGGATGCGGCCTTGGCGCAGGCACAGCAAAAGGGTGAGGCCGTCATGCTGGACTTTTATGCAGACTGGTGTGTCGCCTGCAAGGAGTACGAAACGTTTACCTTCAGCAACCCTGAGGTGAAGAGTCGTTTGGGTAGGGTCCGGCTGCTTCAGGCAGATGTCACGGCCAACAGCGCTGAAGACCGGGCCTTACTCAAGAGCTTCGGCCTGTTCGGCCCCCCTGGGATTGTTTTTTTTGATCGGGCTTCTACAGCCAAAGTCACCCATAAGGTGGTTGGTTATCAAGCACCGGCCGATTTTCTGGCTTCGCTGACTCACGCCGGTATCTATTGAAAAATAGACTCTGAGGAGGTCTTGTATTTTTGTCACGGTCAGAGCGACCAAAACTGTTTCGCCCCTCTCGGGCTTTTTACCTGCAGGCTGGCGGAGCAGGCGGGATTCGAACCCGCGGAGGGCTATTAACCCTCACACGCTTTCCAGGCGTGCGACTTAAACCACTCATCCACCGCTCCCAGCGCGGACGATTGTATCAGGGTGATGCTGCTATGTTTTTTGTGCGTGAATCATTTTCATTGCCGAAGCAATGAGAGAGGATACTTCTGTCATGTTGCTCGGCACTACCAGTGTGGTGGTGGCATCCGACGCTACGCGGGAATAGGCATCCACCGCTTTTTCCGCAACCTTCAGCTGCACGGCCTGTTCTCCGCCAGGTTGGCGAATGGCAGCCGCAATACGCTCAATCGCTTGTCCTGTAGCCTCGGCAACCGACAGAATCGACTGTGCATCACCCTGTGCCTTGTTGATGACAGCCTGCTTCTCGCCTTCCGAGCGGGCAATGAATGCCTCTCGCTCACCCGTTGCGATGTTGATTTGTTCCTGACGACGCCCTTCGGATGCAGCAATCAGGGCACGTTTTTCACGCTCGGCGGTGATCTGCGACTGCATCGCATGCAGTATCTCCTTGGGTGGTGTGAGGTCCTTGATCTCGTACCGCAACACCTTGACGCCCCAGTTCAGGGCTGCCTCATCAATGGCCTGAACCACCTGGGCGTTGATGATGTCGCGTTCTTCAAATGTTTTATCCAGCTCCAGCTTGCCGATGACACTGCGCAGCGACGTCTGGGCCAATTGGGTGATGGCAATGATGTAGTTGGATGAGCCGTAGCTGGCGCGCATGGGGTCTGTCACCTGGAAATACAGGATGCCATCTACCTGCAACTGGGTGTTGTCCCGGGTAATGCAAACCTGGCTGGGTACATCCAGCGGAACCTCCTTGAGGCTGTGCCTGTAGGCCACGCGATCGATGAAAGGCACAAGGAAATTCAGGCCGGGTGTGAGGGAGGCGTGGTATTTACCCAGTCGCTCAAGCACCCAGGAATTTTGCTGCGGTACGACCTTGATGGACCGTGTGATGAAGATGACAGCGATAACAAATATGACGAGCGCGACTTCCATGATGAACCTTTATTGGATTTAGAGTTTGTCGACAAGAAGGCGGTTACCCACGAGTTCGGAAACCCGGTGAGCGCCTGCTGAAGGGGAAACACCTGCGCGGTGAATGGCGGTCCAGTTGGCGCCGCGGTACTTTACCGTTGCACAGCCATCAGTAGACCATGAGTCGATCTGAACGGTTTCCCCCACATCCAGATTGACACTGCGCATGTCACGTGCGGATGGGTCAGATGCCCTTTTTTTTCGGAGCTGGTGCCACACCACGACCGCACCGCCGCCAATTCCCGCTGCCACGAGCAGTTGAGCCACCATGCCCGCCCCCAAGTGGGCAGCAATGGCCGCCGCTGCCATGCCTGCGGCCAGCATGAGCAGGTAAAAGGTGCCTGTCAGCAGCTCCACGGCCACAGCCATGCCCGCGAGCAGCCACCAGATTGTTGATGGATCCATGCACACTCCTTTGTATTCGTTGCACCACATTCTGGGACAAATCCGGGGCAACGCAGAACGACCACCATATTAATTCCTTACACTTCGCGCCTGTTTTCAATTTTCTGCATCCGTTAGCTGGTAAGGAGCGCCCATGAAATTTCGCTTTCCCATCGTCATCATTGACGAGGACTTTCGCTCGGAAAATACGTCGGGACTGGGCATTCGTGCATTGGCGCAGGCCATTGAGGGCGAGGGATTCGAAGTTCTGGGTGTCACCAGTTACGGTGATTTGAGCCAGTTTGCCCAGCAGCAAAGTCGTGCCAGCGCTTTTATCCTGTCTATTGACGACGAGGAGTTCACGCCAGGTCCCGATCTGGACCCCGCCGTGCTGAGTTTGCGCCATTTCATTGAAGAAGTGCGCCGCAAAAACCTCGACGTGCCCATTTATGTTTATGGTGAGACCAAAACGAGCCGCCACATCCCGAATGACATCCTGCGCGAACTGCATGGCTTCATCCACATGTTTGAAGACACGCCGGAATTTGTGGCGCGCCACATCATCCGTGAGGCCAAGAGCTATCTGGAAGGGGTGCAACCGCCGTTTTTCAAAGCCTTGCTGGACTACGCGGAAGATGGCTCCTACTCCTGGCATTGCCCGGGTCACTCTGGAGGCGTGGCGTTTCTGAAGAGCCCGGTGGGCCAGATGTTTCATCAGTTCTTTGGTGAAAACATGCTGCGCGCCGATGTGTGCAATGCCGTGGAGGAGCTGGGCCAGTTGCTGGACCACGACGGTGCCATTGGGGCCAGTGAGCGCAACGCCGCGCGCATCTTCAATGCCGATCACTGCTTCTTTGTGACCAACGGAACCAGCACCTCCAACAAAATGGTGTGGCACCACACGGTGGCTCCGGGTGATGTGGTGGTGGTGGATCGCAACTGCCACAAGTCCATTTTGCATTCCATCATCATGACCGGCTCCATCCCTGTGTTTTTGAAGCCAACGCGAAATCACTTCGGCATCATCGGTCCTATTTCTCAAAATGAGTTTGAACCAGCATCCATCAAGGCCAAGATCAGAGCCAATCCCTTGCTCACGGGCGTGGATGCTGACAAAGTGAGGCCGCGCGTGCTGACCATCACGCAGTCAACCTACGACGGCGTCCTGTACAACACCGAAACCATCAAGGGCATGCTGGACGGCTACGTAAACAACCTGCACTTTGACGAAGCCTGGTTGCCTCATGCGGCTTTCCACCCCTTTTACGGCACCTACCACGCCATGGGCAAGAGTCGAGCCCGGCCAAAGGAGGCGGTGGTTTATTCAACCCAGTCCATCCACAAACTGCTGGCTGGCATCAGCCAGGCCAGCCATGTGCTGGTGCAGGATGCCCAAAACACCAAACTGGACCGGCATCTGTTCAACGAAGCCTACCTGATGCACACGTCCACCTCGCCGCAATACAGCATCATTGCCAGCTGCGATGTGGCCGCTGCCATGATGGAGCCACCCGGCGGCACTGCGCTGGTGGAAGAGAGCATCGTCGAAGCGCTGGATTTCCGTCGCGCCATGCGCAAAATTGACGACGAATACGGTGAAGACTGGTGGTTCAAGGTGTGGGGCCCCGAGAAGTTCGCCGAAGAAGGCATTGGCCGCGCCGATGACTGGGTCATCAAGGGCGAATCCAAAAATGCCAAGGCGGGCGTCAACTGGCACGGCTTTGGCAAGATGGCGACCGGCTTCAACATGCTGGACCCCATCAAATCCACCATCGTGACACCGGGCATGGATTTGAACGGCAAGTTTGCCAAAACCGGCATCCCGGCCAGCATCGTCACCAAGTTTCTGGCCGAGCACGGCGTGGTGGTCGAAAAAACCGGGCTCTACAGCTTTTTCATCATGTTCACCATCGGCATCACCAAGGGCCGCTGGAACACCATGCTCACTGCCTTGCAGCAGTTCAAGGACGACTACGCCAAAAACCAGCCGATGTGGCGCATCCTGCCGGAGTTCTGCCAGAAGTACCCCCGCTACGAAAAAATGGGCCTGGCCGATTTGTGCCAGCACATCCACGCGCTGTACGCCAAGTACGACATTGCACGTTTGACCACCGACATGTACCTGAGCGACCTCACGCCCGCCATGAAACCCAGCGACGCCTATGCCCATATTGCCCAGCGCAAGACCGAGCGGGTGGAGATTGACAAGCTGGAAGGCCGCATCACCGTCGGTCTGGTCACACCGTACCCACCGGGCATTCCGCTGTTGATCCCCGGCGAGGTGTTCAACAAGAAAATCGTGGACTACCTCAAGTTTTCGCGCGAATTCAACGCCCAGTGCCCAGGGTTTGAGACCGACATTCACGGGCTGGTGGAAGAAGAGGGCGCAGACGGCAAGAAGCACTACTACGCCGACTGTGTGCGTCGATAGGGCTGGCTAATCTTCGCGTACCCGCATGAAGCTGGCGAAGCGGGGGATGCCACTGTCGTTCAAGCCGCGGAACCGGTAGGTCACCATCGTTCCTACCGCAGGCGGGTTACTGCGTTGGGCATCCTTGAGTCCGGTTCCCAGCTTGAACCGTTGTGCGGGCTGTCCGGCCGAAGCGGGTGTTTCGACTAGCAGCGCACCCGTTTTTCCGGCGTATTTGCCTTTTCCGGGTATGTGCGCGATGACACGCGCCTCGGCATCCTCAAAGGGCTTGAATTTGAGCAAGTCGTCGTTGCGCTGCGCCTTGTAAAGCGACGCAGCGCGGTGCAGCATCAGGCCTTCGCCACCCAGTTTGACCGTGTCGCTCAGCATGCGTGCAAGCGCCTGGTGGTTCGCCACTTTCACCTGTGCAACCGCCTGTACCCACGTCTGGTTGATTCGGCTGACCTGGCTGTTCAACAAGGCAATACGCTCGGTAAATGTGCCACCTTCGGCGGGCAAATCAAAGACCATAAACCGCATACCGTGCCAAGCCTCATCGTTTGGCGTCTGCTGCCGCACCGTGGATACCGCTTTGGCAAACTGGCCTCGGCCCGCCCACAGTTCGCCATCCATCGGCGTCCTGGGCCAGGCCGCCGTGAACCAGGCCGGCGCCGCAATGCGCTCGCCGCCACGAGTCAGCAGCTTTTCGCCATCCCAGTATCCGCGCACGCCGTCGTATTTCTCGCTGACCCAATAGTCCGGCAGCGAAACCCCACTCCGATAGACCTTGGCCAGCATCAGGGGCGGCGCCTGTTCGCCGGCAAACACCGGTGGAACCGGGGTCAGCCAGCCCGTCAAGGCCAGCACAAGCGGGAGCATTCTGGTTCGAAGACCGTGTGAGGGCCGTTGGCTGGCGTTGGAGACGGATGGGTTTTGCAGGGTCAGGTGTAGAGGTGTTTGCTGGGGCATGTCGGGTTCCAGAAGTGCCCCACAATGTAACCCCATGACCTTGTCGCACCCTGCAACCCTGAGCAACGATGACATCGAAAGCCTGGAGCGCGCCACGCTGGCCGCCGTTTCGCCCGAGGCCGTCGAAGAACTGCAAGGCTGGCTTTTGCCGTTTGACAGCGGCACGGTTGGCCGCGCCAAAAGCGCCGTGCCAATGGCGCATACCGTTGCCGATGAAACGCTGGTCGCCCGGATAGAAGCGCGTTACACCGCCCGTGGCATGAAACCCATGTTTCGTGTTGCAACTGCGGCTTGCTTTGACATCTTGCGCCAGGAACTGACGCGCCGTGGCTACGTGGCTGGCAAGCCCACACTGGTGCAAACCGGTTCTGCCCGAACCATGCGCCAGGTTTCCACACAACCCCCGGCAGACGTTGATGCGACGCCAGACGCCGCCTGGGCAGCGCTTTTTCTGGGTGAAGGTTTCGATCCGGTGGATGGTGCCAGCCGCGTCAAGTCCCTCAGCCGGGCGCTGGACGCCGTCTATGCCAGCCTGCGGGAGTCAGGCAAGACCGTGGCTGCTGGAGCGGGCTCCTACAGCAACGGCTGGGCCAGTGTGCACGGCATGCGCACGCATCAGGCTCATCGCGGGCAGGGTCTGGCGGGGCGGGTGCTGGCAGCGCTGGCGCAAGAGGCCACTCGCCGTGGCCTGGAGCGGACTTTTTTGCAGGTGGAGGCCAGCAACCTCGCCGCACAGGCGCTGTACCGGCGTGCCGGGTTCACAACGGCCTGGGTCTACGAATACTGGTCTTTTTAGGCATAAAAAGTGCCTCCAGCCCTCGTGGAATATGGGTTTGTAGCTACTAAATTGATAGCAAATCACGGGGCTGGCCGCCCGACCGGGCAGCGCTGCAGGCTGGGTCAAGCCGCGTCAGTTTCGCGGCTAATGCCTGCCGTGTGGCTGAAGCCGCCGTCCACATAGGTAATTTCCGCCGTGACGCCGCCCGCCAGATCGGACAGCAAGAACGCAGCCACGTTGCCCACGTCTTCAATCGTCACATTGCGCCGCAGGGGCGAGGCATTGGCCACCATGCCCAGCAATTTGCCAAAGTCCTTGATGCCGCTGGCTGCCAGCGTCTTGATGGGGCCGGCGCTGATGCCGTTGACCCGCATGCCACGCGGGCCGAGGGACTCGGCCAGATACCGCACGCTGGCTTCCAGGCTGGCCTTGGCCAGGCCCATGGTGTTGTAGTTCGGGACGGTGCGCAAAGCGCCCAGATAGGTCAGGGTCAGCAGTGCCGACTTGTCATTCAGGTACGGCAGGGCCGCTTTGGCCATCGCCGGGAAGCTGTAGGCGCTGATGTCGTGAGCAATGCGGAAACTTTCGCGGCTCAGACCGTCCAGAAAGTCACCGGCAATGGCTTCACGTGGTGCAAAGCCGATGCTGTGCACAAAACCGTCGAACTTTGGCCACACCAGGGTCAGGTCGGTAAACAGTTTGGCTATCTGGGCGTCGTCACCCACATCGCAGTCATAGATCAGGCTGGAGCCAAAGTCAGCGGCAAATTCGGTGATGCGGTCCTTGAAACGCTCGCCCACGTAGCTGAACGCCAGCTCGGCCCCCTGTGCGTGGCAGGCCTTGGCAATGCCGTAGGCGATGGAGCGGTTGCTCAGAACACCCGTGATCAACAATTTTTTGCCGGTCAGAAAACCCATTTATTTGTCTCCAGAAAATTTCCTGCAGAATTGTCGCATGCGAAGTTTGCTGATCTGGGGGTTTTTAGCCGTTTGCGCACCGTCATGGGCCGCACACGGCTATGCGTTGTGGGGCGACCTGAAATACCCGGCGAACTTCAGTCACTTCGACTATGTGAACCCTGATGCACCCAAACGTGGCGAATTGCGTCTGGTCAGCAACCTGCGGGTGTCCACCTTTGACAAATACAACCCGTTCACGATCAAGGGCAATGCCCCGGCTTACCTGTCGGACCTGATGTTTGACTCCCTGCTGACCGGTTCGCTGGACGAAACCGGCTCGGGCTACGGTCTGCTGGCCAGCGATGTGGAGGTGGCCGCAGATGGAAAGAGTGCGCTGTTCAAAATTCGCCCGCAGGCCCGTTTTCACAATGGCGACCCGGTGCTGGCCGCGGACGTCAAGCACAGTTATGACACGCTGATGGGCCCTTTCACTTCACCTGCCTACAAAAATATCCTCGAAGACGTAGCCGGGCTGGACGTGGTGGACGAGCGCACCGTGCGCTACCGGTTCAAAAAGCCCAATCGCGAACTCCCGCTGACCGTGGGCGGTCTGCCCGTGTTCAGCCGGCAGTGGGGCGTGGATCCTAACGTGAATGGCGGCAAACCCAAGCCGTTCGACAAGGTGGTGACCGACATCCCGATTGGCAGCGGGCCCTACAAAATCGGCCCGGTGCGCTTTGGCAAGGACATTACCTACGTGCGTGACCCCAACTACTGGGCGAAAGACCTGAATGTGCGCCGCGGCACCAGCAATTTCGAGCGCATCACCGTAAAGATCTACAAGGACAACACGGCCCGGCTGGAAGCGCTGAAAGCCGGGGAGTTCGATTTGATGCGGTTTTTCTCGGCCGGTGACTGGGCACGCCGGGTCAGTGGCAAACGCTTTGACACGGGTGAACTGGTCAAAACCGAGTTCAAACACCGGCTGCCATCCGGCTTTCAAAGCTACGTGCTCAATACGCGGCGCGACCAGTTCAAGGACGTGCGGGTGCGTGAAGCGCTCGGGCTGGCCATGGACTACGAATGGATGAACCGCCAATTGTTCTACAACGCCTACCAGCGGGTGCAAGGGCTTTTTGGCAACACGGACTGTCAGGCCAGTGGACTGCCCAGCCCCCAAGAGCTGGCGCTGATGGAGCCGTGGCGCAAGGACATTCCCGCTGCCGCGCTCGGTCCGATGTTTGTGGCTCCCCGCACAGATGGCGACTCATCCCTGCGGGCCAATTTGCGCAAAGCACAGGCGCTGCTGAAAGATGCTGGCTGGCAGGTTCGCGATGGCGCCCTGCGCAATGCACAGGGCAAAGCGTTTGAAATCGAATACCTGGACAGCAATGAATCCGGCGCGCGGGTGGTATCTCCCTGGGCCCGAAACCTCGAGAAACTCGGTATCAAGCTGAACTTTCGACCCGTGGACTTCGCGCTGTACCAGCAGCGGCTGCAAAAGTTTGAGTTCGACATCAGCTCGCTGGCTTATGGCGGCACACACAACCCCGGGCAGGAATACGCTGACATTTTTGGCTCGAAGGCGGCCGACACGGAAGACTCCGGTAACCTGTCGGGTGTGAAAAATCCTGCCATCGATGCCTTGGTAACGCAGATGACCGGCGCCAAAACCAAGGCTGAGTTGCTGCCTGCCTGCCGTGCGCTGGAGCGTGTTGTCAGCCACAGCCACTTGCTGATTCCGCAGTGGACAGCGGGTACCCATCGCATGGTCTATAACGCCTGGCGTCTGGCCAAACCCGAGGCCATGCCGCCCTATGCGGCTGGTGAAACCTGGGCAATCGATACCTGGTGGGCGAAGTAGTCATGCTGACCTATATTCTCAAACGGCTGTTGCTGATGGTGCCCACGCTACTGGGGGTGCTGCTGATCACCTTCATCGTCGTGCAATTTGTGCCTGGCGGCCCGGTGGAGCAGTACATGGCGGAGGCCAAAGCGAAAACCGGATCGGGGGCTGGCGGCGAGGGCGGGGGGCTGTCGTACCGTGGCTCCCAGGGGGTAGACCCCAAACGCGTGGAGCAGATCAAGGCCCTGTATGGCTTTGACAAGCCCGCGCCCGAGCGCTTCATGCAAATGCTGGGGCAATTTGCCCGGTTTGATCTGGGCAAGAGCTTTTTCCAGAACAAAAGCGTAGCCGAACTCATCTGGGAGAAGATGCCGGTGTCCATCAGCCTGGGGCTGTGGACTTTTTTCATCAGTTATCTGGTCGCCGTGCCGCTGGGTGTTGCCAAGGCCGTGCGCGCCGGGTCGCGCTTTGATCTGGTGACGACCTTGCTGGTGCTGGTGGGCTATGCGATTCCCGGTTTTGTGCTGGGCGTGGCGCTATTGGTCATTTTTGGTGGCCAGCTGCAATGGTTCCCGCTGCGAGGTTTGACCTCCAGCAATTGGGACGAACTGACCTGGGGGGCGCGTATTGTGGACTACATCTGGCACATCGCCATGCCGGTAACAGCCATGGTGCTGGGCAGCTTTGCCGTCACGGCCATGCTCACCAAAAACGCGTTTCTGGAAGAAATCCGCAAGCAATACGTGGTGACCGCCCGGGCCAAGGGTCTGGGTGAAAAGCAGGTGTTGTGGAAGCACGTGTTCCGCAACGCGCTGATTCCCATCATCACCGGGTTTCCGGCGGCGTTCATCGGAGCGTTTTTCACCGGTTCGCTGCTGATCGAGACACTGTTTTCGCTCGATGGGCTGGGCCTGCTGAGTTATGAGAGCGTCATCCGCCGTGACTACCCGGTGGTCATGGGCACGCTGTATTTCTTCACGCTGATTGGCCTGGTCACCAAGCTGATTTCCGATTTGTCTTATGTCTGGGTGGATCCGCGTGTACGGTTTGATTGAGCACCCCCAGGCTGCGCGCACTGCGTGTCGCTGCGCCACCCCCTTGCAGGGGGCAACGCCAGTGGTCCGGCAAAGCCGGTTCCACGGCGTTCCCCGTCTATATCGTTTCATGCGCTGCAGTATGCGCGGTGGACCAACTGAATGAGCGCTATTTCCTTGTCTCCCTCGCAGCGGGCCTGGCAGCGGTTCAGGCGCAACCGGCTCGGGTACTGGAGCCTGGTGATCTTCTGCGCGCTGGTGGTGTTGAGCCTGTTTGCCGAATTGATCTCCAATGACCGGCCGATGATCGTGCGTTATGAGGGGACAACCTATTTCCCAATGGTGAAAGACTATTCGGAGAAGACCTTTGGCGGCGACTTTGACACTACTACGGATTACCTCGACCCCTTCATCCGCGAGCGACTGGCCAAGGACGGCAACTGGGCGCTGTTCGCACCCAACCCCTACGGCCCGAAAACGCCGAACTACTTCGCCAAAGAGCCCAATCCGTCGCGCCCGACGCGGGACAACCTGTTCGGCACCGATGACCGCGGGCGTGATCTGCTGGCGCAGCTGATTTACGGCTTTCGGGTCAGCGTGCTGTTTGCGCTGGCGCTCACCTTCACCGGTGTGCTGTTGGGCGTCATCACGGGCGCGGTTCAGGGGTTTTTCGGTGGCAAGACGGATCTGGCTTTCCAGCGGTTCATTGAAATCTGGAGCTCCATGCCTGAGCTTTATCTGCTGATCATCTTCAGCGCTGTTTTTGCACCGAGCATTGCCTTGCTGCTGATTCTGCTCAGCCTGTTTGGCTGGATGGGTCTGTCGGACTATGTTCGGGCCGAATTCCTGCGCAACCGCCAGCTCGACTATGTGCGGGCGGCGCGGGCGCTGGGCGTGGGCAACTGGCACATCATCACGCGGCACATCCTGCCCAACAGCCTGACGCCGGTGGTCACGTTTTTGCCGTTTCGCATGAGCGGCGCGATTCTGGCGCTCACCTCGCTGGACTTTCTGGGTCTGGGTGTGCCGCCCGGTACACCGTCGCTGGGCGAACTGCTGTCTCAGGGCAAAAACAACATCGACGCCTGGTGGATTTCGCTCTCTACCTTTGGCGTACTGGTCATTACCTTACTGCTGTTGACGTTCATGGGTGACGCCCTGCGCGACGCGCTGGACCCCAGAAAGTCCGAGATATGAGTGCCCCCACGCTCGGCACGAATGTGTCCTCGCTGCCCCCCGAGGGGGCGCATTTCGCCCTGGGGCTGCCCGGCGGCGAAACAGCTGCCCCCACGCCGCTGCTGGATGTGAAAGGGCTGCGCGTGTCTTTCGGTGGCAACGAAGTCGTCAAGGGGGTCGATTTCTCCATTGCCCCGGGCGAAAAACTGGCATTGGTGGGTGAATCAGGCTCCGGCAAAACGGTCACGGCACTCAGCCTGCTTCGTTTGGTGACCAACGCCAGCTTGAGCGGCAGTGCCCGATTCGCAGGTGCCCGGATGGATGGCGGCCAGGCGCCCGTCGATTTGATGACGATGCCCGAGCAGCCTCTGCGGGGCATCCGGGGGCGGGACATTGCCATGATCTTTCAGGAGCCGATGACGGCCCTGAACCCCTTGTTTACCATTGGTGACCAAATTGCCGAAATTATCCAGTTAAAACAGGGTCTAGCCCCCGTCGAATGTGCGCGAGTAGCTATTAAATTGATAGCGGATACCGGTATTGCCGAGGCTGCACGCCGAGCGCGTTCGTACCCGCACCAGCTGTCTGGCGGGCAGCGCCAGCGGGCGATGATCGCCATGGCACTCGCCTGCAAACCCAAACTGCTGCTGGCCGATGAACCCACGACAGCGCTGGACGTGACCGTGCGCGGGCAGATACTGGACCTGCTGACCAGTCTGCAAAAAGAGTACGGGATGGCCGTGCTGATGATCACACACGACCTGAATCTGGTGCGCCAGTTTGCTGATCGCGTGGCGGTGATGGAAAAGGGGTTGATCGTGGAACAGGGCTCCACTGCTGCCGTGTTTGCCAACCCCCGGCACCCCTACACGGTCAAGCTGATCGACAGCAAACCCCTGCGCGATGTGGTGCAAGCCCAGCCGTCCACGTCTGCCGCAGCTTTGGTAGACGCCAAGAGCCTGAGCGTTAATTACCCCGTGCCTCTGCCAGGCTTTCGCGGGTGGTTTGGCAAAGGACAGTTCGCGGCGCTCAAGCAGGTGAACTGCCGGGTGAAACCGGGCCAGACACTGGGCGTGATTGGCGAGTCCGGCTCCGGCAAATCCACGCTGGCGCTGGCTGTGCTGGGTCTGCTGCCCTTTTCTGGCGAGTTGACGGTCATGGAAAAGACCTGGAGCCGCAATACGCAGCAGGACAAGGATATTCGTCGCACACTGCAGGTGGTTTTTCAGGACCCGTTCTCGTCGCTGTCCCCGCGGCTGACCATTGAAGAAATCGTCGGGGAAGGGCTTCTGGTTCATTTCCCCGGGTTGTCGGCCAATCAGCGGCGGGAAAAAGTGCTGGACGCGCTGGCCGATGTGGGTATCGATCCAGCGCAGCTGCAGGGTTTGCTGGCCCGTTATCCGCACGAATTTTCGGGTGGCCAGCGCCAGCGGATTGCCATTGCCCGTGCGCTGGTGGTCCAGCCACAGGTGCTGGTGCTGGATGAGCCCACGAGTGCACTGGATGTGACCATCCAGAAACAGGTTTTGCAGCTGCTGCAACGTTTGCAGCGTGACCGGGGCTTGAGCTACCTGCTCATCACCCATGATGTGGACGTGATTTGTGCCATGGCGCACGATGTGATCGTCATGAAAGACGGGGAAATTGTGGAGTCCGGGCCCATATCGACGGTCTTTGGTGCGCCCACACACGACTACACCCGGACTTTGCTGAAGGCCACCGAATAATCCGTTAAAAATCAAGGTACTTAGCACGAATTTGCAGTACAATTGCGGCTCACGACCAAACGGGCGGGTATCTACCGCCCGTTTTTTTTGGTCGATTGTTTTTGGGGTGGGTTGATTTCAAGTGGCGCTACAGGAAATTGTTGAGCAAACGGTAACCGGTCTGGGGTATGACCTCGTGGAGGTTGTTCGCTCGGCAGGAGGTCTGTTGCGCATCACGATTGATCTGCCGTGGGTGCCGTCTGTAGATGCTGCTGCAGGTGAGCAGTTCGTTACCGTGGAAGATTGTGAGAAGGTGACCCGACAGCTGCAGTTTGCGCTGGAGGTTGATGGCGCTGATTACAAGCGCCTCGAGGTGTCGTCGCCTGGCATTGATCGCCCGTTACGACATGAGAAAGATTTTGAGCGGTTTGCCGGCCAGGTGATTGATGTCACGTTGAAGGCGCCCATGGGTGCTGCGGCGGCTGGTCAGGTGAGCGTCAACCGCAAGAAATTTCGCGGCACGCTGGAGCGGGTAGCCCGCGCGGAAGGGCAGGACGGAGCGGCCGTATCGGGTCAATGGCAAATCGTCTGGAGTGACGAGCCCGTAGTCAAGCCAGGGCAGCGGGTGAGCAAGAAGCGACCACCTGCGCCGGTGCAGGCCTTGGGGTTTTCGCTGGATGAGTTGCGGGAAGCCCGGTTGGCGCCGATTGTGAGCTTCAAGGGGCGCGGCGCCAAAGATTAGGCATTTTTTTAGTCGGTATCAGTTTTTGTTGAATCGAGAGTTCAGGAGAGGCATGGCATGAATCGCGAAATGTTGATGTTGGTGGAAGCCATTTCACGCGAAAAAAGCGTCGAGCGTGATGTGGTGTTTGGAGCTGTTGAGGCGGCGCTGGCCCAGGCTACGAAGAAGCTTTACCCCGGTGAAGTGGATATTCGCGTGGCGGTGGATCGTGACAACGGCACTTACGAGACGTTCCGTCGCTGGCACGTGGTGCCCGATGAGGCGGGTCTGCAACTGCCTGAACAGGAAATCCTGCTGTTTGAAGCCAAAGAGCAGATTCCCGATATCGAGGTAGATGAGTACATTGAGGAAACGGTGGAGTCCGTGCCCATTGGTCGTATTGGCGCCATGGCGGCCAAGCAGGTCATTTTGCAGAAAATTCGCGATGCCGAGCGCGAAATGCTGCTTAACGACTTCATGTCGCGCGGCGACAAGATTTTCGTGGGCACCGTCAAGCGCATGGACAAGGGCGACATCATTGTTGAAAGCGGTCGTGTCGAAGGCCGCCTGCGACGTGGCGAGATGATCCCCAAAGAAAACCTGCGCTCGGGCGACCGTGTTCGCGCCATGATCATGGAAGTGGACCTGACACTGCGCGGCGCGCCGATCATCCTGTCGCGCTCTGCGCCCGAGTTCATGATCGAGCTGTTCCGTCAGGAAGTGCCCGAGATCGAACAGGGCTTGCTGGAGATCAAATCCTGCGCCCGTGACTCTGGCTCCCGTGCCAAGATTGCCGTTCTTTCGCATGACAAACGTGTAGACCCCATTGGGACCTGCGTTGGCGTGCGTGGCACCCGGGTAAACGGGGTGACCAATGAGCTGGCTGGCGAGCGTGTCGATATCGTGTTGTGGAGCGAAGACCCGGCGCAGTTCGTAATTGGAGCCCTGGCTCCCGCCAACGTGTCGTCAATCGTGGTGGATGAAGAGCGTCATGCCATGGATGTGGTGGTGGATGAGGAAAATCTCGCCATTGCCATTGGGCGCGGCGGGCAGAACGTGCGTCTGGCTTCCGAGTTGACCGGCTGGAAAATCAACATCATGGATGCAGCCGAATCTGCTCAGAAGCTGGCCAACGAAACTGATTCAGGCCGCAAGCTGTTCATGGAAAAGCTGGATGTAGATGAGGAAATCGCTGATTTGCTTATTGCTGAAGGCTTTACCAGTCTGGAGCAGATTGCCTATGTCCCGTTGGAAGAGATGCTGGAGATAGACAGTTTTGACGAAGATACCGTCAACGAGTTGCGTATCCGCGCAAAAGATGCTTTGCTCACCATGGAGATCGCACACGAAGAGAATGTCGAGGATGTCTCGATGGACCTGCGTGACCTGGAAGGTCTTACGCCTGAGCTGATTGGCAAGCTGGCCGACAGTGGCGTGCACACCCGGGACGATCTGGCTGACTTGGCCGTTGACGAACTTACAGCAATCACCGGCCAGTCTGCGGACGAAGCCAAGACCCTGATCATGAAAGCGCGCGAGCATTGGTTTGCCAATGACGCCGCTTCTCAAGAGTAATGGTCATGAAAGGTTACACAACAAATGTCCAGTACGACCGTCGCCGAGTTTGCAACCGAACTCAAAAAACCAACCGATACGTTGCTTGAACAGCTCAAAGCTGCCGGGGTAGCCAAATCGACTGCGTCCGACACCCTGTCTGATGCTGATAAACACAGCTTGCTGAATTACCTGCAGACCAGTCATGGCACTGCTGGGGTGGAACGCAAAAAGATCACGCTGGTGAAGAAATCCACCACCGAAATCAAACAGGCGGACTCCACCGGCAAGGCCCGCACCATCCAGGTGGAGGTGCGGAAAAAACGCACGTTCGTTCGTCGTGACGAGACCTCGGAAGGTGGGTCTGAGTCGGAGGTCGATGCGCCCGAAGTAGCGGCTGAACCGGTTTCTGTAATTGATAACGCCGAACTGGCGCGTCGTGAAGAAGAGGCCCGGCGCCAGGCAGAGTTGATCCGTCGCCAGGAAGAAGAGCTCGTTGAGCGCCGTCGCCAGCGTGAAGAGCAGGAAACAAAAGTCCGGCTTGCTGCGGAAAAACTGGCTGCCCAGGCTTTGGCGGAGTCTGAAAAAGCCGCAGCTCCCAGTTCTGCGATTTCCAGTGAAGCTGCTCCTGCGGCCGCTCTGGCTGCGAAGGCTGAAGCTGAAAAAGTAACTGCAGATGCCAAGGTAAAAGCTGCAGCTGAATCCAGGGCCCGTGCAGATGAAGAAGTGGCCCGTGCAGCTGACCTGGGTGACCGCCGCCGTAAAGCCGAGGCTGAAGCTGCAGCCATTCGGTTGATGATGTCCGCACCGGCCAAAAAAGCGCCGGTAGTCAAGAAGCCTGAAGAGGTCAAGCCGACCGCTGGCGCAGACGGCAAAGCGGGCATGAAAGGCACGTTGCACAAGCCGGCCGCTGGAGCCATCGCTGCAAAACCCGCCAAATCCGGTCCTGCAGGTGCCCCAGGATCTGGTGCTCCAGGCTCAGGTAAGGAAGTCAAGTCTGCCAAATTGTCCAGCAGTTGGGCAGGGGACCCCGCCAAGAAAAAGGCCATTCCAATCCGTGGCGACACAGGCGCGGGAGCCGGTCGTGCCAGCAACTGGCGTGGCGGACCGCGCGGACGTCGTGGCAGCAATGATCGGGATCGTGAGGAACATACCCAGGCGGCGCCGGTGGAGGCCCGCGTCATGGAAGTGCATGTGCCTGAGACCATTACCGTGGCTGAACTGGCGCACAAGATGGCCGTCAAGGCATCAGAAGTGATCAAGCACCTGATGAAGCTGGGCCAGATGGTCACCATTAACCAGCCGCTGGATCAGGACACCGCCATGATTTTGGTGGAAGAGATGGGTCACAAGGCCATCGTGGCTTCGCTGGACGATCCGGAAGCCTTCACCGTGGACGAGGTGTCCCAACAGGATGCCGAGTCCTTGCCGCGTGCGCCCGTCGTTACGGTCATGGGCCACGTTGATCACGGCAAAACGTCTTTGCTGGACTACATTCGCCGCGCCAAAGTGGCTTCTGGTGAAGCCGGTGGCATCACCCAGCACATCGGTGCCTACCAGGTCCACACCGAGGTCGACGGCAACGATCGCCGCATCACCTTCATCGACACACCCGGTCACGAGGCCTTCACGGCCATGCGTGCCCGCGGTGCCCAGGCCACCGACATCGCGATCCTGGTCGTCGCGGCCGACGATGGCGTCATGCCTCAGACGGTCGAGGCGCTCAACCACGCCAAGGCGGCCGAGGTGCCGATCGTGGTGGCGGTCAACAAGATCGACAAGGAAGGTGCCGATCCTGCCAAGATCCGCGGGCAGCTCACCGAGTACGGCTTGGTGGCCGAGGACTTCGGTGGCGACACGATGTTCGTCGACATCTCGGCGAAGCTCGGCACCAACATCGAGGCGCTGCTCGAGGCGGTCGTGCTGACTGCCGACGCCGCGCTTGACCTGCGGGCGAACCCCGATATGGAGGCCCAGGGTGTGGCCATCGAGGCGCACCTGGACCGTGGTCGTGGACCG
>JBJOPS010000065.1:0-48057 GCA_046050465.1 Pseudomonadota bacterium | reverse complement strand
GCAAGGCGGCATCGACGACTTCGAGCGCAAGACGGCGCAGCGCATCGTCACCACCGGCTGCGGCCAGGGCACGGTGTTCGGCCACCAGATGGACCAGCTCGACGCCATCCGCCTGCCCGACGCAGCCAGCGCGCGCATCCGCCAAGGCACCTTGCGCAGCCTGCTCGACGTGATGCGGCAGCAGAACAGCGTGCACCGCAAGGCCGGCTCGGTGCACGGCTGCGCGCTGTTCCGCGGCGCCGAGCTGCTGATGTTCGTGGAAGACGTGGGGCGCCACAACGCCATCGACACCATCGCTGGCTGGATGTGGATGCAGGACGATGCGGGCATGAGCTGGGCCGACAAGGTGTTTTATACAACCGGGCGGCTCACCAGCGAGATGGTCATCAAGTCGGCGCAGATGGGCGTACCGATCGTGGTGTCTCGTAGCGGCATCACGCAAATGGGGCATGAAGTGGCGCTGCGTCTGGGTTTGTGCACCGTGGGCCGGGCCACCAACAAGCACTTCCTGTGCTATACCGGCGCGCATCGGCTGGTCCTGCAGCCCGAGCTGGCTGGTGCCCGGCTGCGCAGCGTCGCCTGAGGGCTGCAATTCACCCTGAGGCGTGGGTTTAAGCCGGATGCGGTAAGGTAGCGCCATGCAAATCTCTTTCTGGCGTCAGGGCTGGCGCACACTGTGGCGCGATCTTCGCTCGGGCGAGCTCCGCTTGCTGATTGTGGCGGTGACACTCGCTGTTGCTGCGCTTACAGCCGTTGGTTTTTTTGCGGACCGTTTAAAAGGCGGGTTGCAGCGCGATGCCCGGCAACTGCTGGGGGGAGATGCGGTGGTGTCCAGTGACAACCCCACACCCGAGGCCTTTATCGCCAAAGCCCGGGAACTGGGTCTGACTGTTGCCGGAACGTTGGGTTTTCCCACCATGGGGCGAGCACCAGACGCCAGTGGCGGGGCTTCCAAACTGGTTGCATTGAAGGTGGTGGAGCCCGGCTACCCACTGCGTGGCAGTCTCAAAATCACCCGGCAACCCGGAACGCCTGAAACCAGCACCCGCGACATCCCTGCCGCCGGTGAGGCCTGGGTCGATGCTCCCCTGCTGGAGTCACTGGGTCTGAAAATGGGTGACACGCTGCTGCTGGGCGACGCCAGCTTCAGGATCAGCACGGTGATCGTGATCGAGCCGGACCGGGGCGCGGGTTTCATGAATTTCGCCCCGCGCGTGATGATCAACCGCGCGGACGTGGACGCCACCAAACTCATCCAGCCTGCCAGCCGGCTGACCTACCGCATGGCCGTGGCCGGAACGGACGCCCAGGTCAAACGATTTGTTGATTGGGCCGACGTTGAAATCAAAAACCGGGCCGTGCGCGGCCTGCGCGTGGAGTCGCTCGAAGGGGGCCGTCCGGAGATGCGCCAGACGCTGGACCGGGCCGAAAAATTCCTGAATCTGGTCGCGCTACTGGCGGCCCTGCTCAGCGCGGTGGCCGTAGCACTGGCGGCGCGGGGCTTTGCGGCCAGCCATCTGGATGATTGCGCCATGCTGCGGGTGCTGGGCCTGAGCCAGCGAACCATCGCCGGGGCTTACGCCTTTGAGTTCGCGCTGATCGGCCTGTTTGCCAGCGCGCTGGGTGTGGCTATCGGGTACGCAGTGCACTTTGCCTTCGTGTTGCTGCTGGCCGGTCTGGTGGACGCGGCCCTGCCCGCCGCCAGCCTCTGGCCGGTGCTGTTTGGTTTGGGCATGGGCCTGACGCTGCTGCTGGCATTCGGGTTGCCGCCCGTGCTGCAACTGGCCCAGGTGCCGCCATTGCGGGTGATCCGCCGTGATGTGGGCAACCTCAAGCCCGCGTCCCTCGGTGTGCTGGCGGTGGGTGTGGCGGGCTTTGCGGCGCTGTTGCTGGCCGCCAGCAGTGATCTGAAGCTCGGGCTGATTGCCGTGGGTGGTTTTGCCGCCGCCGTTGTGGTGTTTGCCGCTCTCGGCTGGCTGGCCGTGAAGGCGCTGCGCTGGAGTGTGAACGAGAGCACGGCGCCGCGCTGGCTGGTGCTGGCCACGCGGCAACTCTCTGCTCGCCCAGCCTATGCCGTGGTGCAAATCAGCGCGTTGGCCGTGGGTTTGCTGGCGCTGGTGCTGCTGGTGCTGCTGCGTACCGACCTCATCAGCAGCTGGCGCAAGGCCACGCCGCCCGATGCGCCCAACCGCTTCGTCATCAACGTCATGCCCGACCAGAGCGATGCCTTTCAAAAGGCGCTGCGGGATGGCGGTGTCGCCAAATACGACTGGTACCCGATGATTCGCGGCCGCCTGGTGGCCGTCAACGGCAAACCTGTCTCGCCAGACGATTACACCGAAGACCGTGCCAAGCGGCTGGTGGACCGCGAGTTCAATGTCTCGCACAGCCCGGTCAAACCGCCCAACAACGAGGTGGTCGCCGGAAAATGGACCGACGAAGAGGCAGGCGCGATCAGTGTGGAAGAAGGCATCGCCACCACGCTGGGGCTCAAGATGGGAGACCAGTTGCGGTTTGACATGGGCGGTGTGCAGGTGGAGTCCAGAATCACATCCCTGCGCAAGGTGGACTGGGGCTCCATGCGGGCCAATTTCTTCGTCATCTACCCGGTGAGCCAGCTGATCGATGTGCCAGTCACATTCATGAGTGCGTTCAAGGCGCCCGAGACGAAAGGCTTTGATAACGGATTGGTACGCAGTTTTCCCAACATCACCAATGTAGACATGACCAGCACCGTCGCGCAGATTCAGCGTGTGCTGGACCAGGTAATACGCGCCGTGGAATTTCTGTTCGCCTTCACGCTGGCGGCTGGCCTGGTGGTGCTATTTGCGGCGGTGACCGCCACACGTGAGGAGCGTGCGAGGGAATTTGCCATCATGCGCGCCGTGGGTGCACGCGCCAGTTTGCTGCGCCAGGTGCAGCGGGCCGAGCTGGCAGGTGTGGGGCTGCTGGCGGGTTTTCTGGCCTCCATCGTGGCCACGGTGGTGGGCTGGGTGCTGGCACGGTATGTGTTTGAGTTTGCCTGGACGGTGTCGCTGTGGGTACCGCTGTTTGGCGCGTTGTGCGGTGCGGTGCTGGCGCTGGCCGCAGGCTGGTGGGGCTTGCGCGAGGTGCTGCGCAGGCCGGTGGTGGAGACACTGCGGCGGGTCGTGTTGTAGGTTGGTATTTGCACGGTTTTTGGTGTCACCCGTGGTTATTATCTCTCCGCAACACTTTTCAGGACGGCCAAACCAGTCTCGAAGTCGTTGCCGATCAGCTCGTCCATGTTGAAGAAGATGCCCATTAGTTTGGAGATGAACGGGGCCGGTCCGTGCATGACCCACGTCACCTGTGTCATGTCGCCTTGAGCCTGCAACGTGAACTCGGCCGTGTTGTGGCCTTCAAACGGCTTGATGAAATCGAGCTGAATCACCAGTTTGACGGGTTGCGGTGCATCCAGTATCTCCATGCGGCCCGCACCTGCCTTGCCGTTGCCCTCCCAGGCATACACCGCTCCCTTGCCGCTGGCGGTGCCACTGAACGTGCGCTTCATCGCAGGGTCCAGCTTCTCCCAGGGTGACCATTCAGACCATTTGTGAAAGTCCTGCAGGTAAGCAAAGATTTTGTCCGGCGGCGCCTTGATGGTGGCTTGCCGCTCCACGCGGAAGCTGTCGGGTCGGGTGGCCGCATAGGCCAGCAGCACCGCGAGCGCAATGACAACGATGAGGGCAATGGTTTTAAGCACGGTTGGCTCCTTGCGTTTCCAGGCATTTTTGCAGTTTGTCCATATTTTCCTCGTTGGCGTTGGTCACAAAGGCCCTGACTTTGGCACATTCTTCTGCCGAATCAAAACGCATGCGCCAGGTGAGCCGGGTTTTGCCGCTTGCCTGCTCGGTAAAGACCGCATGCACCTCGAAATGATGGCCTGAAACGTGGTCAAAAACAATCCTCTGGGGCGGCACGATGTCTGAAAAAACACTGTGGTTCGGGTAGTCGGTACCGTCAGGGCCGTGCATGGTGAAGCGCCAGTACCCCCCGGGCCGCAGGTCGAATTCCTCAAAGGTGTTGGTAAAACCTTTTGGCCCCCACCATCTGGCGAGCAGTTCCGGCTGCGTCCAGGCGGCAAACACCTGCTCGCGCGGGAAGTCCAGCATGCGCTCGGTGACGATGGATCGTCTTTCCACATCTGCCAGATATCCATCCAGCTGTTCAAAGGTACTGCTCCAGCCCTGTGTCATGCCGGACTTGCCGCCGTTGAACGCGCTTTGTTCGCAAACCGTAGTGGTACAGGCCACCGGGGTGCAGGTCCAGCCTGCTTTCGGGCAGCACGACCATGCCGATGGGGCCCATCCACAGCGCCAAACACGTGCGTTCGGCGAATGTCCGCCACACCAGATCGCGCGGTGCGTTCACGGTGTGGGGTGGTGTCAACGAGGTTTGGGGTCATGGTCAGGATGCCAACAATATCACCAGTGCACCAGTCCCGCCATCGACCGGTTTGGCCTGCACAAAGGCCAGCACCTCGTTTTTTTGTACCAGCCAGCTATACACCTTGTTCCTCAGCACGGGCGCCTTGCCGGGCGAGCCCAGCCCCTTGCCATGGACCACGCGCAGGCAGCGAATGCCCTGCTTGTGCGCTTCCCGGATGAATGCTCCCAGGGCTTCACGCGCGTCGTCGCTGCGCAGGCCGTGCAGGTCCAGCTGGCGCTGAATGCTCCATTCGCCCTTGCGCAGCTTGCGCGTCACATCGGGGCCGATGCCGGGGCGGCGAAAGCTCAGGTGGTCGTCGGTGTCAAGCAGCGTGCTGACGTCGAATTCGTCGCTGATGGCTTCGCGCAGCACAGCGGCATCGTCCAGTTTTTGCTGCAGGGGAAATGCCGCTGGACGCTCTTTTTTTAATAGCGCTTTGCGCATATCCGGTAAGGGCTTAACGGCCCCAGCGGCATTGATAAAGAGATTTTTCTCGGCCTGCAGGCGTTTGAGGCGGGCCGCCTGCTGTGCGGCAACCCCCGCCTGCGCTTTGGCCTGTTCCTCGATCTCGCGCTTGACCAGTTTCAGGTCTGCCAGCGTGTTGACCCTGACCAGCGGAGCCTTCACATGAACCCCCGCTCGGCCATTGACAGGGCTTCACCCGCGCCCACAATCACGTGGTCCAGCACGCGCACGTCTATAAGCGCCAGCGCTGCCTTGAGCGTTTGCGTGAGCGCTTCGTCGGCTCGTGATGGCTGCACCGAGCCGCTGGGGTGGTTGTGCGCCAGCACCACGGCAGCGGCCTGGTGGTACAGTGCGCGCAAAACCACTTCTCTCGGGTACACGCTGGTCTGGGTCAAAGTTCCCCGAAACAATTCTTCCATCGCCAGCAACTTGTTTTGACTGTCCAGGAACAGCACCGCAAATACCTCATGCGGCTTGTTCGCCAGATAGAGCTGCATGTAATGCTTCACCGCGTTGGGGTCGGCAAACACCTCGCGCTCCTGCAACTTCTGCGCCATGGCTCGGCGGGCGAGTTCCAGCACTGCCACAATCTCGGCGCGCTTGGCTGGGCCCAGTCCTTTGACGCGTCTGAGGTCATCGGCGGTAGCATGCAGCAGCCCGGCTATTCCTCCAAAACCGCTATGGCGCCCTTCTGATGTACGTGAGGCACTATCATTTTTGAGTTGAAGCAACTCTTCTGCCATTTGCAGCACCCCCTTGCCTTGAATGCCGGTGCGCAGCAATATCGCGAGCAATTCGACATCACTGAGCGCACCGGGGCCGCGGGCCAGCAGTTTTTCGCGCGGGCGGGCATCGGGGGGAAGGTCTTTGATCGGCATGGGACGGGGATTGGCCGGGAAATATCCCGGGGTTTCTACAATAGGGTCAGTTTATCGAGAGTTTCATTCGAGAGTTCCATGACTGTCTGCCAAGTACAACCCGGTTCCTTCCTTACCCTGCATTACCGCCTGGCCGGGCCTGCCGGTGACATCATCAACACGTTCAACGACAAGCCCGCCACGTTGTCGCTGGGCAATGGCGAGCTGTCACCTGCTGTCGAGCAATGTCTGATGGGCATGGAAGAGGGCGCCCGCAGCACGTTTGATCTGCCAGCCGGTGCGGCCTTTGGCAAGCGCAACCCGGACATGCAGCAGTGGCTGGCGCGCAAGGTGCTCAAGGACATGGGCGATCCACTGGAAACCTACAACGTGGGCGATGTGGTGCAGTTCCCCACCCCCGACGGGCAGGGCCAGTTTGCGGGCGTGGTGCTACAGCTGCGCGGTGCAGACGGGAAGGACGAGGCCGTGCTGTTTGACTTCAACCACCCGCTGGCCGGTCAGCCGGTGACGTTTGAAGTCCAGCTGATTGGTGTTTTATGAGCGCCGCGCCCATCCAGCCGCAGGAAATTCTTCTGGCCGAGCCGCGCGGCTTTTGTGCCGGGGTGGACCGTGCCATTGAAATTGTGGAGCGCGCGCTGCACAAGTTCGGGCGGCCAATTTATGTGCGCCACGAGATCGTGCACAACACCTACGTAGTCAATGACCTGAAAGCCAAGGGCGCGATTTTCATTGAGGAGCTGAGCGACGTGCCGCCCGGTGCCACGCTGGTGTTCAGTGCCCACGGCGTGAGCAAGGCCATTCAGCAGGAGGCACATGCACGTGGTTTCCAGATTTTTGACGCCACTTGCCCGCTGGTGACCAAGGTGCACGTGGAAGTGGCCAAGCTGGCGAAAGAAGGCTATGAGTTCATCATGATCGGCCACAAGGGCCATCCCGAGGTGGAGGGCACCATGGGCCAGCTGGAAAGCGGCATTCACCTGGTGGAAGACGTGGCCGATGTGGCGCGCGTCAACCCGGCGCAAACCGTCAAGCTGGCGGTGGTGACACAAACCACCCTGAGCGTGGACGACGCGGCTGACATTGCTGCCGCCGTGAAAGCGCGTTTCCCCAACGTGCGCCAGCCCAAGCAGCAGGATATTTGCTACGCCACCCAGAACCGACAGGACGCCGTGAAGGTGATGAGTCCGCAGGTGGACATTGTCATTGTGGTGGGCAGCCCCACCAGCTCCAACAGCAACCGACTGGCTGAACTCGCGCGCAAGCTCGGGGTGGAGAGCTACATGGTGGACAACGCGGACGAATTGCAGGCCAGCTGGTTCACGGGTCGCCAGCGAGTGGGACTGACCGCCGGTGCGTCTGCCCCCGAAATTCTGGTGCGTCAGGTGATTGACCGCATCAAGGCGTTGGGCGCGGTGTCGGTGCGCAAGATGGATGGCATTGCCGAGACAGTCAAGTTCCCGCTACCGAAGGGGCTGAAAGATGGTGCCAAGGGGCATCAAGAGTAACGCGAATTCGGCGTTTCGGGGGTCACCTATTACACCCGCACTGGCCAAGCGTATCCGGATCTTCCCTGGGACGTGTTAACACAACCGCCAACAATCACGACTCGTCTAGCAACCGCTGTAACAAGCACTTGTTTCTGGTGGCATGGCGTAGTAGACGGTGTTTGTGCGTGACAGCTTAATTCTTCATTGCCAAACAGCCAAGTCTTGGTAGTTGTTCAGACTACCATCGCGCCAAAATGTTTCGTTTAACACAAAAAATGTTTCGATAGATGCAATGTGCTATATTTAAACTATCAAAGCGAATTGTCACAAAGGAGCGCAAAAATGTCCGCCGTACTAGAGCGTACCGGTCACCCACCTGCTTCGAAAGACAGGGGCGCACTGGCCAAAATGGTGATGGCTTTGCTGGATCACTGGGCGTTGTCCACTGAAGATCAGGCGGCTCTCTTGGGCATTGCCACAAGCAATCGCGCGGCGTTGACGCGCTATCGCAAGGGCGAGCCTATTGGCACCAGCCGCGATCAGTTTGAGCGCGTCGGCCATCTACTGGGTATTCACAAGAATCTGCGCTTGCTGTTTCCGCAAAACCGTGACTTGGCATACCGCTGGATGTCCACCCGCAACAAGGCATTTGACAACTTGACCCCTGTAGACATGGTGAAGGAATGGGGTTTTGCGGGCTTGTTGATGGTGCGCGCCTATCTGGATCGGGCGCGTGGCGTTTAATGGATCAGTTGTTTGCTCACCTCACTCTGACAGATGTTCACAACAACGTCATTCGCAACATTGTCTCCATAGGTGCATCACAAGACCTGTTTGATGACTTGTCAAGCAGCCCAGAAGAATGGGCGCTTGCACAACAAGTTGAAGACGAAGGGAAGCCACCACCCTACCAGTCTCGAACCCCCGTTATTCACAGACCATTTGAGGATGCTGAATGGTTCAATGCAATTGGGTGGCCCTTCAGACACTGGCAAGCCAGTCGATTTTCTGATGGAACATTTGGGGTTTGGTACGGTTGCGACACGGTGGAAACCTCCGTGTATGAAACCGCCTACCACTGGTTCAGCGGATTCTTGACCGATGCAGGGTTTGAAAAAGAGAAGGTTATTGGTGAACGCAAGCTGTATGAAGTTGCCTGCGATGCGGCGCTGGTGGACTTGCGGCCCTTGACCACCACACATTCAGGGTTGATGCACAAGACCGACTACGGCACCGCTCAGTCGGTAGGCGCAAGACTTCACCGCGAAGGGCACCCAGGACTGGTGACTGCATCCGTGCGCCATGCGGCGGGTCAGAATTATGTCGTCCTGAACCCCGATGTTTTGTCTAACCCACGACGTCATTGCCAATTGTCCTATCGACTCGAAGGGCATCGCATCGCCATTGAGAAACAGTCCGGCGTTGCTTGGATGGAAATCGACACAGCTTTGCTTTAAGGAAGGGTCTGAACAACTCAAAATTTTGAATCATCACAATTTATTTTGACGATGATTGCCAGGGTTTGGTTGATGCTTTTTACTCATTCTGGCTCTTGTGGGAAAAATGGGGCCGAGCGTTCTGCAACCTCATGGGCGGATATACCCGATTTCCCCCGGCAAAACATCATGCCGGTGACGCCCAGCCCGGAAGGCACTCTCCCCTTTGCCGACTCGCTCCTACCAAATCGCGTTGTAGTGCTAGCACGCCCTAGTTCGACGGTGAGAACAGGTCCACCCGGTCGGTGATGATTCCGTCGGTGCCCAGGTCCATCAGTCGCTGTGCGGCCCATTCGTCGTTGACGGTGTAACTCAGGGTGCGAAACCCCGCGCTTTTGGCCTGGGTAACTGTGCTGCTATCCCACAGCGCATGGTTGCAGACGATGGCTTCGCAACCCAGAGTCCGTGCATTTTCCAGCCAGCCCCTGGACAGCTTGTCGAGCAGCAGGCCACGCGGTAAATCGGGTTGAACAACTTGGGCGCCTTCCAGCGCCTCGGGGTCAAAGGAGGTGAGTAACGGAGGAATGGCTGCACCTTGCCACAGGCGGGCGGCGTGGCGGGCCACCACCTCACCGGTGTGGCGCCCGGTGCCGGGCGTGGGCTTGATTTCGATGTTCAGGAAGTAACCATTGCTCAGGCAATAACGGGCAATGTTCTCGAAAGTTGGCAAAGGCTCACCAACGTACGTACGGGAATGCCAGCTACCGGCGTCCAACTGTGACAAGTCGTTCCACACATGCTGACCACCAATGCCTTTGCCCGTCGTGGTGCGGTCCAGCGTGTCGTCGTGCATCAGGAAGGGCACGTTATCGGCGCTCAGTTTCACGTCACACTCAAACATGCGGTAGCCATGCTGGGCGCCAAGACGGAAGGCTGCCAGGGTGTTCTCGGGGGCCAACTTGCCCGCACCCCGGTGGGCGATCCAACGTGGATAGGGCCAGTTGTCAGCGCTAACTGAGGCAGTAATCTGCATGCACACTGTCCAAAAAATAAGTCATAAAAGCGGCAAACGTTTGCTGGCGATTGCGCCAAATCCGTGCAGGCGGTCTGCGCGGGGGTGACGAGGATTGTGACATCTGGGGTGAGGCATGGCCTTGAATGGTGCGCTGCAGTAAAATTTCACTCCAGCCGGCTTCAGATTTGGTGGCTGCATTCGAGAAACTGATGAACGCCCCGATTCGCCTTGCCCCCCTTATTGCTGATGTAGCCCAGGTATCTGCCGGGCACGAGCGCATTCGCGAGATACCCTACAACTACACCTCGTTCTCAGATCGGGAGATCGTGATCCGTTTGCTGGGGGCGCCAGCTTGGGAGCTTTTGCACCGGCTTCGGGATGAACGCCGTACCGGTCGCTCAGCCCGCATGTTGTACGAGGTGTTGGGTGATATCTGGGTGGTACAGCGCAACCCCTACCTGCAAGATGATTTGCTGGACAACCCCAAGCGGCGACGCCTGCTGGTCGATGCGTTGAACCATCGTCTGACCGAGGTGGAGAAACGGCGCACACCGCAGGCTGATCTTGAGCGGGATGGCATGGTGGGGGAACTGCTGACGGCGGCGCAACGAGCGGTTCAATCGTTTGACTCGGCTTTTGTCGACGTGGGCAACCTTCGGCGCAAAGCGTCGCGCACGCTGGGCAAACTGACGGCCAAAGACAACATCAAGTTTGATGGATTGAGCCGCGTCTCTCATGTCACTGACGCTACCGACTGGCGTGTCGAATACCCCTTTGTGGTGCTGACGCCGGACTCCGAGGCCGAGATGGTGGGTCTGGTCAAGGGCTGTATCGATCTGGGCTTGACGATCATCCCGCGTGGCGGTGGTACGGGCTACACAGGTGGCGCGATTCCTCTCACCTGGAAGAGTGCGGTCATCAACACTGAAAAGCTGGAGTCCATGACCGAGGTCCAGATGCTGACCTTGCCCGGCATGGATAAGCCCGTTGCCACGGTGTGGACTGAGGCGGGCGTGGTGACGCAACGCGTGGCGGATGCCGCCGAGCGAGGCGGCTTTGTGTTTGCGGTGGACCCTACTTCGGCGGAAGCCTCCTGCATTGGCGGCAACATTGCCATGAATGCAGGTGGCAAGAAGGCTGTTTTGTGGGGCACGGCCCTGGACAACCTGGCCTCCTGGCGCATGGTGACGCCACAGGCCACCTGGCTGGAAGTGACGCGCATCAACCACAACATGGGCAAGATTCATGATGCGGCAGTGGCCAGTTTTGAGCTGAAATATTTCAAGGCCGATGGCAAAACGCTGGAGCGCACAGAACGGCTGGATATTCCTGGCGCGAGCTTTCGCAAAGAGGGTCTGGGCAAGGACGTTACCGACAAGTTTTTGAGCGGTCTGCCGGGCATCCAGAAAGAGGGTTGCGACGGGCTGATCACCAGCGCCCGCTGGGTGGTACACCGCATGCCCACGAACACACGTACCGTGTGCCTGGAGTTCTTTGGCAATGCCAAAGATGCGGTACCGAGCATCGTGGAAATCATTGACTTCATGTTTGCCGAGCAAAAGCGCACGGGCACCCTGCTGGCCGGGCTGGAACATCTGGATGACCGGTATTTGAAAGCCGTGGGTTACACCACCAAATCCAAGCGCGGCGCGGGGGCCTTGCCGGGCTCTTCGGGTGGCTTGCCAAAAATGGTGCTGGTGGGTGATATTTCTGGCGACGATGCCGACGCCGTGGCCCGTGCCACGTCGGAGATTGTGCGTATTGCCAATTCGCGCAACGGTGAGGGTTTTGTCGCCATCAGCGCCGAAGCGCGCAAAAAGTTCTGGCTGGATCGCAAACGCACGGCGGCGATCAGCAAACACACCAACGCCTTCAAGATCAACGAAGACGTGGTGATTCCTTTGCCGCGCATGGCCGAATACACAGACGGCATTGAGCGCATCAACATCGAGCTGAGTCTGCGCAACAAGCTCAAGCTGTGCGATGAACTGGAAGCCTTCTTCAGCAAAGGCAGCCTGCCGCTGGGGCGGCATGATGACGCGAATGAAATTCCGTCTGCCGAATTGCTGGAAGATCGTGTTGCCCAGGCCCTGGCGCTGATTGCCAGTGTCAAGGCCCAATGGCAAGCCTGGCTGGATAACGTGGACGCGCTGTTCCTGAAGTTGCAGGACCACAACCTGCGCGCCAGCTGGAAGACGCAACTGCGCGGCGAGTTGAAGGGTATTTTTGCAGGGGGTGCCTTTGCCCCTATTCTGGAAGAGTGCAACGCCATTCACAAGCGGGTGCTCAAGGGCCGCGTCTGGGTTGCGTTGCACATGCATGCAGGTGACGGCAATGTGCACACCAACATCCCCGTCAACAGCGACGACTACGAGATGCTGCAAACGGCCCACAGTGCGGTCAAGCGCATCATGGCGCTGGCGCGTTCGCTGGACGGAGTGATCTCTGGCGAACACGGCATTGGCATCACCAAACTGGAGTTCCTGACCGACGAGGAGTTGCGACCATTCACTGAGTACAAGCAGAAGGTGGATCCTCATGGGCGTTTCAACAAAGGTAAATTGCTACGAAATTCAGAGCATCAAACGCATATTGGACGGGGGCTGGCGCCTAATTTGATGCATGCAGACTTGACAAATGCCTACACGCCGAGCTTCGGACTGATGGGGCATGAGTCGCTGATCATGCAGCAGTCGGACATTGGTGCAATTGCTGACAGCATCAAGGATTGCCTGCGCTGTGGCAAATGCAAACCCGTATGCGCCACCCATGTGCCACGCGCCAATTTGCTGTACAGCCCGCGCAACAAGATTCTGGCGACGTCGCTGCTCGTTGAAGCCTTTTTGTACGAAGAGCAAACCCGTCGGGGCGTGAGTATCAAGCACTGGGAAGAGTTTGAAGACGTGGCCGACCACTGCACGGTTTGCCACAAGTGCGAGAGCCCCTGCCCGGTCAAGATCGACTTTGGCGATGTGTCCATGAACATGCGCAATCTGCTGCGCAAAATGGGTCAAAAGTCGTTCAGGCCGGGCAACACGGCGGCCATGTTTTTCCTGAATGCCACGAATCCGGCCACCATCAAGTTCATGCG
The DNA here is from genome assembly GCA_046050465.1 of Pseudomonadota bacterium. Taxonomy (GTDB): domain Bacteria; phylum Pseudomonadota; class Gammaproteobacteria; order Burkholderiales; family Burkholderiaceae_C; genus Egaibacter. The sequence goes on along the minus strand of JBJOPS010000065.1, from coordinate 35,236 downwards.
GACCGCCATGGTGGATGTGGGTTTCAAGGCCCAGCGCCTGGCCAACGACCTGTTGCGCACGCTGACCACCCGGCAGACGGCCAAGCCGCCTGCCTCGGTGGGCAAAGCGCCCGTCAAAGAGCAGGTCATCCACTTCATCAACAAGAAAATGCCGGGTGGGCTGCCCAAAAAGACTGCGCGTGCCCTGCTGGACCTTGAAGACGCAGACTACGTACCCATCATCCGAAACCCGAAAACAACTACGGCGGACACGGAAGCGGTGTTCTATTTCCCCGGTTGCGGCTCGGAGCGGTTGTTCAGCCAGGTCGGCCTGGCCACCCAGGCGATGTTGTGGCACGCCGGTGTGCAAACCGTGCTGCCACCGGGCTACCTGTGCTGCGGTTACCCGCAACGCGGCTCCGGCCAGTTCGACAAGGCCGAGAAAATCATCACGGATAACCGGGTGCTGTTTCATCGCGTGGCGAACACGCTGAATTACCTGGATATCAAGACTGTGGTGGTGAGTTGCGGCACTTGCTACGACCAGTTGCAGGGCTATGAGTTCGACAAGATATTCCCCGGCAGCCGCATCATCGATATCCACGAATACCTGCTGGAAAAAGGCACTACGCTGAATGGTTCGGGTGGTTATCTGTACCACGACCCCTGTCATAGCCCGATGAAGTTGCAGGACCCCATGAAGACGGTGAAGGCCCTGGTGGGTGGCTCCAACCCGGACAGCGTGCTGGAAAGCAAGCGCTGCTGTGGTGAAAGTGGCACATTGGGTGTCACCCGCCCTGATATTTCGACTCAAATCCGGTTCCGCAAGGAAGAAGAATTGCAGAGTGATGAAGCCGCGTTGCGTAAAACCGGAGCGGTTCCTGAAAAAGGGCCGGTGAAAATCCTGACGTCATGCCCCAGCTGCCTGCAGGGACTGAGCCGTTATGGCAACGATTTGCAGAATGGCTTGCTGGAAGCCGACTACATCGTGGTGGAAATGGCCAACCAGATTCTGGGCGATCAGTGGATGCCTGACTACGTGGAAGCGGCCAATTCAGGCGGCATTGAGCGCGTGCTGGTTTAAGGCGGGCAAGGCACAATGCAGGTTACAGATTTATAGCCGTTCGCGGCAGAGGTTCCTCATGGCAGGTCTGCAACCCGGCGCTCCAACGCCACAATCGCTCGTCGTTCATAGCCAGTCCAAAGTACTGGAAGTGTCTTTTTCAGATGGCTCCGAGTTCAGAATTCCCTTTGAATTGATGCGTATCTACTCACCATCCGCCGAAGTTCAAGGCCATGGTCCAGGGCAGGAAGTCTTGCAGACGGGAAAACGCAACGTCGACCTGGCTGCACTGGAGCCCGTAGGTAATTACGCCGTGCAACCCACGTTTTCTGACGGCCACGATTCCGGTATTTTCTCCTGGGATTACCTCTACTTTCTGGGCTCGCAGCAAGACAAGTTGTGGGCCGAATACGCATCCCGCCTGACAGCGGCGGGCGTGGAGAGGGACGCAGACATGCCTGAAAGGGCTGGTCATGGATGTGCGAGCCACTGACATGTCGTCAACCCATTTCGGATTTGAATCAGTGGACGAGGCTGACAAGGCGCGTCGCGTGCGTGGCGTGTTTGACTCGGTGGCGTCCAAATACGATTTGATGAACGACCTGATGTCAGGAGGGTTGCATCGCATCTGGAAGGCCTATGCCGTGAAGGTGGCTAACCTGCATGCCGGGGATCGCGCGCTGGATATCGCGGGTGGCACCGGCGATCTGGCTTTGGCATTTGCCAAAAATGTCGGCAAAACTGGTCAGGTGGTACACACTGACATCAATGAGTCCATGCTTCGCACGGGACGGGATCGTTTGCTCAATGAAGGCGTCGCCCTGTCAACCGTAGTGTGTGATGCAGAAAAGTTGCCTTTTTCAGACAATTACTTTGATCTGGTCAGCGTAGCCTTTGGCTTGCGCAACATGACGCACAAGGACATCGCGTTGTCAGAGATGAATCGGGTGCTGAAGCTTGGGGGAAAACTTCTGGTGCTGGAGTTCTCGAAAGTAGCCAAACCACTGGAGAAAGGGTACGACTGGTATTCTTTCAAGATATTGCCGCTGCTGGGCAAGCTGGTTGCCGGAGATGATGCCAGTTACCGATATCTGGCGGAATCCATCCGCATGCATCCGGGACAAGAGGAGTTGAAAGGCCTTATGAAAAATAATGGCTTTGGTCATGTGGATTACCACAACCTCACAGGCGGCATGGTGGCATTACATGTTGGAATCAAGTGCTGAAGTTTTTTGATATTGAACAAACATTGGTGGTTCTGGAGACATTATGAAAATCTGGTCATTAATTTTGACGCTGGTGATGGTCATGGCAAGCCTGGATGCCGAGGCGGCCCGTCGCATGGGTAGCGGTCGATCATTCGGCAAACAGTCCAGCAATGTCACACAGCGGGAGGCTGCTCCTGCTGCACCCGCTGCACCAACTCAAAATGCCACGAATTCCGCAGTCAAACCCGCTGGTGCTGCTCCCGCTGCAGCAGCGGCGCCGAAGCGGCCGTGGGGTGCCATGCTGGGCGGTCTGGCTGCTGGTCTGGGTTTGGCGTGGCTGGCCAATTCTCTGGGGTTGGGTGAGGCCTTCGGGCAAATCATCATGTTTGCGTTGCTGGCAATGGTAGTGATGATGGCCATTGGCTGGTTCATGCGAAGCCGAAAACCTGCGCAGAACCAGAATGCAGCGCCTTTCGCTTTTCAGGGCGCCGGTACAGGCGGTGCGCCAGTATCTGACGTCAAGCTTTACCGTCCCGAAAACGTGGGAAATGACGCGTCGGCACGCCCTTGGGAACGCAGTAGTGCGATGGCGTTCGAGACGCCTGGCATGTCAGGTAGTTCAGGGTCAATGATTGGATCGGCATTGTCCGGATCGCAAACTTGGGGCATCCCCGCCGGATTTGATGCGCAAGGCTTTCTCAAGGCTGCCAAAACCAACTTTGTGACCCTGCAGGCGGCTTGGGATAAATCGGATATTCATTCGCTAAGGGCCATGATGACTGATGAGATGCTCAAGGAGATTCAGTCCCAACTGGCGGAGCGTGAGGAGCACACTGGCGGCCCGGTGAACCATACAGATGTCGTCATGATCGACGCCAAATTGCTCGGCATTGAAGATCTGGGTGATGACTACATGGCCAGCGTGGAATTCTCCGGCATGATTCGCGAAGAACCTTCCGCCAGCCCGAACCCTTTCCGCGAGGTCTGGAACATGACGAAACCCAAGAATGGTGCCAGCGGCTGGCTGGTGGCAGGGGTTCAAGCCCTGCAATAAAAAGCCCTGCTGCAAGCTGGTGATAATTGGGGACTATGGCAACACAGTCCCCTTTTTCTTTGCTTGAGGAGTTTCTGCAAAAACTCAGCTCCAGTTTTCAACCCCCAGACTGGGCGGTCGAAGAGACGCAGCGACGCGTCGTTTTGCTGCTGAACCATGTGCTGATGCAGGAACCGCAGGCCATGGCCCGCCTGCTTCGTCAAAAAGGCCGGACCGTGATGGTGACCTGGCGTTCTGTTCGCCTTCATCTGGTGGTAACGCCGGCGGGCTTGCTTGATCTGGCTGGGCCGCGGGCATCATCCGATTTGACGCTGGCGGTGACGGAAGAGTCGGCGGTTGCGCTGGTTCAGGCCGCACTCAAAGGTGACAAACCCGCAGTGCGAATTGAAGGTGACGTTCAGCTGGCTGCTGAAGTCAACTGGCTGGTTGATCATGTCCGCTGGGATCTGGAAGAAGATCTATCCAGAATAATTGGTGACGTACCTGCCCATGCAGCTGCTGAAGCATTTCGCCGTGTTGCGCAGGCCCTGCGGGGATTTGTCAGCGGAACCAAATCATGACGCGCCTGTTTCGGGGGGCCTTCATTGTCTGGGTTGTGCTGCGATATGGCCTGGATGAGCTGGTTCTGACGAGTTTTCAGAAGCCCTGGCTGCGGTTGCTGGCGCGTATTGTTTCTGTGGGGCGAAATTTGCAGGCACCCCGCGGTCAGCGCTTGCGCGAAGCTCTGGAGCGTCTAGGCCCCATTTTTGTCAAATTTGGGCAGGTGCTGTCCACCCGGCGAGACCTCATGCCAGTCGATATTGCCGATGAGTTGGCGCGTCTGCAAGACCGTGTTCCGCCTTTTCGATCTGATCTGGCAGTCGCCACCATTGAGCGCGTTTTCCGGAAACCTCTGCATGAGATATTTGTCTCGTTCGAACAGGTGCCCGTGGCCAGCGCGTCCATTGCGCAGGTGCATTTTGCGGTGCTGAAGGATCGTGCTGGCCAAACTCGTGATGTGGCCGTGAAAGTGCTGCGCCCCGGCATGTTGCCGGCCATCGAAAAAGACCTGAGCCTGATGCGCATGATGGCAGGGTGGGTGGAAGGGCTGTCCGCTGATGGCAAACGCCTCAAGCCGCGAGAGGTTGTTGCCGAGTTTGACAAGTACCTGCACGACGAACTGGATCTGGTGCGGGAAGCGTCCAGTGCAGCCCAGTTGCGGCGGAACATGGCGGGGCTGGATCTGGTGCTGATACCCGAGATGATGTGGGATTACTGCACCACCGAGGTCATCGTGATGGAGCGCATGGATGGCATCTCGATTAACCAGGTGGGCCGGTTGCGCGAAGCGGGGGTGGATATTCCCAAGCTGGCCAGAAACGGGGTCACGCTCTTTTTTACACAGGTTTTCCGGGATGGTTTTTTCCATGCCGACATGCATCCCGGCAATATCCAGGTGAGCGTGGCGCCGGCCACTTTCGGCCGTTATATCTCGCTCGATTTCGGTATCGTTGGCACGCTGACTGCATCTGACAAGGAATATTTGGCCCACAATTTTGTGGCTTTCTTCCGGCGCGACTACAAACGGGTTGCCCAGCTGCACATTGAGTCAGGCTGGGTTCCAGCCGGTACCCGGGTCGACGAACTGGAGGGGGCGATTCGTTCGGTTTGTGAGCCATATTTTGATCGCCCACTGAAGGAAATCTCGCTCGGTATGGTGTTGATGCGGCTGTTCCAGACCTCACGCCGGTTTCATGTTGAGATCCAGCCACAACTGGTCTTGTTGCAGAAGACACTTCTTAACATAGAGGGGCTCGCACGGGATCTGGACCCCGAGCTGGATTTATGGAGTACGGCCAAGCCTTTCCTGGAAAAATGGATGCTGGAGCAGGTTGGGCCCCAAAAATTCCTCGACAAAATGAAGGAGGAGTCTGCAGTCTGCGCAAAATTCTTGCCGGAACTACCCCGGTTGCTCCACGAGTACCTGAGGCGAAACAATGGGGAAAGAGAGCACGGTCTGCAAGACCTGCTTGCAGAGCAAAAGCGGACAAACAAGCTTTTGCAAGGGCTGATTTATGGTGGTATCGGTTTTGCGCTGGGTCTCATTGCCATGCAAATCCTGATTCGCGTGCGCCTGTAGGCGAGTGTCCCGACCTTTAAACAGGGTCGGCCGCCTATAATTGAGGGTTTTGCACCTTTACCAACGCCCTTAATTACGCCATGCCAATTTACGCCTACAAATGCGAGTCATGCGGGTTCGCCAAGGACGTGCTGCAAAAAATGTCTGACGCACCGTTGACCGATTGCCCCGGTTGCGGTGCAGCCACCTTCAAGAAGCAACTTACTGCTGCAGGCTTTCAGTTGAAGGGTTCTGGCTGGTATGCCACGGACTTCAAGGGAGGCGCCGCAGGTGCGACTACGTCTTCCGCAGGGTCGGAAGGTGGCAAAACGGAGTCTGCTGCGACAGGTGGCACTGGCGGCCAGAGTGATACCAGTTCGACTGGAAAGTTTGCAGAGAGTGCAACTCCGGCGGCCAAAACCGAGTCGGCACCGGCCACGCCCGGTACCAGTTCTACTTCACCCGGTACGACCAAGTGAAAACGTTCATGGATTCTTTCAGGAAATGGCTGCTGGCCGGTTTGCTGGTCATCGTGCCCATCGCCATCACCGTGTGGGTTCTGGAGTGGGTTATTAGCACGCTGGACAAGACCTTGCTCATTCTTCCGGCTAGCTGGCATCCTGACCAGTTGATCGGCTTTCACATTCCCGGGTTCGGCGTTTTGCTGGCGCTGGCAATCTTGCTCGTGCTGGGGGCTACAGCCAGCAATTTCTTCGGAAACAAGCTGGTGAACTGGTGGCACGCTCTGTTGAACCGCATACCCATCGTTCGCTCGATTTATTCGGGCGTGAAACAGGTATCCGACACCTTGTTCTCGGAGTCCGGCAACGCGTTCCGTAAAGCAGTTCTGATCCAGTGGCCGCGCGAAAATGTCTGGACAATAGCATTTGTGACCGGCAACCCTGGCGGCGACGTCGCCAACCATCTTCATGGTGACTATCTGAGTCTGTACGTTCCCACAACACCCAACCCTACAGGTGGCTATTTCGTGATGCTCAAGACCAGTGATTGCATTGAACTCAAAATGAGTGTGGATGAAGCGTTGAAATACATTGTCTCGATGGGCGTTGTCGTTCCGTATGCCCACGTCCCCTCATTAATCAAATAACCTGTTTGCACCCAACTAGACGGGTGCAACTCCTGAAGAGAGCCCAAGAATGTCCATGCGTTCCCACTATTGCGGTCTGGTGACCGAAGCCCTGTTGGGCGAAACTGTCTCGTTGTGCGGTTGGGTGAATCGTCGCCGCGACCATGGCGGTGTCATTTTTGTGGACTTGCGTGACCGTGAAGGCTATGTACAGGTGGTTTGCGATCCGGACCGGGCAGAGATGTTCAAGGTTTCAGAGGGCCTGCGAAACGAGTTTTGCGTGCAGGTCAAGGGTCTCGTGCGTGCGCGCCCGGATGGGACGACCAATGACAGCCTGAAGAGCGGAAAAGTGGAAGTGTTGTGCCATGAGCTGATCGTGCTCAACCCGTCGGTAACCCCACCGTTTCAACTGGACGATGAGAATCTGAGCGAAACCACGCGCCTCACGCACCGTGTGCTGGACCTGCGCCGTCCGTACATGCAAAGCAACCTGATGCTGCGCTATCGCGTTTCCATGGAAGTGCGCAAGTTTCTGGACGCCAATGGGTTTATCGACATTGAAACGCCGATGTTGGGCAAGTCCACGCCGGAAGGTGCTCGGGACTACCTGGTGCCCAGTCGTGTCCATGATGGGCATTTCTTTGCGCTTCCACAAAGCCCACAACTGTTCAAGCAATTGTTGATGGTGGCTGGTTACGACCGCTACTATCAGATCACCAAGTGTTTCCGCGATGAAGACTTACGTGCGGACCGTCAACCGGAGTTCACCCAGATTGATATCGAAACCTCTTTCCTGACGGAAGAGGAAATTCGCGACATGTTCCAGGGCATGATCAAGACGGTGTTCAAGAACACGATGGGTGTTGATCTCGGCGAGTTCCCGGTAATGCCTTATTCCGAGGCCATGCACCGCTATGGTTCGGACAAGCCTGACTTGCGCGTCAAGCTGGAATTCACTGAAGTCACCGATGCGATGAAGGATGTTGATTTCAAGGTCTTCGCCAGCGCGGCAACCATGAAGGGGGGACGCGTAGTGGCGCTTCGCGTGCCCGGCGGCGCCCGGGAAACGGGCGGCTTGACCCGCAGCGAGATCGATGCATACACCGAATTCGTCAAGATTTATGGAGCCAAAGGCCTGGCCTACATCAAGGTCAACGAGCTTGCCAAGGGGCGTGATGGTCTGCAATCGCCTATCGTCAAGAACATTCATGACAAAGCTATCGCTGAAGTGCTGACACGTACCGGCGCTGAAGATGGGGACCTGATTTTCTTTGGCGCAGACAAGATGAAAGTCGTCAACGATGCCATTGGCGCCTTGCGTATCAAAATTGGGCACAGCGAATTCGGCAAGAAAAATGGCTTGTTCGAAGCTGGTTGGCGCCCGATGTGGGTCGTGGACTTTCCGATGTTTGAATTTGACGACGAAGCCCAACGCTATACGGCGACGCATCACCCCTTTACAGCGCCTAAGGACGGGCATGAAGACTGGATGGTCACCGCGCCTGAGAAATGCATTTCCAAAGGTTATGACATGGTGCTCAATGGCTGGGAAATGGGCGGCGGTTCGGTACGTATCCATCGCGCCGACGTGCAGCAAAAAGTGTTTGACGCCCTGAAGATCACACCGGAAGAAGCCCAGGACAAGTTTGGCTTCCTGCTGGACGCGTTGCAGTACGGTGCGCCACCGCACGGTGGATTGGCGTTTGGCCTGGATCGCGTTGTGACCCTGATGACAGGTGCTGAATCCATTCGTGACGTGATTGCCTTCCCCAAGACACAGCGCGCACAGGACTTGCTAACGCAGGCCCCTGGCATGGTGGACGAAAAGCAACTGCGGGAATTGCATATCAAGCTTCGCAATACCGATCTGCAAAAAGCTGGCTGAGGTTTAGGCGAAAGAGTGCAATGAGGGCCACCTCCACGCTCAGGCAGTCAGCATCTGTGCATTAAAACGTAAGGGTTCCTCGTCACAACCATGCGCTGGCTGGTTGCTAAACCGGCCAGACTGCGCCGTAGTCATTCAAAATCGCATCCAGCGGCAGATCGTGCGCCTCCGGCTCAAAATCGGGTAAAAATCCACTTGAAAATCCCAGCCCTACGGTGAACGGACGCGGCTCCAGTGTGGCCAACATACGGTCATAAAAGCCCCCTCCATAACCAAGGCGGTAACCACCGGGCGCATAACCCACACAGGCGACAAACAGCAAACTGGGCACAATCACCTCGGTATCCTTGGGTTTGGGGATGCCATAGGCATCGTCTTCCATCGGGCAACCGGGGTACCAGGCGTGAAAAATCATGGTTTTGTGAACCTTGTCCACCACCGGCAGGCCGATGCGCCGTGGTTGTGGCTGGTCGATCAGCTCGCCGTCCTCCTTCCAGCGATGCAGGGCGGGCAAGGGGTCAAATTCGCCCTTGATAGGCCAATAGGCACCAATCACCGAGTCGGGCCGGCCCACCAGCCAGATGCGCAATACTTGTTGCAATAAGTCGGTGTACCGTAAACGATCCGGCATTTTCAGGCGTTGTTCAATAAGCGCCTGGCGAAGGGCTTTCTTTTCTTGCGCACGCCGGTTACCGGAGTTCTTCATAATTCCCACATGCAGTTTTCAACCATTTTGACATTGTTAGTGCTTGCCATCGCGGGTACTCTTTCTACCCAAGACGCGGCTGGTGTTCAGTTTCGCGAGACCGCCCGAGTGGATGAAACCATTCTGGATATGGGTGATGCGTTCAAAAAAAATGACCGCAAGCGCCTCTCTCTCCTGCTGCCTCAGGTCCGCGGTCATGCCCTGGAGCCATGGGGCGCCTACTGGGAAATACGGGCCCGGCTTGAAGAAGCCAGCGCCCAGGACATCCAGAGCTTTTTGTACCGCTACAGCGGCACATACCAGGAAGATCGCCTGCGCAACGACTGGTTGCTGTTGTTGGGCCAGCGCCGTGAATGGGGCACTTTTATGGCCGAATACCCCAAGTTCCGCATGAACGATGACCGCTCGGTGCGCTGTTATGCATTGCTGACTGAATACAACGCGGGTGATCTTGACGTAGCAGGCCAGGTTGAAGAGTTCTGGCTGGCACAGCGCGACGTTGAGGAGGGCTGTGCAGCCGCTGCGGACCAGCAGCTCAAGGCCGGCAAGCTCCAACCCCACACAGCCTGGCTTCGGGCGCGTCTGGGCATGGAAAATGACCGTCTGCGCATCGCCACACAGGCCATTGGCCTGCTCAACCCCGAATGGGCCATCACCGCAGGCAGCATTTACGCCAATCCGGAGCGTTACCTGAACGAGAAAATCACCGCTTTGCGGCCTCGCACCAAGGAACTCGTCACGCTGGCGCTGATTCGCCTGGCAGTCAGCGACCCCGAAGCAGCAGCCATCGAGGCGGACAAACTGCGGTGGAAAGCCCAACTCACGCTGGAGGAGCGCAGCTGGGTGTGGGGCGTGATTGGCAAACGTGCTGCGCAAAAGCTGTCGGATGGAGCCATCACCTATTTCCTGAACGGTCAGGACAAATTCATGCACGGCGACCATCTGGCCTGGAAGGTCCGCTGCGCGTTACGCGCCGGCAATTGGGACCAGGTCACCACCGCCATAGCGGCGATGAGCGAAACCCAGCGCAAAGACCCCGCCTGGGTTTACTGGCGTGCGCGTGCACTGCTGAATCGGGCCCAGACCGAGGCCGACCGCACTGAAGCATCCCAGTTGCTGGGAAGTATTGCCAGTGTCCGCGGTTTCTATGAACAACTGGCGTTGGAAGAACTCGGCCATCGCGTGACGGCACCCGAGCGGCCACTACCCCTCACCGATGAAGAGAAAGAAGCCGCCCGGCTAGACCCGGGCCTGAACCGGGCGCTGTACGCCATCGCCATGGGTCTGCGCACGGAGGGCGTGCGCGAATGGAACTACACCACCAACCTGCACGCCCGGGGCGGCATGGATGACCGGTCATTGCTGGCAGCGGCCGACCTCGCCTGCCAGCGCGAGGTCTGGGACCGCTGCATCAACACCAGCGAACGCACCAAGGGTGTGACCGATTTCGACCAGCGCTTTCCGACGCCGTTTCGCGCGGCGGTTGCAGCCCGCGCGGCACAAATTGGTCTGGATCCGGCCTATGTGTATGGACTGATCCGTCAGGAGAGTCGTTTTGTCGTGGATGCCCGCTCGGGCGTGGGCGCAGCAGGACTGATGCAGGTCATGCCCGCCACGGCGCGCTGGACCGCCAAAAAGATCGGCCTCACCACCTACACCGCTGACCAGATCACCAACCACGAAACCAATATCGCCATTGGCACGGGCTACCTCAAGCTGGTGCTGGATGATTTTGATGGCTCCATGCCCATGGCCGCGGCCGCCTACAACGCCGGCCCCAGCCGACCGCGCAACTGGCGCAATGGCCCCGTGATGGAGGCAGCCATCTGGGCCGAAAACGTGCCCTTCACTGAAACCCGTGACTACGTCAAAAAGGTTCTGAGCAACACCACCAATTACGCTGCCATCCTGACCGGCGCGCCGCAGTCGCTCAAGGCCCGCCTGGGCTCGGTCGGTCCCAGACTGAATCCCGCTTCTGCCGAGAGCAGGGAGCTGCCATGAAGCGCATCCTGGTGCTGGGTGGCTCGGGCTTTGTAGGTCGCCATTTCTGCGAAAAGGCCGGCCAGCTGAACGCTGCCTTCAATACACGGCTCACGGTGCCCTCGCGCCGGGTGGCCGGTGCCAAACACATCCAGCCCTTGCCCTGGGTTGATCTGGTTGAGGCCGATGTGCATGATGGCGCCTCCCTGATGCGACTGGTTGCCGGCCATGATGCTGTGGTGAACCTGGTGGCCATCCTGCATGGCACTGAAGCCGCGTTCAGCCACGTGCATGTAGAGCTGCTGCAAAAGCTGGTTCGGGCCTGCCAGGCCACGGGCGTGCAACGCATCGTGCACGTCAGTGCGCTGGGCGCTGCAGCCAACGCGCCATCGCTGTATCAACGCAGCAAGGCCGCTGGCGAAGCCGTGCTCACCAACTCCGGGCTGGACGTGACCATTCTGCGGCCCAGTGTGGTCTTTGGCGCAGACGACCAGTTTCTGAACCTTTTCGCCAAGTTGCAAAGCGTATTTCCGGTCATGCCACTGGCCGGAACTGACACCCGGTTTCAACCCGTCTGGGTGGAAGACGTGGCGCAGGCATTGGTTAATATCTTGCTGGATAAAACTTCCAGCGAAATCAAAAGTAATAGCACCCTACGCCATATATATGAGGCCTGCGGCCAGAATATCTATACATTGAAGGAGTTGGTCGAGCTTGCCGGAACCCTGTCTGGCCACCCCAGGCCAGTCATCGCATTGCCCGCAGCGCTGGGCCGCCTGCAGGCCCTGTTCATGGAGATGGCGCCAGGCCAGCCCCTGATGAGTCGCGACAATCTGGACTCCATGAAAGTGGACAACGTGGCCAGCGGCCGGTTACCCGGCCTGCAGGCGCTGGGCATTCAGCCCGCGTCGCTGCAAGCCATTGCGCCGTTGTATCTGGGGCCAGGCCCGGGTGACGCAGTTCTGGCCCGGCGCAAGACGGCGGGCCGGTTCTAGCGCATCAATTCCGCGGCGCCTTGTCATCAATGGCATCGCCGCGTCGCGTTAACATGTCGCTTTGGAGACGTGCATGCTCAAACTCTACATTGGCAACAAAAACTATTCGTCTTGGTCCATGCGGCCATGGGTACTGCTCAAGCAGGCGGGCATCCCGTTTGAAGAAATCATGGTGCGTTTTGACTCGTTTGATACGGGTTCGACCTTCAAGAACACCATGAAAGACCAGACCCCCACCGGCAAAGTGCCTGTTCTGGTGGACGCAGACCTGGCGGTGTGGGACACACTGGCCATTGCTGAATACGTGGCCGAACAATACCCGGACAAACAGCTCTGGCCATGCGACAAGGCCGCCCGCGCCCGGGCGCGCAGCGTTTGTGCCGAAATGCACGCCGGGTTCACCGCGCTGCGCAGCGCCTGCCCGATGAACATTGAAGCCTCGCTGCCGGATATCGGTGCGCTGGCCTGGCGCGACAAACCTGCCGTGCGTGCCGATGCCTCGCGACTGGTGGCGATGTGGAGCGAACTGCTGGCCACTCACAAGGGCCCGATGCTGTTCGGTGCATTCTCGATTGCCGACGCCTACTTTGCGCCGGTGTGCATGCGACTGAAAACCTACGCCTTGCCGGTTCCTGCCGGGATTGGAGCGTATGTGGAGCGGGTGTGCGCGTTGCCGGGCGTGAAGGCCTGGATCGACGATGCACTGCTGGAAAAGGACTTTCCTGATTTTGAGGAACCTTACCGCCTGAAGCGATAGGGCTTCGGGATAGCCCCGGTAAACTGCCACCATGCAAATCTACATGGTGGGTGGCGCGGTGCGGGATGCCTTGCTGGGCTTGCCTGTGAAGGACCGCGACTGGGTGGTAGTGGGCTCCACGCCCGATGAACTGGTGGCGCTGGGGTATTTGCCGGTGGGCCGGGACTTCCCGGTTTTTCTGCATCCGGTGACCAAAGAGGAATATGCGCTGGCGCGCACCGAGCGCAAGACGGCACCGGGATATCGCGGCTTTGCCATTCATTCGGCGCCCGATGTGACGCTGGAGCAGGATCTGGCGCGACGCGATATCACTATTAATTCAATAGCTGTTCATGCAGATAACATAAGGGCTGATGGCACTTTTGATACAAAAAATACCACATTCATAGACCCGTTTGATGGCTTGCAGGACATTGCCCGCAAGGTGCTGCGCCACACGACGCAGGCGTTTCATGAGGACCCGGTTCGCATCCTGCGCGTGGCCCGGCTGGCCGCCCGCTTCACCGACTTTTCGGTAGCGCCCGAAACACGCCAATTGATGCGCGAGATGGTGCAGCATGGCGAGGCGGATCATCTGGTAAGTGAGCGTGTCTGGCAAGAATTATCCCGGGGTTTGCAGGAAAAGATGCCATCGCGCATGTTCGACGTGCTGAGCCAGTGTGAGGCGCTTGCCCGACTGCTTCCCGAAGTGTTGGCTTTGACGGCCCCTTTTCGCACCGATGTTCTGGATATGGCGGCCAGCTGGCAAGCGTCTTTACCCGTTTCTTTTTCCTGCTTGTGCATTAGCCTTCAGTCGCCAAACCTGCCAGGTGGCAATGACGCCGCCTGGATCCGGGGTCTGTCAGAGCGATTACGAGTGCCTGTTGAGTGTCGGGAACTGGCGGAGGTGGTTGCACGGGAGCGCGTCGCCATTGACCGGTGCACTGAGTTTGATGCAACGGCCCTGGTTAATTTGCTGGAGCGTTGTGACGCCATCCGCAAGCCGGATCGCCTCAAGGCAATCCTGCAGACTTGTGAATGCCTCCACCGGATGGGGCAAATACCGGATGAAAAATCCTATCCGCAGCGTGAGTGGCTCTTGTCTGCACTAGCAGCAGTACAAAAAGTTGCAACCGATTTGGTGGCGGCGCAGGCAATACGCACTGGCGCGACAGGTATCCAAATAGGTCAATTGATTCATGCCGCCCGTGTAGCAGCCGTGGGCCAAGACTGGCGACCCTAGCGTTTCCCCCAATACCGAAATTTACCCACTTCATTGATACTTGGTTTTCCAATCGAACTAAATGGTGTGACGGGTCCACTGTCCTCATGCTTTGGGTCGACAGGAGGCTATTCAACCCGATGCCCGTTTCGGGCTTATTTACTGGAGAGATGCATGCAATTCAAACGTCACCTGACCGCATTGGCCTTGGCCATGGCTGCGGGCTCATCATTCGCTCAATTGGTTGTCGGAGTGAGCTACGACGCCTTCCAGGAAGAACGTTGGAAAACTGACGAGGCTGCTATCAAGGCCGAACTTGCCAAGTCCGGCGCCAAATACATCATGTCTGATGCGGGCGCTTCTTCTGAAAAGCAACTGGCCGACATCGATGGCTTGATTGCCAAGGGCGCCAAGGTTTTGATCATCTTGGGCAAGGACAAAGACGCCATTTTGCCCGCTGTCAATAAGGCTGCCCAGCAAAAGATTCCCGTCATCGCCTATGACCGGCTCTTTGAGGCGCCGGGGGTCACTTACATCACGTTTGACAACAAGGAGGTCGGTCGCATGACTGCCCGCGCCATTCTGGCCGTCAAGCCAAAAGGTAATTACGCCATCATCAAGGGCGACCCGGGTGACAACAATGCAGCATTTCTGCGTGAGGGTCAGGGCGAAGTGCTGGATGCTGCAATCAAGAGCGGCGATGTCAAGATTGTTGGCGAGGAGTTCACTTCAGGCTGGAACCCCCAGAATGCCCAGAAAAACATGGAGCAAATCCTGACCAAGAACGCCAACAAAGTTGATGCCGTGGTTGCTCAAAACGATGGTATGGCTGGTGGTGTGGTGGCCGCACTGACCGCCAAGGGTCTGCAAGGCATTCCGGTCTCCGGCCAGGATGGTGATCATGCCGCCTTGAACCGCGTGGCATTGGGTACTCAGACGGTGTCCGTCTGGAAGAACTCGGCTGACTTGGGTACTGCTGCGGCAAAAGCTGCTGTGGAATTGGGCGCGGGCAAGCCTGTGACTGGTGCCGCAGATTGGGCTGGTGGTCCGAAGAAGATGACTTTGAAATCTATTTTCCTCAAGCCGATTCCTGTTACCAGGGACAACCTTGACGTGGTGCTGAAGGCTGGCTACATCAAGAAAGACGCGCTGTGCAAGGGTGTCGATGCTGCCAAAGTAGCTGCCTGCAAATAAGTATCTGATCTGACGGTTTTTTGAGTAAGGCGCCGCGGGCTTCGGGCCCGCGGCGTCGTTTGTGGCTTCAGGAGAAATCGATGAATACGCTGATGCAGTCGATTAAACGCGCCCAGATTGACTGGCGTATGGTGTTGATGTCCGGTGTGCTGATGATCATTGCACTGATTTTCAATATTCTCTCGGATGGGATTTTTCTGTCTGCCGAAAATCTGTACAACATCGCACAGCAGACTGCGGTAGTCGGTATTTTGGCAACCGTCATGGTGTTGATTATTGTGACAAGACATATTGACTTGTCGGTTGGATCTGTCATGGGCTTTGTAGGTGTTTTGACAGCCTATTTGATGTATACGGAAAACTGGTCCTGGCAGGCGGCTAGTCTGGCGGGTCTTGCTGCAGCAATCGCAGCCTCTGTGTATCAGGGGGCGCTCGTGGCATTTGTTGGTGTGCCCGCATTTGTGGTGACGTTGGGGGGGCTCATGTCATTTCGTGGTGCGGCCTATTTGGTAGCCGACGGGAAAACACAGCCACTGTCTGACCCATTTTTTCTCAAGCTTGGTGGTGGTTTTGATGGGGGAATTGGTACGCAGGCCAGTTGGGTGGTGGGTGCTGTCCTGTGTGTAGGGTTGATCATTTCAATGCTGGCCAGACGCCAGGCAAAAAAAACATATGGGGTCCCAACAAATTCCGTTCTCGTAGATGTCGCCGTTGTCCTGATCCCGATCGCTATTGTCCTGGTCTTTGTGTCAGTCATGAATGCCTACCAGATCCCAAACAAGGCTGCGCCTCAAGGCATACCAATACCCGTGGTGATTTGGGGTGTTGTGGCTCTCGCAATTTCATTTCTGGTGCATAAAACACGTTTCGGTCGGTACATTTTTGCCATGGGGGGTAATCCGGATGCGGCCGCCCTGGTAGGCATTCCAGTACGCAAAGTTACTATCCTTTTGTTTCTATTGCTTGCCGCCTTGACTGCGATCGCAGCAATCGTTGCGATATCAAGGCTCAATGCGGGAACCAACTCGCTTGGCAACAACCTGGAGTTGCTCGTCATCGCCGCAACAGTGATTGGTGGCACGGCTCTTGCGGGTGGCAGTGGCACTATCCTTGGCTCTGTGCTGGGGGCATTGATCATGCAGTCTATTGACAGCGGTATGCTACTGCTGGATATCTCGATTGGTACCCGCTACATCATCATAGGGCAGGTTCTGATAGCTGCAGTTGTTTTTGATGTCGCCTATCGCAAATGGACGGGAGAGATGGCATGAGCAACTTGATCAGCAACATGGGAGCGGCTTCGTCGAAGCAGGTTATTGATACTTCCAAATGCCTGGTGGAGTTGCGCAGCATCAAAAAGGCTTTTGGAGGTGTGCACGCCGTCGATGACGTGAGCTTGAACTTGTATCCTGGCGAGGTGGTAGCTGTGCTGGGGCACAACGGAGCCGGTAAATCCACGTTGATGAAGATGCTGGCAGGCGCCTACCCAATTGACAGTGGTGATGTGGTGATTTCCGGGGAAAAAGTACATGTGCGTACACCGGCTGATGCACAAAGTTTGGGTATTGAGTCGATTTATCAAACTTTGGCATTGGCAGATAATCTGGACTCTGTGGCCAACCTGTTTCTGGGGCGCGAGCTTCTGACCAGATGGCGAACACTGGATGATCATCGCATGGATGCCGAAGCGCGCAAGGTGTTCCACCGATTGAACAAGAACTTCACCAATGTTCGCATACCTGTGCGGCGCTTATCAGGTGGGCAGAGACAGGTAGTAGCCATTTCACGTGCCATCTATTTCAACGCAAAAATCCTGATCATGGATGAGCCCACGGCTGCCTTGGGGCCAGAAGAAACGGCCATGGTAGGTAATCTGATCCAGCAGCTCAAGGCGGATGGGGTCGGTATTTTCCTGATCAGCCACGATATGCACGATGTGTTTGCGCTCAGTGATCGATTGTGTGTGATGAAAAATGGCAAACTGGTTGGCACTTACCGTACCCAGGACGTAACAGAAGATGAAGTCCTTGGCATGATTATTTTGGGCAAACAACCAGTAGGCAAGATCCAGGCGCAGCGGTCTGTCAATTAATCGGCATGCGAACGACAGGCGATCAACAGCTGTTGAAGCGCATCAACCGCAGTGTATTGCTAAGGCTGTTGCGGGCGCAGCCGGGGCTCTCCCGTGCACGGCTAGCCCAGAAGAGTGGGCTCACAAAATCTACCGTCAGCGTCCTGGTTCGGGAACTGCTCGACGAGCACTGGCTTAGTGAAGCCAGTGCTCCGGTCGCCGCAGATGGCATGGGCAGACCATCTACCCCGCTGCGTTTAAATGAAGATGTCCGTGTATTAATTGGCGTTGAAATCGCTGTTGAGTTTCTGCGCATCGTCTGCGTGTCGCTTACAGGGGTTGTGATTTCGAAAGCGGAAGTACCACTTGAGAGTGCACTGCCTGATTGCGTGTGCAAACAGGCAGTAGGCATGGTTCTTGGGCTGTGGCGGCAATTGCAGGGGCGCAAGCTTGCGTTGTCAGGTGTCGGTGTCTGTTTGCCAGGCGCCATTAACGACGACTCGGGTATTGTCCGTTTTGCACCTAATCTGGGTTGGCGTGGCGTGAGATTTCTTGACATGATATCGACGACCTTTGCTGACTCAGGCATGCCCTCCATGAGCATCCATTTACAAAATGACGCTGATGCTGCTGCACTGAGTGAATATGAATTCGCCGCCGATGAGGGGGAAGACCCTTTGATTTTTATTAACTGTGATGTGGGTGTTGGTGCCGGTATTGTGTTAAACGATCGCTTGTTCACTGGTGTTGTAGGAACAGCCGGTGAAATGGGTCACACTATCATGCAAATTGATGGACCCCTGTGTTCTTGCGGACGCTTGGGGTGTGCTGAGACTTTTATTGGCTCAAGAGCACTAAGTACGGCTGCCCACATTGAGCGGGCGGGCCAATATCTAGGCGTTCTTGTCCAGAATCTAGATGTTATGTTCAATCCCCGCACCATTGTGCTGGGAGGCAAGTCATGCGTCAATAATCCAGATATGATTTGCAATGCTATTCAAACATTGTCAGGTTATGCCCGGCGTGCTGGCGTGCCGGTACCAGACGTCCGTTCGGCCCGATATGGTTTGTTGGCTGCTGCAGTAGGGGCTGCTGCACTGGTATTGCATCGGTTCTTGCGCCCCATTTCCGTTGGAGTGCCAGGGATGGTAGCGGGTAGTGCGCTTGACCCGATACCCGATTCGAACAGACCGCAAAACATAACTCGAAGTGGCCGGACTAATGGTCAAGACCCAGAACATGAGGTGAAAGATGTTTCTTGGCATTGATATCGGTACGTCCGAAGTCAAGGCAGTAATGCTTGATGAGGAACACCGCATCATTGGGGCGGTTGGGTCGGCCTTGGAAATCACACGCCCCCATCCTGGGCATAGCGAGCAGACCGCTGGCGGCTGGTGGCAGGCTACACAAGATGCGCTGGCAAAATTGCGAATCAAATACCCGCGCGAATACGCTGCCGTGAAAGCCATTGGTCTGTCGGGCCAGATGCATGGCGCTGTTTTGCTGGACAAAAGCAACGCAGTTTTGCGACCAGCTATTCTCTGGAACGACACGCGATCCTCGGTGGAGTGTGCACAAATGATGGCTGAGTTGCCCGCGCTACCCCAAATTGCCGGCAGCCTGGCAATGCCAGGTTTCACTGCTCCTAAATTACTTTGGGTCTCCGCCCACGAACCCGATGTATTCAAAAAAATAGCCAAGGTCTTATTGCCAAAAGACTACGTGCGGATGTTGCTCACAGGTGAGCATGTGTCGGAGATGTCGGACGCCAGTGGCACGATGTGGCTCGACGTGGAAAAACGGGACTGGTCTAAAGCTTTGCTGGATCTCACGGGTCTCGAT
Source organism: Pseudomonadota bacterium (assembly GCA_046050465.1). GTDB lineage: Bacteria > Pseudomonadota > Gammaproteobacteria > Burkholderiales > Burkholderiaceae_C > Egaibacter. The sequence continues at coordinate 16,116 of JBJOPS010000065.1, read as the reverse complement.
GCAAGTCAGATGCCACGTCTGGTCGAAGGCGATGAAGTCAGTGGCGTTCTATCAGTCCAGGCTGCCCAAACGCTGGGGCTTCGTGCCGGCATTATTGTGGCAGGCGGCGCTGGAGACAATGCTGCGAGTGCCATTGGCATGGGTGCAGTTCATGCCGGTGAAGGCTTCTTGTCATTGGGCACCAGCGGGGTGCTGTTTGTCGTCACTCCTCGCTACCAACCCAATGCTGCCAGCGCTGCCCATGCTTTCTGCCATGCCCTATCGAATCGCTGGCACCAGATGAGCGTGATGTTATCTGCCGCCAGTGCATTGCAGTGGGTCACCCGTTTGCTGGGTGCCGAATCTGAGGCCGTCCTGGAAGCAAAGGCCAAGGACCTGACTTCCGAGCAGCGGGCCAGTTCGCCCCTGTTTTTGCCCTATCTCAGTGGGGAGCGCACACCTCATAATAATGCCCATATTCGGGGTAGTTTTCATGGCCTTAACCATGACACAGACGCTGCCACTTTGACCTATGCGGTGATGGAGGGAGTCAGTTTTGGTCTGGCTGACGGATTGCGCGCCCTGAAAGCGGCCGGCAGCGCCGTTCAGCGCCTGTCCCTTGTGGGCGGGGGAGCGCGCAGTGAGATGTGGGCACAACAACTTGCAACCGCGCTGGACGTTGAAATCCTCACACATGCAGACTCAGCAGTTGGGGGTGCTTTGGGCGCGGCACGCCTGGCTTGGCTGGCAACTGGTGCATCCATTGCATCAGTTTGTATTGCGCCTGTCGTGACTCGAGTCTATCGACCGGATACACAAGAAAAAATGCTGCTTGCACCACGATACGAACGTTTTCGGGCTTTGTACCCTGCTGTGCGTACCATTCACTAAATATCATCGTCCCAGGAAAAAATGAGCACTTACTTCAATACCGTGGCTCCTATCCATTACGAAGGCCACAACTCCACCAACCCGCTTGCTTTCAAGTGGTATGACCGTGACAGGTTGGTGATGGGCAAACGTATGGAGGAACACCTGCGGTTTGCAGTTTGTTACTGGCATAACTTTTCCTGGAATGGATTTGATCCATTCGGTTATGACGGCACTTTTGAGCGGCCTTGGCAGCGTATGGCTGACTCGATGGCGGCGGCCCGCGCCAAGGCAGACGCAGCGTTTGAGTTTTTTCAAAAACTGGGGGCTCCTTACTACTGTTTTCACGATCGTGATGTGGCACCAGAGGGGGCTACGCCGCGTGAAAGCGTATCCAACCTGCATGCCATGGTTGATGTGCTGGCAGCCAAACAACAAGCCACGGGCATGAAACTGCTGTGGGGCACGGCCAATCTGTTCAGCCACAGGCGTTTCATGTCAGGCGCAGCTACCAACCCGGATCCCGAGATTTTTGCCATGGGCGCATTGCAGGTTAAAGAGGCAATGGACGCAACGCGCAAACTCGGTGGTGAAAACTATGTTTTGTGGGGTGGGCGAGAAGGGTACGAGACATTGCTAAATACAAACATGGGGCAGGAACTGAACCAGATGGGGCGTTTTCTGAACATGGTGGTGGACTACAAGCACAAAATCGGGTTTAAGGGTGCCCTCCTGCTCGAACCCAAGCCGCGCGAACCGACCAAACATCAATATGACTTCGATGTCGCCACGGTCTATGGATTTTTGCTCAAGCATGGCCTGGAAAAGGAAATCAAGGTCAACATAGAAGGCAACCATGCCACTTTGGCAGGTCACAGCTTTGAGCATGAAATTGCGACGGCCATTGATTTGGGTATTTTTGGCTCTATTGACATGAATCGGGGTGATATGCAATGCCAGTGGGACACGGATCAGTTCCCCAACAACATTCCCGAGACGGCACTGTGCATGTACCTGATCCTGCAGGCCGGCGGGTTCACGACCGGTGGATTGAACTTTGACAGCAAGGTTCGGCGCCAGTCCATTGACCCTGAGGATATGTTCTACGGCCACATTGGCGGTATGGATGTGTCTGCACGCGCCTTGCTGATTGCTGAGAAGATGATTGCGGATGGTCGCTTCGCAAAGAGCACGCAAGATCGCTACGCGGGTTGGCAATCAAGCTTCGGCAATGACTTGATGGGCGGAAAGTTGAGTCTGGACGCTGTGGCTACAAGAGTCTTGCAGAAAAATACGGATACGCGACCCGTGTCAGGGCGTCAGGAGAATTTGGAGAACCTGCTCAATTCATTTATCTGACTGAGAAAGTCATCAAAGGACTGACCATGAAAAAAGTAGTGTGGGGAGTGTTGAGCACCGCCAAGATCGGCTGGGAAAAGGTCATTCCTGCGATGCAAAAGGGTAACTACTGTGATATTCGTGCCATTGCATCACGCTCTCTTGAAAAAGGACGTGCGCTGGCCGACAAGCTTGGCATTGCAAAGGCCTACGGCAGCTATGAGGAGCTGATCGCAGACCCGGAAATCGAAGCGATCTACAACCCGTTGCCTAACGACCAGCATGTGCCGCTGACGCTGCTTGCAGCGCGTGCAGGCAAACACGTTTTGTGTGAGAAGCCGATTGCCATCACGGCAACCCAGGCGGAGCAGTTGCATGAAGTTGCCGACAAAGTTCACATCATGGAAGCTTTCATGGTGCGCTTTCACCCCCAGTGGTTGCAGGTTCGCGAGCGGGTGCGCAGTGGGGAGTTGGGCGACCTGCGTGTGATTCAGGCGTACTTTGCGTACTTCAACCGCGATGTCAACAACATCCGCAACAAAGTGGATATCGGTGGTGGCGCGCTGTACGACATCGGCTGCTACCCCATTGTCACGGGTCGCTTTTTGTTTGACTGCGAACCATTGCGGGTGATGTCACTGGTAGATCGTGACCCGGACTTCAAGACGGACCGCACCATCAGCGCCATGCTCGATTTTGGCAATGGACGGCACCTGAACTTCACGGTCTCTACCCAATCCGTGGTTTATCAGCGGGTGCAGGTTTGCGGGACCAAAAAGCGAATTGAAATCCAGATCCCGTTCAATGCCCCGTTAGGTGGTGAGACCAGGGTCTTTTCTGACGATGGCTCAACTCTGGATGGTCAGTCTGTGGTTGTTCAGACACTTCCTGCGTGCAACATGTACACGCTGCAGGGAGATGCATTTTCACGTGTGATCCGCGGTGAGATCACTTCGCCATACGGTGTAGAAGATGCCATTGCCAACATGCGTGTCATTGACGCACTCTTCCAGTCTGAAAAATCCGGTGGTTGGGTCAACATCTGAGATTCACCATGCGCAAGAACACTTCACTATTTCTGGCCGGCATGCTGGCTTTGCATTCCGCAGAAGCTGCAGCTCCTCCAGTTACGCCGATTCCAGCCATTCCACGTTTCGTGGAAGAGACCGACACCGCGGGACTGCAAAGCCGCTTTGAGGGGCAGGACGAATACATGGTGGGCGGCGGAGTTGCAACCTTTGACTGCGACAACGATGGGTTGCCGGAGATCTATGTCACCGGCGGTGTCAACAAGGCCAAGTTTTATCGCAACCGCAGCACGCGCGATGGCGCCATCAAGCTGCAGGAAGAACGCTCCGGCCTGGAACTGACCAATGCCACAGGAGCCTACCCGCTGGACATTGATGGTGACGGTAACGCTGATCTGGTGGTCTTGCGTGTTGGCGAAGTTGAAGTCTTCAGAGGCGTAGGGGCCTGCAAATTCGAGCGCGCCAACGCCAGATGGAATATTCCTGACAACAACGACTGGCATACCGCATTTTCTGCCACTTGGGAAAAGGGCCAAAACTGGCCTACCTTGGCCTTTGGTACTTATTACGATCGCAGCAAGCCCGATTTCCCCTGGGGCACCTGTACGCCGGGCATCCTGCTGCGCCCTGACGCCAGCGGCAAGAAATTTGCTGCACCTGAGTTGCTCAAGCCCGGCTACTGCGCATTGTCCATGCTATTCACGGATTGGAGCCGCAGTGGTGAACCATCCCTGCGTGTCAGCAACGATCGTGAGTACTACAAAGACGGTCAAGAGCAGCTCTGGAAAATATCCCCCGGGCAGCCACCAGTCCAATACAACGAGGCCGACGGCTGGAAGCGTCTTCAAATCTGGGGTATGGGTATTGCCAGCCACGATGTGGATGGTGATGGCTATCCTGAAGTGTTTCTCACCAGCATGGCTGACAACAAGTTTCAGAAGCTCGAAGGTGGTGCATCCAAGCCAACTTTCATGGACCAGGCCTACAAGCGCGGCATCACTGCACATAGGCCCTATGTGGGTGGAGACATCCACCCGTCGACAGCCTGGCATGCGCAGTTTGCTGACGTGAACAACGATGGCATGTCGGACTTGTTTGTTGTCAAAGGCAACGTCTCCACCATGCCCGACTTTGCCACGCTGGACCCCAACAACCTGTTGTTGCAGCAAACCGACGGGCGTTTCGCGGAAGTGGGACAGCAAGCCGGCATGGCCAGCTTTCGGCGCGGGCGTGGCGGCATGCTTGCTGACCTCAATGGTGACGGCCTTCTGGACATGTTGGTAGTCAACCGTTGGGATAAGGCCCAGCTTTGGCGCAATCTTGGCGCGGGCACTGCCGAAAAGCGGCAGGCCATGGGCCATTGGCTGCAGCTGCGCTTGAAGCAAAACACCGGGAACCGAGACGCTGTGGGAGCCTGGGTCGAGGTGGACATGGGAGGCAAAGTCATCCGTCAAGAACTCACCATCGGTGGTGGACACGCCAGCGGCCATCTTGGCTGGATGCACTTTGGGCTGGGCGACGCCAAAGACGCCAAGGTGCGCGTGCAATGGCCGCGTGCGGGCTGGAGCACATGGCAAGCCGTTCAGGCGAACAAGTTCTACACGTTTGACAAAGACAGCGGTGTTTCCGCCTGGAGGGTGCCATGAAAATACCGGTCCGGCATTTTTCAAGGCAATCACCACAGATCTGGATGCAACGAGTCCTGCGTGCTTGTGTTCTCACCCCCTGTGTGGTTCTGGCGCTCGGTACAACCGTGTATGCACCATCGGCGCACGCCCAAACGCCGGGGCCCGCAAAATCGGCATCAGCTTACAGTTCCGGCGTGGTGTACGACTGGTATTTCCTGGCCCTGCAACTGATACAGCAGACCCCTGGCTTCAGCCCTCCTGTAGCATCACGTGCACTGGGCTACATGGGCTTGACCTTGTACGAAGCCGTTGTGCCCGGCATGCCGGGTTACCAGAGCCTGGCTGGCCAGTTGAACGAACTCAGCTCACTGCCCTGGGCGCAACCGGATGAGCCCCTTCACTGGCCCACCGTGGCCAATGCGTCCATGGCCACCATGGCACGCATGATGTTCAGCAACGCCTCCGCAGAGAACAAGGCTCGCATCGATTTGCTTGAACGCAGCCTGCCTCTCAAATACACACAGGACTTTGACCCCAACTCCGTCACTCCCGAGATCACCAACCGTTCTGAGACCTTTGGCAAGCTCATGGGCATGGCCATCATGACGTGGGCTCGCACCGATGGTGGGCACGAAGCCTGGGGGCCCATCCGGCGCAGTCGCGCCAACTATGTGCCGCCTAGCGGCACAGGAAAATGGTCGGCAACGCCACCGGCGTTTGCGGCCCCGCTGTTGCCCTATTGGGGAGAGAATCGCCCCTTCGTCATGAAGACCGCAGCAGACTGTCCTGCTCCGCCACCGCCTGACTATTCGGAAGAAACCACCTCGGCCTTTTACAAGGACGGTCTGGAGGTGTACAAAATCAGTACGGCCGCGACGCAAGAGCAGCGCCAGTTTGCCCTTTACTGGGCAGACGACGCAGGCAAAACACCGACACCGGCGGGGCACTGGGTCTACATTGCGAATGACATACTCAGGGCACGCAAGGCCAACCTGGCCACGGCGGCTGAATCATTTGCCCGCCTGAATATAGCCATGTCGGATGCGTTTGTGGCAGCGTGGTACACCAAGTACAAGCTTAACGTTGTGCGCCCAGTCACCTATGGACAGGTCGTCATCGACAGCAACTGGGTCCCGTCCCTGATTCCCACACCGCCGTTTCCTGACTACCCTTCCGGCCATTCGGTGCAATCCGCAGCTGCGTCCATGGTGCTGGATAGAACATTTGGTGCCGATACAGCTTTCACCGACAACACTCACAATGACCGCGGCTGGGGTCCACGAACCTTCAAAAACTTCAAGACTGCGGCTGATGAAGCGGCGATTTCCCGTTTGTATGCCGGTATTCACTACCGGTTTGCAATTGAAGGTGGAAAACCACAGGGGCAGTGTGTTGCCGCCAAAGTACTGGCCCTGAAATTCAAGCCCTGACCTGACGGCTCGCATCTGTCTGGTGCGGTTAAGTAAAATTCGCCCATCTCAGGAGCAATAAATGTCTACCCCCGTACCAAGCGCCAAGGCATTTGCCAGTCAGTCAGATCTAACCGACAAGAAAATCACCTTTGAACAGCTTAGCCAACACTGCTGGGCCTATACCACCGAAGGTGATCCGAATTCCGGCGTCATCATTGGCGACCGTTTTATCCTGATCAGCGATGCCACCGCGACGCCCGCCATGGCGCTGGACCTCATTGCCAAGATACGCACTGTCAGCTCTTTGCCCATCAAATACGTCCTGTTGACACATTACCATGCGGTACGCGTACTGGGGGCCTATGCCTATGCAACAGAAGGGGCTACCGAAATCATTGCCAGTCAGGGCACACTGGAGCTGATCCGCGAGCGCGGCCTGCAGGACATGAAGAGCGAGATGGAGCGTTTTCCACGCCTGTTTCGCAGTGCCGAGACCATCTCTGGCCTGACATGGCCCACCATGGTGCTCGATGGGGGCAATCCTGCACGTGGTGAGGTGCCGGGCAAACTGTCAATCAATCTGGGCGGTGTTGTAGTCCAGATCTGGAGTCCTGGGCCCGGACATACGCGAGGCGACACGATTGCCTGGGTTGCGGATGAAAAAATACTGTACTCGGGTGATCTGGTCGAATATGAAGCGGGAGTTTACACAGGCGACGCACAACTTGAGGAGTGGCCTGCAACGCTGGAAGCGTTACGTGAACTCAAGGCCGAAGCAATCGTACCTGGTCGTGGTGAGGCGATGAAAGGCCAGGTGAATGTCAACAAGGCGCTGGACTACACCAGACACTGGGTTGAAACGCTTTATCGCTGCGCATGTGAGGCAGTGGTCCAGGGCATGGATCTGAAAGCCGCAATGGCTCATACCCGTAAAAGTATGGACCCTGTTTTTGGTCATGTCTTTATCTATGAGCATTGTCTTCCGTTTGATGTAACCCGCGCATTTGACGAAGCCAGTGGCATCAAGAGTCCACGCATCTGGACTGCCGAGCGTGACCGGGCTATGTGGGCAGCATTACAGGATTGACTGCTCCGGGGATCGATAGAAATCAGTCTGTCCGAATGCCGCGCCGGGCGGCTATCGATACTGCTTCGGTCCGACTGGCAACGCCCAGCACCCGGTAAATGGTGCTCAGATGCTGCTGAACAGTGCCATCGGAGATCGCCAGTTCGCGTGCAATTTCTTTATTGGCCAGCCCACGCAGGGCACCGTGAAATACCTCGAGCTGACGTTGAGTCAGGGCGGGCCAGACGGTGGCCATTTCAAGCATGCGCAACTGGTGTCCGGCATGGCCCATGCGGGACACGTAACCAGCGTACGCTGTTTCTGGCATAAACGCCTCGCCATTGAGAATCTGGTGCAGAGCACGAATCAATGCATGAGGTGTCGATTGTTTGGGGATAAAGCCGGCAGCGCCGTGGGCGATGATCCTGCGAATCAGCTCGGGCCCGCTTTCACCGGACACCACGACGACGGGGCTCAGAGGAAATCTCTGACAAACCGATTTCAAGGTGGCAAAACTGCTGGCCCCTCGATGCCAGTCTTTCAAAATAAGGTCTGGGGCTGGCGTGCCAGTTGGTAACTCCAGAGCTTGTTCACACACGTCAAACATGGTGAGCGAAACTGCTTCGGCCAGAGGAGGGAGCAAGTTACGCATGCCTTCGCGAAACAGTGTGTGCTCATCGATTAGAAAAATATTCATGACGCGTAACAGGATACCAGCGCATCGGCAGATGCCTTTGTAAACAACGAAAAAATTCAGCATTGCGTTGCCAGTTGGCACATGTTGCGCTCGCATTCGGCCAGACGCCATGCTGCATGCGGGCGTTGCTCTGCCGTAATGCGGTGACGCGGTGCCATTGGTGAAGGCGATCAATCTCATCGCGTACCTGCAGAGTCTGGGCCTCATTGAAATCGGCATACCCACGGCAGCCACCAATATGTCAAATCCGGCCGATAATCGGGAGCCATCAAACAACGGATCTGGGGGAATCAGGCATGGCAGCAGTAGATGTGGTCATCATGGCCGCGGGCAAAGGAACCCGCATGAAGAGCAAACTGCCCAAAGTATTGCACCGCTTGGCCGGGCGCGCTTTGGTGCAACATGTTCTGGACACGGTGGCGACTCTGGGCGTGCGTAGCGTGGTCATGGTTACCGGTCATGGCGCTACAGAAGTTGAAGCGGCTTGCGCTTATTTCACAAGGCCGGAAGGGCAATTTGGCATCAATTCCGGACTGAAGTTTGTTCGCCAGGAACCCCAGCTGGGAACCGGCCATGCCGTGCAGCAGGCGGTGCCCGTTCTGCCTGACGACGGCGTGACGCTGATCCTCAATGGCGATGTTCCCCTGATTGAGGTTGACACATTGCGCGGTCTGGTTGGGGACTGTGCCGGGGAAAAACTCGCTTTGCTGACAGTCAATATGCCAGACCCAAGTGGCTACGGGCGCATCGTTCGTGAGGGCGACGCGGTACGGGCCATTGTGGAGCATAAGGATGCCTCGGCCGCACAGCGCGAGATAGGCGAAATCTACACCGGCGTGATGGCGGCCCCCACCGCCCGACTCAAAAACTGGCTGGCCCGACTGCACAACGACAACGTGCAGGGTGAGTATTACCTGACCGATATCGTGAAGTTCGCCGTCAGTGATGGCGTGGGTGTAGTTGCTACCCGCACAGCCAACAAGATTGAGGTGGATGGCGTGAACAGCCCTGTACAGCTGGCGGAGCTTGAGCGTGCGTATCAGCGCCGCCTGGCCAACCGTTTCATGGAACAGGGCGTTCGTCTGGCTGACCCGGCGCGATTCGATGTGAGAGGGTCATTGACCTGTGGCGAAGACGTGTCGATTGACGTTAACTGTGTGTTTGAAGGGGCCGTATCACTGGCCGACGATGTGCGCATCGGAGCCAACTGTGTGATCGCCAATGCGAGTATTGCTGCCGGAGCGCACATTCTTCCGTTCACGTATATCGACGGCGAGAAGCTGGGAGCGAGCATCGGCGAGGGCGCGCAGGTGGGGCCTTTTTCCCGGTTGCGCCCAGGCGCGGTGCTGGGGGCCGAGGTACACATCGGCAATTTTGTTGAAATCAAGAATTCAACATTGGCGAAAGGGGCCAAGGCGAATCACCTAGCGTATCTCGGTGACACCACGGTTGGCGAGCGTGTGAACTATGGCGCGGGCAGCATCACGGCAAACTACGACGGTGCCAACAAGCACCGCACGGTCATTGAGGCCGATGTCCACGTGGGAAGCAATTGTGTGCTGGTGGCCCCTGTCACCATTGGAGCCGGTGGCACGGTGGGTGGTGGCTCCACCATCACCAAAGACACGCCGGCTGGCGCATTGACTGTTTCGCGCGCCAAGCAGGTGAGCATTGACGGGTGGCCCCGGCCTGCGAAAAAAACTGCTAAAACCTGAGCCAACTCGTCTGGATACGAGGAGTAATTTCATGCCCGATGATCTGGACGCCGCGCGACGGGAAATTGCCAAACTGAAACTGGAACTCAACCAGGCGAGAGCGGATCTCGAAGAGTTCACCTATTCCGTCTCGCATGATCTTCGTGCGTCGTTGCGCCATGTCACGGCCTATGTCCAGATCATCAAGGAGGACCTGGGTGGGCAACCCGACAAAGGGATCACCACGAGTCTGGACACAGTCAGTGTCGCGGCCAAACACATGGGGCTCCTGATTGATGGCCTCATGGAGCTCTCCCGCGTAGGCCACACCGGCGTGAACCCGGCACGAATTGATACCAGCGCACTGCTTCATGAACTGATGGGCACGCACATGGCAGACATGGCGGGTCGCCAGATCGAATGGGACATTGCGCCGGATTTTCCACCTGTCGGTGCAGATCCCGTGTTGATCCGCCAGATATGGAACAAGCTGCTATCGAATGCACTCAAATACACGCGTTGCACAAAGGTGGCACACATTGAGATCAGTTGGGCCCTGACTGACAACGGTCTGTGCATATTTCACATCAAGGACAACGGCGTAGGTTTTAACCCCCGATACAGGGAAAAACTGTTCAAAGTGTTTCAACGTCTGCACAGAGCAACCGAATTTGAGGGAATAGGTCTGGGACTGGCGTTGACGCGCAAGATCGTGCAACGGCACGGCGGCACCGTGTGGGCCGAAGGTAATGTCGATGCCGGCTGTGATATCGGTTTTACCCTGCCGCTGTTCGTGGAAGCAGGGGTGTAAGCGATCGTGGTGGCATCGGCACTCGTGCCCCAAACTTGCTGCGCTTGATGCTGAAAAAAGCCTTGACGTTGCGCACGTTGGCGTCGCCGCTGAATAGCCGCTGCGCCAGCGCCAGATAGTCCGGCATGTTCAGGGCATGCACCACCAACACAAAATCGGGCCCGGGCGACACACGGTAACACTGCTGCACGGCTTCGTCCTGGACTGCGCGCTGCTCAAAATCATCCAGTGCCTCAGCGCCCTGACGGTCCAGCGTGATTTCCACGATCACGCTCAACCCGTGCCCCAGCACACTGGCGATCTTTTGGGCGGACAGCACCGCGATTTGACGCTCAATCAGGCCAGCGTCGCGAAGGCGCTTGACCCGGCGCAGACAGGTCGGAGCCGAAGTGCTGACCCTGCGCGCCAACTCCTGGTTAGTCAGGGAGGCATCGTTCTGCAGCTCATTTAGCAGTTGCAGATCTGTTTCATCAATCGATATTTGTTCCATAACATCATTATTTATGAAATAAATGGCTGTATTTTCATGTTCATGAAATTTTTGCTAAAAAATACAACTTTTTCATCGTGAAATTTTACTCAGCCCACGGTACGATTCGGGCATCCCTTTTTCCGGAGCATTCTTATGTGTGGCATTGTCGGCGCCGTATCAACACGCAATATCGTTCCCATTCTGGTTCAGGGTCTGCAGCGTCTGGAGTACCGGGGCTATGACTCTTGTGGCGTAGCCGTTTATGCCGATGGCCTGAAGCGGGCTCGCAGCACCTCGCGGGTGGCTGAACTCGCCGAGCAGGTGAGCTCAGGCAAACTTGAGGGTACGACCGGCATTGCGCATACCCGCTGGGCTACGCATGGCGCACCTGCGGTGCACAATGCGCACCCTCATTTCAGCCATGGTGCCGGCATCGACTCGGACAAACGTCCTGGCCGTGTTGCCCTGGTGCACAACGGCATCATCGAAAACCATGATGAGCTTCGCGCCACATTGAAAGCCCGCGGCTATGTGTTTGTCAGCCAGACCGATTCGGAGGTGATTGCCCATCTGATTGACAGCCTGTACGACGGAGACCTGTTCGAGGCGGTCAAGGCAGCCGTTGGCCAGCTGCATGGCGCCTATGCAATTGCCGTGTTTTGCAAAGACGAGCCCCATCGACTGATTGGAGCACGTGCGGGGTCGCCCCTGATCCTGGGTGTGGGCAAAGATGGCAATGAGCACTTTCTGGCAAGTGATGCCATGGCACTGGCAGGCGTGACCGATCAAATTGTCTATCTGGAAGAAGGCGATGTAGTCGATGTGCAAGTCGGGAAATACTGGCTGGTGGACAAGGCACACAAAGCCGTGGCAACGGCCCGGCGTCCGGTGAAGACGGTGGTAGCCCACAGCGGCGCCGCCGAATTGGGACCCTATCGCCACTATATGCAAAAGGAGATTTTTGAGCAGCCTCAGGCCATTGCGGACACACTGGAAGGTGTGCAAGGTATTGTTCCCGAGCTGTTTGGTGACGGGGCCTACCGCATCTTCAAGGACATCGACAACGTACTCATTCTGGCCTGTGGTACCAGCTACTACAGTGGTTGCACGGCCAAATACTGGCTGGAGAAAATTGCCAAGGTGCCTACGCAGGTAGAAGTTGCCAGTGAATACCGCTACCGCGACTCGGTGCCCAACTCCAGGACTTTGGTGGTCACCATCACCCAGTCGGGTGAAACTGCGGACACGCTGGCGGCTTTGCGTCACGCCCAGGGGCTGGGTATGACCACCACGCTGACGATTTGCAACGTCGCCACCAGTGCCATGGTGCGTGAGTGCAAACTGTCCTACATCACCCGCGCGGGCATCGAGATTGGCGTAGCGTCCACCAAGGCCTTCACGACGCAACTGGCAGGCCTGTTCCTGCTGACGCTGGCATTGGCCCAGGCTAAAGGCCGATTGACTGACGAAGAAGAAGCTCACCACCTCAAAGCCATGCGCCACCTGCCGGCCGCCCTGCAAGCCGTGCTGGCGCTGGAGCCGCAAGTGATCAGCTGGGCGGAGGATTTTGCCCGTATGGAAAATGCCCTGTTCCTGGGCCGCGGCCTGCACTACCCCATCGCCCTGGAGGGTGCACTCAAACTAAAGGAAATCAGCTATATCCATGCTGAGGCCTATCCGGCAGGCGAACTCAAGCATGGCCCGCTGGCCCTGGTTACCAATGCGATGCCGGTGGTGACGGTTGCTCCGAACGATGCGCTTCTGGAGAAACTGAAAAGCAACCTGCACGAGGTGCGGGCTCGCGGGGGCGTGTTGTACGTGCTGGCTGATGCAGGAACAAAGATCGAATCCGGCGAAGGCCTGCACGTCATCCGAATGCCCGAGCACTATGGCGAGCTATCACCGCTGCTGCACGTGGTGCCGCTGCAACTGCTGGCTTATCACACGGCCTGTGCACGCGGGACAGATGTCGACAAACCCCGTAACCTGGCCAAGAGTGTCACTGTCGAATAGAGCCGACTACTTTGAACCCAGCTTGTATAGACCAGAAATCAACATGTAGCATTTCACTAGAATGCATCATGGGGAGATTTCGTGACGCCCGAGCAAAAAGCCAGAGCCAGCATCGACACGCTATTGCAGCAAGCGGGCTGGTACGTCTGCAACGTTTCTGACGCCAATATCCATGCCGGGGACGGTGCGGTTAAGGGCGTAGCCATCCGCGAATTCCCCCTCAACTCAGGCTTTGGCTTTGCCGACTATTTGCTCTATGTGAACGGCAAGGCCTGCGGCGTAATTGAGGCCAAGAAAGAAGGCGCCACCTTGACGGGCGTGGAGCTGCAAAGCGGCCGTTACGCCCAGGGCCTGCCCACCAGCCTGCCCGCTTGGGCGCGCCCCCTGCCCTTTGTGTGGGAAAGCACCGGGGTAGAAACCCACTTCACCAATGGGCTGGACCCCGAGCCGCGCGCCAGAGCCGTGTTCGCCTTCTTCCGCCCAGAGATGCTGGTGCAGTGGCTGACTCACCTGCCAAGCTCTTCCAGTTCTGCTGCCAACGGCAACACCGCGCAAGAATCCCCCGGCACCTTCCTCACGCGCATGCGCAGCATGCCCCAGCTGGTGACGGAGTGGGGCAGCGGCGGTGCGCACTTTTCCCTGTGGCCCGCCCAAATCAGCGCCATCACCAACCTGGAGAAAAGCCTCGCCGCCAACAAGCCCAAGGCCCTCATCCAAATGGCCACCGGCAGCGGCAAGACCTTCACCAGCATCGGCTTCATCTACCGCCTCATCAAGTTTGGCGGTGCCCGCCGAGTGCTGTTTTTGGTGGACCGGGGCAACTTGGCCCGCCAGACCAAAAAAGAGTTTGACGCCTACGCATCGCCTTACAACAACTACAAGTTTGGCGAGGAATACATCGTCCAGCACCTGCAAGGCAACCAGCTCGACACCAGCGCCCGCGTGGTCATCTGCACCATCCAGCGCATGTTCAGCATGCTCAAGGGGCGCGAACTGGCCGAAGAGGCCGACGAAGAGTCCACCGAGCGCATCGAAGCCCTGTTCAAAGACCCAGAGCCCATTGGCTACAACCCGGCCATCCCCATCGAGAGCTTTGACATTGTGGTGACGGACGAGGCCCACCGCAGCATCTACAACCTGTGGCGCCAGGTGCTGGAGTACTTTGACGCCTACCTGATTGGCCTGACCGCCACGCCCAACAAACAGACCTTTGGCTTCTTCAACCAAAACCTGGTCATGGAATATGGCCACGCCCAGGCCGTGGCCGATGGCGTGAACGTGAACTACGACGTGTACCGCATCAAAACCGAAGTCAGCGAAGCTGGCGCGAAGGTGGACAAGGGCTTCTGGCTGGAAACGCAAGACAAAGCCACCCGCCGCAAAACCGCCTGGCAGCTGGACGACGACTTTGAATACCAGCCCGAAGAGCTGGACCGCGCCGTGCAAACGCCCGACCAGATCCGCACCGTGGTGGGCACCCTGCGGGACCGCTGGCAGGCAGACATGTTCCCCGCCCGCACCGAGCTGCCCAAGACGCTCATCTTTGCCAAAGACGACAACCACGCCGAAAAGATTGTCGAAATCCTGCGCGAAGAGTTTGGCCGTGGCAACGAGTTTGCGCAAAAGATCACCTACCGCAGCGCCCAGGGCGGCGGCACCAGCCCCGAGCAGCTCATCAAAGACTTCCGCACCGGCTACTACCCCCGCGTGGCCGTCACCGTGGACATGATCGCCACCGGCACCGACATCAAGCCCGTGGAAATCGTCGTCTTCATGCGCTCGGTCAAAAGCCGCAGCTTCTTCGAGCAGATGAAAGGCCGTGGCGTGCGCGTGTGCAACCCCACCGACCTGGCTGCAGTCAACCCCGGCCGAGATGGGATAAGCATCAAAAAAGACCACTTCGTCATCGTTGACTGCGTAGGCGTGTGCGAGCGCGACAAAACCGACAGCCGCCCCATGGACGCCAAAAAGAGCGTGTCCCTGGACAAACTGCTGCAAGCCGTGAGCCTGGGCAATGTGGAAGACGAAGTGCTGAGCAGCATCGCCGCTAGGTTGGCCCGGTTGGACAAAGACGCCAGCGAGGCCGACCAGGCCAAGGTGGTGGAGCTGAGCGGCGGCAAGACCCTGCGCGAGCTGGCGCGCGGCATTGTGGATGCGCTGGCCATCGACGCCACGCAAGACATGCCACCCGCCGAGGCTGACCAACGCCTTCGGGATGCAACCAAGCCATTTACCGCACCCGCCCTGCGTGAGAAGCTACTAAAAATGAAGCAGAAGGCAGACTTGGTGATCGACACCGTTACCCAAGACCGCTTGCTGGACTTCGGTTTCAAAGAAGGCAGCGACCGCGCTACCGCATTGGTGCAAAGCTTTGAACAGTTCATCACCCAGCACAAAGACGAAATCACCGCCCTGCAAATTTTGTACAGCAGGCGGTATTCGGTAGAAAGGCAGCGTGCACCGCTCATGTTTGAGCAGTTGAAAGAGTTGGCCGATGCCCTCCACGCCCCGCCGCTCAACATCGACGAAGGTGCCCTGTGGCAGGCCTACGCCACCCTGCGCAAAGACAAGGTCAAAGGCGCCACGCAGCGCCGCCTGCTCGCCGACCTGGTCAGCCTGGTGCGTTTTGCCATGCAACAAGACAACGAACTCGTGCCCTACCCCGAGCGCGTGCAAACCAACTTCAAAGCCTGGCTGGCCCAGCACCAGCAGAATGAAAACAACCCGTTCACCCAGGAACAACAACACTGGCTAGAAATGATCCGCGACCATATCGCCGCCAACCTCGGCATTGAAATAGACGACTTTGAATACGCCCCCTTCAACGCCCAAGGCGGCCTGGGCAAGGTGCACCAGCTCTTTGGCGCGGAACTGCCCAAGGTGATTGAGGAACTGAATCGGGAGTTGGCGGCGTGAGTGCGAAGCAAACCCTCTTCATCAGCTCGGTGCAAAAAGAGCTGGCGCAAGAACGCCGTGCGGTCAAAGACTTTGTCCATGCCGACCCGCTGCTGTCCCGGTTTTTCGAAGTCTTTTTGTTTGAAGACCTGCCCGCAGCAGACCTGCGTGCCGATGCGGTGTACCTGAGCGAAGTAGACCGTTGCACCCTCT
>JBJOPS010000064.1:0-14183 GCA_046050465.1 Pseudomonadota bacterium | reverse complement strand
AGCGACTGGATTTGTGGTGCCAATGAACCCGACTTTCACTTCACCGGCGTGAACTGGGGCCGTGATCTGCCCGAGCCTGCGCTGGTGGCAGATATTCGCAACGTCGTCGCAGGTGACCCGTCACCGGATGGCAAAGGGGTGCTGGCCATCGAGCGCGGCATTGAGGTGGGCCATGTGTTTTACCTGGGTACCAAATACAGCCGTGCCATGAACGCCACCTTTCTCGGTGAAAACGGCAAACCGCAGTTCATGGAGATGGGCTGCTACGGCATCGGCATCACGCGTTTGCCTGCCGCGGCCATTGAGCAAAACCACGACGAGCGCGGCATCATCTGGCCCGACGCACTGGCACCCTTTACCGTGGTGCTGTGCCCCATCAGCCCGGACCGGTTCCCCGACGTCAAGGCCGCTTCCGACAAACTCTACGGCGATCTGCTGGCCGCGGGCGTGGATGTGATGCTGGACGACCGCGGCGAGCGCCCGGGCGCCATGTTTGCCGATTGGGAACTGATTGGCGTGCCACACCGCGTCACCATCGGTGACAGGGGCCTGAAAGAGGGGCAAGTGGAATACCAGCATCGCCGTGACTCCGCTTCCACGGCCGTGCCCGTCAGCGACATTCTGGGTTTGATTCAGTCCCGTCTGAAGGTATGACCCAACCTGCAGTGGCGGGCCTGATTTCAAGGAGAAAGGGTGTTTTATCCATTTTGCCCTTGATTTCATTGCCTGGGTTGCTATCAATTCATGAGCGAGCTGTGGCAGGCGGCCAGCTGGAAGAGCCGCTGGTGGACTCGGTGCGCACGGCGCTGAGTTCGGCCATATCGAACAAGGCGCCGCCCGTACCCGAGTTCCCTGACACCGAATCGCGCCTGCACTATCTGCGCTGGCTGGGAGACATGAGTGAGCGGCTTAAAAAGAAAAAGGCTACGCTTCAGGAGCGCCAGGAGTTCTTGCAGACCGTCTGGTACGAGAGCCGACGTGCCGGGCTGGACACCACGCTGGTGCTCGGGTTGATCCAGGTCGAGAGCAACTTTCGCCGGTTTGCCGTTTCCAGCGTGGGCGCCCGTGGCTACATGCAGGTCATGCCGTTCTGGACACGGGTGCTGGCCAGCGACGAAGCGACGCGGGGTGACGCGGGCAAGCTGTTTCACATGCAGACCAATTTGCGATTTGGCTGCGTGATCCTGCGCCACTATCTGGACCGCGAGCGCGGCGACCTTTTTCTGGCGCTGGGCCGCTACAACGGTTCGCGCGGCAAGGCGCCCTATCCCAACGCGGTTCTGGGTGCCAAACGGGCCTGGGAATTCACTGTGAAAAGCCCATCTGGCCCTTCTTGAGGCCCGATTTGGTCGGGGGGGGGTATCAACGAAACCGCGGCAGCAGCTCACACCTTGAAAAAAGCCCGTTAAAGCCGGGCTTATCGTCCCTTAGTTTCAAGCGGTGCTGCTGACAATGATGGGAAGCAACGACCCAACCGCCATGGATTCAAGCAGTCAGACCCGCAACACCATAATCAAGCACTATCAGCCCTTGGTGCGCAGGCTGGCCCACCATATGATGGCCAGGCTGCCCCCCAGTATTCAGGTTGATGATTTGATTCAGGTTGGCCTCATCGGGCTTTCTGAAGCCCTCGCACGATTTGAAGCAGCGCAAGGCGTTCAGTTCGAAACCTTTGCTACGCAACGCATTAGAGGTGCCATGCTTGATGAGCTGCGCGAAAACGACTGGATGTCCAGAGGCTCCCGGAAAATTCAAAAAACGATGGACTTGGCGCTTCGTCGACTGGAGCATCAATTTGGCAGAATCCCGGCAGCGTCCGAAATCGCGTCAGAACTCGACATGTCCCTGTCTGATTATCAGCGCCTGCTGGGTAAGGTGAGAGGCCCGCAACTGGTTTACCTTGAAGACATGTCTCGCGACAGTGAAGATGATGGTCATTATCTTGATCGTCACGTAAGCGACTGCGAAGCAGATCCTCTTTCTGTCCTGATCGATCAGTGTCTGAGGCAAACTCTGGTGAACGCCATCAAACATTTACCGCAACGGGAACAATACATCATGAGCCTGTACTACGAGCAGGACATGAATCTTAAAGAAATTGCAGACGTGCTGGGTTTGACCGAATCACGAATTTCCCAGCTTCATAGTCAATCGATAACTCGCCTCAGAGCCAGGATGAAAGACCACTGATCATGAGCAGCTCCTGGTCACTTCTGGCTATGAGATCGGGCAGGGTTGGCCACATTTTGCTCTCCAAAACCAATGCTCGATGTCACCCGAGGCAAATACTATCTGCAAGCATTTGAAAGACTTTAGAACTTAGTATTTCTCTGGTCTGAGTTTGCTGAAGGTCTGCCAGAACACAGCGTCCTGCGTCGTTGCAAAGTTGATGCGCATCAGCGTGCTGGGCTGCCGGTTGGCGTGAAACAACGCCCCCGGCGCCAGCAGATACCCTTCGTCCAGCATGCGCTGCGACAACTCATCAGTGTCCACACCGGTGTCCACCCAGCCAAACAAACCCGCCGGCTCAGCGGCGAAGGTGCAACCCGCGGCCAGCGCCAGCTTCACGCTGCGAGCGCGTGCCACATCCAGTCGCGTGCGGATGCGTTGCGCGTGCCGGCGCAGTTGCCCCTGATCGATACACCAGGCCAGTGCTTTTTCCAGCAGCGCCGGTGTTGTCAACGTAGCGAGCAGCTTGGTATCGGTCAACCTCTCTACCAGTTCGGTCGGGGCCGCCATGAACCCGATGCGCCAGTTCGGCGCCAGTATCTTGGCAAAGCCACTGACGTAAATGGTGCGCTGCAGACCGTCCAGCGCACACAGGCGCGTGGCGTGGTCGGGCGCGATGTGGCTGTAGGTGTCGTCTTCAACGATATGAAAGTTGTGGGCATTGGCCAGTTGCAGCACGCGGTGTGCACTGCCGGGCGACAGGCAATAACCCGTGGGGTTGTGAAACACGCTGACGCTGACGAACAGTTTGGGGTTGTGCGCCTCGCAGTAACGCGCCATCACATCCAGGTCAGGTCCGTCGGCCCTGCGCGGCACGGGAAGGATGCGCATGCCCAGGGCGTCCAGTCGTGCAAACTCGATGGCCCAGCCAGGCTCCTCCACCATCACGTAATCACCGGCACGCAGCAACGTGCGGCTGACGATATCCAAAGCGTGGGTAGCCCCTACGGTCGTAACAATCTGCTGCGGGGCCGCGTGAACATTCAGGCCTGCCAGTTTTTTTGACAACGACTGCCGCAGACCCAAATCACCCGCCGGTTCGCCATACTGTAGGGAAAACGCCTTCAGGGCCGCCGCGCCCGTCACCTTGCGCACGGCTGTCGGCATGAAGGTCGTTTCCAGCCATTCGGGAGGGAAAACACCCATGCCGGACTGGGGCTTGTCACTGACCGCATGGAACATGCCACGGATCAGCGCCGTGGCGTTGATGGGCGGCCGGGTCACTCCGGCAGTTTGATTTGCTACTGATTTAATAGCTATCGACGAACTATTGACGGGGGCTGAGGGCACTTCACGCACATAAAAACCGCGGTTTTTATGTGCTTCCACCAAACCTTGCGCCAGCAATTGGTCATACGCTGCCACGACTGTGGAGGGGCTCACGCCCTGCTGCTGCGCGCACAACCGGACGGAGGGCAGCCGGGCGCCGGGTGCCAGCAGGCGCGTGCGGATGCGATCAGAGAAGCGCGCGCTGAGCTGCTCTGTGAGAGACTGTGAGGCGGATTTCATCAACATGGGCGTGACCTTGATGTGCTGCGACCTGCAGCAATACAGTTCTGAAAAATGTCCGGCTAACTGTACTTAAAGTGTAATGGTTTTTACCCTAAAGTTTGCCTCATGACCGCTTCCGAGTTCACCGCCCTGCTCCTGCTGACGACTGCCGCCAGCTTTACGCCCGGGCCCAACACCACGCTGAGCACAGCACTGGCGGCGAACCTCGGGTTGAAACGTGCATTGCGTTTTGTTTGCGCCGTGCCGGTAGGCTGGGGCCTGTTGTTCAGCCTGTGCGCAGGCGGTTTGGGTGCGCTGGTGGTTGCGGTGCCGCCGCTGCGGCTGGCCATCCAGTTTTTTGGTGTGGCCTATTTGTTGTGGCTGGCCGCCAAACTGGCGCAATCCAGCCAGATGGCGCAGGCGGACTCAGCCCGGCTCAACGTCACCTTTTTTCAGGGCGTGATGCTGCAGTTTCTGAATATCAAGGCCTGGATGCTGGCATTGACAGTCGTAGCCGGGTGGCTGGCCGGGCGTGCAGACATGGGCGCCCGGTTTGCGGTGATCCTGCCGCTGATGATTGTGTTTGGATTCGTCAGCAATCTCGCTTACGCCATGGTGGGCTCACTGCTGCGCAGCTGGTTGACACATGGACAGCGCCTGATCTGGTTCAACCGGATCATGGCCGCCGTGCTGGTGGTGACTGCCGCCTGGATGGCCAGCATATGAGGACGCCGCGATGAACCGCGAAACCAAAGGCCTGTGGCTGGGGCTGATCGGTGTGGTGCTGTTTTCTGCCACCCTGCCCATGACCAAACTCGCCACTGGCCCGTTTGACACACCGCAACTGTCACCGGCGTTCGTCACCTTTGGCCGCGCAGCGCTGGCCGGTATTCTGTCGATTTTTTATCTGGCATTCACCCGCAGTCCCATTCCGAAAAAAGGCCAGTGGGGCGGATTGTTCTTCACCGGTCTGTGCGTAATCATCGGGTTCCCGCTGCTGATGGCCATGGGCCTGCGTCATGTGGAGTCGGTTCACGCTTCGGTGATCATGGGCATCCTGCCACTGGCCACAGCAGCGATTGGTTCGCTGTGGTTGGGGCAACGGCCCAGCTTGGGCTTCTGGCTGTGCGCAGTGGCGGGCAGCGCACTGGTCGGCGCCTTTGTGCTGTTGCGTGCCAGCACCGTCGCCGTGGCGCCAGAAGTAAGCAGCATCAATGCCAACTGGGCCGACATGTTGCTGTTGCTTGCCGTGCTGAGCGCTTCATGCGGATACGTCAGCGGCGCGCAACTGACGCCGTCATTGGGTGCCGAGCGCGTGATCTGCTGGGTACTGGTCATCAGTCTGCCGCTTACTGTACCCATGATGCTCGTCAACTGGCCACCGCTTCCCGTTCGAACCAGTGCCTGGTTGGGCTTTGGCTACGTGACGCTGTTTTCCATGTGGGTCGGGTTCTTCGCCTGGTACCGGGGCCTGGCACTGGGCGGCACGGTGCGCGTCAGCCAGGTGCAACTGGTGCAGCCCTTTTTCAGCATGCTGTTCTCGGTGCCCCTGTTGGGTGAGTCGCTGGATGTCGTGACGGTCGGGTTTGCACTGGCCGTCATTGCAACCGTCTTCATTGGCAAGCGGATGCCTGTGGCGCGGGGGGCTGTGGCATAAGCTGCCGGGTGACAACAACTATTCATCAGAGACTGATTTCATGCACATCGCCATACTGACTTTCGACGGGTTCAATGAACTCGACTCACTGATCGCCTACGGCATGCTCAGCCGCATTGCGCTGCTGGGCGATACCAGCTGGAAGATCAGCATTGCCAGCCCCAGCCCCCGGGTCACCTCTATGAACGGTCTGACTATCGACGCTCACATCGACCTGAAGGAAGCCTGTCAGGCAGACGCTGTGCTCATTGGCAGCGGCATGAAAACGCGGGAAGTGGGTAATGACGCCACCATCATGGGCCAGCTGCAACTCGACCCAGCCAGACAGCTCATTGCCGCCCAATGCTCGGGAACGTTTTTGCTCGCGAAACTCGGCCTCACCAGACAGATGCCCGCGTGCACCGACACCACCAGCAAACCGTGGGTGCAAGCTGCGGGCGTGAACGTGCTGAATCAGGCTTTCTTTGCGCAGGGCAATCTGGCCACGGCCGGTGGCTGCCTGTCGGCACAATACATTTCAGCCTGGCTCATCACACGCCTGAAAAGTGCCGATGCCGCGCGGGAAGTGCTGCATTACTTTGCACCGGTGGGTGAAAAGGAAGAATATGTCACCCGCGCGCTGGCACATATCCAGCCACAGGAGACCACCCCATGAAAACATCCATTGCCGAAGCCCTCAAGCGCCTGCCCGGCCCGGCCACCGCGCAATACCCGGAAGGTGCGCCATCCATGACGATGATGAGTGGCGGCACCATGACACTTAAAGTTTTTTCGCCCGGCACCAACGCCGACGGGCGCGACCGACAGTTGCCACATGATCAGGACGAGCTGTACCTGATCCACAGCGGCACGGGTGAGATCATCATTGGTGACCAGCGCTTTTCAGCCACCGCAGGAGATGCCTTCTTCGTAGCGGCAGACGTGACGCACCGCTTCGAGAATTTTGGAAAAGATTTTGTAACCTGGGTTGTCTTTTACGGCCCGACTGGAGGAGAAAAATGAACTGGACACTAGCCAAACGCGCCGAGAAGATGAACCCTTCCGTCATTCGCGAAATCCTCAAAGTCACCGAAAAACCCGGCATCATCAGTTTTGCGGGCGGCCTGCCTTCGCCCAAAACCTTTCCCATCACCGAGTTTGCCGCCGCCTGCGACAAGGTCTTGCGTGACGATGGCCAGGCCGCGCTGCAATACGCTGCCAGCGAAGGCTACGGCCCGCTGCGCGAGATGGTCGCCGCACAGCTTGGTCAACAAGCTACCGCTGCCGGCGTGCCCTGGAAGGTGGACCCGGCGCAGGTGCTGATCACCACCGGCTCGCAACAAGGCCTGGACCTGGTCGCCAAAATATTGATCGACACCGGCAGCCGCATTCTGGTGGAAACCCCCACGTACCTGGGTGCGCTGCAGGCTTTCACGCCCATGGAGCCCGAGGTGGTGAGTGTGGCCAGTGATGATGACGGCGTGAACGTGGCCGACCTGACCGCCCAGATCGGCACCGGCGCTGGCAAGGCACGTTTTCTCTACGTGTTGCCCAACTTCCAGAACCCCACTGGCCGCACGATGAACGAAGCCCGCCGCGCCGCACTCAGCGCCGCCGCAGCCACCGCCGGTTTGCCGCTGCTGGAAGACAACCCCTATGGCGACTTGTGGTTTGACACCCCACCGCCCCTGCCCTTGACCGCGCGCAACCCCGATGGTGGCGTATACCTCGGCTCGTTCTCCAAGGTGCTGGCGCCGGGCCTGCGGCT
The DNA here is from genome assembly GCA_046050465.1 of Pseudomonadota bacterium. Classification (GTDB taxonomy): domain Bacteria; phylum Pseudomonadota; class Gammaproteobacteria; order Burkholderiales; family Burkholderiaceae_C; genus Egaibacter. The sequence goes on along the minus strand of JBJOPS010000064.1, from coordinate 7,059 downwards.
GGGCTTCATGGTCGCGCCCAAAGCGCTGTACCCCAAGCTGTTACAGGCCAAACAGGCTGCCGATTTGCACAGCCCCAGCTTCAACCAGCGCATGGCCGCCGAGGTGATGAAGGGCGGTTTTCTGGACCGGCACGTGCCGATGATTCGCGCGCTGTACAAATCGCAGCGCGACGCCATGCTGCAGGCGCTGGCACATGAGTTTCCCGCGGGCGAACCCAACTCGACGCTGACGTGGAACACACCAGCTGGTGGCATGTTCCTGTGGGCCCGCTTGCCCAAGGGCATGAGCGCCGTGGATCTGCTGCCCTTTGCGGTGGATCAAGGCGTGGCCTTTGTTCCCGGTACGCCGTTTTATGCCAGCCATGGCGACCCGCGCACGCTGCGCCTGTCGTTCGTGACATCCAGCGTGGACGAGATTCACCGCGGCGTGGCGTCACTGGCCACCGCCATCCAGACCTATGCCGCCACGCTACCAGGTTTGGCGCTGGCGGCTTGAACATCATGTCACCGCTCCTTCTTTTTTCAACTCAGGGTAGGCCCAATGGCAGGCATTACAAACAGGTTGACGTCTTCACCGGCACGCCTTACCTGGGCAACCCGCTGGCCGTGGTGCTGGACGGCGGCAACCTGAGCGACGCCGACATGCAGCGTTTTGCGCGCTGGACCAACCTGTCGGAAACCACCTTCCTATTGCCTCCAACCGAAACTGGCAGGCAAGCGGGCGCCGACTACCGCGTGCGCATCTTCACACCCGGCGGTGAACTGCCCTTTGCCGGTCACCCCACGCTGGGCACCTGCCACGCCTGGCTGGAGGCGGGTGGCAAACCCAAAGCGACTCCGCTCATCGTTCAGGAATGCCAGGCAGGCCTGATCAAAATCCGCCGCGAAGGCCATCGCCTGGCGTTTGGCGCACCACCACTAAAGCGCACTGACCCCAACCCCGCGCTGCTGGCGCAGATTGCCAAAGCACTCGGGCTCAAGGCGCCGCAGATCAAGGCCGCCCAAATGCTGGACAACGGCACCACCTGGCTGGGTCTGCTGCTGGACAGTCCACAAACCGTGCTAGGGTTGACACCCAACTTTGCGGAGCTGAAAAACCTGGGACACAAAGTGGGTATAGTCGGTATGGAATATACACCAAGTGCTACAAGTTTGATAGCGAGATCCAACCGGGAAGCTCGCGCTTTTTCGGGCCTGGCCAGCACCGCCAGCGCGGCACCAGAAGTGGAAGTGCGCGGCTTTGCACCACACCTGGGCGTCAATGAAGACCCGGTCACCGGCAGTCTGAACGCCAGTTTGGCACAATGGCTCATTGCCGATGGTCATGCACCCGAGCGCTACATCGCCGCGCAAGGCGCCTGCATGAACCGCGCCGGGCACGTGTACATCGAGCGCGAGGCCGATGGCCAGCTATGGGTAGGCGGTGAATCGATCACCTGCATTGAGGGCGCCATCACGCTTTGAGTGCAGCCCATATCGACCATCTGGTGGTGTGCTGGTCATTCCACCAAAACAAGGTGCCCCCGAATGGGCACACAAAACCAGCAGTCCGTCTCCACCGGAGAGTATCGTGATTGTGAGTACAACGACGCTGAAGGCTGGGCGTACGGGTTTGCTCAAGGCGTGCAGCTGCGTTACGCCCGTCCGATGATGGAGGCCGTAGCCATCAACTCCTCGAGAAGCGCCAATGAGACCTTGCCGGACACTGCATAGGGATCGAGCTCTGGTCTCTCGGCGTATTTCAGCAAAATCGTGGTATTGATCTTGGACATGTTGACCAATCCCATGGTCCAGCCCCCAAAACGACGCTCCGAGATTTCCTCGTAGTGCAGCAGCACCACATCCTCGTGGCGCGGATCTTTCTGGATGTGACCATACAGATCACTAACTGCCATGCGCCCGCCTTCAATAGCTTGCAGGAAGATACCTCCGCCGTAACAGAGGATGCCGGTAATGCCGCACGTTGGATTGAACTGCCGAGACTTTGACAAGATAGCGTCTATTGCGTGTGCACTGGTATCCAGCGCACGACTCGCGTAAAGAAGACGTACCAGCATAATTCAGCCCTTTCCCGGAATAAGCGACAGGAATTCACGCCGCAGATTGGAATCCTTCAGGAACGTACCTCGCATAACCGAATTGATCATCTTGCTATCGATATCTTTCACGCCACGCCACGCCATGCAATAGTGGCTTGCCTCCATCACGATGGCTAAGCCATCTGGTTGCGTTTTGTGCTGGATCAGGTCTGCCAGTTGCACCACCGCCTCTTCCTGGATTTGGGGGCGCCCCATGATCCACTCGGCAAGGCGAGCATATTTGGATAGCCCAATCACATTCGTGTGCTCATTGGGTAACACACCAATCCAGATCTTGCCGATCACTGGACAAAAATGGTGACTGCATGCGCTTCGAACAGTAATAGGTCCCACGATCATGAGTTCATTCAGGTGTTCGGCATTGGGAAACTCCGTGATCACTGGGGCCCTGACGTACCGTCCCTTAAAAACCTCGTTCACATACATCTTGGCCACGCGTCGCGCCGTGTTGTCTGTATTGTGATCTCGCTCGGTGTCGATGACTAGACTACGGAGCACGCCCCTCATCTTCTCCTCCACCTCGTCAAGTAGTTCTTCAAGCTCGCCCGGCTCAATGAACTCGGCGATGTTGTCATTGGCATTAAAGCGCTTGCGTGACGCCATCAGCCGCTGACGTATCTTCACAGACACTGGTATGCCAATGTCTTCATCGGTTGGGTTCATGAGCTTCGGGAGAGCATTAATATGAGTGAATGTTACCAGCGATTGGTTAACATATTTTTAACCATTTTCCCCTTGCCAAACAAGCCTTCGAAGCTATTATTTTAGTAGCGACTTCCATTCAGCAACAGCGCCAGACGCATCAGGGCAAACGCTACACGGTCCCTTGTCCTCATGCGCCACGGGCGATTGGCATATTCGGCAGAATCAACTCGACACCCATCCTGTGTAATCGCTCTCTCCAGCTTTTGATGCAAATCAGTTGCAAATGCCATGTCCTCAATCTGCACATTAGCCTCCCGTGCAAGCAACAGGCTCAGGGGATCCAGATTGGATGAACCCACTGTCGCCCACAGCCTGTCAATGACCGCCACTTTGGCATGAAGAAAGCTCGCAGTGTATTCGGTAATTTCCACACCCGCAGCTAGCAAAGGACCATAAACCGGCCTGACAGCATGGTACTGCATGAAATACTCATAACGGCCTTGCAGCAGCAGGCGCACTCGCACACCTCGTTTGGCCGCATAAATCAGTGCTTTGCGCAACTTCGCGCCTGGAAGGAAGTAGGCATTGGCAATAATGATCTCATGCCTGGCCTCTCCAATGGCCTGACGGTAGCTGCGCTCAATACGAGTCCGGTTCCGCACATTGTCGCGCAGCACCAGTCCGGCCCGGGCCCCACCCCCGGGTATCAATCCTGGGCGCACTGACTTTTCATGCCAATGGGTTTCCCACTCTGTCACTACGGCTTTGTGCAGCGACCGCCAAACCGCCTGCAAATCGGGTTGTCGCACTGTTCTACCAGCTTCCATGCGTGTCCAGAACAAAACCAATGCCTGATGCACATCCTGCACCAGAGGTCCTGTGACTATTACGGCAAAGTCAAACCTCGGAGCCGGCAGGGGCCCATGATTTGGGTCGCGCAAATCATCCAGAATATTAATGCCGCCACAAAACGCTTGCAGACCATCTACTACACACAACTTGCGGTGCAGTCGCCGCCAGCGGCTGGGCATCAACAGGCCTAGCCCGCCCAAGGGTGAAAAAATCCGCCACAGCACACGGGACCGATCAAAACGTTCAATCCATTGCGCAGGAAGGCAGGGAGTACCCACGCCATCCATCACCAGATAGACGGCAACTCCTCGCAGAGCCGCACGCTCCAGCGCCATCGCTACGCCTGCTCCAGCACCTTCAAACTCGAAAATGTAGGTCTCCAGCCGGACCTCCCGCATGGCCCGATCAATAGCCGCGACCAACGCGGGGAAGAACGCACCACCTCCTTCAAGAAGTTGCAATTGATGGCCGCCCGCTAGTGTTGACATCCACACAACCCTTATTTCGCCAAGCCAAATTCAGCGATTGACCACAGATGTTTTGACACCCGCCAGCCAATGTGCCGGTGCGAAAAACGGATTCGCATCGGCACTAGCTCGGATATTTCATCGCAATAGGCAGGTAGCCTGGCCGTGAGGCACGTTGTCATTGTTATCTGACGCAAATAGCAACACAGGACTGCCAATGCCAAACTGTAGCGAAGAAATCCAAACAGGCGCCCTCAGGCCGTCCCGCCCACCGTCAACCCGTCAATGCGCAGTGTGGGCTGGCCCACGCCCACAGGCACACTTTGCCCCTCTTTGCCGCAGGTGCCCACGCCGCTGTCAAGCATCATGTCGTTCCCGATCAGACTGACTTTTTTCAGACATTCAGGGCCGCTGCCAACCAGGGTGGCTCCCTTTACCGGGTACAGAATCTTGCCGTTTTCTACCCAATACGCTTCGGACGCCGAGAATACAAACTTGCCACTGGTGATGTCCACCTGCCCACCGCCGAAGTTGGTGGCATACAGGCCCTTCTTGATGCTGGCAACGATTTCTCGCGGGTCTTTGTCGCCACCCATCATGTAGGTATTGGTCATGCGCGGCATGGGTACGTGGGCGTAGCTCTCGCGCCGACCATTGCCGGTGGGTTTGACGCCCATCAGGCGTGCGTTGAGGCTGTCCTGGATATAGCCCTTGAGGATGCCGTCTTCGATCAGTACGTTCTTCTGGCTGGCGTTGCCTTCGTCGTCCACGTTCAGCGAACCACGCCGCCCGGCAAGAGTGCCGTCGTCCAGAACGGTAACGCCCTTGGCCGCCACGCGCTGCCCAACGCGGCCGCTAAATGCGCTGGAGCCTTTGCGGTTGAAGTCACCTTCGAGCCCGTGACCAATGGCTTCATGCAACAGGATGCCGGGCCAGCCGGGGCCCAGGACCACGGTCATTTCGCCAGCCGGGGCGGGGCGAGATTCGAGATTGGTCAGTGCGGCTTTGACCGCTTGATTCACGTATTTTTCAACCCGCTCGTCATCAAAATAGGCCAGGCCAAAGCGGCCACCGCCACCAGCAGAGCCGATTTCACGGCGTCCGTTGTGCTCGGCGATCACGGTAACGGACAGACGCACCAGCGGTCGTACATCAGCCGCCAGGGTGCCATCGGCACGCGCCACCATCACCACATCGTATTCGCTGACCAGTCCGGCCATGACTTGTGCCACGCGCGGGTCTTTGGTTCGGGCGAGTTTTTCAACCCGGCCCAGCAGGGCCACCTTGGTCGCGCTGTCCAGCGTGGCAATCGGGTCCAGATCGTTGTAGAGGGCACGGCTGCGTGCAATTTTTGATACCGGCGTTTTCACCTTGGCGGCTTTTGACGCGCCCGAGATGGCGCGTACCGTACGGGCCGCGTCCAGCAGGGATAGTTCGGAGATGTCGTCGGAATAAGCAAATGCGGTTTTCTCGCCACTCACTGCACGCACGCCCACGCCCTGGTCAATACTGAACGAGCCGGTTTTGACGATGCCCTCTTCCAGACTCCAGCCCTCAGAGCGCGTGTACTGGAAGTACAGGTCAGCTTCATCGACCTGGTGCGCCTTGATTTCAGCCAGGGCACGAGTCAGATGGGATTCATCCAGACCAAACGGAGAAAGCAGGAGGGACTTGGCCAAGCCTAAGCGTTCGATGGTAGGTTCGCGAGAGATCATTTGCTCATTTTAGGCTTGCTGGTTCAACCACATGAGCAGTGCCGCATCATCCAGCGCATTCAACCCGTCCGTTCCGATCTGTATTTGGGGCCAGGTCCAATCATGACTGGACAAGCCTTTTCGACTTGGCGATCGACATCAAAATCCCCAACCCCAGTCCCAGCGTTACCATGGCTGTACCGCCATAACTGATAAATGGCAATGGCACACCCACCACAGGCAGAATGCCGCTAACCATGCCCATGTTCACAAAAGCGTAGCTGAAAAATATCATCGCCACCGCACCGGCCAGCAACCGGGAGAACACCGTAGGTGCCTCCAGCGCGATGGTCAGTGCACGCATTACCAGAAAAATGAAACAGGCAATGAGCAGCAAATTGCCAAAGAGGCCAAACTCTTCCGAAAAAGCCGCAAAAATGAAGTCGGTCGTGCGCTCGGGAATGAATTCCAGATGCGTCTGCGTGCCCTGCATGAAGCCCTTGCCCCAAAAGCCGCCTGAGCCAATGGCGATCATGCCCTGAATGATGTGAAAGCCTTTGCCCAGCGGATCGCGCGTGGGGTCCAGCAGCGTGCAGATGCGCTGTTGCTGGTAGTCCCTCAGAATCGACCAGCGAACGCCGTCCGCGCACAGGTCAGGCTCAAAAAACACCAGAAGCCCAATCCCCACCACCGCCAGCAGCACGGGCGGAATTACCAGCTTCCAGCTTAGTCCGGCGAAAAAAATAACCGACAGTCCCGCAGCCAGTACCATCAGGGAAGTGCCCAGATCAGGCTGCTTCATGATCAAGCCAACGGGAATAGCCAGCAAAAGCGCAGCGACAACAAAGTCCAGGGAATTGAGCTTTCCCTCGCGCTTCTGGAACCACCAGGCCAGCATCAGCGGCATCGCCAGCTTCAGGATCTCGGAGGGCTGGATCACGATGCCCAGGTTGAGCCAGCGCGTGGCGCCTTTCTTGGTGATGCCGAACAGCGCGGTGGCGATCAGCAGCATCACGCCCACGGTGTAGAGCGGCACCGCCAGCTGCATCAAGCGCTGCGGCGAGACCTGGGCCACCGCAAACAGGATCACCGCGGCGATCAGCATGTTGCGGCCGTGGTCGACGAAGCGGCTGCCAAAGTTGCTGCCGGCCGAGTACATGGTCAGCATGCCCAGGCCGGCCAGCACCAGCAGGCCCAGCATCAGCGGGAGATCGAAGCCGCTGAACACGGGGCGCAGGCGCTGCCACAGCGACGGACGCTCAAACACCACGCTCATCGCGACGCTCCCGAGGCCGCCGGCCG
>JBJOPS010000063.1:0-19432 GCA_046050465.1 Pseudomonadota bacterium | reverse complement strand
ACTTCCTTCACCGTCACCGTGCCCACCATCGATGATGTGCTGGCCGAGCCCGGCGCCAATGAGACGTTGCCCCTGTCCATCGGCGGCGTCACCGGCAACGGGGCTATTCAAGACAACGAGCGGTCAACCATTGCCATTTCAGTAACACCAGCCAGCGTAATCGAAGATGGTGTGACAAACCTGATCTATACGTTTACCCTAAGCACACCGTCGGCATCTTCTACAGCAGTAAGCTACACACTAAGTGGAAATGCAACTAACGGTATCGATTACACCGGCGCTCCCGTTACAGGCACAGTGACTATTGCCGCTGGCAGCACAACGGCAACTTTGACCGTTAACCCAACAGCCGACACCATTTTCGAAGGAAATGAAACTGTAATCGTCACAATCAACAGCGCAATTAGCAACGGGTCTCCTTTGACCATCGCTACTGCCACAGCGACAGGGACTATTGTCAACGATGACATCACGCCAACGATTGCCTCGATTTCCAACCCGATTGCAAATGAAGGCAGTAATCTGATCTATGCCGTCGTGCTTAGCAACGCTTCCAGCTTCAGCACATCCTATCCATTTTTACTTGGGGGAGGCTCGGCTACTGCTGGCACCGACTTCACTACAACGCCGGTGTTTACAAACGGCGTCACGCTGGTAGCAGGAAATCTGGTGGTTCCGGCCGGAATAAGCAGCTTTTCGGTTATCGTTCCCACAATCTTAAATTCACAAGATGAGTCAAACGAAACCGTTCCATTGACCGTTGGGACAAGGTCAGGAACTGGCACAATCATTGATGCAGACAATGGTGCCCCAGTTGCTGTCAATGACACATACGTTACCCTCCTCAATGTCCCAATCACGCTAACCACAGCACAACTCACTGGTAACGATCAACTAATCGACACTGCCAGTATTAATGCGACAGGTAGTGTTACCGGAGGGTCACTAGTCAACAATAATAATGGGACTTGGACATTTACTCCATTAACCACAGGAACCGGTGGTTTCACTTACACCCTGGTTGACCAACAAGGTCAATCCAGCACGGCAACGGTCAACATCACCACCTACGCAACACGCGACGATCTCATCACTGTCCACGAAAGCGCTCTTGCCAACGGAACAGGCGGCGGCATCAGTACTGCCACAGGCAACCTGCTTGTCAATGATCCTGGTGCAACCTCCATTATCAACGTGGGGGGCATTACTGACGGTGGCGTCGGTGATCTGGATGGCCGGGCTGGCTATATCGGCGTCAGACATGTGGTTGGAGCAGTCAACGCTGGCGTGTTGACTGTCGATGTTGTCGGCACAGGTCTCGGAAATTTCACTTACACCCTCAACGACAACGTTGATCACAGCACCGCAGGAAACAACAACAGCCGCACATCCTCTATTGCTTACACCACAAACACCGGAAGCGCCAACACACAAATCACCATTGTCGATGATCGACCGCAAACCTTCAGTCGCACGATTGAAATCACCGAAGATGCTCTGCCATCCTATAACCTGGTATTGGTACTGGATGTTTCAGGGAGCATGACCGACCCAGCCTATGGCGGACAAGTCCGACAGGTAAATGCGGATGAAACGGTCACTATAACCACTCGCCTGGATATGGCCAAAGCTGCGCTGATAGCTTTGGTCACCGAGTATTTCAATCAGGCTCAAAGCGTATCCGTCAAGTTGGTGACCTTTTCGGACACTGCAACCATTCTTAATGGCAATGTTGCATACACAAGCAAGACATCATTGATCAATGCGATCAACGGCATCACCGGCAGCGGTGGCACCGACTACACCGACGCACTGAACGCAGCGCAGAGTGCTTTTGGTACCGTTAACAGTTCGGTCAAAAATATTGCATATTTCTTGTCAGATGGCGTCCCCACACAGCAGGACCAAGTGAGTCCGGCGATCAGTAGCGGTTATGCCAATTTTGTAAATACACGCGGCATTAGTTCCTATGGGGTGGGCATCGGTAGCGGGATCTCCAACACCGGGCCTTTGAATGGGATCCACAACATTGACAGCGATACCAACGGGACAGTAGATCCAGCGATCATCGTTCCGGATCTCAACGAGCTGAGCAACACGCTGATTTCTACTGTACCAGTGGCCAGCGGGGGCAGTGTCATCAGCGGGGGAGAAGTAGGCAACGCCCTGGGTGCTGATGATGGATACATACAATCCGTCACAGTCCAACTCGACAGCAATGCAAACGGCACGCCAGATACCAACGTGACGTTCACTTACAGCCCGGCAACTGGACAAATCAGCTGGGCCGGAGGATTTCCCGCGGGATCTCCACTTGTTTCGGACACGTTAACACTGAATGCCAGCAGAGGCTTTACGCTTGGCTCTTTGACACTCAATTTTGAGACCGGTGCATATACTTACTTTACGGGTGGCGTAGCAAGCCAGGGTGACGTCTTTAATTTGAGTTTTATTGCACGCGACACCGATGGAGACATCACACCGGCCACCACCCTTGCATTTAACATTGTGGACGGTAAACCCATCGCACGCTCCGACTCGGATACTTTGCTCGCCAATGAAACACGATTCACGGGCAACGTTATCAGTGGCCTTAATACTGACGGAGGCCTCTCCGTTGGCAACTTGAGCACAGATTTCAGCGCCCAGGGTTCAGGGGCAGACAACGCTGTAGACGATGCCAGAGTAAGTTCCGTTGTTTTTCAGGGGCAGACTTTCAATCTGACAGCGAACATGGCCGCAACGGCGGCTCTTGGTGGTACCTATACTGTCACTGCAGGGCAACTGGTTTGGGCTCATGCGACCAATGGAAGCAGTCTTCGTTTTAACAATAATGGCTTTTATGAGTATCAGCCAACGACTGCGAATACGCCTTCCACACCGTCAGGCACGATCAACACCGTTAACTTGCTTGGCGCGGCAAACTTTACCGGGACCAGCCTTACCGTTGGAGCATTAACCTTTACAGGTATGGCTCGCAACTCAACCGCAGAAACTGCGGGTGTAGTCAGACTTAGCACATATGGAATTGGTGTTAACGGTGGGACTTGGGGCGGCAACATCGATAATCTGGAGACACTGGTTATTACGTTTGACAGGTCAACCAATCCCTATGGTGTTGAAAACGTTCGAATCAACCCCGATGACGTCAACAGCAATATGGCCGGGTCCGTCGCACTGACTTATTCGATCTATCACATTGATGGCCATTTGCTCGGCCAGTTCTATAGCAACTCGGAGGCCGACGTCTCCATGCCCAGCCAGTACAGCAATATTGGCCGTATCGAAATTACCGCCAATAGCGATGCCTGGGCCAGCATAGGTTCTGTCAGCTATGCCACCATTGCGAACAGCACAGCCTCGGCAATTGCACCGGTCGAACTCGGCTATACCCTGACCGACACCGACGGGGACACGAGCAGCTCCACCCTAACGCTACGGGCCATTACCAACTCAATTGCAGGTGATGCCGGCACCAACTCACTGACTGGCAACAGCGCAAATGATCTGATCAATGGCGGCGCCGGTGATGACATCCTAAACGGCGCCGCCGGCAATGACATTCTGGTAGGTGACATTGGCAACGATTCGCTGGTCGGTGGAGCCGGTAGTGATGTGCTGCGCGGCGGGCTGGGCAATGACTCTCTTGCCGGGGGAGACGGTGACGATGTACTGTCCGGCGGTGGGGGTAACGACATTCTCTCAGGCGGCACCGGTTCTGATGTGTTCGTGTGGTCGCTGGCTGACAAAGGATCAGCGGGGACTCCTGTCATCGACACCTTGCAAATATTCGATAACGCCGCTTCGGGCTCTGGTGGCGATGTACTCGATCTGCGTGATCTCCTCCAGGGTGAGCGGCATTCTGGTGCGACCATGGGCAATTTGCTCAATTACCTTCACTTCGAAACTAGTGGGGGCAACACCACGGTTCAAATTAGCAGCGCTGGTGGCTTCGTAACCGGCTACAACGCAGCATACGTCGATCAAGCTATCGTGTTGCAAGGTGTTGACCTTACGAGTGGTGGCACATTGAGCGATCAATCGATCATCCAGAACCTGCTAACCAACGGCAAGCTTCAGGTCGATTGATCTGCCTCATGGAGTTCGGTTCGCCTTCTTGCTGCCCTGGCAGGCAGGCCATCTTTTTTTCTAAAAGATTTCTTTTATCGCCGGACCCGTCGCTGCGTCAAATCCGACATCCGCCAGAATTCGGAGATCGGATTCACTATCCACTCCTTCAGCGATCACGGTAACCCCAATCCCTTTGGCAATTCCTGACAAGCCCTTTAGAAAGGCCTGATTGCCTGAGTTCAAGGCAAGGCCGCTGATGAAGCTGGCGTCTACCTTGATGTAATCAAGGCCCAGGCCATGCATACGTCCAAATTCACTGAACTGTCGCCCAAAGTGTTCGACCCCCAACCTGCATTTTGTATCGCGAAGTTCTGCACACAATGAGCAAAAGGCATCAAAATGTGCCAGCACACCTGCTTCCGCAACCTCCAGCCAAAGACGCGACGCACTTTCACGCTGCCCAATGAGTTTATGCAATGCAACACGAAATTCAGGCAGTTGAATTGAGCTTGCCGAGAGATTGATGGCAACTCCTGTGAGATCAGGCCTGGCGTCGAGTTCATCCAGTCCCAGCGTAACGGCAGCAAGATCAAGCCTTGGCGTTAGCTTAAGCCGCTCAGCCATGGGAAGGAATCGGCCCGCGGGTTGCCATGCTCCCGCATCGTCGAACATCAACCGCAACGGGCACTCCCTATGAAGTAATTCTCCACTGAGTGCGGCAACGGGAAATGATACGAGCCGTACCCAGCGCTTGTCTAACGCGCGGTGAATCACCTTTGTCCACTCAGCAGCACTTCTGGGAACCTCATCTCCTTTGCGCATATCTATGCTATGCACACCATTGCATCCACCCGTCTCAACAGTGGCAAGTGCAGAATCCACCTGCGCCAATACTGACTCCATATCAAGCCCACGAGAAAATCGGCCGCAGGCCAGCCAAGTGCTTGGCTTATCTTGCAAAAATGCTGCCGACCTCACTATCAGGTTTTGTAGCAGCCCATTCGCATCCTCCTGTGGGAGTGCCAACCCTGGAAGCAGCAGCGCAAAGTCTGCGCCGTTTAAACGGGCTGCCAGGGCTTCCGGATAACGCATAGAAAAGTCAGAGATGCCTTTACCAAATGCCTGCAGCAACTCGTCGGCAACAGTTCGACCCAATGATTCATTAAGACTGGACAAATTGGCAAGTCGTGCAATAAGTAAAGTCCCACCGACTGAGTCCTCTGCTGTCACACCATCATGCAGTCGGGCTAAAAAGTAGCCCCTATTAGCCAAACCGGTCAGCGCGTCGCAATTGGCTTCACGTCTCACAGCTTCCAGGCGGATCGCATCCTCTTCAAACATGGATTTGAGACGTCCCACCACTGCATTCATTGCTGCGGCGAGTTGTTTTAGCTCGGGTACTTTGGGCTCATCCACGGTCACAAATCGGCGCTGAGTGATTGCAATGGCCTGCTCGATCACGGTATCCAAGGGTGTGCGCAAGCGGCGCAAGACCAGCGAGCCGAGATAGCCCCCAACCAAGCCCGCCGCCGTTAGAGCCAGCACCATCTCGTACGCACTCTTCCACAGTGCGCCATAGGCAAACCTGGAGTGGCTAACCAGAGTAACCGTACCAAATTGCTTCCATCCGTTGTTGATTTGAGCAACTCCGGGTTCCGCATGAATCGGCAGCAACTTGACGAACCAGTCTGGCACGCCCAAATCGCCGGCAGGCGCCACACGCTCGGTCATTGACTTTCCGCCAGGCTCGGCGATACGTATCAATTCGTAGTGCCCGCGATCAAAAAGCGAGGCCACAATCAAATCTGCCATGACCTCTTCTGGGTTACTCTGACTCAGGGACAATGCCAAAGCTGCAGCGTTATCGGTATTTTTGATTGAAAGTTGCGACTCCAGATAGCCACGCGCACTAAGCAGTGAAGCCAGCAGCCCACCGCAAAGCGCCAGCAACGTACTGACAATGATCGCAAGCCAAAGTTGTCGATACATGGACATTTAAGTACTCCTCAATCTGTCATTCTCATTCAAGGCCTTCAGCGCGAGCACGTTTAATAAGGTCTTCCCAGCGCGAAAGCCGCCCGGAGCCTACGGCTGGGGCCAATTGCGTGCCGGATGTTCCTGCGAAAAGACCTTGACCGTTAAAGCTGAAAACCGGTGTCAAATCCGGACGGCGCGATGCTGGGCGGATGTCACTGATCAGGTTATCCAGAACCAGCGGCTCACTTTCGGACTGGGCATAGTAGGCCAGTACCATATGCGCCTGAGGGGCCACATTTTCGGCAGAGCCCGTGCGGGCGCGAACGTAAATCAGACGCAGCTTGTCGGGCCCGATACCAACGAGACGAAGCGTAAAGTACTTGGCGATGACAAAATCTTCACAGTCTCCACTGCCCCGGCCCAATGTTTCAAGAGGTGTTGCCCAGTAGTCGTCTTGGCCCCAAATGACGGAATCTTCCCCGAAGGTGATCTGTCGGTTGAAAAATTCGTTGACTTTGGACAACCGCTCCATCTCGGACCCGGACCCACCGATGAGCACAAGATTTCGCCAACTCTGGAGCTTATTGGTAGCAGAAAACCCCCAACGTCGAACAACCAAATCGAACATGCGGTCAAAGTCGGTGGCGCAATAAGCGCATGTCACCACCAACCAGGCAAACGCGATCACCCATAGTCGGCGCCGCGACCAACCCGATTTAAATTGGGAAAATCGTGAAAAAAATGTGTCCGGTAGTGATCTCGTGAGAAAAGTCATTGATTCATAAAGGCATTTTCAGATGGTCTCCTATAATTCACTCCCCGCCTGCCATGAACGGCAGGCGGGGAGTGCCGATCAAAGCATATCGCCCCATAGTAAAAGATAAACGTTGAAATACGATGAACTTGAAGCCCTGTTTACTGACAGCTACTGCTATTGGACTGTTTTGTGGCCAGGCGTTGGCGCAGGCGCCTGACAATCTCAAGGATGCAGTCGAGCGGGCGGTTTTGCAAAACCCGGAGGTGCGCCTCCGATATCAAAATCTTGAAGCGGCCAGAAGCGAACAGGAGGTGGCCAAGGGAAGTTGGCGTCCCCGCGTCGATCTTGAAGCGACTATCGGCCGAGAAAGTGCTTCAACACCCACAGTTTTCTCGCGCACTTACAACGCATCTACCGCGTCCATTCAACTGCGCCAAATGCTGTTTGACGGTTATGCGACATCCAGCGAGGTACGTCGCCTGGGGCACAATCGGCAGGTTGCTTACTATGAATTGCTAACAGCCAGCGATCAGATTGCACTGGAAGCTGTTCGCGCCTATCTGGATGTTCAGCGTTATCGCGAAGCATTGACGTTGGCTCGTGTCAACTATGCTACGCACGTTGACGTCCAAACACGGCTAGCCAGCCGTGTTTTGGCAGGCGTTGGTCGCCGGGTGGACCTGGAGCAGGCGTCTGGCCGCATGGCGTTGGCCGAATCCAATTGGTTGACTGAAGCCAGCAATCTGCATGATGTATCGGCCAGGTATCAACGCCTGACTGGCAGTATGCCAGCCCCGAGTCTTACAGACACACCTATCCTGGACAAATTCCTGCCAGCCAGCGAACGTCTACTGATCGACTCTATTGCAAACAACCCCGAGTTCCTTGGCGCCGTATCAACCATTCGAGCCTACCGTGCAGATGCAGATGTCCGGCGCGCAGCAAACTATCCCACGCTGGAGCTGCGCGCCCGTCAAAGCCTTGGGCGCAATCAAGGGGGTATTTCTGGTGCCTACCGAGACAGCGAATTACAACTGGTTTTGAATTACAACATGTACCGCGGTGGCGCTGACACGGCACGTATCAGTCAATACGTGTCCAAGCTCAACGCCGCTTATGAGTTGCGTGACAAGGCCTGCCGGGATATTCGCCAAACCACCCAGATTGCATACAACGACGTCCGCCGTCTTGCGCAACAGATGGTTTTTCTCGCGCAACACGAGTTATCCACATCCAAAGCACGCGAAGCCTATCGCCAGCAGTTTGACATCGGGCAACGATCCTTGCTGGACTTGCTGGACACGGAAAATGAGTTATATCAGGCGCGTCGTGCCCTGAGCAACGCTGAGTTTGACCTGCGACTGGCCAAAGTACGCGTGCTGGCTGGAGCAAGCACCTTGCTGAATGCTTTGCAGCTACGCCCGATCGAAAACGAGCAACCCCCGGCTGCCGGGGGCACCAATGAAGACGACGATCTGATGCGTTGCAGTACTGAACTACCTGCCTTGATTGTTCTGGACAAAGAGAATTTACCCAAGACTGACGTTACCCAAATAATCACTTTGCCTGCCGCACCAGTCAGGCCAGCGCCGGAGCCAGTCACGCCCGTTGCTGGAGATATCTGTCAAAAGCTAATCCCCGCCGTTGAGACGTGGGCTGCCGCCTGGAATCGCAAAGATACCAGTGCATATCTGGGGGCCTACAGCAGCACGTTTGTCCCAGCCAAAGGCCTGACCTACGCGGCTTGGGAAGAATTACGGAAAAAGCGCGTCACAAAACAAGGTGAAGTGAAAGCGGTTCTAAAAAATATCCGGCCGCTGCGCTGTGAAGCCAATATTGCTGATGTGGCGTTTACCCAAGAATACGGCTCTTCGGATTACACAGATGTTGTCGAAAAAATTCTGACGCTTGAGCATGTCAAGGGTGTATGGCGCATTACCCGGGAGTTGGTCACAAAAGGCAGAACTTACTGACGATTTCGACCAAAAAACTTGCTATTCCATCCTAGAACGGAATGTCGTCATCCATATCGTCAAAGCCACTTGAAGACTTAGCCTGCGCAGGCGCCTGTTGACGAGGTTGCGACGCCGCCGGACGTGATGCAGGTGCTGCCCTGGAATAGCCTCCACTGCCGCCGCCACCGCTGCCTTCATCGCTACCGGGGCCACCCATGCCTTCACGTTTGCCGAGCAACTGCATTTCGGTGGCAATGATGTCAACTGTGTTCTTCTCCACGCCGGCCTGATCGGTGTATTTGCCGTATTTCAGCCGACCCTCCACGTAAATGGGCTGGCCCTTCTTGACATATTCGCCCGCAATTTCAGCCAGCCGGTCATAAAACGTCACACGGTGCCATTGGGTATCTTCAATGCTCTCACCCGTATTCTTATCTTTGCGGCGACTGGATGTTGCAATACTGATATTGGCCACCGCCTGGCCAGAAGGCAGATAACGAATTTCGGGGTCTCGCCCGCAATTACCGACCAGAATGACTTTGTTGACTGATGCCATGGTTTTCTCCTGAATTAAATGATTATCCCGCCTTTGGCGACGGGGCTTGCATGGGCCAGGCAACCACCAGCCAAAGCAGCATTCCAGCGCCGCATGCGATAAACAGGCCCTGCATCCCTGCGTGCTTGATCAACCAGCCACCCAACACACCCCCAACAAAAAAGCCGAGCGACTGCAGGGAGTTATAAACGCCCAAGGCCATGCCACGGGCGTGCGCCGGGGCTACTTTGGAGGCCAGACTGGGCTGGCTGGCCTCCAGCACATTGAAGCCGCAGAAGAACAAAAATAACAGGGCAGATAGCAAGCCCATACCTGCACTGGAAGAAACACTCCACCACAGGCCCAGTTGTACCAGCCCGATAAGACCAATGGCAGACAGGAAAACCGCACGCAGGTAGCCCCGCTTTTCCAGCGGAAACAGGGTAAAGCCCATGACAAGAAACGAAGCCAGAACAGCAGGCAGATAAACCCACCAATGGTGCTCTTTGGACAGCCCCGCCTGCACCAGCAGCGCGGGAATCGCCACCCACATCGCCAGCTGTACCGCATGCAGCACAAACACCCCGAAGTTCAGTCGCAACAAAGCCGCCTGCCCCAGCACTTCCGACAGGCGGCCCCGTGGCAAGTTTTTGTGCTGCAAGGGCTCGGCAGGAGCCCCCCAGATCACCACGGCAATGCCACCCAACGCAAGTGCGCCGGTCATGGCAAAAAGCCCACCCAGGCCAATCGACACAACAAGCAAAGGAGCCAATAACAGGGAGACAGCGAACATCAGGGCAATACTGCCACCAACCAGCGCCATGGCTTTGGTGCGCACCTCGTCCCGGGTCTGGTCTGCCAGCAAGGCCGTTACGGCGGCAGATACAGCGCCGGCACCCTGGATCGAGCGGCCAATCATCAACCAGCCCAGACTCGTGGCCAAAGCCGCCACGAAACTGCCGACAGCAAACACCAGCAAACCAAAAACAATGACCCGTTTGCGCCCCAGGCGATCCGATGCCATGCCGTAAGGGATCTGCAGCAAGCCCTGCGTCAACCCGTACAGACCCATGGCCAAACCGATCAGGGCAGGATCATCGCCACCGGCGTACTTGCGCGCTTCCAGCGCAAAAACTGGCAAAACCAGAAACAGCCCCAGCATGCGCAACGCAAAAATAGTGGCCAGCGACAGGCTGGCACGCCGTTCAAGCGCCGTCATGGCGCTGGATGATTCGGGAGAGGTTTGCACGGCAGACGCATCCTCTGGGGAAAGAACTGAAGACTGTGTCACCTTGAAATTCGCTGAAGACCCACAAAAGTAGTGGCAGATAAGGAAAAACCGCCATTGTCCCCGATCTGCCCGTACGGCTTGAATGGCCTGCTGGGCCCAAACTCCTTGTAGAGTCCTGTTTCATGAAACGCCTGCCCCCACTCAACGCCCTGCGTGCTTTTGACGCTGCCGTCCGCTGCGGCAGCTTTACCGGGGCTGGCGACCAGCTCCATGTCACGCAGGGCGCCATCAGCCGTCAGATCAAGCAGCTGGAAGAATGGCTGGGCAAACCCGTATTTGTGCGCCACTACCAGGGCCTGATCCTGACGCCCGCCGGGAGCGTGCTGGCCAAAAGCCTGGATATGGCGTTTGGCACCATCAACAGTGCGGTAGAGCAGATTCACCATCTGGGCGCACGCCAGCGTATTGCGGTTAACGTGCCCGAAACCTTTGCTTCGCGCTGGCTGGCCCCGCGCCTGCGCAGCTTTCACGGGCGACACCCTGATATTGATCTTTCCATCACCACCAACACGGTCACCACACTGCGCGAAGCCCGGCAATACGACTGCCTGGTGATGTTTCTGGCCGAACCGTGGGCCAAATGTGATTGCCGCCTGCTGCGCCAGGAGCAGCACATCGCTGTGGCCAGCCCCGAGCTATGGCAGGACGGCGCGGCCCCCAGCCTGTCCAAAGTGACGTTACTGCACATCCTGAGTGGCAACAAGCGCCTGCCCATCTGGGAAAACTGGTTTGCCTCGCTGGGTATCCGGTCGGTTGACCCACGGCCGGGCATTGCCTTTTCCACCATGGATCAGGCGATCAACGCAGCTGTGTCCGGAGCCGGTGTGGCAGTGGTTGACGCCCCGATGGTGGAGCGCGATCTGGCCGAGCACCGCCTGCGCCGGCTGGACGACCACGAGCTCACCGATGCCCACGGTTACTGGTTCGTTGAACCGCGCGAGCGGGGGGTGCAGGACGTCTCCCACAGCGCCGTGGTGGCGCTGTTCCAGTCGTGGCTGCTGGAGGTCAGCCGTTGATGGCTATCATCTAGGGTTGCCCACGCGCGCCCGCCACCCATGCCCCTACCTGATTCCCCTGATTCCGAAGCCGACCGCCTGCCGATACCGCTCAACGCCCGCCAGATCAGCATCCGCGGCGCGCGAACCCACAACCTCAAGAACATCGACGTTGACATCCCGCGCAACCAGCTGGTGGTCATCACCGGCCTGAGCGGTTCGGGCAAGTCCAGCCTGGCTTTTGACACGCTGTACGCCGAAGGCCAGCGCCGGTACGTGGAAAGCCTCTCCACCTACGCCCGGCAATTTCTGCAGCTGATGGACAAGCCCGATGTGGACGTGATCGAGGGCCTGAGCCCGGCCATCTCCATCGAGCAAAAAGCCACGTCGCACAACCCCCGCTCCACGGTGGGCACCGTCACCGAGATTCACGACTATTTGCGACTGCTGTTTGCCCGGGCCGGCACGCCGTATTGCCCGGACCACGGCTTGCCGCTGCAGTCCCAGACCGTGAGTCAGATGGTGGATGCCGTGCTGGCGCTGCCACCAGACACCCGCCTGATGATTCTGGCGCCGCTGGCACGTGAAAAAAAGGGCGAGTTTCTGGACGTGTTTGCCGAGATGCAGGCGCAAGGCTACGTGCGATTCCGGGTCAATGGCAAGGCTTACGAATTCGAAGAATTACCACCCCTCAAGAAAACCGAGAAGCACGACATCGACGTGGTGATTGACCGCATCAAGGTGCGCCCGGATTTGACTCAGCGCCTGGCCGAGAGTTTTGAAGCGGCTCTGCGTGTGTCAGACGGGCGAGCCATTGCTCTCGAAATTGATAGCACCTCAGGCAATACTGACGAGGGCTACAGCCCAAAAGAGCATCTATTTAACGCCAAATTTGCCTGCCCGGCGTGCAGCTACTCCATCAGCGAGCTGGAGCCCCGGTTGTTCTCGTTCAACTCGCCGATGGGTGCGTGCCCGGCGTGTGATGGTCTGGGTTCGATGGAGTTTTTTGACCCCGCACGCGTCGTTGCCTTCCCCACGCTCAGCCTGGCCAGCGGTGCCATCAAGGGCTGGGACCGGCGCAATGGCTACTACTTTGCCATGCTGGAGAGTCTGGCCAAACACTACAAGTTCGATATTGAGGCCTCTTTTGACAGCCTGCCGCAGGCGGTGCAGCAAGCGGTGCTGCACGGCTCGGGCGAAGAAGAAATCAAGTTCAGCTATGTGATGGATTCCGGCGGCGCCAAAGGCAAAAAGCTCACGCGCAAACACCCGTTTGAAGGCATTCTGCCCAACATGGCGCGCCGCTACCGCGAGACCGACTCGGTGATGGTGCGGGAAGATCTGGCGCGTTACCGCAGCACCCAGCCCTGCACGGCGTGTGGGGGCACGCGGCTGCGCACCGAAGCGCGGCACGTGAAAATTGGCGAAGGGGCACAAGCCCGCGCCATCTTTGAGGTGAGCCACGTCACGCTGCGGGAGAGTCTGGACTATTTTCAGAACCTGAAAATGTCGGGCTCAAAAGGCGAGATTGCCGACAAGGTGGTACGCGAAATCGGGCTGCGCCTGAAATTCCTCAACGACGTGGGCCTGAACTACCTGAGCCTGGACCGCAGCGCCGAGACGCTCAGTGGTGGAGAGTCCCAGCGCATCCGGCTCGCCTCGCAAATCGGCTCCGGCCTGACGGGCGTGATGTATGTGCTGGACGAACCCAGCATCGGCCTGCACCAGCGCGACAACGACCGGTTGATTGACACCCTGAAACACTTGCGCGACATTGGCAACAGCGTGCTGGTAGTGGAACACGACGAAGACATGATGCGCGCTGCCGACCATGTGATTGATATGGGCCTGGGCGCTGGTATCCATGGTGGGCGGGTGATTGCGCAAGGCACGTTTGACGACGTGAAAGCCAATACCGAATCGCTGACCGGCCAATACCTGGCCCACACCCTGCAAATTGCCGTGCCCCGACGACGCACCGCCTGGTTGCCCACCGTGGCACCCGCCGCGCCCGAGAAAAAGCCTGCCTCCAAAACACCGCCCAGCAAGGCTGCACTCGCATGGGCAGACCGCAATGCAGCGCACATCGCCACCCAGGGCGACCTGCAGGCGATTCGCGTCATCAATGCCACCGGCAACAACCTGCGCGGCGTGAGCGTGGCGTTTCCAGTAGGTTTGTTCACCTGTGTGACCGGCGTCTCCGGCTCGGGCAAATCCACGCTGGTGAACGACACACTTTATGCCGCCGTGGCTCGCCAACTTTACCGCGCACACGAAGAACCCGCGCCACACGAAGAAATTCAGGGCATCGAGCATTTCGACAAGGTCATCAATGTCGATCAGTCGCCCATTGGCCGCACGCCCCGCAGCAACCCGGCCACGTACACCGGCATGTTCACGCCCATTCGGGAGCTGATGGCCGAGATGCCGCAGGCACGTGAGCGCGGCTATGGACCCGGACGCTTCAGCTTCAACGTGGCCGGGGGCCGCTGTGAAGCCTGCCAGGGTGACGGGGTGAAAAAAGTGGAAATGCACTTTTTGCCCGACGTTTATGTGCCGTGTGACGTGTGCCATGGCCAGCGCTACAACCGCGAGACGCTGGAGGTGCTCTACAAGGGCAAAAACATCGCCCAGGTTCTGGATCTGACGGTCGAGGCCGCAGCCGAATTTTTCAGCGCGGTGCCCACCATCTCCCGCAAACTGCAGACACTGCTGGACGTGGGCCTCTCGTACATCAAGCTGGGCCAGGCCGCCACCACATTGTCGGGCGGGGAGGCACAACGCGTGAAACTGGCGCTGGAACTGAGCAAGCGCGACACGGGCCGCACGCTGTACATCCTGGACGAACCCACTACCGGGCTGCACTTTGCCGACATCGCCCTGCTATTGAAAGTGCTGCAGCACCTGCGTGACGCGGGCAACACGATTGTGGTGATTGAACACAACCTGGATGTCATCAAGACAGCCGACTGGCTCATCGACATGGGCCCCGAAGGCGGCGCCGGTGGCGGCCAGGTGGTGGGGGTGGGCACGCCGGAAGCCATTGCCACCAACCCGGCCAGTCATACCGGCAAGTATTTGCAGCGATTTTTATAGTCTAAATAGAAATTGGCCCTTGGCTGCTGGATTAATAATGGGAGGCAAACACCCGACACATTAAAGGTTTCACATCTACCAGCCCGGCTATCCTGAGCTGGCCTGTGGGACGGGTTGCGATCGGTTTATGGTAGACACGTCCCCTCAACAAGAGCGAGCCCATGACACTTTCGAAGATAGCCCCATCATCGATGCAACGCTGGTTTACCACGCTCAAATTCAAAATCATCACAATGGTGGTGCTTACCGGCGTGTTATCCGCCGTTGGTACAGCCCAGCTGGTACTGATCACCACACGGGACGACATCCAGCGCTTGCTAATGCAGGGGGACAGCGACGACTCCGAGCGCACCGCAGCACTGCTTGCCACCAAGATCGACATGCTGCAAGGCACATTGATCTCCGTGGCACGCCAAACGCAACCAGCCATGTGGCAAGACCCTGCGGCCATGACCCAATTTCTGGCGGACAAGCCAGCCATTGGTGCATTGTTCGACAGTGTTTTCGCCGCGCAGGCCAATGGCGACATGCTGGCGCGATTGGTCAAAGGTGCTCCAACCGCCAATTTGCCCAATATTGCAGACCGTGCGTATTTCCAGAAGGCTTTAAAAACTGATCAGCCAGTTGTGTCAGAGCCGATTGTGGGCAAAGTAAGCAATTCGCCCATCGTCGTCATTTCAATTCCCGTGCTCTCATCCGAAGGGAAGGTTACCGGGATCATTGCTGGTTCGTTGACGCTGGAATCGACCAGTTTATTTTCGGAAGTCACTCGCCAGCCCCGCCAGGCCGGATCAAGCACACTCATCATGAATCGTGTCGGCATCTTGCTGGCACATCCTGATGCCAAACGGGTAATGGGGAGCGCAGGTGATGAACCGGGTCTGATGGATGTTTTCAACCAATGGCACTCGTCTGGCAGTCCAATTGACACCAACGGCAAAGCGACATTGTCCAACGGGTATCTGGTATCAATGGCGGGCATTCCGGTTTCAGACTGGGTTCTGGTACGCCTGACACCCCAGGCTGTGGCCCTGCAGCCGGTGGCCGCCGCACGAATAACGGCATGGAAAGCAGCCGCCGGCGTTGGCCTGGTGGCAGCGGTGCTGGCTGGCATTTCGGGCTTATACCTGACGCGACCAATCTCCGCACTTCGCAGGCGCGCGGAGAAGATGCTTGCCGAAGTAGGCCCCTCTTCCGATGGGTGGCCGCAAGAGCGCGGGGAAGTGGGTGAGCTGGCCCGGGCTTTTCAGCAAGTGGTGGAACAGCGCTATCAAAAACAGGGGGAAACACAAGCCCTTCTGGAACAGCTTGAGGCTGTGCTCGATCACGCCGAAGTCGGCATTGCGTTGACACGCAATGGGCACTTTGAGCTGGTCAGTCGTCACTTTTGTCATATTTTCCGATGCGAAAAACAACATGCGCTGGGTCAACCCAGTCGCATGATCTATGCATCTGATGCGGCATACCAGTCCCTGTCGGAACGCGCCAGGCCTGCATTCATGGAGCATGGCTCCTTTGATGGTGAAGTGGAACTGATGCGACGCTCCGGCCAGCTGTTTTGGGCCCACATGCGGGGGCGTGCTGTGCTTGCAGGAGACCGATCCAAAGGTACCATCTGGACGATTGAGGACGTAACCGAGGTCAGAAAGCAGCGTGAGCGGTTAACCTGGACCTCCAGTCATGACTCTTTGACTGGCCTATTCAACCGCGCGGCTTTCGAAACATTGCTTGAAGATGCCACGCAGCGGGCCGGGCAAGAGCCTTTTTGCGCATTGTTCATTGACCTGGATCGCTTCAAACAGGTTAACGATACCGGCGGCCATGCGGCGGGTGACGCATTGTTGCGCGATGTGGCTCATGCGCTTGCAGCCCATGTACGCAAGTCCGACACGGTAGCCCGACTCGGTGGCGATGAGTTTGCAGTCTTGCTGAACCAGTGCCCATTATCCAAGGCTCAAAATATTGCCGAAAAATTACGCGGCGCTGTTATCTCTTATCAACTCCAGTGGGAAGGCCACGTATTCGGCGTGGGGGCCAGTATTGGACTGGTTCGTGTGGACTCAACGTTCACCACCGCGGTCGATGTCCTGCGTGCAGCAGATACTGCCTGTTACGCGGCAAAGCAACAGGGGCGCAACTGCGTAACTTTGTACGGAGCTACGTCATAAATCCCATATCTCTGGAGTAGTCAATGCCATTAACTACTCCACCGAAATTGACAATCTTGGGTAAAACCCCGGACATTTCGGTATCTGTCACGCCAAACCATTTGGCCAGTGTCGCCGCATATTGATCAACTGACGTCGTAGGAATCAGTCGGCCCTGCCCGACATGCCACTGATTCTCCGGCAGATAAACACCTCCCAGTCTGACATCTGATGTGCTCACTGGTGGCGGCACCCCATAAAACGCGGCTCCCCTGACTGCACCACCGACCATGATGTGATGACTGCCCCAACCGTGGTCGGTGCCATCGCCGTTGGATGACAGGGTACGACCAAAGTCGGATGCGGTAAAAGCGGTTACTTTGTCAGAGATACCCTGTGCCACCATCTCATGGTGAAAAGCGGTCATGCCAGCGCTCACCCGATCCATATTGACGGCCCCCTGCGCGATCAGGCCATCATGCAGGTCAAATCCACCCAGCGACACAAAGAACACCTGTCGCTTGACACTGCCCAAGCCAGCGCGGCCCTTGATCAGTCGTGCCACCATTTTGAGCTGGTCACCAAAATTCCCGGTCGGGAAGGTAGTAGGCAATGTCACGTTGTTGGCCAGCGCCGTCGTCACCATCGACTCATAGGTCAAGGCCCGATCCGTTACCTTGTTGTATTCATTTTCAATTTTGTTGACACTCGCCGTCTGCCGGACCATGGCATTCAGGGCACTTCGCACAGCAGTGGAACCGTACACTGTGGAATCGGTGGCGGGCCGGATCTTGATGGCTCCGTTGGTCGTGACCTGATATTGCAGCGCAGTATCGCCCGAGAGAAAAACCGCGTTGCCTGAGACTGACATGCAGGTAAATAGCGAGCCCCCATTGTCCGACAGCGCCAGGTCACCCATATTGCCACCCCACCCAATGGTGGAGCCCTCCGGCGATGATGATTGCCACAGTGATTGCTGGTCGTTGTGTGAGAACAATTGTGGCGGACGTGGATAGAGCGTCCGGTTGGAGTTTTCATAGTTCGCCCTGTTCATGGGGACCACCAGGGGACCGACGTTAAGCTGCACCGCCGCCTTGCCCGTGTTGAACAGACCCGCCAAACCCGTCATGGACGGATGGAACGCGTATTGACGTGTGCCAGTACCTGCCACCGGGTCAACAGGTGCTACTGTGGGGTTCAACAGGGTTGCCGTGAGGCTGGCTTTCGACAATGCAATACCTCCGGCCGTTTGCCCGGCACCGCCACCACGGATGGTGTTGTAGTGGTTGTAGTTGGCATCGTCGTACGGAATGACCATATGGCTGTAGTCGTTGCCACCAAACATGAAGACGCACACCAGCGCCTTGTAGTCTGTGGCATCAAATGCTGCCGCCTCGCTCATGGCAGCCAGGTTCAGTGCAATGGGCAAGCCGGCACCCGTTGACCCTACCCCAATAATCTGAGCCAATCAAAAGTAGAAATTCCGGCATGATTTTCACCCTATGGGAAAGAGAGCATGCCATGAAGAAAAGCAGGTTTACAGAAGAGCAGATCGCATTTGCGATCAAGCAGTCCGAGCTGGGCACCAAGGTCGAGGAGATCTGCCGCAAGATGGGCATCAGCGATGCCACGTTCTACAAGTGGCGCCAGAAATACGCGGGTTTGGGTCCGTCGGAGCTGAAAAAGCTCAAGCAGTTGGAGGAAGAGAACAGCAAGCTCAAGCGCCTGGTGGCCGATTTGAGCCTGGACAAGGCCATGCTGCAGGACGTGCTGTCAAAAAAGCTCTAGGGCCTTCGTGCAAGCGTGAACTGGCCCGTGATCTCCTCCAGAGATACGGGGCCAGTGAACGTCAAGTATGTCAGGTCATGAAAATCAGTCGTACCGTATACCGCTACCAAAGCATCGCCGCTGACAGCAGCGCCTTGCAAATGCGCATCAAAGAGATCACGCAAACCCGCGTGCACTACGGCTACCGGCGAGTTCATGTCCTGCTCAGGCGCGAAGGCTTCAAAGACAACCACAAACGGGTCTACCGGCTGTACCGGGAGCAAGGCCTGTCATTGCGCCACAAGCGGCCCAGGCGTAACAAGGCAGCTCAACTGCGCCAGCCGCATGTGCAAGCCCAGCAGACCAACCAGATCTGGAGCATGGACTTTGTAGCTGACAACCTGTTTGACGGACGCAAACTGCGCATGCTCACCGTGCTCGATTGCTACACCCGCGAAAGCCTGGCTATCCATGTTGGGCAAAGCCTCAAAGGCGAAGATGTCGTGCAGGTACTGAAGGCCATTGTGAACACCAGGGGAAAGCCCGCCATCATCAAGACCGACAACGGCAGCGAGTTCATCGGCAAGGTGATGGACAAGTGGGCCTATGACCAAGGCATCGAAATGGATTTGAGTCGACCCGGCAAACCCACCGACAACGCCATGGTCGAGAGCTTCAACGGCAGGCTGCGCCAGGAATGTTTAAACCAGCACTGGTTCCTGAGCCTGGAGGATGCGAAAGCCAAGATCGAGGCCTGGCGGCGGGACTATAACGAGGTGCGTCCTCACAGTGCGCTAGACTGGCGCACGCCACACGAATTTGCCTTGCAGGCTGGCCTTAA
>JBJOPS010000062.1:0-27134 GCA_046050465.1 Pseudomonadota bacterium | reverse complement strand
TGGGCGATGCCGGTGATCAGCACCGGGTTGAGGTTGGCTCGGGCGGCGTACACAGCGGCGCTGTAGCCGGCTGGGCCGGAGCCCAGGATCAGGACTTTGGCTTGTTGGACGATGGGCATGGGTTTGATTGAATTAATTAATGTGCGGACGCGAAATTGGCGATGTTTGACTTATTTGTGAGGCGATCAGGCGGCTTTCGGTTAAAGTTTGACCGCAGAGGCTTTCGATTGTAAGAATTTTAAAAAGACCATGCGAAGGGGCGATGGATGTCAATGCTGACCAATTTTGACCTGATTCGGCGAGTGCCGTTGTTTACCATGATGACGTCGGCGCAAGCCCAAACTCTAGCCGCAGCGGTAGCCAAGCAGCGGTTCAAGCGGGGTGAGGTGATTGTGGAGCAAGGTTCAAAATCCAATGCACTATTCATCATTTTGTCAGGCAAGGCCCGTGTGCTGATGACTGACAATAAGGACCGCGAGGTTATTCTGGCATCGTTGCAGCCGGGCGACTACATTGGCGAAATGAGCCTCATCGATAACGAACCACATTCAGCCAATGTTGAGGCTGAAATCCAGACCGATGTTCTGGTTCTTGGGCGTGAAGCATTTACGCAATGTCTCACCGAAAATACGCAAATCGCTTTTGCTGTGATGACCGGTTTAGTAAAACGCCTGCGTAGCGCGGATCGAAAAATCGGGGCTCTGGCGCTGATGGGTGTGTATGGCCGGGTAGCAAATGTACTGCTGGAATACGCGGCGCTGGATGATCACAACCAGATGATCATTCGTGAAAAAATTTCACGCCAGGATATTGCCAAGATGGTAGGTGCATCTCGTGAAATGGTCAGTCGGGTGATGAAGGATTTTGAAGAACAGGGCTTCATAGAGACTCTTGAAAGCGGTGCAATTCTGGTCAAGGATCGCCGTAAAGTTCCACGCTAATGGAGCAGTTCTCTTGGGGTAAGCTTGAGGGGCTCGTACAGTCCCATGATTCACTTACTTAATACTCTTAGCGCCAGCCATTCCCCAGCTCCGACCAAGCACTCAATGAAGGGTGTTTTTGCCAATGAGTTGGGGTTGCTTGCAGGTTTTGTCGTGCTGGGATTTTGGCTGCTGGCCATGCTCAGTTATTCCGAGCATGATTCGGCTTGGTCGACATCAGGTGCCAGTGCGCTCATTCATAACCGTGCTGGTCGTTTGGGTGCATGGCTGGCTGATGGCAGTTATTACACGATGGGGTTTTCAGTCTGGTGGTGTTTTGCAGCGGGTGTGCGAGCCTGGTTGACGATGCTGGCCCAGTCGATGAGATCCCGCGAATTGATCCCAGTCTCGATGCAGCCATCGCAACATCTTCATGATGACTCTTTGTTTGCACGCTGGGTGGCTGGCCGGATTGCATTCTGGCTGGGATTGACCATGCTGTTATCTGCCAGTACGGCCCTCGAATGGACTCGTTTGTACAGTTTGGAGTCACAACTCCCGGGCCATGCGGGTGGTGTGTTGGGGTACTTGGTGGGCCCTCTTAGTGTGAGTTGGCTCGGGTTTGTGGGTTCGGGCCTGGTTGCCATTGCGCTGGGTGTTTTGGGCTCGGCAGTTGTGTTCCGTTTTTCATGGGGGAATGTGGCCGAGTGGCTGGGCTCATGGTTGTTGGGTTTGATTGAATCTCGCCGAGAAAAGCGTGAAATAGCTCAGGACAAAGCCTTGGGTCAGCAGGCTGCGCGTGAACGGGATGATGTGTTGTTTGACGTGCGTGGCGAAGTTGAAGAGCATTACCCGACGTCCGTCATGATCGAGCCACTGATGGTTGATGTACCCAAGAGCGACCGCATCATCAAGGAACGCCAGAAACCGCTATTCATGGAGTTGCCCGACAGCAAGCTGCCGCAGGTTGATTTGCTCGATGGTGCGCAGGTGCGGCAGGAAACCGTGGCCCCCGAGACGCTGGAGATGACCAGCCGCATGATCGAAAAGCGCCTGAAGGATTTTGGCGTGGAAGTGCGGGTGGTGCTGGCGCAGCCGGGCCCGGTGATCACTCGTTACGAAATCGAACCCGCCACCGGCGTGAAAGGTTCGCAAATAGTGGGCCTGGCGAAAGACCTGGCGCGCAGTTTGAGCCTGGTGTCGATCCGTGTGGTCGAGACCATTCCCGGCAAGAACTACATGGCGCTGGAGCTGCCCAATGCCAAGCGCCAGTCCATCAAGCTGTCTGAAATTCTGGGTTCGCAGGTGTACAACGAAGCCAAGTCCATGCTGACCATGGGCCTGGGCAAAGACATCATTGGCAACCCCATCGTGGCCGATCTGGCCAAGATGCCGCACGTGCTGGTGGCGGGTACCACAGGCTCGGGCAAGTCGGTGGGCATCAATGCAATGATTTTGAGCCTGCTGTACAAGGCCGAGGCGCGCGATGTGCGACTGCTGATGATCGACCCCAAGATGCTGGAAATGTCAGTGTATGAAGGCATCCCGCACCTGCTGGCCCCCGTGGTCACCGACATGCGGCAGGCTGCTCACGGCCTGACCTGGTGTGTGGCCGAGATGGAGCGCCGCTACAAACTGATGAGCAAAATGGGGGTGCGCAACCTGGGTGGCTACAACACCAAGATCGATGAGGCCAAAGCCCGCGGCGAGTTTGTCTACAACCCGTTCAGCCTGACGCCAGAAGCGCCGGAGCCACTGGACCGCCTGCCGCACATCGTGGTGGTCATCGACGAGCTGGCTGACTTGATGATGGTGGTGGGTAAAAAGATTGAAGAGCTGATTGCGCGTCTGGCGCAAAAGGCCCGTGCCGCAGGCATTCACCTGATTCTGGCTACCCAGCGCCCCAGCGTGGACGTGATCACCGGCCTGATTAAAGCCAACATTCCCACGCGCATTGCGTTTCAGGTGAGCAGCAAGATCGACAGCCGCACCATTCTTGACCAGATGGGTGCCGAAGCCCTGCTGGGCATGGGTGACATGCTGTATATGCCCAGCGGAATCGGCCTGCCCATTCGCGTGCATGGCGCCTTTGTCAGCGATGAAGAGGTCCACCGCGTTGTAGGGTATCTGAAGTCGCAGGGTGAACCGAACTACATCGAAGGCGTGCTCGAAGGCGGCACGCTGGATGGCGAGGGCGATTTGCTGGCCGACGGCGGCACGGGTGGCAACGGCGGGGGCGAAAAAGATCCGATGTATGACCAGGCCGTGGAAGTGGTGCTGAAGAACCGCCGTGCCAGTATTTCGCTGGTGCAGCGCCACCTGAAGATTGGTTACAACCGCGCAGCACGGCTGGTGGAAGACATGGAGAAAACCGGGCTGGTCAGCGCCATGAGTGGCAGCGGCCAGCGCGAAATACTGGTACCGGCCCGGGCTGAATAAGGTGTTGAATGAAACGTTTTGCTCTTATATGTATAGCTGCTTGCGCAGGACTGGCAAGGGCTGGAGGCCTGGAAAGCCTTGAAATTTTCGTAAAAACAGCTAAAACAGGCCGGGCTGACTTCACCCAGGTTGTTACACCGCCCGCTAAAGAGGGCCAGACCGCAAGAGCCAAAACGTCTACTGGCACATTCGAGTTCTCGCGGCCCAATCGCTTCAGGTTCGTCTACAAAAAGCCGTTCGAGCAAACCATCGTCGCCGACGGCCAGACGCTGTGGTTGTATGACGTGGATTTGAACCAGGTCACCGCGCGCAAGCAGGTTGATGTGCTGGGTTCCACCCCTGCCGCACTGATTGCTTCTGCCGCCGATATCAGTGCGCTGAAAGCAGACTTTACACTGGCTGCCGCACCGGACAAAGACGGTCTGGAGTGGGTGCTGGCCACACCCAAAGCCAAAGACGGGCCACTGCAAAATGTGCGCATCGGCTTTCGCGCCGGACAACTTGCTTCGCTGGACATTCTCGACAGCTTTGGCCAGAAGTCGAACATGACATTTGCAGCGTTTCAGTCCAACGTGCCGCTGGAAGCCACCAGCTTCCAGTTCAAGCGGCCGCAGGGTGCGGACGTGGTCCGGCAATAGGCAGTACAGCGATGCTGGCTGCTTGTTTTCCCCAGTCGCGATCATCCAAGTCTGACATTACATCAGAGACATATAAATGAATTTCCGATTTTTAATCGAAGTGTCGTCGCGTTTAAAGTTGCACAAACAAACTACCCGTCACGCCAGTATTTTTCTGACTTGTTGAGGCTGAGTTTGCGTTCGATGGCGTTCAATGGCGTTCAAGTTGCCTAAAACGCAGGAGGGGAGTAAAACTGGAGAGCCTGGCCTGTGAAAGGGTGCGTCAATATTAAGCTGCAGGCGTGTAGCAGAAGTCGATCCGAATTGACCAGGCTTTCCGGGTGTGCATACAGCGTATCTCCCACAATGGGATGCCCCATGTATTTCAAATGAACGCGAAGCTGGTGTGAACGTCCCGTCAGAGGCTCCAGTTCCAGCCGTGTGGTGTCAGTTTCACGGATTCTTGAGACTGTTTGTAACGGGGAATCCGCCAGTGCACGCCATCTTGTTACGCTGGGTTTCCCCAAGGCTTTATCAATGATACGCAGTGGCCGGTTGGGCCAATCCAGCAAGATAGGCAAATCGATCACATTCCACTCGTCGTGTTCCACTGAAAGACGACCGTTCACCACAGCAATGTAGCGTTTCAGAATATCACAGCTGGCGAATGCAGCATTCAGCGCTCTCTGAGCTGCAATGCCACGTGCCATGATCATCAGTCCGGAAGTTGCCATGTCTAGACGGTGCACAACAAGTGCATCAGAGTAACCCATCTTTATCCGGGTACTTACACAGTCCTGTTTATCGGCACCTCTTCCAGGAACGGAAAGCAAACCGGCTGGTTTCTCTATAACCAGCAGTGCAGTGTCCTCATATACGACCGGCAGATCAGAATCACTCATTGTCCAGAGTCAGTCGGTGGACAATCTCGCATAACTCTTCTACATCGTTGGGTTTGTGGATTAGCGCACGTGCTCCCTCGGAGAGGGCATTTTGTTCTATTTCTGCCGTTACGTAGCCAGATGCGAGTGCCACTGGCAAACTTGGACGAATACGTCTGGCTTCACGCAACAGGTCGACGCCGCAGTAGCCGGGCATGTTGTAGTCAGTTACCAGCAATTGGTAATCCTGTGGGTCAGCTCGCAGCGCAGTCGCCGCCATGTGCGGATCAGTGAATGACGTTACCTTAAAGCCTCGACGTGTCAAAACCCTATCAACTAAAAAAACCAGAGCTTGGTCGTCATCGACATACATTACGTGTTTACCTTGGCCTTGAATGTTGGTTGTTATTTTGAGTTCAGACTCAGGCTGGGTAACTGGTGTATCTATGGGGGGGAAATAAAGTGTAAAGACACTGCCTTTGCCGGGCTTGCTTTGAACCCCAACGGTGCCCATGTGGGAGCGCATGATGCCGTGCACAACGGCCAGCCCTAGACCCGTGCCTTCTCCAACGGGTTTCGTGGTAAAAAAGGGCTCAAAGATGCGGCGCTGGGTGTCAGGATCAATCCCCGCTCCGCTGTCTTTGACAGCGAGGCGAACCTGATTGCCTCTCGATGAGCCACGACGCTCCACCTGCCGTCCACTCAGTGGGGGATTCCCCAACTCAATTACGACAGTACCACGGTCTTTTCCAATTGATTGAATGGCGTTGGTGCAGAGATTGAGAACCGCTTGCTCAACCTGTGTAGCATCTGCCAAAACAGCAGGAGTTCCTGGATGAACTACCAGTTGCATGTCGATAGTAGGGGGCAGAGTTACCTTCAGCAAACGCATTGTCTCGTGGACTACTTCTGCAAGATGAATCGGGCTACGTTTTGGGGGTTCGTTGCGGCTGAATGTGAGAATCTGACGAACCAGATCACGGGCTCGTCGCCCAGCTTTTTCGATCTCTGTCAAGCTGACCAATGCAGGCGATTCAGTCGGCGTGTCCAGTTTGGCCAGTTCTACATTGCCCAGGATCGCACTGAGGATGTTGTTGAAGTCGTGGGCAATGCCCCCTGCCATGGTGCCAACAGCCTGCATTTTGTGCGACTCACGCAGTTGGGCCTCCAGCACATTGCGATGGGTCTCGATTTTCTTTCTGGCGGTCAGGTCCTGTGCAAAGACGGTGGTAATGTCGCCTTCGGGTCTGCGTTCGGTCGAAACGCTGACTTCAACTGACAGTACCTTGCCTTGGGCGGTTCGGCCTTCCATTTCACCTAGCTGTGCATGGGTAGAAACCTGGGAGTAAGCCAAAGTACTCACAGCTTGCGGCAAGAACCGTTCCAGTGGACTGCCCAGTGCCTGATCTGAAGGGCACTGAAACAGGATGGCTGCTGCAGGATTGAAAACCGAAATGGTGCCATCTGCATCCACGCAAATAATTGCGTCCAGCGATGAGTTAATGACGGCGGCCAGTCGGGATTCGCTTTGATGAAGTTCCTCATTGCGATGGCGAAGCGCAATTGCACTGGCCTGTAGTGCCTGCCGCTCGGCAAGTAATGGCCCTTGGTCAATGATGGCGCATATAAAGTTGGCCATTTCGTCCAGCGGGTTTTCAATATGGGCGATGTGTAAATCGCCGGTAAAGGGCCCATTGGACCCGCCAGAAAAGACGATTTCATTGCGCTCACTTGTTCCTTGCAGTTTGGCTTGGGAAAACGCTTGAGCTACCTTATCCGAATGCTGGCTGTCCACAAATGGGAGCAAAAAGCTCAAAGGTGAATCGCTCTCGGATGGACGGAACATACGCAAAGCCATGGCGTTGCTTTCCAGAACCAGTCCTGCTTCGTCAACCACCATCAATGCCAGTGGTACGTTGGAAAACAGTGCAAGAAAACGTTCAGAAGCTCCTTCTGCGGCCAGCTGACTGTATCGCAGAGCCTCGTTCTGGATCTCCAGTTCAGCCTGGTATTTGCGCAGGTCTTCAACCATTTGAGGCAAGGCATAACCGTCGGTGAAAACACCTTGTACTGTATTTTCCTTGCCTAGCCCACCAGATGACTCCCAAGAAGGGGGCTGTAAGCTGGCGAGCCTGGAGGTGTCGCTCATGATGTCTTCACGACAAAAGATCGGGACTTATTTTTTCAGCTTTCCGCGAGCCGGGATCACAGTGGTAATCGTGGGGCGCACAGCGTCGGGTGACACAGGTTTGGGTGGTGACGTATCTTTTTTTGGTTTTTTGACCATCTTGTTACTGTTTTGCTGACCTTTAGCCATAACCTGCTCCTGAAGTTTGAGACCCTGAAGGGCCGAGGTCGTTGATTATCTGTCGGACGAGGTTTTCCGCCGGGGCGGATTGAGTGTCGATAAAAACCGATTATCAGGCGCCTGGCCAATAGCTCCTCGTTAGCTGTCAACCCAGATCACCGGCTGACGTTGTGTCAACCATGCCTCATAGTGGTGAGCATAGGTATCTTCGATACGTGAGCGCTTTACTTTGAAAGTGGGCGTTACCAGTCCGTTTTCTGGTGTCCATGCTGTAGTGATTATGGCAAGGCAGTCCAGTTGCTCGTGGGCCTGCAGGCGAGCATTAACCGTATGAAGATGCGTTGTCAGTGATGCAGTCAGTGCCGACCGCTGCGCGGGCGAGTGTATGCGGGCTGCTGCGTCCAGTGACAACATGACGATGCCCAGTGGTTGCGCAAAATTGGCACCGGTCACCGCACAAGCTTCGATGTCGGGGTGCGTCACCAGCAGATCCTCAATCGGTGCCGGGGCCACGTATTTGCCCTTGCTTGTTTTGAACAAGTCTTTGACGCGGCCAGTAATGCGCAGGCTGCCGTCTTTCTCCATGTGGCCTTTGTCGCCTGTTCTTAGCCAGCCATCGTCGGACATGGTGGCGGCAGTCTGTTCAGGGTCCTTGTAGTAGCCCACCATCAGGGCAGGGCATCGCATCTGAATTTCGCCAGTGCTCGGGTCTATGCGACTCTCCACTCCCTTGTATGGCAAGCCGACCGTGCCGGGGTGGCAGGTTCCGGGCAGCGTGGCGTGGGACACACCACAGTTTTCGGTCATGCCGTAAACCTCAATCAGGTCAAGCCCGAGGTCGCGGTACCAATTCAACATGTCCGGGGGCATGGGAGCCGCGCCGCCGGCTGCAATCCGGCATTGGTCCAGCCCCAGACCTTTCAGTACCTTTCGCCGCACCAGCCCGCCAATGATGGGCAGACGCATCAGACGTTTGAGCTTGGCTGGCGGCATTTTGGCGTGCACCCCCTGCTGGAACTTGACCCATAGCCGGGGCACCGAGAAAAAAACCGTCGGGCGGGCCCGGTTCAAGTCCTGCACGAACGTATCAAGCGACTCGGCAAAGAAAATCCGGCTACCGTTGCGCAGGGCTCCCTGTTCAATCACCATGCGTTCGGCTACGTGGGCCAGTGGCAGATACGAGAGATAGCGGTCATCACTGTTCATGTGCACCCGCTCAGCAGCGCTGGATAAGGCCCAGGCCAGTGCGTTGAATCTGTGCATCACTCCTTTCGGGTTGCCCGTGGTGCCGGATGTATAGATGATCGTGCATAGTTCGTCACCGGCTCGAACCGGTGCACCTTGCAGTGGCGAAGCGGCTGCAGTGGCTGCATCCCAGGACAAGGCATCCAGAGCCGGTGCCAGGGGCAGGGAAATGAGCGGCACGTCTGCCGGAACTCCGGTTTTAAGGCTGGACATTTCATCGAGTTTGCCAACAAAGCAGGCGCGTGATTCGCTGTGTGTCAGGATGAACCGAAGTGCATCACCATTGAAGGTGGGGTAGATGGGCACGGATACGTAGCCCGCCATCCAGATGGCCAGGTCCGCCAGAATCCAGTGTGCGCTGTTCTTGCCAAGGATGGCAATTTTGCTGCCAGCTGGCCACCCCTGGGATTTCAGCCATGCAGCCATACGACGCACTTCATCGCCAGCCTGCCCCCACGTGATATCCCGTACCACCCCATTGCCCACCGGCTGAGTCAGAAATATTTTGTCAACCCGATCACACTCCCATTGGTAGAAACGTTGCAACGGCAAGTCGCTGTCCTGCAGGGGAATTGGGTTATTCATGACGCTGGTTCCTAGGTTGATGTCAGAGTTGCATCCCGGATTTTGCCCACGCACCCCGGCAGAGACAATGGTATTCTCCCTAAGAAAGCTTAGAAGCCTTGACTGATTTCCGGCAGAAACTTGTCCGGACTGCAGGCGTGGACGTCACCGGGCAGAAACAAGCTGATTAGCGACATTCAGAACCTTGGAGTAAAGTAGCAACCCGGGTATCCAATTCGAAGTACCAATTTGGAAATAGAGCGTCAACATGTACTTGCAGACGATTGAAAAACTGTCATCAGCAGGCATCCGCGCACTTGCCACCATGGGAGTGCCACAGGCACGGGTGAGCGACTGAAAAACAGGAAGAAGGCTGCCAACAAGAGTGCAAATCCTGCACTGGCCACACTAGCAAAAACGGACTTTGACGCACTAGAGCGGGAACTCAAATGGCTAGAGACTACCAAAGACGCAGAGGAAAATTCGGGCTTCGCGTCTCTACTGAAGACCGTCAAAAAGTTCTACTTTTTTGTTGCCCACCTACCACGCATTTCATGCTTATGAATGGCGTCACGCAG
Source organism: Pseudomonadota bacterium (assembly GCA_046050465.1). Classification (GTDB taxonomy): domain Bacteria; phylum Pseudomonadota; class Gammaproteobacteria; order Burkholderiales; family Burkholderiaceae_C; genus Egaibacter. Next base: position 17,582 of record JBJOPS010000062.1, on the reverse strand, counting down.
GCATCCAACTGATACCCCGAACATATCAGCAAGTCGAGGCTGATCAGCCCAACCACCCCGCCAGAGATCGACTAAAGCCGCAGATTCTTCCCGATTAAAGGCAGCAGGCCTACCCCAAGTCCGCCCCCTCTCCCTCGCAGCACGTTGACCCGCCATACAGCGCTCACGTATCAATTCCCTCTCAAATTCAGCAAACACGCCCAGCAGGTTGAGAAACATTCGACCTTGAACCGTCTCAGTATCCACAGCCTCAGTAAGCGACCGGAAGGCAACTCGTTTGACCTTGAGGTGATCAAAAACCCGGACGAAATGGGTCATTGATCGCGCGAGCCTATCGAGCTTGTAGACAACCACCTGATCACCGGGTACCAAATCACCCAACATGGCATCAAGCACAGGCCTAGAACGCACCGCAGAGCGCGTTTCCTCGTAAATGTGATCGACACCAGCCCTTTGAAGCGCATCGAGCTGCATCGTTGTATCCTGATCAGACGTACTGACCCTTGCATATCCGTAGATCAAAATTTCCCCCTGACTTCGTTTTTGTGAGCGCACGTTACAACACCAGCGCGGCCATCAGGCGGGAAAATTACCGGAATCACACTTTGATTTCCCCAAAATCAGAGGCCTGACCTTCAACAACGAGAAAAAAGACATCCTTGAAATGGCCAAGATACTGATTAACCACAGACGCGCAGCCATCAACCAACTGATAGGCAGCATGAACAGCAGCCAACATTGAGGGAAATTGCCCGAGCTTTAAAGGTTTCGGGCACTCAATATCACCGTACCTTGTCCAACGGTTAGACCACTTAGCGCCATCCTCAAAAGCCTTCATAAGGTACTTTGAGAGATAGGCAGCGATACGAGCAGGAGAGCGCTTTTTATACTGACCCTGAGACAGATCGACATTACCGCCATTTTCCTTAGTCACAGACCGCCAAACGGCCCTCAAGACGTTAAACGACTTGAGACGCACCCCTGACACCACCAAGGACGAGGAAACACGTTCTATGGCCATATGCACATGCCACGCGCCCCTGGCCTGTTGTTCGAAAGCGCACACAGCACGGAAGCCAGTAATCACCCTAGACACACGCCGCACAAACTCCTTTAAATGCCGCTTGCAAACTGCGATATCAGTCACATTTTCGCGGTAGGTGAGGGTAAGCATGGCATCAGCACCCATGACCTTACAAAGACGACGCACCTTTGACTTAGCACGAGCGGCGGACGCCCTCAGTGCAGCCTCTTCCAAATCATCAGGAGTGTGATCAGGCCAGTCCTTGCGATTTTGGAGCAGCTTTTCGATTTTTCGCTGTGACCAGTCCAATTCTTCCCAATGCCTATCAGCAGTAGCCACCAGTTCCAAGTGACCATGGCCAAGATCATGAGCAGTCAGCGTGCAGGTTTCAGCCCTTGAGGTTTGAAAGGCTATCATGTCACCGCCACCGGGAGGAGTAATAATTCGAATCATTCAGCAAATTCCTTTTTTGTTGAATCACGACCCGGGACAGTTCCACCTGTTGCCGGGTTTTTTTCGTCTTATTGGCCCTTGTGTGCCAAAGTGTTATAGATATAAATCTAGGCCGGGCCACGCTGGGGCGCTTCGCGCCCCGAGCGGCCCCGACCTACCGCTTGACCGTCACGCCGGAAAAGTAACCTGCAAACATAAAGCCGCGCTTCGCTACATGGGGGGGCCCCCATACCCCCAAACCCTTAAACCTTCACGCTATTCGCTTGAAGGTTTTGCGGAATGCAATGTTTATCAAGGGTAGGGGCGCTTAGATTTTCGGATAAGGGCAAAAACTTCCTCGTCTGCAAATTCAGAAGGCTTTTTTGCATCCTCAATGAAGGCTAAAGATTGAACCTGCTTGAGTCCTTCCGACTTGCAAGAATCCTTTTCAGGGTCAACCTTAAAACCATGCGAATCAAAGCAAGAACACTTGCCCGGAACCCATACACAACCGGCAATGAGAGGCTTTGACGGGGAAGGAACAGGCGGCGCCGAGGGTGCAGATATGGGCTGAACAGGGAATGGCGCGGGTTGCAGTGCATCGGTCGTTTCATATGCTTTCACCTCGGTTTTTGAAATGTAGCCTTGTGCTGATATTTCGGGTTTTTTGTCTGAACTGAATCTGTCAGTAAGCCTTGCAAATGACTGATTGCCGAAGTAACCCAAACCAACAACGGCAGCAATCAAAATTAATCCAGCAGCGGGAAGCCGCCTTGGTCGCTTTGTGTGAAGCTGTGAACTTTTGTAATTCTTAAAAGCAGCTTTTGGGTAGCGCCATGGTCGCGTGGCCAGCGCACTTTTGACCATACTGGGATTGCTGCAGTGGTCCCACTCGTACAGGACTGCAGCGCCGAAGTTAGCAACCCGCCGAACATGGATATGTCGGTCAACCAGCCGCCTAATGTTCTGATCAAGAAGCATCGGATGTTGCGTCATCAGAACGAAGTCAACGCCCAGATGACGGTGTGTTTCCAGCTTCGCCACAGCATCAGGGGTTTTCGTGGTCATGGCGCGAGGTCGCCAAGTTTCCTGCACTTCGTCAAAGCAAATCACATCGCCAGCTTTTGCCCAATCCGGCCACGTCGCCAGGTCATCTGCATTTATTCGGTCATGCTCTAAGAGCAGGCCATTGATGTTGCACTTCAAAGGACGATTGACGCGCTGACCATCCCTTTCGATGAACTGGCCCATTAACTGCGGGAGCAGTTCACCGACCGTCAACAGAGTTTTGCCAGAACCGGGAAGGCCGGTAACAAGAGTAATACTCATGATGCCACGCCAAGAACTTTTGTTGCGCTCTGAATCTGCCAGAGAGCAAGCCGGGTAGCAACAGCACCCATGATGATCCCGAGTGCCAGATTGCCGCCGCCCAACGCGAACAACTGCAAGAGATCAGCAGGCAGCGAACCGACCGACGATGCCAAATTGTTGCGAAGCGCATTCACGGCCACATCAACGCCGGTAATGGTAACGACCGAAAAGCCGAGCGCCAAAAGGAGCTTTGCAAACAGGGGTTGAACAAGGGCAGCAAGCCACGTACCGAGTTTCATTGTTTGAGCCCCGCGACGATTAGCAGGCCAGCGAAGTACGTAGCCAGAAGCACGATCACCGGGCGAACGTAGCTGGAGAGAGCGTCACAGGTCGGCCCGTATGACATGACCAGTTGCTTACCGTAGCTGGTGGTCATGACCTTATCAGCCGGGCATGAGCCAGTGCCGGTAAACATGCCATCAGGCGAGTATGAAACCGACCTGCTTACTCTCGGAACCTGATCGCCCGGAACGTCAAAATCAGCCTGCAGACAGCCCAATGATTGAGGGTCAATCTCGCATTGCGTTCTTGCCTTTTCGGCAGGTGTTTCCGTTGTCGTCGTAACGGTCGTTATGTTCGTTACCGGGTTATTGTTTGTGACGGTGGAAACATTGGACGTTGTTATTGTGTCGCCTTGATAGGTGTGATTGTGGGTTGTAGTAGTTGTAGATGTTGACCCATCGGGCAGGGTTGTAGTGGATGTGCGACCCGTTGACGTTGCAGGGCCGGTAACCGATATGGTGGACGGCTCAATTGCCAGCTTTTCACCGGTAACCGTTTGGGCATCGGCTACAGCTTGAGATAATTTGGACGAGGATGGCCAGCCCGACTCAGACGCGATTGCATCGGCAACTTCCTGTTCAGTGGCCGTATGTTGCCCCGGCGAAAACATGTGAGGATGATTCCAAGTTGTGTATATGGCATATAGGTAATACCCACCAACCTGACAAGAGGCATTGCCACAAGGCCAAGTGGGAGACTGCCAACCAAAATAAGCAGACTGCAAACCCCAACCGACGCTGTAAGAATCATCACGACCGGCATAAGTCGGAACACAAAAAGGGCCGGTTTGCTGAATCCGAGGGTCCCCATAGTAAGGAGTATTTGGGAGCGTCGTAGGACACTGAAAACCTGATGATGTTTTCGTAAAAGTAACGGTGGAATCGGGTTGACGGGTAGGCGTGAAGCCAAGCTCGGCATAGAGATCAAAAATTGCGACGCCTGTAGATAGCAGCGGCAGCAGTGATGCAGCACGCTTTAGCAGCGGCGCAATTGATGACTTGGGAACAGTACCGGCAACAGTAACAGGGACAGGGTTACCAGACGGATTGAGCATCGACCCAGACCGGGTAACGTTGAGGTTTGGACCGCCATTCGTGGAGAGATTGGGAACACCAGGTGAAAGCACAGGGGTTCCATTGGAGCCAAAACTGATAGTTTGTTTGCCGACCCCCGATGCCTCAACCATGAAGCGCTGGAAGGCTGAATCAGAAGCCGCGACAGTCTGAGCCGCTACCTCAAGAGGAAGTACAAGAGCAGCGAGAATCCGAAGAATTGTGCAAACTGTTGCAGAACGATATAGCTTGAATAATCCATGTTTTTTAGGCGACTTCATGACGCCCCCGAAAAATATTTAGTACCGTTTTAGCCGCAATGACGATGACGAAAACAGCCAGGAACAAGCCAAAATATTCGAGCGGGTTATTGTTCGAGCCGTCATAACTGCAGGGCTGGAAAGTGGGGTAAGCAATATTTGTATTGACACAGGCCCCACCGTTGAGACTTCTACACATGGCATAAGTGGTGTTGGCAGCAGCGAAGGCAGTAGATCGGCAGTAGTAAGAATAATTCGCCGTGCCTGAACCATAGCTGTACGATGCCTGCGCACAGTGGTTCAGCTTGGCAAGCTCAAGCGTCGGATAACAAACATTTTTTACCTGATAGCCCACAATCAGCCCTCGAAAACGTCCAATTCATCCGAATAACTACTAGTGGCACCACAAGAAGGGCAAACGTCCTCACCCTCGGTATACAACTGGTCATCAGCCGACGTGATACCTAACTGCTCGTTCGTTTCTGCCAAAGCCTCAGCAGTCAACGGCACGAATTCAACAAAAACCGCATCACAAATGTTGCGTCTATGCATAAATAAACACCTATAAACAAGAATTGAGCAGGTGAACCCCCCGAAGGGGATTCACGGAAAAAACGATCAACCGAAGAACTTGCGTTTGATGAACATGGCACCCCAGATAACAGCAACCATGGCAGTCAAAAGACCGGCAACAGTCAGAGCATCTACTTGAGCAGTGGAAATCGCCGCAGTTACTGCAGGGTCCACGGCTGCATTTGCTTGAAGAGCGGCAAAAGGAAACACCAACACCAGAGAGAGTTTTTTCATTTCATACTTTCAAAAAATACCGGAATATCCCGGCCCATAACCCACGGCGCTTCACAGCATTGATGAGCTATAGGCCGCGAACTCTAGGCAGGACGAACGGCTGCAGACTGGGGAGCAGCCTTGTTCATGGGCACAAGACCAGTGAGAGAGGCGATCACGTCACCCTTGTTCTGACCCCACTGAGCAACCTCGAGGGCGAAGGACGCTCGGAAAATGCCAACAGTAACCTTGTCGCGCAAGTACGAAGGAATGCGCAGACGACCAACCTTGTCAAGGGTCCCATCGTCAAGAAGAAGAGCGGTTTGCGCAGTGTGAACCTCGTATTCACCGCCATCCTTCCCCTGTTTCTTTTCAACGGGATCAACTTTGAGGACCTGAATTGTGGAAGAGAAAGACATGATTAATTACCTTTAAACATTGATGAACGCGGCACTAACCAGCCGCCCTAAACCCTCGACAGAAGGGCTTAAGGCGTTAGTCATTACTTGACCACCACGACATCAGAGGGAGCCGACCTGGAGGGATAAGGAGCGCTATGCTCAGTCCAAAACTGACCCCGTGAGACCTTGACAACACGAGAGCGAACGCAGGTAAATGGAAACTCGACTGTGACGCCCTTTTTGACGAGCTTGCCGTTTGCGGCAAGGTTCGAGAATTGCTTTTTCATCACGACACCACAACATCAACAGAGGCCGCGCCGAAGGAAATGCACGCCCCCGGACCGGGCTTACCATCAGGAGCGACCCATGAGGGTTCGCCGTTTGAATCCGGAGAGGTGCAAGTGGTTTTGTTCATTGGTCGCTTCTTTAAACTAAAGTCTCTAAACAACTAACAGCAGGAAAACATGAAGGCACTCTTTTTCGTAATCGCAGCCATAGCCGTATTCGCGGTAATCGCCACAGCACTCAAACCACAATCCGGTAAGGGGAAAAAGGGAACCTTTGCCAAGCGCCCCCTAGCCACGGCAAACGAACAAGGCATGTACTGGCGTTTACTTGAGTGCTTCAAGCAACCCGAATACGTGGTATTCGCACAGGTCAGCTTTGGAGCACTACTGACAGCAAAACAAGGAGCCAGTCGGTACAGCTTTTCGCAAAAAATGGCCGACTTCGTTTTGCTGAATAAAGCGTTTAAAGTCGTAGCGGTAATCGAGCTAGACGACAGCAGCCACAAGGGAAGAGAGGCTAACGACGCCAACCGAGACGCAATGCTTGAACAGGCTGGATACAACGTACTGAGATACGCGAAGACACCTGACAGAAACAAGCTAATTAACGACATTGCAGCCCTTGAGGTAAAGTAACAACTTGGATAGCCAAATTCATTAACCAATTTGGATATCCAAATGAATTTGACCAAATTAGACAAGGAATGTCAACATGTTCTTGCAAGCAATTGAAAAACTGTCAGCAGCGGACATTCACGCCCTAGCTACAATGGGAGTACCAAATGCGAGGGTGACGGACTGGAAAAAAGGACGACGAATTCCAACCAGAGCACAAACACTGGCACTAGCCACAGTCGCAGGAATTGACTTTGATAGTCTCGAACGAGAACTAACGTGGATAGAAACCACAAAAGACGCCGAGCAAAACCCGGGCTTCGCGTCTCTACTGAAGACCGTCAAAAAGTTCTGGTGATGTAAGTTGGAGATGAAATCTAATTTCCGACACATCGCCCTGATTGGTAAATACCATGCGGTGTCCTCAGGCACATCGGGAGCTTCATCTCGAAGTGCCCTGGAAGAGATAGCCCATTTTTTGCACCGGCAGGGCTGTGAGGTGGTGCTGGAGCTTGAAACGGCCACCAACATGGGCCTGACCGGCTATCAGGTGATGGATGTGGACGCCATTGGCGACCACTGTGATCTGGGGCTGGTCGTGGGGGGTGACGGCACCATGCTGGGCATCGGTCGACGCTTGGCCCGATTTGGGGTACCGCTGATTGGTATCAACCAGGGAAGACTCGGTTTCATCACGGATATTCCGTTTGACCATTTTCAATCAACGCTGGAGCCCATGCTGCTGGGGGAATACGAGGAGGACCACCGCGGTCTGATGCAAGGCAAAGTCATGCGGGACGGGCATTGTGTGTTTGAGGCACTGGCCATGAATGACGTGGTAGTCAACCGGGGGGCGACGTCCGGCATGGTGGAATTGCGCGTGGAGGTTGACGGACATTTTGTGGCGAACCAGCGGGCAGACGGGTTGATCATCGCCACGCCAACCGGCTCCACTGCCTACTCCCTGTCTGCCGGCGGGCCACTGCTTCACCCTTCCATTCAGGGCTGGGTACTGGCTCCGATTGCACCACACACACTGTCAAACAGGCCCATAGTCCTTGCCAATGTTGCCGAGGTAGCTATAGAAATAGTAGCTGGTCGTGATGCCAGTGCCAACTTTGACATGCAATCCCTCGCATCGCTGTTGCACGGTGACCGTATCGTCGTGACCCGCTCCGAGCACCATGTGCGTTTCCTGCACCCCAAGGGCTGGACCTATTTCGATACCCTGCGTCAAAAACTTCATTGGAATGAGGGAGTAGCATAACCGTGGGCCTCAGACGTATTGTTTTGCGTGACTTCGTGATCGTCAGCGAACTGGAGCTGGAGTTTGCTGACGGGTTTACCGTGTTGACCGGGGAAACGGGTGCCGGCAAGTCCATATTGATTGATGCATTGCAACTGGTCACCGGTGCGCGCGCCGATGCAGGCGTGATTCGCGAAGGTGCCGTCCGGACGGATGTCTCGGCCGAGTTTGATTGCAGTGAGGCGGTTGGCGAGTGGCTGGGTGAAGCAGGCTTTGATACCCACCCCCTCTTGTTGCTGCGGCGCACGGTTGACGCTCAGGGGAAAAGCCGTGCCTGGATCAACGGCAGCCCGACCACCGCTACCCAGTTGCGCGAGCTTGGCGAGCAATTGCTGGACATTCATGGACAACATGCCTGGCAAAGCCTGACACGGCCTGAGGCGGTGCGCGGACTTCTGGATGCCTACGGAAAGATCAGTACGGTGAGCCTCACCCGCCAGTGGCAACAATGGCGCCAGGCCCAGACTCTGCTGGAGGAGGCGCGCTCGGCGCAAGATTCACTCCAGCGCGAGCGCGAGCGTCTGGCCTGGCAGATTGGTGAGGTAGAAAAACTGGCTCCCCTGCCTGACGAGTGGGAAGAGCTCAATACCAGCCATAGCCGCCTGTCGCACGCCCAGACGTTGCTGGATGCAGCGCAGGGCGCAGTTGATGCGTTGGCAGGAGAAGATCAAAGTGTTGCCAGCTCTCTGGCCGGTGCAAGTCAATTGCTACAATATCAGGAGCATCTTGAGCCTGAATTTAAAGAGCTTAACGAGGTTTTGGTATCCAGTCTGGCGCAGATAGACGATGTTGTGCGTTCACTTCGCGCCTATCTTCGGCGCACCGACCTGGATCCCGAGCGTCTGGCCCAACTGGATGAGCGAATGGCCTTGTGGGTGTCTCTGGCACGGCGCTACAAACGTGCGCCCGCCGATTTGCCGGCATTGTTGGCCGACTGGAAAGAAGAGTTGGCGAGGCTGGAAGCAGCAGCAGACCTGGCAGCCGTGGAACGCTCGGAAAAGCAGGCCCATGACGCCTATCTTGTCGAGGCAAAAGCCATTGCCAAGGCGCGTGCCAAAGCCGCCCCCTTGCTTTCGAAGGCCATCACCCAGGCCATGCAGGGACTGGGCATGCAGGGTGGCCGGTTTGAAGTGGCTCTGGAAAAACTGCCCCAACCCCTGCAGTACGGTCTGGAAGAAGTGTCATTCCTGGCAGCCGGCCACGTCGGCAGCACACCCAGGCCCGTCAGCAAGGTGGCCTCCGGCGGGGAGTTGTCGCGGATCGCGCTGGCCATTGCTGTCACTACCAGCCAGCTAGGCACTGCGCAGACCCTGATTTTTGATGAGGTTGACTCCGGTGTGGGCGGAGCCGTAGCCGAGACCGTCGGTCGCCTGATGAAGCAGCTCGGTCTGGACCGCCAGGTCTTGACCGTCACGCATTTGCCCCAAGTTGCAGCGTGCGCTGATCACCATCTGGTTGTTGCAAAACAGGCCCTCGGTAAAAGCGTTCATAGCACCGTGTCCAGCGTGCTGGGGGAGCAACGGGTTGCCGAGATCGCCCGGATGCTTGGAGGCGAACACCTCTCCAGCACAACCCTCGCGCACGCGAAAGAAATGCTTCAACCCCGCGCCTGATTCCATGGAAATCGTGCTGATCACCGGCATGTCCGGGTCCGGAAAATCCGTCGCACTGAATGCGCTGGAAGATACCGGCTTTTACTGTGTAGACAACTTGCCACCTGAGTTGCTGTTGCCATTTGTCGAACTGGAGCAACAGCACCGGGCTCTCCGTGTGGCCATCGCCATGGATGTGCGCAGCGCGACGTCCCTGCATCTGGTGCCCGAGCTGCTAAAGAAGCTTCGCGACCAGGGCATTGCAGTGAAGTCACTTTTTCTGGAGTCAATGACCGGGACACTGGTGCGCCGATATTCCGAGACACGCCGCAAGCATCCCCTGTCACAGTCCGAGCCACACGGGTCAGCGAAGGACTTCCGTCGGGCCCTGGTGGACGCCATTGAACTTGAGCGTGAATTGCTCGCCGACTTGCGTGAAAACGCCCATGTCATTGACACCAGCATCATTCGACCGTCTCAATTGCAAGGCTACGTCAAAACCGTCATTTCATCACGCAGCGACCAGCTCACCCTGGTCTTCGAATCTTTTGCGTTCAAGCGCGGCATCCCGGGTGACGCCGACTATGTGTTTGACGTACGCATGCTTCCCAATCCGCATTACGACCCGGATCTCAAAGCGTTGACGGGCCGCGATGAACCGGTTGCCCGGTTTCTTGAAGAGCAACCGGAAGTCGTCAGGATGTACTTGCACATACAGCGGTTTCTGGCCGAGTGGCTTCCCATGATGGCGGCAGACCACCGGAGTTACGTCACTGTGGCTATTGGCTGCACGGGAGGGCAACACCGCTCGGTATACCTCGTTGAACGTCTTGCCACCGGGTTCGGCGACAAATGGGTCACGCTCAAACGACATCGCGAGCTCGATGCACTGGACAGCGTCCTTCAGTCCGGCTGAAAGTGCCTTTCAGCCTGCTTTCATGGCTGGCTCACCAGCAACTTTCGAATGGGGGCTGGCAGCCCCATCCCAGACCACTGACCCGGTTTTGCCCAAACACCACCTCCAGTCTTCATTGAACTGTCAGGGAGCTGAACCTTGACGGGATGCAAATAGAGATCCTTGTGCGTCAACACATGTTTCACGACGACGCCGGCTTCAAGATCCGTGCGATACCGCGCGGGAACTGCAGCTTCCAGTGTTGGCAAGTCATCAAACAGGGGGAAGCAATACAACCCGGCCCAGATACCCGGAGTGGGTCGCTTGCTCAACCACACGGAGCCATCGCCGGCCTGGGCCCACAAAAGCCAGATGGTCTGCACGCTGTGCTTGGGCTTTCTTGACTTGATGGGGAACTGCAACTGCGTGCCCATGCGTTTGGCAACACAGATTCCAGCCAATGGGCACGCATCGCAATCCGGTTTGCGGGTTACACAAACGGTGGCGCCCAGATCCATCAGGCCCTGGGTGTAACGCGGCATGGTCTGGCTCAGGTCGGTTACTGGCAACAGTTTTTCCGCCTGCTCCCAAAGAGTTTGCGTACTCGCGGCTGTGGCCAGATCAGCATCAAACGCCAGTGCTCTGGCCAAAACGCGTTTCACGTTGCCGTCCAGTATCGCTACGCGCTGACCAAAACAGATGGAGGCTATCGCCGCTGCAGTAGACCGCCCGATACCTGGCAGCGTCTGCAGGATTTCAGCTGATTGTGGGAAAACACCGCCATGAACCGTCACGATCCGGAGCGCGCACTGATGCAGGTTTCTCGCCCGGCTGTAGTAGCCCAACCCGCTCCACAGCGCCAGCACGTCATCAAGATCGGCAGCGGCCAGCTCGATGATGTCAGCAAACTGCGCGAGGAACCGGGCATAGTAATCCTTGACAGTTGCAACCTGTGTCTGCTGCAACATGATTTCGGACAACCACACGCGATAAGGATCCCGCGTGTTCTGCCATGGCAAATTGTTCCTGCCATAGGATTCCTGCCAGCGCACCACCCGGGTGGCCAGATCCGCCGTCATGCGGATCAAACCCGTTCGAGAGCCGAAACAACCTCGGGGTGACGGGGCGTCTGGGAGTCAATCAGGTAAGTGGTCAACTCGGACAGTTTCCCATCCAGCTGATTGAGCGTGCCCTCCTGATGCTGGATTTCCTGAATCCGGTCAACCAGCCCACCGGCTGCCTGTTGAATGCGGTCAATCGCCTCAATACGGCGGCTGAAATTGCGGCGCCGCTCACGCAGTTGGGCGTCAAGCTGCGCCGCAGCGGACTTGCTCCAGAGCTCTACATCACCCAGCGCGGTTTCGTGAACCGTGCGCAAGCGTGTGGAAAGGGCGCGTACGAGCCGGTCAGCAAATTCAGGCTGGGCTAGCCGGAACGCATTGCCAACACCCAGGTACTGCAGGTGGCTGCGCTCCACCAGATCCAGATCGCGCAGATAGCGCGTCATGGGGGGCTCTGCAGGTACCTGAAGCGAGAAACCATACTCCGCATTGAGCTGCTTGAACGTGGCGCTCAGCATGGCCTGAATTTCAGCGCAGGTCGACTGGACCTTCTGCAGGCCTTCGCGCAGGCGACCAAAGGTTTCACCATAGGCCTTCTTCACGCCCAGTTTGAGCCCTTTTTGATGGAGTGCAGAAGTCAGCTGAGTCATTTCGGCTTTCAGCGTGGTTGAGCCCAGCATGCCGAACACTTCCCGCAACAGCTTGAGATGCACCGAACGCACCGCGTGAATCTTGGCTCCACCCAGATCAAACTCCGCCTGCTCCTGGGAAATGCGGGTTCGCATGTGCCGGATGACGGAGGCATTCTTGCCCTGTAAACCCTTCAATTCCATCATCTGGTCAGCCAGATCGCGGCGCCGAATGTTGATCACACGTCCTGTCTCTGCACGCAACTCTGCAATGCCCGTGGCAACAGCGCTTCCCAGAATCTTCTGGCGCTTGCCCATGATGCCGCGACCCAGCGCGTCTTCCAGTATCGGCAGGCAACTCTTCTGAAGGAGTGCCAAGTCATCTGTTACTTTGGCTACCAGCCCTTTTTGCGCCGACACGGCAATCACCTGATTCTTGGGAATACCCAGAATTTCAGCAGTCGACAGGCGCTGGCGGTCGATCTGCGCCTGCACCTGCTCGGGTGAGCTCAACTCATCCCACAGCGTGTCAATCTTGTTCAGCACCACCAGACGGGCGTCGGTGGTATCAGCGGATTCAGTGATCAGGTGCTCGCGCCAGATGGTCAGGTCTGATTTGGTCACACCGGTGTCAGCACCCAGAATAAACACCACAGCATGCGCTTGCGGGATCAAACTGACGGTCAGTTCCGGCTCTGCGCCGATGGCATTGAGCCCTGGTGTATCCAGAATCACCAAGCCTTGCTTGAGCAAAGGATGGGCAATATTGATGAGTGCATGACGCCACTTAGGCACTTCAACCATGCCCTGTGCGTCAACCATGGGGTTGTCTTCAGGCGACTGGTTGTGCCAGAAACCCAGCGCTCTGGCTTCGTCCTGAGTAACGCGCCGGGTTTCGGCGACCTTTTCAAGCGCAGCAGCCAGCTGGTGAGGATCATTCACATCCAGATCAATGCGCGTCCACTTCTCTGGCGCCATGCGCCACTCCATCAGGGCTTGCGGCTGCAGACGGGACTCGATGGGAAGCAGACGCAGGCAGGGCGGCACTTCGGCGTCGTAAGCCATTTCGGTCGGGCACATGGTCGTGCGACCGGCGCTGGCGGGCATGATCCTGCGACCATAACCCGCAAAAAACATCGCGTTGATCAGCTCGGATTTGCCGCGGGAAAACTCCGCCACAAAGGCGACCATCACCTTGTCCGAGCGGACCTGGGCCTCCAGCCGCTTGAGCCGCTCTTCAACAGCGGCATCCAGCAGGTCATGATCCTTCATCCACTCAGCCAACAGCTTCAGACGAAGTGCGAACTCACGTCGCCACGTGCCATGTTGATCAAACTGTTCGTTAAATGAAGTACCCAAGATGCCCCCAGTAATTTTTCAATATAGTCGCGACTCTCACATTTTCTGGCATTTGGAGCAAAAAAAGGTCGATCGCTGGCCTTGGCGTATGTTTTTGACAGCAGTTCCGCATACTTTGCAGGGCTGGCCAGCCCGTCCGTACACCATGGCTTCGAGTTGAAAGTGACCCACCTGGCCGTCGGTACTGGAAAAATCGCGCAAGGTGCTGCCCCCTTGCTCCACTGCCCGTGCCAGTACCGTCCTGACCGCTTCACGCAACCTGGCGGCACGCGGAAGACTCAATTTCGATGCTTTCAGTGTGGGCCTGATCCCGGCCCGAAACAGGGTTTCCGAGGCATAAATATTGCCCACGCCAACCACCAGGTCACCTGCCAGGAGCACCTGTTTAATGGGGGCAGAACGACGTTTCAGCCCGGCGTGAAAAACCGACAGGTCAAAGTCGTCTGACAGAGGTTCCATCCCGAGGCGCCCCAAAAGCTTGCGCGCGACCGCGGTGCCTTCACTATCGGTAAATATGACAGCCCCAAAACGTCTGGGGTCGTTCAGACGTAGGGTTCCCGAATTCGTCACCAACTCAAAATGGTCGTGAACGCCGAGGGGGGGCAAAGCCCGCCCCTGGGGCGCGTAGCTCAAGCTGCCTGACATGCCCAGATGGACAAGCAACAGGCCCTGGTCCAGATCCAGCAACAGGTATTTGCCACGTCGGCGAACACCTCGGACCGTACGCCCTGCCAATTGCCCGGGAAGGCAGCCTAGTGGCCACCGCAATGGCTTGCCCATTTGCATGGACTTCACCCTTGCACCAGCAATTTGAGAGGCGAAACTCAGTCGGGTAACTTCAACTTCCGGCAATTCAGGCATGGTGGGGCATTCAGGTCTGGCTTGGATTATTATGGCCCGATGCCAAGAACCCAACGACAAATCCAGTCACTTGCATCCGCCTTATTGCTTGCATGTGCGCTGGGCGCAAGCGCTCAAACGAAAGAACCGGAGTCTGCGGAACCGGTCAATTCCGCGCTGGACAAGATTCTTTTCTACCAAATTTTGCTGGGGGAGCTCAATGCGCAGGGCGGGGAACCCGGGGCGGCCTATTCCCGGATGCTGGATGCAGCCCGAAAAGCCAATGACGCCAAGCTGTACCAGCGCGCCGTCGAACTTGCTCTGCAAGCTCGGCAGGGGGAGTCGGCGCTGCAGGCGGCTCGCGCCTGGCGGCAGGCCCTGCCCAATTCTCGGGAGGCCAACACTTTCCTGCTTCAAATACTGGTCGGGTTGAACCGGATTGGTGAAACTGTGGAGCCCCTGAAGCGGGAATTGGCCGCAACAGACCCCAAAGACCGTCCCGCCGTCATCTCGACCATCCCCCGTTTCTTTTCACGCGCTACCGACAAAAAACTTGCCGCCTCTGTAGTTGAGCAGGTTCTGGCTGACTACCTCAGCCCGCCCAATGTGGGAGTTGCAGCACTGACAACCATGGGACGCATGCGACTGGAAAACGGTGACACAGCTGGTGCGATGGAGGCCGCAACGCGTGCACAGGCACTCTCGCCGCTGGATGAGGGCCCGGCCCTGCTGGCACTGTTGATGATCAGCCCCAAGACACCGCAGGCGGAGGCCATTGTCAAAAAATACCTGGACGGCACCCCCCGCTACGAAGTGCGCATGGATTACGCCCGAACGCTGCTCGACGCACAGCGTTATGCCGAATCTGCCGAACAGTTGCAACGCATAACGACAGAAAAACCCGAATACAGCCCGGCCTGGCTGGTGCGCGGTTCGCTTGAATTTCAGGACAACAAGCCTGCCGCCGCCGAAAAGTCCTTGAAACGATACATTGAACTGGCCTCAGCCGCGAAGGCTGCACCGGATGCTGCCGAAAGCGGCCGCGGGCTGACACAGGCCTATCTGCTGCTCGCGCAGATTGCCGAACAGCGCAAGGACTATGCGCAGGCCGAACAATGGCTTTCCAGAATTGACAGCGCAGAAGACATGATTCGCGCCCAGACGCGGCGAGCCAGCATCCTGGCGCGACAGGGAAAACTGGAGGAAGGTCGCAAACTGCTGAAAAACCTTCCGCAACGCAATCCGGAAGAAGTACGCGCCAAGCTGGCTGCAGAAGTGCAGTTACTGCGGGACAGCAAACAGAACCAGACGGCCTACGATCTTCTGGTGGATGCGACGACCCGCTATCCCAAAGACCTTGAGTTCGTTTACGACCAGGCCATGCTGGCCGAAAAACTGGGACGCCTGGATGAAATGGAGCGTTTGCTCAGAGGCGTGATAGCCGCCAAACCCGACTACCACCACGCGTACAACGCGCTGGGTTATTCGCTGGCGGACCGCAACGTGCGCCTGCCAGAAGCCAAAAAACTGATCCAGAAAGCGCTTGAATTTGCCCCCGGCGACCCGTTTATCACTGACAGTCTGGGCTGGGCTGAGTTCCGCATGGGTAACAAAGCCGAAGCGCAACGCCTCCTGCAAGGTGCCTTCAAACAAAAGCCGGATGCTGAAATTGCCGCCCACCTGGGTGAGGTGCTCTGGAGTCAGGGCAAGCGGGACCAGGCGATTGCCATCTGGAAGGAAGGCACACAGCTCAACGCCGAGAACGAAACCCTGCTGGAAACCCTGAAACGTCTGCGTGTAAAACTGTGAACGGGTCTCGGAGACTGGCTTGCGGCTTAATCGTATTTGCTATATTTTTAATAGCTGGTTGCGCATATCCGACGAGGGCTACAGGCCAAAACGGCACTAAAAATGCGTGGCAAGGGCGCCTGGCTCTGCGGGTTGATTCTGATCCACCGCAGTCGTTTGCGGCCGCGTTTGAATTGACTGGCGCCGCGGCTGCCGGCGAACTGGTGCTCTTCACCCCCATTGGAACCACGCTGGCCATACTCACTTGGTCCCCGCAGTCAGCGCTTCTTCGCAGCAATGGCGAGATACGGTCATTTGACTCACTGGATGCCCTGGCCCTGCAAGCCACCGGGGCCACCATTCCGATTGCCAGCCTGTTCGACTGGCTGGCGGGTGTCGCAACGCCAACCGATGGCTGGCAGGCGGATTTAACGCAGCTTGCCAATGGCAGGGTAACAGCACGGCGCACGGCACCCCTACCCTCAGCCGAGCTGAAACTGGTGCTGGATCAATAAGGTCAATAAGGCACAAGTCGAACATGAAAGCAATTTACGACATTCCGGCTCCCGCCAAACTCAACCTTTTTCTGCACATCACGGGCCGCCGGGAAGACGGTTATCACCTGCTGCAGTCCGCCTTCATGCTGATCGACTGGTGCGATACGCTGCATGTTGAATTGCGTACGGATGGCCAGATCAGCCGTGAGGACCTGGACGTGGTATTGCCAGAAAACGACCTGATCCTTCGGGCTGCCCACGCCTTGAAAATGCACAGTTCAACGCCGCTGGGCGCCCACATCATGGTCAGCAAACGCATTCCCGCCCAAGCCGGTATGGGAGGAGGATCGTCGGACGCGGCGTCCACGCTGCTGGCGCTCAACCAGCTCTGGCAACTGAAACTGGGGGTTGAGGCACTGGCGCAGATTGGGCTTTCGCTGGGCGCTGATGTCCCATTTTTTGTGCGCGGCCGCAATGCCTGGGTGGAAGGCATTGGCGAGATCATGACGCCGCTGGAGCTGCCAATAGGCCGTTATGTTGTTGTCAAACCACCCGATGGATTGGAAACCCGACTGATTTTCTCGGACCCGGAACTCAAACGCGACACCAAAACCGCTATAATTTCAGGCTTTGCTGCAAACGCCTTCGACTCAAACATTTTCAGTTTTGGCCGGAACGACCTGCAGCCGGTTGCCCAGCGGCTCTGCCCCGGCGTCCATTCAGCCCTTTCATGGCTTGAATCGCGCGGACTGAATGCCCGGATGACTGGCTCTGGAAGCGCGGTATTTGCACCAATCCCGCATGATATTGACTTGAGCGCACCGCCAGGCGGTTTTCAGGTCAGGTTGTGCCAGAGTCTGGCAACGCATCCCTTGTCGGGATGGGCGGCCAGCAAGTAGTTTCGGCAGGTAGCGCAAGCTGCCAGCCCGTGTAGGGGAGTCGCCAAGTTGGTTAAGGCACTGGATTTTGATTCCAGCATGCGAAGGTTCGAATCCTTCCTCCCCTGCCAAATACGTCAGACGTACAGGCTTCAACGTTAATCATTTGCTGGGACTCTCATGCAGGCCACTCACCCTGATTTCATGGTTTTTACCGGCAATGCCAA
>JBJOPS010000061.1:0-91361 GCA_046050465.1 Pseudomonadota bacterium | reverse complement strand
GTCGGCTGGCAGGAGAATGAAGTGGAGTTGATGTACCAGGGTGAGCCGCTGCGGCTGGACCGCCTGGTGCAACGCAAGGACACGCTGGACTGGTGGGTGCTGGACTACAAATCGGCCCACGCCCCCCAGGACGAGCCGGAGCTGGTGGCCCAGCTGCAAAACTACCGCGATGCGGTGCAGGCCATCTACCCGGATGCCACCGTGAAGGCGGCGTTCCTCACGGGCCATGGCGAACTGGTGCAACTGCCCGCGTGACAAACAAGCAATAGACATATCGGTTCAGGAAACGAATGAAAAAAGTGATTGTGGTGGGCGGTGGCCCCGCTGGTTTGATGGCGGCCGATGTGCTCTGCAGCGCGGGTGTGTCCGTCGATGTGTATGACGCCATGCCCTCGGTAGGCCGCAAGTTTTTGCTGGCTGGCAAGGGTGGTTTGAACCTGACCCATTCCGAACCTGCCGATATTTTTATAACCCGTTTTGGCGCCCGGCGCGAGCAGATCGAACCGTTGCTGGTGACCTTTGGCGCCACGCAGGTTCGTGACTGGGCGAAGACGCTGGGCGTGGACACCTTTGTGGGCACGTCCGGGCGCGTGTTCCCCACAGACATGAAAGCCGCACCCTTGCTTCGCGCGTGGCTGCACCGCTTGCGGCATCCCGAAACCGGGCAGGGCGTGCGCTTTCACATGCGGCACCGCTGGACGGGCTGGCAGTCTGATGACGTAGCAGGCACGCAGTTGAAATTTGAAACGCCAGGTGGTGAGGTCACGGCGCAGGCAGACGCCGTGGTGCTGGCATTGGGCGGCGGCAGCTGGGCGCGTCTGGGGTCGGATGGCGCCTGGGTGCCGCTGCTGGCCGCGCGCGGCGTTGCGGTGGCGCCACTGCGACCGTCCAACTGCGGCTTTGACGTGGCGGGTGGCTGGAGCGAGCATTTCAGCAGCCGCTTTGCGGGCCAGCCCTTCAAATCGGTCGCCATTCAATTCACGAACGCCCAAGGCCAGCGGTTTGAGCGCCGGGGTGAATTCGTGGCCACGGCAACCGGCGTTGAAGGCAGTCTGATCTATGCGGCTTCGAGCCTGTTGCGCGACGACATCGTCACGAAAGGCGACGCCACGTTTCATCTGGACCTGTTGCCCGATTTTTCGACCGGGCGGGTGCTGGCGGAGGTGACCCATCCCCGCGGATCACGCTCGCTGTCCAGCCACCTCAAAAGCCGGCTGGGTATTGACGGCATCAAGGCAGCCATTCTGTACGAGGTACTTTCAAAGGCCGACTTTTCCGATGTGGCCAAACTGGCTGGATTCATCAAGACATTACCCATTCGTGTAAATGCTGCCCGTCCGATTGAAGAGGCTATCAGCAGCGCCGGCGGCGTGTCGTTCGAGGCGATGAATGGCCGTCTGATGCTGAATGTGTTGCCGGGCGTTTTTTGCGCCGGTGAAATGCTGGATTGGGAGGCTCCAACCGGTGGCTATCTGCTGACGACCTGTCTGGCCAGTGGCAAGCATGCCGGTGAAATCACCCTGAAATATTTGGTAGAAACCGCTTGAAGATTGCTGCAGCCATCAGGGTAAGTCATTAGAATTTGCGATACGCAGACAAAGATCTGGCCGACTACAACAGGACGACAATGGAAAACGACACCACGATACCCTCCCTGCTGGGGCCAATCAACACGATCCCATCCGGTTTGGGACCGATAGTCGGGAACCGCCCCAAACCACATCCCGAGCCGGGTATCTCATTGGCAAAAATTGCATTTTTCATGGTTCTGGGAACTTTGCTGGTATTTGTGGTGCGCTATTTCGCCCGCTAGCGCGCTTCTGATATACCTCACCCGGCCAGAAATCAGAAAACACGCAACTCCATAGCCCGACTTCTGCGAAATTCGGCAAAACTGTGCTTCGTCAGATCAACTCTCAACTCGCACCGTCGCGGGGAATACCTTTTCTAACCAAGCCACTGCCCATTGCCGCCCTCAATGCCCCAAAGCAGCAGCAATATGGTTTTTCAACCGCTTTTTTTCCTGTCATAATCAAAGGTGATCGTCGGGTTACAACCTGAGAAATAGTTCGAGTTTCCGGTTTAGAACTGTGAGGCAAAGATCCCCGTCTTGCCTCTTGCCAAATCCCCCTGATTTTCGTCACTTTTACGATTTTCAGCCAACTGCCCTACGGGGTCACCTCCATGCATTTAAACGAACTCAAGGCACTGCACGTGTCAGAAGTCCTCAAGCAAGCCGAAGAACTTGAGATTGAAAACACTGGTCGCATGCGCAAGCAGGAACTGATGTTCGCGATTATCAAAAAGCGTGCCCGCACTGGCGAGCAGATCATTGCCGACGGTGTGCTGGAAATTCTGCCAGATGGCTTTGGCTTCCTGCGCAGCCCGGACACCAGCTATACCGCGTCTACAGACGACATCTATATCAGCCCCAGCCAGGTACGCCGCTTCAATCTGCACACCGGTGACATGATTGAAGGTGAAGTCCGCACCCCAAAGGACGGGGAGCGCTACTTTGCCCTCAACAAGCTCGACAAGGTCAACGGCGGCCCCCCCGAAAGCAACAAGCACAAGGTCATGTTCGAGAACTTGACGCCTTTGTTCCCCAAGCTACAAATGCGCCTGGAGCAGGATATCAAGAGTGACGAGAACATCACCGGGCGCGTGATCGACATTATCGCCCCCATCGGCAAAGGCCAGCGTGCCCTGATCGTCGCCCAGCCCAAGAGCGGCAAAACGGTGATGATGCAGCACATCGCCCACGCCATCTCGGCCAACTATCCGGAAAGCTATCTGATGGTCCTGCTCATCGACGAGCGCCCCGAGGAAGTAACCGAAATGCAGCGTACCGTGCAGGGCGAGGTAATTGCTTCAACATTTGATGAGCCCGCTGCACGTCACGTGCACGTGGCCGAAATGGTCATAGAGCGTGCCAAACGTCTGGTTGAACTGAAGAAAGACGTTGTGATTTTGTTGGACTCCATCACCCGCTTGGCACGCGCCTACAACAACGTTGTTCCCTCCTCCGGAAAGGTCTTGACAGGCGGTGTAGATGCGAATGCCCTGCAACGCCCCAAGCGCTTTCTGGGTGCCGCTCGCAATGTGGAAGAAGGTGGCTCGCTCACCATCATTGCCACTGCATTAGTCGATACCGGTAGCCGCATGGATGAAGTGATTTTTGAAGAATTCAAGGGCACTGGCAACTCAGAAATCCACCTGGATCGCCGTTTATATGAAAAACGTGTTTTCCCTTCGATCCAGCTCAACCGCAGCGGCACGCGCCGGGAAGAATTGCTCTTACAGCCGGAAATCCTGCAAAAAACACGTATCCTGCGCCAGTTTCTCTACAACATGGACGAAATCGAAGCCATGGAAATGGTGCTCAAGCAAATGAAGGCCACCAAGACCAACAGCGAGTTCTTCGACATGATGCGCCGGGGTGGATAAGCGGAGATTCGGCTGTCCCATGGCAACCCCTCGGCGATGTGGGGTAAGCCGTCTTCATGACGAAATCATCCATTGCTCTATTTACCACGCTATAATGGTGGACTTTTCGCGGAAAGTGCGCCAGAGGGTCTGGCTTGGCTGCCGCAACTGACACATTAGGGAAATCATGAAAGAAGGCATTCACCCCAATTACCGCGAAGTTTGTTTTGTGGATTTGTCCAACAACTTCAAGTTTGTGACCCGTTCGTGCGCGAACACCAAGGAAATGATCAAGATGGAAGACGGCCGTGAGTTGCCGTTGTACAAGCTGGATACCTCCAGCGAATCACATCCTTTCTACACCGGCACGCAAAAGTCCGTGGACAACATGGGTGGTCGTGTCGAAAAGTTCCGTAACCGTTTTGGCAAAGTGGCAGCCAAGTAACCTGGCACCTGATTCAGGCAAGAGAGGCAGCCGGGGATACCGAGCTGCTTTTTTTTGCTTCACTGCAGTCCAACCTCCCCGTGAATCGCCCAACACCCGCCATCGTTGCCCAAGGGTCGGTTCGTCGTCTGCCTCGCGCGGCTTTGCTGCTGCTGGCCATTAGCTACGTACTGGCTGGATTCATAGGTCGGGAGCCATGGCGCAATGCCGACATCACCGCTTTCGGATACATGACCGGTCTGTTGCAGGCCGGTGCTGACTGGTTCTCTCCAAAACTCATGGACTTGAACCCTGAAGTGGATGCACTGTTGCCCTATTGGCTGGGTGCCTGGGCAATGCGGTTTGCTCCCAGTGGAATACCGCCTGACTTTGCGGTCCGCATACCTTTTGGCGTGATGTTGGGTATGGCCATGCTGGCAACTTGGTACGCAACCTATTACCTGGCGAGAAACCCCACGGCACAGCCGGTGGCATTCGCTTTTGGAGGCGAGGCATCGCCGCCGGACTACGCCCGGGCCCTAGCAGATGGGGGCCTGCTGGCTTTTATTGCCTGCCTCGGATTGGCTCAACTTTCCCATGAAACAACCCCTGCCCTGGCGCAACTGTGTTTTACATCTCTGTGTTTTTTTGCTTTTGCAGCACTCCCCTATCGGACCATATTGCCACTGATAGCTGGCGCCACCGGTTTGGCCGGACTGTCCCTGTCCGGCGCACCTGCCATGGCTGTTCTTTTTGGCGTCGGGGGAGCCGTGGCTTACGGGGCCGATCAGTGGAGGGTGACAGACCAACCATCTGTCGCCCGGTGCCGCGTGGCAGGCATGGTGATATTCACGGCGAGTGCTACTTTGCTGGCTACCCTGTTGGACCTGTGGCACTGGCGCATTGAACTGTCTGATCTGAGCGTCACCAAATGGAAAAGTGTTGGTCGGTTGCTGCTCTGGTTTACCTGGCCAGCCTGGCCGTTGATCTGCTGGACGCTTTGGCGTTGGCGGCGCCAGCTCGGGAGCAGGAACCCGAGTCTGCATCTCAGCTTGCCATTATGGTTTGTCGCAGTTTCGGTGGGCACCACCATCGCTACGGCATCGACCGACCGCTCCCTCCTGCTGGCTTTGCCCGCTCTCGCTGCTCTGGCGGCGTTCTCTCTCCCAACCTTGGGGCGCAGCGTGTCAGCACTGATCGACTGGTTCACATTGCTGTTCTTCTCAGGCTGCGCACTCATCATCTGGATCATCTGGCTCGCGATGCAGACAGGTATGCCCAAGCAACCTGCAGCCAACGTGGCCCGCCTAGCGCCGGGTTTTGAGCACAGCTTTTCTTTTGCTCCTTTCGTCATTGCCCTGCTTGCTACCTTCGCCTGGGTCTGGTTGGTCAAATGGCGTGTGGGACGGCATCGCGCAGCGATCTGGAAAAGTCTCGTATTGCCTGCTGGTGGAGCAGTGCTTTGCTGGCTGTTGCTCACTACCCTGTGGATGCCTTTGCTGAACTATGTTCGCGGCGACGTACCGTTGGCTCAGCGCATCATCGCCATTGTCGAATCGCCATCCTGTGTAGCGGCTCATGGCTTGAACAGGAACCGCATCGCTGCGTTGCAGTTTTACGGCCAGCTGAAGATGGAGCCCGCAGGGGCCGCAACTCGCTGCCCATGGTTGTTTGTCGAGCGTGATGCCCTGGGCAGCCTTTCGACTGTCGTCAACATGAAGCTTTGGCTGCTTGACAGTACAGTTCGCCATCCCGCAGACCGCGAAGGTAACCTGTATCTGTTCCGACGCAAGGCTGGATATTCGCCTTAAGCAATCTTCGTAGTACCCTGGGCGGCAGAGACCCGGCTCGCAGGAAAAATGATTGTGAAAGTGGATCCCTGTCCCGGGGTGCTATCAATTTTCAGCTCTGCCCCGTGGCGCTGTGCAACGTGTTTCACAATGGCCAATCCCAACCCGGTTCCACCGGTTTCACGCGAACGGCTTCGGTCAACCCTATAGAAACGTTCGGTTAGCCGCGGAATGTGCTCTGGCGCGATACCGGGCCCAGTGTCCTGAACCGAGAACACCAGGCGTCCCTCGGAATCATCCCTGCAAATGACCTGGACCTCCCCATCGGCCGGTGTATAACGAATGGCGTTTCCAACCAGATTGCTCATCGCACTCAGCAGTTCCGGAGAAACACCCAGCAACTCCCGATTCGACGTGCAAGAAAAACCCAACGTCTGCGCAACTCCCGGGCTTTGATTAACGAGACCAGATAGTGCACGAGCCTCCGATTCGACCTGCTGCATCAATGTGGAAACAGACACACGTTCATCCAGCCCCGGCAATGGACTGCCCTCAATGCGCGACAGGGTGAGCAAATCCTTTACCAATGTCTGCATGCGATCCGCTTGCTGAGCCATCAGAGCCAGATAACGTTGCCGGTCAGATTCGTCCAGCTGGAGAGTCTGCAAAGTTTCAACAAAACCACCGAGTACTGTCAACGGCGTTCTGACTTCGTGAGAGACATTCGCCACAAAATCCCGGCGCATCGCTTCAGCTTGCTCCACGGCCGTGATATCACGTGAAAGCAAAAGACTGCGCCCATCGCCATAAGGGTGCAAGTGGACGGCAAGCGTGACAGGTCGGGAGGCCGTGCTGGCGCGACCAGGCATCATTACACCGTCTTGATAATCATTGCCAGCAAAGTACGTGGCAAAACCAGGGTCACGCACCAGGTTTCCGAAATGCTGCAGCAAGTCTCGTTGCGGTTCAAAACCGAAATGTTCGGTCGCGGTTTGATTGAACCATTCGATACGCCCCTGGGCATCGAGCAGCACAACTCCGTTGGGGGAGGCTTGCAGCGCAGCCAGGAAATCATTCAAACGATTTTCACTTTCCAGTGTTTGTCGTTCCCGCAACCGCACCAGTCTGCGCGTTCGGTCCGAAACTTCACCCCACAAGCCGTGGGCCATCACACCATCGGACACATCACCAGCGCGCAGCCACTCCAGAAGTTTGACACCACGCGCAAAGTCAACAGCAAACCAGATCAAGCTTCCAAGTACAACACCAGCCACCAACCAAAAGGCCTGATTGGACACGGGGGCGACATACCAGCCCAGAGCGCCTACTACAAGTTGACTGGAAATAAAGGAAACGAAACGCCAAAGCATGATGGATCATGACACAAGGAAAACCTGCGTCATGCAAAAGGTCGTCAGGCGTGATGAGCCTGGACTGATGATGTCACTATAGGCCTAGGTTGCGCCGTCAGCCGATAGCCTGCGCCACGGATGGTTTCGATCATGGGCCCCGCTGCACCAAGAGCTTCACG
The DNA here is from genome assembly GCA_046050465.1 of Pseudomonadota bacterium. Taxonomy (GTDB): domain Bacteria; phylum Pseudomonadota; class Gammaproteobacteria; order Burkholderiales; family Burkholderiaceae_C; genus Egaibacter. The sequence continues at coordinate 84,190 of JBJOPS010000061.1, read as the reverse complement.
CAGGCGCTTCACATGCACATCGACCGTACGTTCCTCGATAAACACGTGATCACCCCAAACCTTGTCAAGCAATTGCGGCCGGCTATGTACACGCTCGGGGTGATTCATCAAATAGTGGAGCAACTTGAATTCCGTGGGACCAAGCTTCAGTAACTGCTCGTTAAAGCTTGCCTGATAGGTCGCCGGGTCAAGTGACAGGGCACCTACTGAAACAACCACTGCGGCGCGCTCGGGCGTGCGCCGTCTCAACACAGCACGAACTCTTGCCAGAAGCTCCTTGGTCGAAAAGGGTTTGGCAATGTAATCATCCGCCCCAGCATCAAGGCCCGCGACCCGATCCATTTCGTCCCCACGCGCTGTCAGCATGATGATCGGAACGCCTTTTATGCGCGCGTCCGCCCGCCAGCGCCTGGCAAGCGACAAGCCGCTTTCCCCCGGCAACATCCAGTCAAGCAGGATCACATCCGGCAAGACGTTATCCAACTCACGTTGAGCAATGGCACCATCCATGGCCCACAGCGGCCGAAAACCGTTGTGTCGAAGATTGACTGCGATGAGCTCGGCGATTGCCGGCTCGTCTTCCACAATCAAAACACCCGGTTGATTTCTCATTTCACGACGGATTCAATTTGCTCCATCGGCGTGTGTCGAACGTCCTCACCCTTGACAACGTAAATGATGAACTCTGCAATATTCTTCGAATGATCGCCAATACGCTCAATAGCCTTGGCCAAAAAGAGCAGATCCAGACTTGGGGAGATCATGCGTGGGTCTTCCATCATGTACGTCACCAGCTTGCGCACGAAACCGTCGAACTCCTTGTCAATCAGGTCATCTTCCTTCAGGATGGCAACTGCTGCGGCAGTATCCAGTCGTGCGAACGCATCCAGCGCCTTGCGCAACAGCCCGGATGCCAGGTCTGACGCCACCCGCAACTCCAAAGATGGCAACGAGCGAGGCGCTCCGCTGTTGACGATGGATCTCACCATTCGCGCAATTTTTTCAGCCTCGTCACCTACACGTTCCAGATTCGCCGTAGTCTTGGAAATGGCTATCAGCAACCGCAGATCACGTGCAGTGGGCTGGCGCCGGCCAATGATGGAAGACAGCTCGCGGTCAATCTCCACTTCCATTGCATTTACCCGGGCTTCAGCTTCAGTCACCTGGTTAGCTACCTCAGCGCTGAACTGCGAAAGCGCATAAATGGCATTGCGAATCTGGGATTCAACCAACCCCCCAAGCTCCATGACCCGGGTGGAAACTGCGCTGAGTTCGCTGTCGAACTGCGTGGAAAGATGTTTTTCAGGCATGTCTGCTCCCTTAGCCGAACCGGCCGGTAATGTAATCTTCTGTTTCCTTACGTGAGGGCTTGAAGAACATTTGCTCGGTTGAACCAAACTCCATCAAATCCCCCAGGTACATATATGCCGTGTAGTCACTGCAGCGGGCTGCCTGTTGCATATTGTGTGTCACGATGACTACGGTGTAATCGTGCTTGAGTTCGATAATCAGTTCTTCAATTTTGGCCGTGGAGATGGGATCCAGTGCAGAGCACGGTTCATCCAGCAGCAACACTTCGGGCTTGATGGCTATGCCACGTGCAATACAAAGACGTTGCTGTTGACCACCAGATAGCCCTGAACCACTCTGATTCAACTTGTCTTTCACTTCATTCCAGAGTGCCGCTTTGCGCAACGCCCACTCAACACGTTCCTCCATGTCCGTCGCGTTCAGGTTTTCAAACAATTTGACACCAAAAGCAATGTTGTCATGGATCGACATGGGGAACGGCGTCGGTTTCTGGAACACCATACCCACTTTAGCGCGAAGCAGTGCTACATCCTTCTTGCTCGTCAGCAGATCTTCGCCATCCAGCAGAATCTGACCTTCTGCGCGTTGTTCCGGGTATAACTCGAACATACGGTTGAAAACACGCAGCAGCGTGGACTTGCCACAACCAGACGGGCCAATAAAGGCAGTCACCTTTTTCTCGGGAATCTCCAGGTTGATACCTTTCAGGGCATGGAACTTGCCATAATAAAAATTAAGATTGCTGACCGAAATTTTGGAGTGCTCCTTGACAGGCGTAGCAGTATTCATCTTTTTCCTTGTTAGATTCGTGGCCGGCGTTGGTCTGGTGTGACTGCAGTTAACGAGCTCGGGTGACGACCCGGGCAATGATGTTCAGACCCAGTACCGTCACCGTGATCAGAAAGACCCCCGCCCAGGCCAGCTTTTGCCAGTTTTCGTAAGGGCTCATGGCAAATTTGAAAATGGTCACAGGCAAACTGGCCATCGGTTCACTAAGACTGGAAGTCCAGAACTGATTGCTCAGGGCAGTGAACAACAAAGGGGCCGTCTCACCAGCAATCCGGGCAATCGCCAGCATCACCCCCGTGACAACACCAGCACGGGCCGCCTTGAGCGTGATGCTGAGAATGACTTTCCACTTTGGCGCTCCCAGTGCATAAGCAGCCTCCCGCAAACCGGCTGGAACCAGTTGCAGCATGTTTTCTGTAGTCCGGATCACCACCGGTATGACGATCAGTGCCAGAGCCATCACGCCAGCCCAGCCAGAGAATGACTTGAAGCGCGACACGATGACAGCATAGACGAACAAACCAATGACGATGGACGGTGCCGACAACAAAATGTCATTGACGAAACGCGTTACGGTCGCCAGCCAGCCTTTGGTCTCGAATTCAGCCAGGTAAATGCCTGCCATGATGCCGATGGGTGTGCCCACAAACGTGGCCAACATCACCATCAAGAACGAGCCATACATGGCATTGGCCAGGCCACCATCATCGTTTGGCGGAGGCGTCATCTGGGTCAACGTGGCTAGCGTCAAACCACCCACACCGAGCCGAACCGTTTCAAACAATATCCAGAAGAGCCAGAACAGGCCGAAAGCCATCGCCAGAAGCGACAGGGCCAATGCGATGCGGTTGACCAACTTGCGCTGTGCATATTTGGCCTGCCTGACCTCTTGCATTGCTGCAGCCTGCGACAAACTGTCTCCAGTGGTCATGTTTTTGCTCCCTCGTTCTTTTTCAACTGCGACAGCAACACTTTCGACAAAGTCAGCACTACAAATGTAATGAAAAACAACACGAGCCCAAGGTACATCAGTGCTCCCTGATGGAGCCCCTCCCCAGCTTCAGCAAACTCGTTGGCCAGTGCAGAGGTAATGCTGTTGGCTGCCTGAAAAAGACTCAGGGAATCCAGTTGATTGAAATTGCCGATCACGAAGGTCACGGCCATGGTCTCGCCAATGGCGCGCCCCAAACCCAACATGATGCCGCCGATAACGCCAGCCTTGGTGTAAGGCAAAACCACCTGGGAGACGACCTCCCAGGTGGTGCCACCCAAAGCGTAGGCAGATTCTTTAAGCATGGGAGGCGTCACTTCAAACACATCACGCATCACAGCCGCAATGAACGGGATGATCATGATGGCCAGAATAATGCCGGCCGACAGGATGCCGATGCCCACGGGCGGGCCTGAAAACAAAGCTCCGATATAAGGTACACCGCCAAACAGCGCCTGTAGCGGTTGCTGGATATAAGTCGACAAAATCGGGCTGAAAACCAGCAAGCCCCACATCCCATACACAATGGACGGCACAGCAGCCAGCAGTTCAATAGCGGTTCCCAGCGGGCGCTTCAACCAGGCCGGTGACATCTCGGTCAGGAACAGCGCGATGCCAAAACTCACCGGTACGGCAATGAGCAACGCGATGAAGGAGGTCATCAACGTGCCGTAGATCATTACCAGCCCACCGAAGTCCTCTTTCACAGGGTCCCAAGTCGTGCTGGTGAGAAAACCGAAACCATACTTACTGATGGCAGGCCAGGCACTGATGGTGAGCGACACCAGAATGGCAATGAGCATCGCCAGCGTAAACACGGCCGCACCTTTGGCTAGCCAGCCAAAGATACGATCCGCCATTGGCCCGGAACGGGCCGCTTTCATCGGAGGAGACTTGGTCATTACACGTCCGGAAGGAAGGGCAGGCTGATTAATCGGCATCTCTTTTGCCGGAAGTGTAGTTGACACGCGCTTACTCTTCCGTTTCCGATGACGCCGTCACCAAACGCTTACTTCAGGGCTACCGGCTTGCCCGCAACATCAGTCACTTGACCCCAGGCTTTCTCAATCGCACCGATCACGTTATCCGGCATGGGAACGTAGTCCAGATCAGCCGCAATCTTGTCACCATTCTTGTAAGCCCATGTGAAAAACTTGAATGTTTCGATCGCATTGGCCGGCTTGTCCTGCTTCACATGCATCAGGATGAACGTCGCAGTCGAGATGGGCCAGGCATTTTTGCCGGGCTGATTCGTGATGAGCTGGAAAAATGACTTGTTCCAGTCTGCACCGGCAGCAGCAGCCTTGAACGTTTCATCATCGGGGGCCACAAACACGCCATCGCGGTTCTTCATCAGCGTGTAGGTCATCTTGTTTTGCTTGACATAAGAATACTCCACATACCCAATGGAGTTGGGCAAGCGGTTCACAAACGCTGCGACACCTTCGTTACCCTTGCCACCTGCGCCCACAGGCCAGTTGACAGCCGTGCCCTCGCCGACCTTGGCTTTCCACTCGGGGTGAACGCGGCTCAGGTAGTTGGTGAAGTTAAAAGTGGTGCCGGAGCCATCAGCGCGGCGCACAGGTGCAATGGCAGCATCAGGCAACGTCAGGCCAGGGTTCAGCGCCTTGATTGCCTGGTCGTCCCATTTGGTAATCTTGCCAAGGAAGATGTCACCCAGCACCTGGCCGTCCAGCTTCATCTGGCCGGGCGCAATGCCCTTGATATTGATCACCGGCACGGTGCCGCCAATTACTGTAGGAAACTGAAACTGGCCTTTGGATTTGAGGACTTCATCCGTTTGCGGCATATCGGATGCGCCAAAATCCACCGTTTTGGAATCAATCTGCTTGATGCCGGCGCCTGATCCGACCGACTGGTAGTTGATTTTGACGCCAGTAGCCTTGTTGTAATCTGCCGCCCATTTTGCGTATACGGGCGCGGGAAAAGTGGCCCCGGCACCGGTGATTTCCTGCGCGCCAGCCAGGCAAGCAAATGACATTGCAACGAGTGCTGGAACAGAAATCAGTGACATTTTGAGGATGATTTTCATAAGTTACCTTTAAATAAAATTGACAAGGTTTTGTGAACAGCTCGAACATGACTGTAAGAAAGATTTATGACGGTAGCGTGACAATTCAAGAAAATGCCGAGAGGTATTGCTAACTCCCGGCTACGGGCTGCTGATTAGCTACCGATCTGGCCACCGTCATTCTTGGTAATGACGATAGTGGCTGAGCGAGGCCGTTTGCCGGCCCCGTAGCCCGCATTGGCAGGCCACTGGCTGGTGTATTTGGCTGTATTCCCGACGTCGGCCATCTTGGTGCCTTCACCCGGATGCTGGATGTTGATAAACATGGCTTTACCGTCAGGCGTTTCGCAAAGACCGGTGATTTCGCAGTCCACGGGGCCCACCAGAAAGCGCTTGAGGATACTGGGTGCCTGGGATTTTCCGACATAGGTGTCCACGCGCTTTTCGCTGCCATCTGGGCGTTTGTAGGTCAGCGTCTTCTTGCCACCGTCACCAACCGCGCCGGGAATGGCCGCCAGCAGCATGCAGTTGGTTTTATCGGTGTAGGCGCCATCATCTGTCTGAATCCAGCATAAGCCTGTAGCCTCACTGAAAACCAGACCATCCGGGGACGAAAGATCGTTTTCGTCAGTCAGGTTTGACAGATTCACTTTGGCTTTGTCAGCATCGGCCTCAGATGCAAACAGATAAATGTCCCATTTGAATGCCGTCTCCCAAGGCTTGCCTTGTGCGACGCGAATGATGTGGCCGTGCACGTTACCTTTGTTTTCCTTGCTCCCCTTCATGTCTGCGTAATAACGAGGGTTGGCAGCGTCCACGCCAGCATCACCATCCACGGATCGGTTGCTGTTATTGGTCAAAGTGACATAAAACTCGCCATTGCGGGGGTTGATACCACCCCACTCCGGGCGATCCATCTTGGTGGCGTTCACCGCATCTGCGGCCAGGCGGGTAAAGATGGCGATATCAGCGTCCGACTTGAACTCGAAGTCAGGGTTTGCGGCCACGATGGGGTTATTCATGGACAACTCAACCCACTGGCCCGTGCCGTTTTCCTTGAAAACGGCTACAAACAAAGTGCCCTTGTCGAGGTATTTGTCACCAACTGCCAGGCGGTTGCTGGCGTTCGCGTCTGCAGCGTCCCATTTGGCGGCAGAAACGTACTTGTACATATATTCATTGCGCGCATCGTCACCCATATAGGCCACGACGGGTTGGCCCGCGACGGGCTTTGAAAAACTGACACTTTCGTGCGCAAACCGACCAAGGCCGGTACGCTTTCGCACCACTTGCTTGCGGTCATATGCGTCCATTTCGACGACATAGCCAAAAGTGTTCATTTCGTTGCGATAATCTGCGCGCGCATTGGCAGCCAATGCGCCATTGTTCCAGCGCACATATTTATCGTCGGCACCGGCACTTTCCCAACCGTGACGGCTGGCAGCACCTGCAGGGCGTCCATAACGTACCAGCCCGGTAACCTGCGGATCTCTTTTGCCACGACGCTCGTCGTCTTTGGCATCGCGGTGAAAGTAGCCAAACCAGTTTTCTTCGCCCGACACAAAAGTACCCCAAGGGGTCTTGCCGGTACCGCAGTTGTTCAGGGTGCCGCGGGCTTTGGTTCCATCAGGGCTATGGCGGGTAACCAGGTGTTCACTGCCTTTGGCCGGGCCGCTGATAAGCACGTCGGTCATTGCCGTCACCCGACGGTTAAAGCTGGAGGCTGGCTTGTAAGCCCATTTGCGAGCCTGAGCTTCAATTTCCACCACAGACAAGCCGTGGATCGCCATTTCTTTGTCTACTTCCGCGCAAGGACGTGGCAAAGTGGATTTGCCACCATCAGCGTGAATGAAAAAGGAGCTGAGTTTCTCATCCGTAGTGGCCTCATGGTTAATGGCGAGCAAAGCGCGGGTGGTACTCATGGTCGAAGGTTTACCGTTCGCGTCCAGACCAAACCATTCCATGCCGTCGTGATGATCACCTGCCCGGTTGTCAAAGTCAGCGTCGGTGCCATCGTTTTTGTACGCAAGCGTGGAGGAGGTTAGTGGATCACCCAGTGCATAAACAACCTGCACGCTGTAGCCCGGTGCAACCACCACCGCGTCTGCGACGCTTTTGGCAACCGCCGAAAACCCGAGCGTGCTCAAAGCGCTCGAACTGGATGCAGCCCCTACCGAAGAGCCCACATTGGTAGCGCAGCCTGAGAGTGCCGCTCCACCGAACAGGCTTGTTGCCGCGACCCCGGCTCCGCCGAGCAAAATGCTGCGCCTGCTCAGCCGCGTAGCAACCAGCGTCTCAATATGCCGGTTATGCGTACTGTTCGAGTCTTCGTTGTTAAAGATGTCAGATGGGCGATCAATTGAGTGGTCCATAGCTTCGTGGTTTTGAGTTGAAAACGGCCAGGATGCAACATGACCGTGACAACAGTGTGACATTTTTGCCAATACGCCTGGCCTGCGCCGGGGTGAGCACCCGGTAGGTTCCTACCACTGCGCCAGTTAACTTGTCCAGGCGTGCGCCCATCTCACCCGAGAAAATCTCATACCGCAGCCGCTGGGCTTCGCGCACTTCGTCCAGATGTCTGGCCCAGACAGCCGTAATGCCGCGGGGTAGTGGCTGCACTTTCACCACAGGCGTGGGCTGTAGCGCAGTGATTTGCTGAGACTCATGAACCCGCGCAATGCCAAGAAAGTTTGAGCTTCTCAACAAGAAAGCGGGCGACAGCGCAAACGTGGGCGTAGGCAATTCTTTCATGCATTGTTCCTTCATCAGATAGCAGGCTTGGCTTGAATAAAGACAGGTAGATGGTGACTGTTCTTCGTGACGCCTCTATGGCATTTGCGTGGCATTTGCGTGGCGTTTGCGTGACAAGGCAGAACTTTTGCTCGACCTCACTGGCTGCATGCATGTCAAAAAAATTCACCGTCAACTCACCGTAACGCCGTCCATCGGCATTGCGCTCTGTCGTCTCCGTCGCCCCGTGCCGGCAGCAGCGTTTGAAGACTATATTTGCCAGGATGCCAACCGGTGCGTCTGCAGTACCCTTGCAAATGCTATTATTTTGATAGCTATCAACGCACATCCCACGAGGGCCAAGGTCACTTTTCATGCCTGAAATCGCCTGATTTTCAGCTTCTTGCCAAAAGATTCCATATTTCAACTATCATTGAAATATGGAATCAATAATCGCCGCGCCGCTACTGGATGAACCTGCAGCTGTGAAAGCTCTGGCAGCCTTGGCACAAGCCCAGCGCCTGCGGGCATTTCGCTCACTTGTAACCGCCGGACCCGACGGATTGACGCCTGGCGCCATGGCCGAGCAGCTGGGCGTGGCGCCCAGCGCCTTGTCCTTTCACCTGAAGGAGTTGGCCCATTCGGGCCTCGTGGACATAGAGCCCCGTGGTCGCAACCTGATTTACCGCGCCAACTTCCCGCACATGAGCGCACTGCTGGGCTACCTCACCGAGCACTGCTGCCAGGGAGCTGATTGCGCGGTAACCGCAGTGCCCCGCTGCATGGTTTGCGACCAAGGCGGGCCAACAACATGAACATCGCCGACGCCCTCAACCACGGTTGCATGTGCCGCACGCTGGACAGTAACCGCCTGCGCGAACAGCTGGAAAAAGACCCCAGCCTCACCGGCCTGGCCAGCAGCATGAGGCTCGCGCAACCGCACCTGTTTTCCAGAAGTGTGGTGTTTCTCTCCACCGCCACGTATCAGGCCATTGCGGACACCGTATCCGCGATAGAGCGCGTGATGGCGCTGCCCGCCTATCAGGCGTGGGCGCTGGCGAACGCGCCCGCCGTTGCCCGGCCCGCCTTCGGTCCGCTGGGTGCATTCATGGGCTACGACTTTCATGTGGCCCCCGGCAACACGGATTTCAAAGACCCGCAACTCATTGAAATCAACACCAACGCGGGTGGCGCCCTGCTCAACGCCGCACTGGCCCGGGCACACCAGGCTTGCTGCGAGCCCATGTTGCTGGCGCTGAACACCTATACCCGGCTTGATTCGCTGGAACAGCATTTCTTTGACATGTTCATGAGCGAATGGCACCTGCAACGCGGCAACCAGCCACTGCGCACCATCGCCATCGTGGACGACACGCCGCAGGCGCAGTATCTGGCGCCAGAATTTGCGCTGTTCCGGCAGATGTTCGAACAACGTGGGCTGACAGCCCTCATTGCCGACCCGCAAGCCCTGCAGTGGCGTGACGGCAGCTTGTGGTTTGGCCAGACACGTGTGGACATGGTCTACAACCGCCTCACCGACTTTGACCTGTCAGAGCCCGCGCATCAGGCCCTGCGCGATGCCTATGTGGCGGGTGCAGCGGTTGTCACACCGCACCCCCATGCCCACGCCCTGCGTGCCAACAAACGCAACCTGATTGCCTTGTCCAGCGATGACTTGCTGAGCGACTGGAACGTGTCACCCACCGACCGGCAGCGCCTGGGCGACGCGGTCCCGCACACGCAGGCGGTCACCCGCGACCATGCAGATGCCTTGTGGGCACAGCGGCGGCAACTGTTCTTCAAGCCGGTAGCCGGCTACGCGGGCAAAGCGGCCTACAAAGGTGAAAAATTAACCCGCCGCGTGTGGGAGGATATTCTGGCGGGTGACTTCATCGCCCAGGCCCTCGTGCCCCCCGGACAACGGCTGGTGAACGTGGACGGCGTCGCCACCCAGCTGAAATTCGACGTGCGGGCCTACACCTATGCCGGGCAAATTCAGCTGCTGGCGGCCCGAACCTACAGCGGCCAGACCACCAACTTCCGCACACCGGGCGGCGGGTTTTCGCCCGTGCTGGTAGTGCCGCAAATTGATCTCTCTGCCGAAGAGGCCACAGCCCTATGGCCCACACCCGCAAACCCCTGCACCAACTGTTAACCACTTTTTTGGAAGCCGCTCTTTATGACAAACCAATCCATCAACGTGCTCTTTTTGTGCACCCAAAACTCGGCCCGCAGCATCCTGGCCGAGGCCGTGCTCAACCACATTGGCAAGGGCCGCTTCAATGCCTATTCGGCTGGCAGCAGCCCGCGCGAGAATCAGCAACCCAACCCGCTGGGCATCAAGACCTTGCAGGCCGCAGGCATCTCCACCGAGGGCTTGAGCAGCAAAAGCTGGGATGAATTTGCCAAGCCCGATGCACCGCATATGGACCTGGTCATCACCGTGTGCGACAACGCCGCAGGGGAGGTCTGCCCCTATTGGCCTGGCCAACCCGCCACTGCGCACTGGGGCTATGCCGACCCGTCGGCCATCGAGGGCTCCCAGGAGCAGCGTCTGGAAGCCTTCCGCCAGACCCTGCACGCCATCCGCCGCCGTCTGGAATTGCTGGTGAACCTGCCCGTGCAAAACGTGGACAAACTCATGCTGCAAACCCGCGCGCGTGATCTCGCCAAATCATGAGTGCAGACGCTCAACAATCCCATGCTCCGTCCCTGCCACAGCAACTGCTAGCCGAATTTGCAGGCACCGCCGCGCTGCTTTGCGCCGTCATTGGCTCCGGCATCATGGCCGAGCGCCTGAGCGGCGGCAACAACGGCGTGGCGCTGCTGGCCAACACGCTGGCCACGGTGTTTGCGCTGTACGTGCTGATCGAAACCCTGGGGCCCATCAGCAGCGCGCACTTCAACCCGCTGGTCACCCTGGTTATGTGGTCAAAAGGCACTCTGACCCATGTCAAATATAGGCAGGCAGCTATATTATTCATAGCATTTCAACTACTGGGCGCAGTGGCAGGTGCGTGGGCTGCGCACCTGATGTTTGACCTGCCCATCCTGCAATTCAGCACCCACCTGCGCGGCGGCTTCGATGCAGCGGGCACGTTTACCGGCTGGGGGCAGTGGGTGGCTGAAGCCTTGGCTACCGCAGGTTTGATCTTCGTCATCCTGCGCGCACCACCCGGCAAAGCCAGCGTGCTTGTGGCCTGCTACATCGGTGCTGCTTACTGGGTCACTGCAAGTACGTCATTCGCCAACCCAGCTGCAGTCATAGGCCGCATGATGAGCGACAGCTTTGCAGGCATTGCACCCGCCAGCGCACTGGGATTTGTATTAGCGCAAGTGGCAGGTGCTATGGTAGGTAGCATTACCAGTCGTTGGCTTGCACATGAAAATGTGAACGGATAAAAGACCCAAGCTGCACAGGACTTTGCGACAAGCTCCAGGGTTTGACGGCATTTGCGCTACTTTCCGAGCACTGGCAGCAATCGTCCAGGGCGCATCATGGTAATGGGCCTGCTGGTGAAACAGAAAGGGTATCCGCAATTCGCCGGGCACAGGTCTGCGCCTGCACGGTATCTCGGGCCTCAACCATCACACGCACCAAGGGTTCTGTGCCACTGGCGCGAATGAGTACACGCCCCGACCGTCCTAACTCAGCTTCTACAGACATGGTTTCACCGGCCAGTCGTGAGTTTGACCTCCAGTCCTGTTCCGGCCTGAGCCGCACATTGATCAGAATTTGCGGGAATAGCGTCACGTCAGCCAGCAGTTCAGACACGCGCTTGCCACTGCGCACACACGCTTGCAATGCCAGCAAGGATGAGATCAAGCCATCACCCGTGGTGTGTTTGTCCAGTGCCAGCAAATGTCCCGAGCCTTCACCACCGAGAATCCATTTATGTTTTTCCAGTTCTTCAAGAACATAGCGGTCACCCACTTTGGCCCGCACGACCTGTACACCACGTGCGTTGAGCGCAAGCTCGATCGCCATATTGGTCATCAGCGTACCCACTACACCGGGCACATGCTCATCGCGACCCAGTCTGTCAACTACCATCAGGTATAGCAACTCGTCACCATTGAAGAGGCGCCCCTCGGAGTCCACCAGTTGCAGGCGATCAGCGTCACCGTCCAGTGCAATGCCGTAGTCGGCCTTGTGGAGCTTGACTGTGTCGATCAGCGCTTGAGGATGGGTAGCACCCACTTCATGGTTGATGTTCAAGCCATCTGGCGCGCAACCGATCGCAATCACTTCTGCCCCCAGTTCGTGAAACACTTTCGGAGCAATGTGATACGCCGCACCGTTGGCTGCATCCACGGCGATCTTCATCCCGCGTAGCGTCAGGTCATTGGGAAACGTGCTCTTGCAGAATTCGATGTACCGACCCGCAGCATCATCCAGCCGCCGTGCCTTGCCAAGATTGGCGGAGTCAGCCCAAACGGGTGCTTCGTCCAGAGCAGCTTCAACCGCCAATTCCCATGCGTCTGGCAACTTGGTGCCCTGTGCGCTGAAAAACTTGATTCCATTGTCAGGAAAGGCATTGTGGCTGGCACTGATAACCACACCCAGTGAAGCCCGTTGCGCACGCGTGAGATAAGCCACGCCGGGTGTCGGCAATGGCCCCAGCAGCACCACATCCACGCCGGCTGAATTAAAACCGCTCTCCAGCGCGCTCTCCAGCATGTAACCGGAAATACGGGTGTCCTTGCCAATCAGCACCGTGGGGCGAGATTCGGTTTTCTTGAGCACCCGGCCAACCGCATGGGCCAGCCGCAATACGAAGTCTGGGGTGATCGGGGATTGCCCCACCGTGCCACGTATGCCATCGGTTCCGAAATATTTTCTGCTCATATTCGTGCCCTGTGCCTGCCTTGTTATGGTGAAGTGCAACGATTCTAGTTGGCCGGCTCCAGGGCACCGAACACCTTCAGGGCCTGAACGGTCTCGCGCACATCGTGCACCCGAACAATGGATGCACCCCGCTCCACCGCCAGCAAGGCGGCGGCCACGCTGGGTACCATCCGTTCGTTATGGCGTGAGTCTTTCGTTGAAACAGATGGCAGACCCGCAACTGCAGCCAGAGAGGACTTTCTGGACCAGCCAGCCAACAACGGGTAGCCTCCCGCCAGCAACTCTTTTTGCCGCGCCAGCAATGAAAAATTCTGTTTGACCGTCTTGCCAAAACCAATGCCCGGATCGATAACAATCCGGTTCGAATCGACCCCTAGCCCTCGCAAATTATGCGTAATCAGCTCTAAAAATGATAGCACGGGAAAAACCACATCCCCTTCCATCGGATGGATCTGCATGGTCGCAGGTTCACCATGCATGTGCATCACACAGACACCGCAACGGGGATGTGCAGCAACCACCTGCGCGCCACTCAACGCTCCTGGCGCGCCAGGCTGCCTCAGCGCCCAGATGTCGTTGATGATGTCGGCCCCAAGGTCCAGTGCGGCCTGCATGACCTGCGGTTTGTAGGTATCCACCGAGATGGGCACGCCCAGCTTGGTGGCTTCTGCAAGCAACGGAAGCACCCGCGCCAGCTCGTCATCCAGCGACACCGGCTGTGCGCCCGGGCGCGTGGACTCACCACCAATATCCAGAATGTCTGCGCCATCCTTGAGCAATTGTTCGCAATGCCGCATGGCTGTCTGTGTAGACGCGTGGTGCCCACCATCCGAGAATGAGTCTGGCGTCACGTTGACGATACCCATGACTTTGGGGCTTGTCAGGTCAATCAGGAAACGGGTGGTCTGCCAATTCATGTCAAAGCTCGGTTGGTCGGCATCATGCAAAACGGGGCCCCAGGCCCCGTTTCACGCATCGTTATAAAAATCAGGCTGCAGTGGCTGCTGGCTCAGATGTGACCGCCGGCGCACCACCACTTCCGCCGCCACCGGATGAAGGCGTACGGGGCGTCCAGTCCTTGGGAGGACGGGGGTCCTTGCCTGCCATGATGTCATCCAGCTGGTCGCTGTCGATGGTTTCCCACTCCAGCAGGGCCCTGGCCATCGCGTGCATCTTGTCGCTGTTGTCTTCAATCATCTTGCGAGCCAGCGCATATTGCTGATCGATGATGCGGCGCACCTCCAGATCAACCTTCTGCATGGTCTGCTCGCTCATGTTCGTGGTCTTGGTCACCGAACGGCCCAGGAACACTTCGCCTTCGTTTTCAGCATAGACCATCGGGCCCAGCGCATCGGTCATGCCGTAGCGGGTCACCATGTCGCGAGCCAGGTGAGTTGCACGTTCAAAATCGTTGCTGGCGCCAGTGGTCATTTGCTTCATGAACACTTCTTCGGCAATACGGCCACCAAACAGCATGCTGATCTGGCTGAGCATGTATTCGCTGTCGTAGCTGTAGCGATCTTGCGCCGGCAGGCTCATCGTCACGCCCAGGGCACGGCCGCGCGGAATGATGGTGACTTTATGGACCGGGTCGCACTTGGGCATCAGCTTGCCGATCAGCGCGTGGCCGGACTCGTGATAAGCGGTATTGCGACGCTCTTCTTCCGGCATGACCATGCTCTTGCGCTCTGGCCCCATCAAAATCTTGTCCTTGGCCTTTTCAAAATCCTGCATTTCCACCGTACGCGCATTGCGCCGGGCAGCCATCAGGGCGGCCTCATTGCACAGGTTGGCCAGATCGGCACCGGACATGCCAGGGGTTCCCCGCGCGATGACGCTGGCGCTGACATCCTGACCCAGCGGCACTTTACGCATATGCACATTCAGGATTTGCTCGCGGCCACGAATGTCCGGCAAGGTCACGTAAACCTGACGGTCGAACCGGCCAGGACGCAACAAGGCTGCATCCAGAATGTCAGGGCGGTTGGTAGCTGCCACCACGATCACACCCGCATTGGTCTCAAAACCATCCATCTCGACCAGCATCTGGTTGAGGGTCTGCTCACGCTCATCGTTCCCACCGCCCAGGCCAGCACCACGCTGACGGCCCACGGCGTCGATTTCATCAATGAAAATAATGCAGGGCGCATTTTTTTTGGCGTTATCGAACATGTCGCGCACACGGGCCGCACCCACGCCGACAAACATCTCGACAAAGTCCGAACCGCTGATGCTGAAAAACGGTACTTTGGCTTCGCCTGCAATGCCTTTGGCCAGCAGCGTTTTGCCGGTTCCAGGAGGGCCTACCAACAGCAGGCCACGCGGAATGCGGCCACCCAGTTTCTGGAATTTTTGCGGATCTTTCAGAAATTCGACAACTTCCTTGACTTCTTCCTTGGCTTCATCACAGCCAGCCACATCGGCGAACGTGACCGGATTGGTACTTTCGTCCAGCATGCGGGCCTTGCTCTTGCCAAAACTGAAGGCACCGCCTTTGCCACCCCCTTGCATCTGACGCATGAAATACACCCAAACGCCAATCAGCAGCAGCATGGGGCCCCAGCTGACCAGCAAAGTCATCAGCAAAGAGCTCTCTTCACGGGCTTTCACATCAAACTTGACGCCGTTTGCAATCAGGTCGCCCACAAGACCACGATCGAGATAGGTTGCCGTCGTGCGGACCTTTCGGTCATCGGTCGTTACAGCCAGGATTTCCGTTCCACCCTGACCTTCCTGAATGACGGCGCTCTTGATCCGGTTGCTGCGGACTTCCTCCAGGAAATCGGAGTAACCCAGATACCCGGCTGCAGCTGTGCTGCGCGAGTCGAACTGTTTGAAAACCGTGAACAGCACGAACGCGATCACGAGCCAGACGGCAATTTTAGAAAACCACTGATTATTCAAGCGAGGCTCCAATGTGGACGCAATTTACGAACTCTGAACGAACTCTGCGTACTTGAGAGCCATTTTAGGCGTTTCAAGTCAGCCGGAACCCCATTTTCGCGGTTTCAGCCACAGGGAGAACAGGGGATTTGGCCGCTTTTCAGCGATCTTTCAGCCCCATGCCCACCAGAAATGTCTCCGAGGACTTGTCGCGCGAAGCTTTGGGCTTGATGGGCTTGACCACCTGAAACGTTGCCTTGAACAGTTTGACCAACTCGTTGTAGCCACTGCCATGGAACACTTTGGCCACCAGCGCTCCCCGCGGTTTCATGTGGTTCTGGCTGAATTCGATGGCCAGTTCGATTAGATGGGCAATGCGCGCGGTATCGGCCGAGTCAATTCCAGACAAATTCGGCGCCATGTCCGACACCACCACGTCCGCCTGCCGGCCCGCCATCTCCCCGGTCAGGCGCTCCAGGACCTCTGGCTCCCGGAAGTCTCCCTGCAGAAAAATTACGCCTTCCACCGGCTCCATCGGCAAAATATCCAGTGCGATGATGGTGCCGTTGAGCTCACCGGCCGCCGCACCGCCGCCCGTTGCGGTTTTGGGCGACAGTTTTCGGCGGACATACTGGCTCCAGGCGCCCGGCGTGGAGCCCAGGTCCACCACCAGGTCCCCCGGCTTGATCAATCCCAGCGCTTCGTCAATTTCCTTGAGCTTGAACGCCGCGCGCGCCCGGTAGCCCTCGCGCTTGGCAAGTTTCACGTAGGGATCATTGACATGGTCATTGATCCAGGCCCGGTTGACCTTGCTGCTTTTGGTTTTAACGCTCATATTTGCTACTCGTAACCGATAATACCGGCATGCCTTCAATTCAACTAACCCCTGCCCAGCGCAAAGACCACCGGGCCGACGCCCACCACCTTGACCCCGTCGTGATGGTCGGCGGTGACGGACTCACCGACGCTGTCAAGAAAGAGATCCACCTGGCACTCAATGCCCATGGTTTGATCAAGGTGCGCGTCTTCTCGGACGACCGCCCGGCGCGCGAAGCCATGTTCCAGACTCTGGCCGATGAGCTCAACGCAGCCCCCATCCAGCACATTGGCAAACTGCTGGTGCTCTGGCGCCCCATGCCAGCCAAAGTGAAGGCAGAAGACGAAAACCGCATGCCCGGCCCGCGTGATTTCAAGGTGCTGAAGTACAGCAAACGCGGCGGTCAGCGCCCGGAAGTCAAAACCCTGCGTGTACTGGGCAACCAGCGCCTCACGGCGGGTGGACAGGTCAAGCGTTCAAAACCCAAGCAGATCAGCGTCAAGAAACGCAGTCAGACCTGACATCTCTCCAGCCTGACCGCCTTTAAACCGGCGCGTCTTGGGTTGGCTTGGTCACTTTCCACAAAATCACGCCTGCGCAGAGCCATTGCAACAGATACATCGCGGTGCCGACGGCGTGCCACACCCGCAGATCCTCCCTGGCCAAAATCCGGGGTGCCACGGCAAACTCCAGCAACATCACCATCAGCAACCCGAGCACTATAAAAATAATAGCTGTTGACGCACTATTGACGGGGGCTGAAGGCTGTTTTTCCTTGTAATTCAGCAATAAAATCAGGCCACAGGCTCCACCCACCCAGGTTTGAGCTGAAAACAATCTGGCAGCCATGGTGCCGGCCATCGCGGGCGTTGGCAGGTTCGCAAACAGCATGGGAACGACCCAAAACCCGATGGTGGTCAGGGAGCCCCACCACAGACAGGCTGCGAATACCTGCAGGCGCTGGCCCATTTCACCTTTCATTGCACCGTTAAACGTAGTGAACCGCGATGACTTCGAAATGCTTGACGCCGCCTGGCGCCTGCACTTCTGCCGTATCGCCCACTTCCTTGCCGATCAGTGCACGCGCAATCGGGGAGCCGATGTTGATCAGGCCGAGCTTCAAATCCGCCTCGTCTTCTCCCACAATCTGGTACTTGACCACATCGCCCGTGGCCTCGTCTTCCAGTTCCACTGTGGTGCCAAAGACAACCTTGCCACCGGCATCCACTTCGGATGGATCAATGATCTGCGCCGCGGACAACTTGCCTTCAACTTCCTGAATACGGCCTTCAATAAAGCCCTGACGGTCCTTGGCAGCTTCGTATTCCGCGTTTTCACTCAGATCGCCCTGTGCACGTGCTTCGGCAATAGCGCCGATAACCCAGGGACGGTCCACCGTCTTGAGTTTGTGCAGCTCGGCCTTGAGTTTTTCAGCGCCGCGTTTGGTGATGGGAATGGTTGCCATGGTATTCAATCGTCAAAAAGTAGCAGGGACAGAGCCGCGCTGGCGCGCAGATCTGTCCCCGGTGGATAGGTGAAATTATGCCAAGAGTTGCTGGTGCAGTTCCTGAATCGAATAAACGTCCAGGTTGTCCATGTATTTCATGCCTTCAACGGCAGCCTCAGCGCCGGCGATGGTGGTGAACGTGGTCACGCGGGCCAGCAGTGCCGAAGTACGGATCTGCCGCGAATCGGCAATGGCGTTGCGACGCTCCTCGACCGTGTTGATGACCAAAGCAATCTCGTTGTTTTTGATCATATCCACGATGTGTGGGCGTCCTTCGGTGACTTTGTTGACCACGGTGCAGGCAACGCCCGCAGCCTGAATGGCAGCCGCGGTGCCTTTGGTCGCCACCACGTCGAACTTCAGCGCCGCCAGCGCGCGGGCGATACCCACGGCGCGAGGCTTGTCGTTGTTTTTCACCGTCAGGAAGACTTTTCCGGATGTGGGCAGCTTGGTTCCAGCCCCCAACTGGGATTTCACAAAAGCCTCGCCAAAGGTCTTGCCAACGCCCATCACCTCACCGGTGGATTTCATCTCGGGGCCCAGGATGGTATCCACGCCGGGGAACTTGACGAACGGGAATACCGCTTCCTTCACGCTGAAATAAGGCGGCGTCACTTCCTTCGTGATGCCCTGCGAGACCAGCGACTGGCCCACCATGCAACGCGCCGCCACTTTTGCCAGCTGGATGCCGGTAGCCTTGCTGACAAAAGGCACCGTGCGGGATGCACGAGGATTCACCTCCAGCACATAGATGACGTCCTTGCCATCGATGTTTTGAATGGCAAACTGAACATTCATCAGCCCGACGACACTCAACGACTCAGCCATGGCAGCGGTCTGGCGCTTGATCTCGGCGACCGTCGCAGCGCTCAGCGAATACGGCGGCAATGAACACGCCGAGTCGCCGCTGTGCACGCCCGCCTGTTCAATATGCTCCATCACGCCACCGATGAATGTCTTGCCCTCAGGGTCGCGCAGGCAATCCACATCGCACTCAATGGCGTCGTTCAGGAAACGATCCAGCAAAACCGGGGAGTCATGGCTAACCTTGACCGCTTCGCGCATGTAGCGCTCCAGGTCACGCTGCTCGTGCACGATTTCCATCGCGCGCCCGCCCAGCACATAACTGGGACGCACCACCAGCGGGTAACCCAAAGCAGCGGCTTTTTCCAGCGCTTCGGGCTCGGTGCGGGCGGTGGCATTGGGCGGCTGGCGCAGTTTCAACTCGTGCAGCAGTTTCTGGAAACGCTCACGATCTTCGGCTGCATCAATCATGTCAGGACTGGTACCGATGATGGGCACGCCGTTGGCCTCAAGGTCCAGCGCCAGCTTCAACGGGGTTTGGCCGCCATACTGAACGATCACGCCCAACGGCTTTTCCTTGTCCACGATTTCCAGCACGTCTTCCAGCGTCAGCGGCTCAAAGTACAGACGGTCGGAGGTGTCGTAGTCAGTGGACACGGTTTCGGGGTTGCAGTTGACCATGATGGTCTCGTAGCCGTCTTCGCGCATGGCCAGCGCGGCGTGCACGCAGCAGTAGTCAAACTCGATGCCCTGGCCGATGCGATTCGGGCCACCGCCCAGCACCATGATCTTCTTGTTGTTAGTGGGTTGGGCCTCGCACTCGGCGCCTTGCGCTTCGTAGGTCGAGTACATGTAGGCGGTGTTGGTGCCGAACTCGGCCGCGCAGGTGTCCACACGCTTGTACACGGGGCGCACACCCAGGGCGCGGCGCTTGTTGCGAACAGCGGTGTCGGTGGTCTTGAACTGGCGCGCCAGGCGACGGTCAGAGAAACCTTTTTGCTTCAAGGCGCGCAGCGTGGGTGCATCCATGCGATCCAGTGCGGTGCCGCTGTCCGGAACGGGCAGGCGTTCGATATCCAGCTCAATCTTGACGATCTGTTCGATCTGCATCAAAAACCACGGATCAATTTTCGTCAGCGCAAATACCTCATCAACGCTCATGCCTTGAGCGAATGCATCACCCACATACCAGATGCGCTCGGGGCCGGGCTCGCCCAGCTCTTTTTCCAGCACTTCGCGGTCTTGCGTCTTTTCGTTCATGCCATCCACACCCACTTCCAGGCCGCGCAGGGCTTTCTGGAATGACTCCTGGAAAGTACGACCCATCGCCATCACCTCACCCACCGATTTCATCTGCGTGGTCAGTCGGCTATCAGCGGCTGGAAACTTCTCAAACGCAAAACGCGGAATCTTGGTAACCACGTAGTCAATGCTGGGCTCAAACGACGCAGGTGTGGCACCGCCGGTAATGTCGTTGCGCAGCTCGTCCAGCGTGTAGCCCACGGCCAGCTTGGCTGCGACCTTGGCAATGGGGAAACCGGTAGCCTTGGAGGCCAGCGCCGACGAGCGTGACACGCGCGGATTCATCTCGATCACCACCATGCGGCCATCGACCGGGTTGATGGAAAACTGCACGTTGGAGCCGCCGGTGTCCACACCGATTTCGCGCAGCACGGCCAAAGAGGCATTACGCAGAATCTGGTATTCCTTGTCGGTCAGCGTCTGCGCGGGAGCCACGGTGATGGAGTCGCCAGTGTGCACGCCCATGGGGTCCAGGTTTTCAATCGAGCAGACGATGATGCAGTTGTCCGCCTTGTCGCGCACCACTTCCATTTCGTACTCTTTCCAGCCCAAAAGCGACTCTTCAATCAGCAGCTCGTTGGTAGGCGAAGCTTCCAGGCCACGCTTGCAGATGGTCTCGAACTCTTCGGCGTTGTAGGCAATGCCGCCGCCCGTGCCACCCAGTGTGAAGCTGGGGCGAATGACAGTTGGAAAGCCCAGCGTCTTTTGTACAACCCAGGCTTCTTCCATGCTGTGGGCAATGCCCGAGCGCGCCGAGCCGAGACCGATTTTGGTCATGGCATCCTTGAACTTCAGGCGGTCTTCGGCCTTGTCAATCGCTTCGGGCGTGGCGCCAATCAGCTCCACCTTGTATTTTTCCAGCACACCGTTGTGCCACAGATCCAGCGCACAGTTCAGCGCAGTCTGGCCACCCATGGTGGGCAAAATCGCGTCGGGTTTTTCCTTGGCGATGATCTTCTCGACCGTTTGCCAGGTGATGGGCTCGATGTAAGTCACGTCCGCCGTGGCCGGGTCGGTCATGATCGTCGCCGGATTGCTGTTGATCAGGATGACTTTGTAGCCCTCTTCGCGCAGGGCCTTGCAGGCCTGCACGCCGGAGTAGTCGAACTCACAGGCCTGGCCGATGATGATGGGGCCAGCACCAATGATCAGAATGCTTTTTAGGTCGGTACGTTTTGGCATTTGGAACTCTTGGCTTTTATAGCTTTTTACTTTTCAATCAATTCAGGTTTGCCTAGTTCAGGCTGGCGGTCGCCAGTTTGGCTCCAAACCACATAAACAATCCACCCACCCCACTGGAGAGACCCGCCGACAAGCGCTGGCGTCGGCTGAAAGCCTGTGCCAGACGGGTACCGGCAAAAATCAGCGCAGACAGATACAGCGCGCTGAAGAGCATCACGATGGCACTCAAAATCAGAAACGGAATGGCAGGCGTTTCGTAGGTCGGATCAATGAACTGCACAAAAAATGACAGCAGAAACAAAATAGCCTTGGGGTTCAGCAAACTGATGACGAGCGCCCGCTTGAACGGATGCGCCAGATGAACGGGTGTTTCAACGGCAGACGCCGCCACCACGACGGGGCTACGCCATTTCTGAATGGCAGACCAGAGCAGGTTCATGCCCACCCAGGCCAGGTAAGTCGCCCCCGCGTATTTCACCACCATGAACAGTGCGGGATAAGCGCGCAGCAGGCTGGCAGCACCTAAAGCGGTGAGCATCAGCAAAATGGTGTCGCCCACAAACACACCGCACGCACCTTGATACCCCGCCTTCACACCTCGCGCGGTAGCAACCGACAGCACAAACAGCGAGTTGGGGCCGGGCAGCAAAATAATGCCCAGCGCACCAATCACGTAGGTCCACAGATCGGTGACGCCATAAAAACTCATGCCGCTTTCTCCATGAGAGCGGTGAATCTGTCAAACAGGTAGGCAATGTCATGCGGGCCGGGGGACGCCTCCGGATGGCCCTGAAAGCAGAACGCCGGTTTATCGGTACGCGCAAGACCCTGCAAGGTGTTGTCAAACAGGCTGATGTGGGTGGCCCGCAAGTTGGCAGGCAATGACTTCTCATCCACCGCAAAGCCGTGGTTCTGGCTGGTGATGCTGACGCGCCCCGTGTCCAGATCCTTGACCGGGTGGTTGGCGCCGTGGTGTCCAAATTTCATCTTGAACGTTTTGGCGCCGCTGGCCAGCGCCATGATCTGGTGGCCCAGGCAAATGCCGAAGGTGGGGATGCCGGTTTCGATCAACTCGCGGGTAGCGGAAATCGCGTAGTCACAGGGCTCGGGATCACCCGGGCCGTTGGACAGGAAGATGCCGTTCGGCTTGAGCTTGAGCACGTCTGCCGCCGACGTTTGGGCGGGCACCACCGTCACGCGACAGCCCCTTGAAGACAGCATGCGCAAAATATTCTTTTTGACACCAAAGTCGTAAGCCACCACGTGGAACCGGGGAGCGTCCTGCGCGCCGTATCCGGGCTTGCCGCCCAGTGCGGGGTTGGACAAGGCCCACTCGGTTTCCGTCCACGGGTACGACGCCTTGACCGTGACCACTTTGGCCAAATCCAGGCCCGACATGTTGGGTGCCGCCTTGGCGGCAGCGATGGCTTTGTCGATAACGGCCTGGGTAATCGTTTCACCGGCAGCCAAACCGACGATGCAACCGTTTTGAGCGCCTTGCGTGCGCAACTGGCGCGTGAGCTGGCGGGTGTCGATGTTGGCAATGGCCACTGTGTTTTCACGAACCAGATAGGCCTGCAGCGTCATCGACTGGCGAAAGTTGGACACCACCAGCGGCAGGTCCTTGATGATCAGACCAGCCGCGTGGACCTTTTCAGACTCGACATCTTCCGGATTGACGCCGTAATTACCGATGTGCGGGTAGGTCAGCGTGACAATCTGCTGGCAATAGCTGGGATCGGTCAGTATTTCCTGATAGCCGGTCATGGCGGTGTTGAACACCACCTCGCCGACGGTGGCACCGGTGGCTCCGATGGAGTGACCGATATAGACGGTGCCGTCTGCGAGCGCCAGTATGGCAGGAGGGTTGGCAGCCTTGAGAGACAAAAGCACAGGGTTCTCCGAATGGATTACGGGTGTGCCCAAACGCGCTCAAGAAAGCCTCTTGGCGTTTACTTTTGTGAGGGAAATTTGCTCGAAATGCGCTTGGGACGGCTGTTTTCTGGGAAGCCTCCCATTATAGCGGAGCCCCGCGCCCCTATCCGGCGCTAGCCGCTTGCCAGACTGCTGGCATGCAGACAAATGGCCGCTGCCGCCGCTACATTGAGCGACTCCTCGCCGCCCGGCTGACCAATACGCACGTGAACAGCCGCACGCGCCATCAATTCCGGGCAGACTCCCTGCCCTTCGTGGCCCATGGCCCAGGCACACGGCTGCGGCAGGCGCAGGTTGTGGATCAGCTCCCCCTGATGCGAGCTGGTCACCACGATGGGTACCTTCAATGCGTCCAGCGAGGACAACTCCAGCCCTTCCAGCAACGACAGACCAAAGTGCGCCCCCATTCCGGCGCGCAGCACCTTGGGCGACCACAGTGCAGCCGTTGCGCGCAGCGCAATCACCTGCCGAAAGCCAAATGCGCCCGCGCTGCGCAGGATGGCGCCCACGTTGCCAGCATCTTGCACACGATCCAGAATGACGGTGGCGGCCAGGGGCTGCAGAGCCACATCCTGCGGCATGTCCATCACAAAGCCGAATGGGGCGGGTGATTCCAGACCACTGAGTTCTGTAAACAGTGCATCGGCGATCACTATATTTTTGATAGCTGCTCGCGTATATTCCGCGGGGGCTAGAGGCCAAAAACCCTCCGAAAATACCGCTATTTTTGGTTTACAGCGACGCAGCAGGGCGGCGCGGCACAAGTGATCGCCCTCCACCCAGAACCGCCCCTGCTTGCGGTAAGCCGTGGAATCGGCTGACAGCTTGCGCAGGTCCTTGAGCAGCGGGTTGTCACGCGACGTGATATGGGTAACCAGGGACTGGGCTGAACCGGTCATTTCAACACCTGCGCCACCGGCGAGAACGTTTTTCGATGTTGCGGACAGGCGCCGTGCTCACGCAGTGCCACCAGATGTTCGGCGGTTCCATAACCCTTGTGTCCTGCAAAACCGTATTGCGGATAAGCCAGATCAAGCTCTGCACACCAGCGGTCCCGCGAAACCTTGGCCAGAATGGAGGCTGCAGAAATCGCCGGAATCAGTGAATCTCCCTTCACGATGGCCTCTGCCAGAACGTCCATCACCGGGATGCGGTTGCCATCAATCAGCACCTTGGCGGGTTTGAGCCGTAACCCTTCCACCGCCCGGCGCATGGCCAGCATGGTGGCCTGAAGAATATTCAGGCGATCAATTTCCTCCACGCTGGCTTCGGCAATGGAACAGCAAAGCGCCTTGGCGCGGATTTCATCGAACAGCTTTTCCCGGCGCAAGGCTGTGAGCGTTTTGGAGTCAGCCAACCCGCGAATCGGGTTTTTCTCATCCAGGATCACGGCAGCAGCCACCACGGGCCCTGCCAGCGGGCCACGACCGGCCTCGTCCACGCCGGCAATCAGGCCGGGCGTGTCCCACACAAGGGAAACCTGCTCAGCTTTCAAGTACGTTCTGGATCGCATGGGCGGCCAATTGGGATGTGTCTCGTTTCAATTCAAGGTGCAAGTCGCGAAAACGATGTTGCAGGGCTACTATTTTCTCAGGCTCGTCAAACCACTTCAAAACCGCTGCGGCCAATGCCCTGGGGGTAGCAGCGTCCTGAATCAGCTCCGGCACCACAAAGTCGCCACACAGAATGTTGGGTAACCCCACCCAGGGCTGCAATTTCTTGCGCCGCATGAGCTGCCACGATACCCAACTCATGTTGTAGGCGATAACCATGGGCCGCTTGAAAAGTGCCGCCTCCAGCGTGGCCGTTCCACTGGCAATCAACGTGACATCACAGGCAGCCAGCGCCAGATGGGATTGGCCCTGGAGTATTTGCACGCGGTCATAGACGCCCGCATCCCGGGCCACCTGCGTGATGGCTTCGCGCCATTGAGGTACAGCAGGCACTATGAATTTTATAGCTGGTTGCGCAATGTTAATGAGGGCTAAAGCCCGAAAAAACCGTAAAGCGAGGTGACTGATTTCGGACTGGCGGCTGCCCGGCAAAACGGCTACAACCCTGGCGTCAGCATCCAGACCCAGCGCGGATCGGGCGGCAGCCCGGTCCGGCTGCAAAGGAATGACGCTGGCCAGCGGGTGCCCGACATAGGTGGCTGCAATGCCATGCTGCGCCAGCAAAGCCACCTCAAATGGAAAGATGCACAGAACATGGTTCACGCTCTCGCGAATTTTTTCAACCCGCTCGGGTCGCCAGGCCCAAATGGAAGGGCAGACAAAATGCACGGTCTTCATCCCGCAGGCCTTCAGATCTCGCTCAAGATCCAGGTTGAAGTCGGGCGCGTCAACCCCGATGAAAACATTGGGAGGTGCCTCCATCAACCCGGCTTTAAGCTGTTTGCGAATGCCAACGATCTCCCGGTAGCGCCTGAGCACCTCGATGCTGTAGCCGTGCACAGCCAGTTTCTCGCTGGACCACAGGGCATCGAAGCCGCGTTGCGCCATATGTGGGCCGCCAATTCCCCGGGACTGCAAAGCTGGCCAGCGCGTCTTCATGCCAGCCAGCAACAAGCCGGCGAGCATGTCGCCCGACGTTTCTCCGGCCACCATGGCAACTTGGGGCCAGGCTTCGGGAACAAGAGTCCACAGGGGGTTGGGCACTGGGGCCGCAGATGGAAGCGGCACGACGCCCATAGCGTTCTTAACGAACAATGCCGCGTTGCGGCGAGGCTTGCTTCAGAAACGACAGCATCATCTCAACATCTGCTGCGGATTCGCTATGGCTCATGGCGAGTTCAGCGATACGCGCCTGAGCCTGCTCAAGCGTCAGGTCGTCACGGTACAGGGCTTTGTGCATGGCTTTCACGGCCGATATGCGTTCAGGCGAAAAACCACGGCGACGCAACCCTTCGAAGTTCATGGACCGTGCGGCGGCGGGTTGCCCCTGACACATCACAAACGGCGGCAGATCAGCAAAAAGCAGTGAACACATCGCAGTCATGCTGTGGGCACCGAGTCGCACGAACTGGTGCACCACGGTAAACCCGCCCAGAATGACCCAGTCACCGACATGCACGTGGCCTGCCAGCTGGGAATTATTGGCAAATATCGTGTTGTTGCCCACCACACAATCGTGTGCCAGATGCACATAAGCCATCAGCCAGTTGTCATTGCCAACACGGGTCACACCGGTATCACCTGGAGATCCAATATTGAAAGTGCAAAATTCGCGAATCGTGTTCCTGTCACCAATGATCAGTTCACACGGTTCGCCAGCATACTTTTTGTCCTGCGGGATTGCTCCCAGAGAGCTGAACTGGAAGATGCGGTTATCACGGCCAATGGTGGTGTGGCCTTCAATCACGCAGTGCGGCGCGATGGTTGTGCCTGCAGCAACTTTGACGTGTGGCCCAATGACCGTGTAGGGGCCCACCGAAACCGAGCTGTCGAGCTCGGCTTTGGGATCAACAATCGCCGTTGCGTGAATCGTCGTCACAGCCGGGTCACGCTATGGCGCGCATGGCGCAAGTCAACTCGGCTTCAACGGCCAACTCCTGGTCTACCAGCGCGCGTGCCTTGAATTTGAAAATGCCCGCCTTCATGCGGAGCAATTCCACTTCCAGAATCAACTGATCCCCTGGTTCAACGGGGCGCTTGAATCGCGCACCATCGATACCGGCGAAATAGTAAACCATCTGGTCATTGGGCGCCGTATCGAGGGCATCAAAGGCGAGCAAGGCCGCGGCCTGCGCCAGGGCCTCAAGCATCAAGACACCAGGCATGACGGGGCGGTGCGGAAAATGGCCTTCAAAAAAAGGCTCATTAATCGTGACGTTCTTCAGCGCCTTGATGGTCTTGCCTTTGTCCAGTTCCAACACCCTGTCCACCAGCAAAAATGGATATCGGTGCGGCAACTGCTTCAAGATTCGGTGAATATCCATCATGATGATTTTTTAACCTGTTGTAATGTGTTTTCCAGCGACCGCACCCGATCACGAAGACCGTGTAATTGCTTCAGCGTAGCTGCATTTTTTTCCCACACAGCATTTTCATCAATCGGAAACATACCCGTGTAGTGCCCCGCCTTGAGAATGGATCGGGTTACCACCGATGCCGCCGAAATGTTGACACCATCTGCGAGTGAAAGATGCCCAAGAATAACAGCCCCACCGCCGACCGTGCAATTCGCGCCGATAGTTGCGCTGCCTGCAACGCCAACACACCCCGCCATGGCCGTGTTGGCACCAATCCGCACGTTATGTCCTATCTGGATCAGGTTGTCCAGCTTCACGCCGTCCTCAATTACCGTGTCCTGCAGGGCACCCCGATCGACACAAGTATTGGCCCCTATCTCGACATCATTGCCAATGCGAACAGCGCCCAGCTGTTCGATTTTTTCCCAGGCATTCCCGTTCGGGGCAAAGCCAAAGCCATCTGCACCAACAACTACACCTGAATGCAGGAGGCAGCGATCACCAATGACACAATTTTCACCGACAGTAACTCTGGAACGCAATACGGTTTGCGCGCCTATTCGGGCACCTCTTTCGACCACACATAACGGGCCGACTTGTGCTTGCGGATGTACTTGCGCGTCCGGGCTGACCACCGCACTCGGGTGAATAGCTGGCGCAACATCAGCCTTTTGCACCTGCTTCCAGAGCTGGGTGACCCTGGCATAGTAAAGGTAAGGCTGTTCCGCGACGATGCACGCTTTCTGCCGCAAAGCCAGTGAGAAAATCTGGGGGCTCAGAATGACACAGCCCGCCATGGAGGCGCTCAACTGCTTCTGGTATTTGGGATGACTGAGGAAACTCAGCTCATGGGGAGAAGCCAACTCCAGAGACGCAAGACCCTGCACTTGCAAATCGGGGTCGCCGTGCAGTTCACCGCCAAGTGCCTCGACAATTGAACCTAGACGCAGCACCACACTTCACACGTTCACGACAAGGCGCTACTTAGCGCCAGTCGCGTTCAGTGCCTTGATGACCTTGTCAGTGATATCGTGCTTCGGGCTGACGTACACCACCTGATCGGGCTGCATGATCAGATCCAGTTTGTCAGCTTCCGCCAGTTGGCGAATCACCTTGTTCGCACGCTCCAGAACCTGCTGCAGCTCTTCGTTGCGGCGCGCACTCAAATCTTCCTGGAACTCACGTCGTTTGCGCTGGAAATCGCGGTCTTGCTCAACCAGCTGCTTTTGCCGGGAGACACGCTGGCTATCAGAAAGCGTTGGCGCTTCGCGTTCCAGCTTTTCCGTCATGGACTTCACAGTGCCACCCAAATCGGCGACTTCCTTCTCACGTCTGAGGAATTCCTGCTCCAGCTTGATTTGTGCTGCCTTGGCCGTATTGGCCTCTTTAAGCACACGGTCCGTGTTGACAAATCCTATCCGCAACTCTTCAGACCAACCTTGCGAAGCCACGGCAAAAGTGCCCAGCAGAAGGACTAAACGGCATGAACTCAAGAAGTTATTCATTAGAAGGAAGTTCCAATCTGAAATTGCAATGTCTGAATTTTATCGCCATTGAATTTACGAACAGGTTTGGCATAAGACAACCGCAATGGACCCACAGGTGAAATCCAGTTAATACCCAAGCCCACCGAAGCCCTCATCTCGTTCATGCGAATAGGCTGGGTTTCTCCGTATACGTTACCCACGTCGACGAATCCGTACCACCTTAACGTTCGATCATTGCCGGCCCCGGGGAAAGGGGCAATTATTTCAGCATTCAGGACAAGTTTCTTAGTCCCCCCCAACGATAAGTCAGTTGTCGTATCACGTGGCCCCAGGCTCCCCGAATCAAACCCACGCACAGACCCAAGACCACCACCATAAAAATTCTTGAACAAAGGATAAGGACGGCTACCAATAGTTTTTCCAAGTCCAAGCTCCCCATTAAATGCAGCTGTGTATTGCTTGCTAATCGGGATGTATGACTGGTACTGATACGTGCCACGAAGATATTTCGCATCGCCTCCAATCCCCCATTCTGTGCTGGCACGCTGGTACGTACCAGTAGTAGGGACAAGCGCACTGTCTCGCCCATCGCGTGACCACCCAACGGTTAAGGGCAAGGTTGTGCTTGAATAGCCGAATTGATTGGCATACGTCAGATACGCACTGGGGAGACTTATCCCCGGAATAATTTTTGTGTTTTCAAAGCCAGCACCAAAATAAACCGTATCTTTCTCCGTAAAAGGGATGCCAAACCGTATTCCAGCCCCTGACGTCACTAGCTTGTATGCGCTTTCATCACTTAGAGGACTTGTTTTTCTCGAGTAAACATCAAGCGTCCGGGAAACACCATCAGCCGTGAAGTAGGAGTCCGTCGTGCTGAAAACAATTGTGCGATTTGACTTGCTGGTATTCAAATCAATTCCGACAGAGTTACCGGATCCAAACGCATTTTCCTGTTTGAATCCGAACGTCAAAACAAGACCCTCGCCACTGGAAACGCCCGCTCCCAAACTAATGCTGCCCGTTGGTTTTTCCACCACATTGAATGTCAGGTCTACCTGATCAGGGGCCCCTGGAACCTCTTGTGTCTCAACACTCACATCGGTAAAAAAGCCTAATCGATCTACACGATCGCGGGAAAGCCTGATCTTGTCGGCGTCATACCAAGATGCCTCAAACTGACGGAATTCCCGACGAATCACCTCGTCTCGTGTACGGCTATTTCCTGCAACATTCATTCGTCGAACATACGCTCGACGCGATGGCTCTGCCTGGAACATCAGCGCAACGCGCATATTGGTACGGTCAACCTCTGGAACCGCTTCGACACGGGCAAACGCATATCCAGAATTACCAAAATAATCAGTGAATGCCTTGGTTGTCTGGGCTACCTGATCAGCGTTGTAGGCCTGCCCCGGCCGGACCGAAACAAGCGACTTGAATTCATCATCTTTACCGAGATAATTCCCTTCCAACTTGACCCCCGACACCACAAATCGCTCACCCTCAGTCACATTGATCGTGATGGCAATGTCTTTTTTGTTAGGCGAAATCGCCACCTGGGTGGAATCAATCCTGAACTCCAGATATCCGCGAGTCAGATAGTAGGACTTCAGTGATTCGATATCTGCATTCAGTTTGACACGGGAATACCGGTCGGACTTGGTGTACCAGCTGAGCCAGCCGCTCGTATCCAGATCAAACAGGCTACGCAAAGTTGATTCACTGAACGCCTTGTTACCCACAATGCGAATCTCGTTGATCTTTGCTGTATCGCCTTCCACAACGGTAAAGGTCAGATTGACCCGATTGCGCTCAATCGGGGTCACAGTCGTCACCACCTCTGCAGCGTACATACTGCGATTGATATACTGGCGCTTCAACTCCTGCTCGGCGCGGTCAACCAGTGCCTTGTCAAACGGGCGACCATCAGCCAAGCCTACGTCACGCAGGGCCTTTTTGAGAATGTCTTTATCAAATTCTTTGGCCCCGGCAAATTCAACATCAGCAACCGTTGGCCGCTCTTCAACGATCACAACCAGTATGTCGCCATTGACCTCGATGCGAACATCCTTGAAAACACCCAAACCAAATAGCGACTGAATGGCTGAAGTACCTTTCTCATCGTCATAGGTATCCCCTACCCTCACCGGTAAAGACGAGAAAATAGTTCCAGCCTCAACCCTTTGCAGACCTTCAACCCGAATATCACGTACGGTGAAGGGATCTATCGCCCAAGCAGAGTGGCTTACCAGGAACATTGCGCTGGCCACTGCAATGGTTTTCAGCCGGAAACGTTTAAATTGCATTTGTATTCAAGAAAATATGAGCGCCGTCACAAAGCGGCACAGAAAACTAGCCCAAGAGCCTGGTCACGTCGTTAAATACGGCGATCAACATCATCGCCATCAGCGCAGCAACACCACCGCGCTGCATGCGCTCCATCCAGACATCAGACACCGCCTTGCCCGTAAGACCTTCCCAAAGATAATACATCAGGTGTCCACCATCGAGGACCGGTAACGGAAGCAGATTCAGCACGCCCAGACTCACGCTGATCAATGCCAGGAAAACCAGATACTGGGTTAAGCCCAAACTCGCCGATTTGCCCGCATAGTCAGCGATAGTCAAAGGCCCGCTCAAATTCTTCAGCGAAGCCTCGCCAATGAGCATTTTGCCCATCATCCGTAACGTCAATACCGAAACTTCCCACGTCCGGGTAATGCCCCCCCAAACACCTTCAAAAAAACCATATCGCACGGTTACAAATTCCGGGGGAGACCCGACGTAGGCACCAATTTTTCCGACAGCTACAGATCCTTCCAGCTTTTTCTCCGGCTTTACCAGCAGCTCCTGACTTGCTCCGTTGCGTTCGATTGTCCATCGGGTCTCAGCGGGCTCTCCTGATTTGGCCGTAGCACGGATCCACTCCCGCAACTGTTGCCCATCTTCTACTGCCAGGTTACCGCCCACTTTGAGTACGAGATCGCCCTGCCGTAGCCCGGCTCTGGATGCAGCACCGTCTGCCACAACCTCACCAATAACGGGCCTGGTAAGGGGGCCAGCGATGCCGATATCGCGAAATAACTGCGCATCGGCATTGCTAACATCAAGCTCGCTCAGCCTCAGCAATATGTCGCGGGCTTTCGCCCCGGAAACGGAGGCCACGGCCAGCCTTACGTCACGCCCTTCAAGCGCACCTCGTGTAAGTAACCAGCGCATATCCTCAAAAGACTCCACGTCATGCGACGGTGCTCCATCAAAGCCAGCTCGCGTCACCAACTCACCACCCGCAATACCGGCACGTTCAGCAACCGAGCCGGCAGGCGGTGTAGCGAGGATAGCCTTGGGATGGTCGACACCGCCCCAATTGACAACGGAATACAACAAGACTGCCAACATCAGGTTGGCGATCGGTCCGGCAGCAACAATTGCAGCACGCGATCTCAACGGCTGGGTATTGAAGGCCCGATGCCGCTCTTCAGGAGCAACCGGAGCCTCACGCTCATCCAGCATTTTGACGTAGCCACCCAGAGGAAAGGCGCCGATGACGAACTCGGTCGGTGAGTCTTTGAGTCGCCAGCGGATGATGACTTTTCCAAACCCGATCGAAAAACGCAACACCTTCACGCCACACAGCACAGCCACACGATAGTGCCCGTACTCATGAACGGCTATCAATAAACCCAGAGCAACAACAAAGGCAACAATAGTCAACATAAGGGCTCCTGTCGGGCTCAGATCCGAATTCGTCGCACGACCTGACCAGCCGCTGCACGGGACATGGCGTCAACTGCCAGTAGATCGTCAAGGGTTTCCGGTGGTGGTGAACTGACTTGACTTAACGTTTCCAGATTGACCGCATGAATCTGGTCAAACCGAATTTGCCGGTTCAGGAAAGCCTCAACAGCCATCTCGTTAGCGGCATTCAGGACAGCGGTGGTTCCTCCGACAGCCCTCAAAGTTTCCCAGGCCAGACTCAATCCCGGGAATCGCTCACGATGGCCATACTTATCGTCAATGGACTCAAACGTCATGTCCTGTAAAGAGCCAAAATCCAGTGATGCAGCACCTGAGACCATTCGATCAGGCCACGACAACCCGTAGGCTATCGGTACTTTCATGTCTGGCGTGCCCAATTGGGCAATCACAGAGTGGTCCACATACTGCACCATGGAGTGAATTACGCTTTGAGGATGGATGACGACTTCCAGTTG
Organism: Pseudomonadota bacterium; assembly: GCA_046050465.1. GTDB lineage: Bacteria > Pseudomonadota > Gammaproteobacteria > Burkholderiales > Burkholderiaceae_C > Egaibacter. The sequence continues at coordinate 51,381 of JBJOPS010000061.1, read as the reverse complement.
ATCCGGCGCCACGCCGAAAAGAAAATGCGCTTCAATGACTTCAAGCGCCTTGTTCATCATGGTCGCCGAATCGACTGATATTTTTCTACCCATCACCCAGTTCGGGTGGGCACAGGCTTCTTCAGGTGTGACAGTATGCAAAGTGTCCGCAGACCGCCTCCGAAAGGGGCCGCCAGAGGCGGTGAGGATAATCTTGTCGATCTGCTCGGGCCAGGCTAAAACATCGGCGGGCAACGACTGAAAAATAGCGGAATGCTCACTGTCTATCGGAAGCAATCGCGCGCCGCCCTGCTTGACTGCTTGCAAAAACACATGTCCACCAACTACGAGCGCCTCTTTGTTGGCCAGGAGAAGACGTTTACCTGCACGTGCGGCCGACAGACAGGGGGCCAGCCCCGCCGCCCCGACGATCGCAGCCATCACTGAATCAACCTGCTCATGTGCGGCTATCTCAGCAATTGCGGGGGCACCCCACAAAACGCGCGTCTCCAGACCCAGTTCCCGACATTTGGCTTGAAGGGCACGCCCATGCGATGCACTGGCCATAACCGCAAACGCAGGCTTGAAAGCTACGCACTGCGCAAGCAGCAACTCAGTTTGTGTGGAAGCTGTCAAAGCGAACACATCAAACCGGTCAGGATGCCGTGAGATCACATCCAGCGTACTGACACCCACAGATCCCGTTGACCCCAGTATGGCTACGCGTTGTTTGATCATGGGTTTTACATTGAGTAGAGCATCATGGCCAGCGGCAGCGTGGGCAACAGGGCATCAACCCTGTCCAGAACGCCACCATGACCAGGCAGCAACCCACTGCTGTCTTTGACACCCGCACTGCGCTTGATCAGTGACTCCACCAGATCACCAACAACGCTCATCGAAGCGATAAATAGCGAGGCCATCAGCAATAGCCACCATCCTCTTGCCAAAAGGTGGGTATATAAACTGGGTACCGAAGCTCCCCAGCGAGCGTCTCCCAAAGTCCAGGCGAATGCCAGTATCAGCACACCAGCCATACCCCCCCAAACACCTTCCCAACTCTTGCCCGGGCTGATAGATGGGGCCAATTTGGCGCTGCTAAAACGCCCACCAAACGCTCGCCCGGCAAAATAAGCAAAGATGTCGGCAACCCAAACAAGAACCAGGACAGACAGAAGAAAGTTGATTCCAATTACCCTTGCCTGCGCGAGCGCCAGCCAGGCCAGACAAAGCAGAAATGCCCCTCCCGTCAAGCGAACTATTTGGGGAATGCGAGGCCAGCCAGTCACTCCGCTGCGCAATAACCAGCCCCCCACCAGCACCCATGCAGACCCAAAAAGCAACCAAAGCAAGGGGAATGACTGCTCCAGCAAACCAGCAAACCAGGCCAGGGCACACAGCGTCAGACAAAACAAGCCAAAAATGTACGCCTGAATGGGCCTGCAACCATTCAGGCGCGCCCACTCCCACGCCGCCGCCGTGATCAATACCAGAGAGACCGCACAAAATGGAACATAAGTGGAAGAAAACAACGCAGGCAAAAGCACCAGCAAAAGGGCAATGGCTGTGATAACACGTTGTTTCAGCATTTCCTGCTTTTACTCTGAAATTGACCGCTCAGTCTCAACACTCAACTGGCCCGAAGTTTTTCCGAACCGTCGCTCCCGCCGCTGATAAGCTTCAATCGCCAGATCGAGGGCGGTCTCGTCAAATTCTGGCCACAAACTGTCAGAAAAGTAGAACTCGGAATATGCAGATTGCCAGAGCAGAAAGTTGCTGATGCGCTGCTCTCCGCCCGTGCGAATAAAGAGATCAGGATCTGGTACGTGAGCCATTGCCATTGCAGCACCCAGGCTCTCTTCAGTTACAGGCTTACCCAGCACACGAAGACTCTCTGCAGCCTGCACAATGTCCCATCGCCCACCATAATTGAAGCAGACATTCAGCGTCAATCGCATGTTGCCCTTGGTGTCGGCTTCGGCCTGCGCCAAACCAGCAACAACCTTTTCAGACAATCCTGAACGGTCACCGACAAATCTCAACCTGACTCCATCGCGCTTCAGTTGCTGCACCTCGCTGGCAATAGCCATGACCAGCAAATCCATCAGCCCCGACACTTCATCAGCAGGGCGTTGCCAATTCTCCGAGGAAAAAGCAAAGACAGTGAGAACCGACACACCCCGAACGGCGCAGGCCTTGACACAGCGCTTGAGGGAACTCACCCCCTGCTTGTGACCGGCCAGCCGGGGAAGAAATCGCTTGGTAGCCCACCGGCCATTGCCATCCATCACGATAGCAATGTGGTTCGGAACCACAGCAGACGAGGTCATGAGCGCTGATTGGACATTCGTCAGCGTCAAACCGCCATGATGTCAGCCTCTTTGGCCGCCACCAGTTGATCGATGGCAGCAATGTGCCGATCAGTTGCTTTCTGAATATCCGCCTCAGAGCGTTTCTGGTCGTCTTCAGACGCCAGTTTGTCCTTCACCAGCTTCTTGACGGACTCATTGGCATCTCGCCGCAGGTTACGCACAGCGATCTTGGCATTCTCGCCCTCGCCCCTGACCACTTTGGTCAACTCCTTGCGCCGCTCTTCCGACATTGCGGGCATCGGAACGCGAATAAGGTCCCCCATGGAGGCGGGATTCAAACCCAGGTCACTGTCGCGAATGGCTTTTTCAATCTTCGCGCCCATGCCTTTTTCCCAGGGCTGGATGCTGATGGTGCGCGAATCAAGCAAGGACACGTTGGCCACCTGACTGATCGGCAAAAGTGAACCGTAGTAGTCCACCTGCACGGAGTCGAGTAGCGCAGGGTTAGCCCGCCCGGTGCGGATCTTTGTCAGATTTCCCTTGAACGCATTGATGGACTGATCCATCTTGCCTTCGAGTGTTGCTTTAACCTCGTCAATCGTCATGTTTCACTCCTCGCAAGCACAATCGAAAATTGACAGCCGTTGGAAACGCCGTCAAATCTGTCAGGCATACACCAGTGTTCCCTCGTCTTCACCCATGACAACCCGCTTCAAAGCGCCATGTTTGAATATCGAAAAAACCTTGATGGGCAGCTTCTGGTCACGGCACAGGGCAAAAGCAGCTGCATCCATGATGCCGAGATTTTGCGACATGGCAGCATCAAACGAAATTTTCGTGTAACGCGTGGCCATTGGATCTTTTTTTGGATCGGCACTGTAGACGCCATCCACCTTGGTCGCCTTCAACACGATTTCTGCTCCGATTTCAGCACCACGCAAGGCAGCTGCAGTATCGGTTGTAAAAAAAGGATTGCCAGTTCCCGCCGCGAAGATGACAACCTTGCCCTCTTCCAGATATTGCAGCGCCTTCGGACGCACATAAGGTTCGACCACCTGCTCAATGGCAATGGCTGACATGACGCGCGCGGTCAGACCAGCCTTGTTCATGGTGTCACCCAGTGCCAGAGCATTCATTACGGTTGCCAGCATACCCATGTAGTCCGCCGTGGCGCGGTCCATGCCAACAGAACCACCAGCGACGCCTCTGAAGATATTGCCACCGCCGATAACAACTGCCACCTCAACGCCAAGCCGTGTCACCTCGGCAATTTCATCCACCATGCGCACGATGGTGTCGCGGTTGATGCCAAACTGGTCATCCCCCATCAGGGCCTCGCCTGACAGCTTCAGCAAAATACGCTTGTGGGCTGGTTTGGCGGCAGTCATGATGGGTTCCTTGCGTTATGAATGGCGGATGGACATCCGGGGTGGTATTGAAGCAAAAGCAGACCTTAGGCCGCCTGCTTGGCAGCTGCAACCTGCGCCGCAACTTCTGCCGCAAAGTCATCGACCTTTTTCTCGATGCCTTCGCCGACAACATAAAGGGTAAACGCCTTGACCGACGTGCCTGCCGCCTTGAGCATTTGCTCTACCGTCAACTTGTCATTTTTCACAAACGACTGGTTGAACAGTGACACTTCCTTCAGGTACTTTTGAACGCCACCTTCGATACGCTTGGTAACGATTTCGGCAGATTGCACGGGCTTGCCCGCTGCGGTTGCGACAGCAGCATCTTCAGCTGCCTTGGCGGCTGCTACTGAACGCTCGGTAGCCACCAGATGCGCAGGAACATCCGCGCTCGACAAAGCCACTGGCTTCATGGCGGCAACGTGCATCGCAACATCCTTGGCGGCGACTTCATCACCATCAAATTCGACGACAACACCAATGCGGGTGCCGTGCAAATAAGATGCCAGCTTGGCGCCTGAAGCGAAGCGCTTGAAGCGGCGAAAGCTCATGTTTTCGCCAATTTTTCCGATCAGGCCCTTGCGCACATCTTCCAGAGTTGGGCCAAAGCCGTCTTGCGAATAGGACAACGCACCCAGCGCAGCCACATCAGCCGGGTTCTGGGTGGCGATCAAACCGACTGCTGCCTGGGCCAGAGCCAGGAAACTATCGTTCTTCGTGACGAAATCGGTCTCGCAGTTCACTTCCAGCATCGCGCCAGTGTTGCCATCGATATGGCTGACGACGACGCCTTCAGCTGTTACACGTCCAGCAGCCTTGCCGGCCTTGCTTCCCAGCTTCACGCGAAGCAGTTCTTCCGCCTTGCCCATGTCGCCTTCGGCTTCGGTCAGGGCACGCTTGCACTCCATCATCGGAGCATCCGTTTTTCCACGCAGTTCAGCGACCATGCTTGCGGTAATTGCAGCCATTTTTTTCTCCGTACTCAATACAAATCAGTTTAACAAGGGGCTAAAAAAAAGGGGCACATGAGCCCCTTTCTTTGGAGACCAGGGAACTCAGGCGGCAGCCTCGTCCACTTCCACAAATTCATCACCACTCTCGGCTGCCACAGCTTTGACCACATCGTCAACTGCGTTGGCCCGGCCTTCCAGAATCGCGTCTGCAATGCCACGGGCATACAGAATGACCGCCTTGGATGAATCGTCGTTACCCGGAATGACGTAGTCGATGCCTTCAGGTGAATGATTGGAGTCAACCACGCCGATCAGGGGAATGCCCAGCTTTTTGGCTTCGAGCACAGCAATCTTGTGGAAACCCACGTCAATCACAAAAATGGCATCCGGCAAAGCGTTCATGTCCTGAATGCCGCCAATGTCTTTTTCGAGCTTGGCCAGTTCGCGAGCGAACATCAACTGCTCTTTCTTGCTCATGGCGTCAAGACCGGCTTCCTGCTGAACCTTCATTTCTTTCAGGCGCTTGATCGATGTCTTGACCGTCTTGAAGTTGGTCAACATGCCGCCCAGCCAGCGCTGGTCAACAAATGGAACACCGGCGCGCTGCGCTTCAGCGGCAACGGTTTCGCGGGCCTGGCGCTTGGTGCCGACCATCAGCACGGTGCCGCGGCGGGCGGTCAGCTGCTTCACAAACTTGGCAGCCTCCTGGAACATCGGCAGCGATTTTTCCAGGTTGATGATGTGGATTTTGTTGCGGTGGCCAAAAATAAACGGGGCCATCTTCGGGTTCCAGAAGCGGGTTTGGTGTCCGAAATGGACGCCGGCTTCCAGCATTTCGCGCATGGTAACTGACATGTTTAACTCCAAAGGTTGTGTCTAAAATCCAGTCCGCTATTGACGACACTTCTGGCAACTTCTGACACAATTTGTCAGATCTTTCAGAGGCCGCAACACCTTGATGAGACTGGTTTGCGATTTGTCTGCTGATTGAGGGGAAATCCCTTTCAGCGAAACCCAAAGAGTATAACACGGCCCGCCCATGCAAATCCAGTTCGCAGACCTCTCCACCACCCGTCGGGCGATTCGCGCCGGACTGACCAGCGCCCACGAAGAAATGGACCGCGCTATTGGTGTTTCAGCCAGTGATAGCTGTAAAAACGCATTTTTGAAGACATTTGAAGAATCTGCACGAACCCAATCCCGGGATTCGAGCCTCGCCAATCGTTGCCTGGCCGGTCTGGCCGTATCGGTCAAAGACCTGTTCGACGTGCAGGGCCAGGTCACGACCGCGGGCTCCATCGTCCTTTCGGACGCTGCGCCAGCCCGGCAAGACTGCCCTGCTGTAGCACGGCTGAAATCGGCCGGGGGCGTGCTTATCGGGCGCACCAACATGTCCGAATTCGCCTTTTCGGGGGTTGGGACCAATCCGCATTACGGAACACCCGCCAACGCCGCCGCCACTGACGTGCCGCGCATCCCGGGCGGGTCGTCTTCCGGCGCAGTCGTGTCGGTCGCCACCGGCGCGGCTTTCATCGGCCTGGGTTCGGACACGGGCGGCTCCATCCGGATTCCTGCCGCGCTGAATGGCATTGTGGGTTTCAAAAGCACAGCCAGACTGGTGCCAACCGGGGGCGCAGTCCCGCTCTCAACCACGCTGGACACGGTCTGCGCGCTCACTCGCTCGGTTTCCGACGCCATCATTGCCCATGAAGTTCTGGCTGCGCGAACGGTGACCCGAAGCAGTGCTCCAATGTCCACCTACCGATTGGCTGTCGCCAGAAGCCTCATGCAAGACGGGCTGGATTCAACGGTGGCTGCAGCGTTTCAACGCAGTCTGGACCGACTGCGCGCAGCGGGCGTCGTGGTCGAGGACATCGGCCTGCCCGAGTTGAATGAACTGACCACCCTGCAGGCGACGGGCGGGTTTTCCGCTGCCGAAAGTTACGCGTGGCACCGGACGCTGCTCAAAAACCACGCAGGCCAATACGACCCCCGCATTGCCTTGCGCATCCAGCGAGGCGCGTCGATGGCAGCGAGTGACTACATCGAGCTGGCTCACGCCCGGACCGATTGGGTTACCCGCATGCATGCGCAGCTGCAGCGGTTCGATGCCGTGCTGTCGCCAACCGTTCCCATCGTCGCGCCCCCCATTGGGCAAGTTGCCCCCGGCGCAGAGCGCGACGAGGCGTTTTTCAAAGTCAACGGGCAACTGCTTCGCAACACCAACGTGGTAAACATGTTTGACGGGTGCGCCATCTCCATTCCGTGCCACAACCCGGATGAATTGCCCGTGGGGCTGATGATCTGGCACGGAGCACTGCGTGACGATGCGATACTCAACATGGCCCTGCAAGCAGAGAGAATGCTACAAAAATAATAGCTACTTACGCATATGCCACGAGGGATAAGGGCTGTTTTGATACCTAAAATACATGAAAATTGCAGTCATTGGCGCCGGCATCATCGGCGTGACCACCGCCTACGAACTAGCTTGTGACGGACACGAAGTAACGGTTTTTGAACGCAGGGGCGCAGCAGCCGAAGAAACCAGTTTTGCCAATGCAGGTATCGTCGCCCCTGGCTATGTAACACCATGGGCGGCGCCGGGCATGCCAGCCAAGGTGCTCTCGCATTTGCTGAGCCGACACGCGCCAGTGAAGATTGGCCTGCCTTTGTCGACCTCCGACCTGGCCTGGATGTGGAAGTGGTATCGGTCCTGCCGCCTGGACACGTATCTCGCCAATCGTGCCCGGATGCAGCGGCTGGCCTTTTACAGCCGGGAACGATTGCACCAGATTACGTCTGATCTGCAGCTGGAATACGACCGCAGCGACGGCTATCTGGTGCTGCTGCGGTCGGAGCGGGACAGCCAGATGGTGCAGCCGGGCCTGCAGGTTTTGCGCCAGGCGGAGGTGACGTTTCGCGAACTGAACGCTGATGAAACGCGCAAGATTGAACCCGCGCTCAACCCGGACACCACGTTCTTTGGCGCCGTGCACCTGCCCCAGGACGAAGTGGGCAATTGCCGCCAGTTCGCCCTGATGCTGAAGAACGAAGCGCAGCGCATGGGGGTTACGTTTTTGTTCAATACGACCATTCAGTCGGTTCAAAGGCAATCGGGCATCGCCTTGCAGATCGGTAATGAGCCCAATCTCCGTTCATTTGACTCGGTTGTGATGTGTGCGGGCCTGGCATCGGCGCAGCTTTTGAAACCTTTGGGCATGAACATTCCGATGGCGGCTGTGTACGGCTATTCACTCAGCGCAGCCGTGCGTGAACCGCTCAACGCACCTCGCAGTGCGGTGATGGATGAGCGTTACAAAGTGGCGGTGTCGCGCCTGGGAAACCGCATCAGGGTCGCAGGCAGCGCCGAAATTGGCGGACACATCGACCGTAAACGGGCCAGTTCAATCCAGACCCTGTACAAAGTGTTGCACGACTGGTTTCCCGGTGCGGCAAGCAAGGTCAACGGTGTGCAGGAGTGGAAAGGTGCCCGGCCCATGTTGCCCGACGGCCCGCCCGTGATCGGCCCCAGTGGCATACCGGGCTTGTGGTTGAACCTGGGCCACGGCTCCAGCGGCTGGGCGTTGAGCTGCGGATCGGCACGCGCGCTGGCTGATTTGGTGCATGACAAATCGCCAGATGTGGACTTGGACGGTTTTGAAGTCAGCCGGCTTCAATAAAATTCATTCCAACAACCCTGCGCGGCACACATTCGTCGAAAACTTGAAGCGGAAGAAAAATACCAAGGACAGGATCTCTCTAAAGAGCCTGCTCCAGCCGCCCCACCCCCTCCACAATCTTCCCCACATCCGCCGTCGCAAAACTCAGCCGCAGCGTGGCGCGGTCCACATCAGTCGCATAAAACGGCGCACCGGGCACAAAGGCCACCAGCTTCTCAATCGCGCGCTTGGCAAACTCGGCCGCGTCGGCGCCGGGCGCGGTCAACCGGGTCCAGAAGAACATGCCACCTTGTGGCTGGCTGAAGCTGATGGCGTCGCCCAGGTCTTTTTTCAGGCAATCGGCCATGGTTTGGGCGCGCTCTGCGTAGGTTTTGCGCACGGCGGCCAGCGCGGTGTCCATGCGGTTCAAGCCGAGGTATTGCGCGGCGATGGCCTGGGTCAGGTTGCTGGTGTGGGCGTCGCTGAACTGTTTGCACATCACGGCGTTGGCCAGCAGTTGCGGCTGCGCAATCATCCAGCCCACGCGCAGGCCGGGGCTCAGCACTTTGCTGAATGAGCCGCAGTAGGCAATCCATTCGCGTGAGCCAGGCACCTCGCTGCTCATGGCCAGCATGCTCGGTGGCGGTCTGTCCTCCACGCTATGGCCAAAATACAGCTCGCCATAGGGGTCGTCTTCCACCACCAGCACTTTGTATTGCGCGGCCAATTCGAGCACGCGCTTGCGGCGCGCCAAGCTGAGCATGGCGCCGCTGGGGTTGCCGAAGGTGGGCACCAGGTAGACGAGCTTGGGTTTGTGCTCCACGATGAGCTTTTCCAGCTCGTCCACCTTCACGCCGTCGGCGTCAATCGGCGCGCCGATCACGTGGGCGCCATACAGGCGAAAGCACTGGATGGTGGCCAAAAAGGTGGGGCCTTCCACGATGACCTTGTCGCCGGGGTCGATCATGGTTTTGCCAATCAGGTCCAGCGCCTGCTGGCTGCCGGTGGTCGTGATGATTTCTTCGGGTTTGGCGGTGATGCCTTTTTTGGCCATGTGGCCGCTCAGGGCTTCGCGCAGCGGGTTCCAGCCTTCGGTGGCACCGTATTGCAGCACCGGGCCGGGGTTGTTGCTCAAGACCTGATCGGTCGCCAGGCGGATGCCTTTCACATCAAACAGCGCGGGGTCCGGAAAGCCGCCCGCAAAGCTGATGATGCCGGGCTTGCCCAGCAGTTTGAAGAGTTCGCGAATGGCGGAGGTTTCGACGTTTCTGAGCCGTGAGGCGAACTCGACAGAATTGCGCATGGCAAAAGACAGGGTCATGGTTTGAAATTAGTTGACAACAAGCAAGTTAACCATTGTGACGCAAGGCCGGGGAAACACTGGAGAAACCGGCCCCGTTGACGTAGGCCGACCGCAACTCAAAGTGGGGGCAGGCATGGATACCATGTGCTTTGCGTCTCCTGATATATTTTGGACACATTCACTGCGTAATATTTATGTGAGAGCCTCCGACATCGCACCGTTTTTTGCCATCTTGCAAGCAACCACGCCCCAGCCTGTTACCGAGCTGGAGTACACCACGGTGTTCGAACTGCTGACGGCGGTATTACTGTCAGCCCAGGCCACGGATGTGAGCGTGAACAAGGCCACACGCAAACTGTTTCCGGTGGCAAACACGCCAAAAAAAATTCTGGCCCTGGGTCAGGAAGGACTGGTACACCACATCAAAACCATTGGCTTGTACCGCAGCAAAGCCAGACATCTAATGCAAACCTGCCAGATACTGGCAGAGCAACATGGCAGCGTGGTGCCCCGCACCCGGGAATCTCTGCAGGCGTTACCAGGTGTCGGGCGCAAGACAGCCAACGTGGTACTGAATTCAGCTTTTGGTGAAGCTGTCATGGCCGTAGACACACACATCTTTCGCTTGAGCAATCGAACCGGACTGGCTTGTGGCAACACACCTCTGGAAGTGGAGTTGAAACTGCTCCAGCGCATACCACCAGAATATCTGGTGAATGCCCACCACTGGCTGATATTGCACGGTCGCTACATTTGCCAGGCACGCCAGCCGAAGTGTGTACGGTGCGGCGTTAGCGCCTATTGTGATTTTTACGCTCAATTCAAGTCAAGTGATGCCTGTTAGCCTCAGAAGTAATCTCACTCCCCGACTTTGCAGAGACACCGGCCGATTCAAAACTGGCCATTTCACGCAGAATGGCACAGGCTGACATCAGCAACGGCCAGACCAGCGCTCCACCAGAACCTTCCCCCAGGCGCATGCCTAAATCGAGCAACGCCTGCACACCCAAGTACTGCAACATGAACTCGTGGCCACGCTCGCCCGAGCGATGCGCGAATACACAGCGTTGCAGCACCAGCGGCTGCAATGCGTACGCCACCAGCACGGCAGAGGTGGCAATGAAACCATCCACCACGACAACACGCCGCTCGAGTGCAGCTTGCAACACTGCGCCCACCATAGTGGCGATCTCGAAACCACCGAACGCAGCCAGCGCATCCAGAGGCGTTTTGGCATCCGGATGACGGGCCAGAACCTCGCGCAGCACAGCCGTTTTACGTTGCACAGCGAGTGCGTCCAGGCCGGTTCCCGCGCCAGTGCAGACTTCAATATCGAGCCCGGCCAGACGGGCCAGAAGCAGCGACGCAGCCGAGGTATTGCCAATACCCATTTCACCAAGCAGCAAGGCATTGCCTGGCAATTCTTTCACAATTTCCTGACCGTTTTTGAGTGCCTGCCGACACTGAGCGGTAGTCATGGCGGCTTGTACAGATGAATCTGCTGTGCCTTGCTCACCACCAGCCACCTTGCGCACCAGCAGGTTCGGGCGCTGTGTATCTACCGGCAAGCCTGCCAGAAAATCATGGTTCACACCGCAATCCACCACGGTCAGGTTAATGCCGTTTTGACGCGCCAGCACGCTGACTGCGGCGCCGCCTGCCAGAAAATTTTCCACCATCTGCCAGCTCACGTCACCAGGAAAAGCTGAAATCCCCCGTACGGTTAACCCATGGTCACCAGCAAATACAACCATCTGCGGGTCCGTCAGTGCCGGTGATTCGGTACCCAGAATCTGACCAAGCTGCAGGGCCAGCGACTCAATTCGACCCAATGAGCCAAGCGGTTTTGTCTTGTTGTCCAGTTTGTGCTGCAACGCCCGGGTAAATGCCGGCGTACAGATATCTGCGAGAAGAGGAAAGAGTGCGTTCATAACATTCTCAATGGAGGTAGGTAAAACACCGGACCCGAAATGCTGTGTGATGTAGTCGTCATCGCTGTGCTGGAAGGGCCACCCACTGATTGCCCAGTGGGTGAATGGCAATGCGCCGGTCAAACACCTCGACCAGGGCGCGGTGGGTAGCCGGATCGCTGCAGGCACCCTGGTGGGTAACGCAGCCCCCGGTCATGATGACCATGTCGTCGGCATGCAAGGCCATGGATATTTCGTGCAGGACGCTGATCACTGTTTTTCCGTCGGCCACCAGGTCGCATACGAGCCGCAACCAGTCGGCTTGATGCGGCGGGTCCAGATTGGCCAGGGGTTCGTCCATCAACATGACCTGCGCCTCCACGGCCAGCGCCCGGGCAAGCAACACGCGCTGGCGCTCGCCACCCGAAAGCTGGCCCAAAGCCCGGTTACGCCACTCCCAGGCCTGCGTGGCGCGCAAGGCCTTCTCCACGGCCGCATGGTCTGACGCATTGGGTGCAGCCAGCCAGGACTGGTGCGGCAAACGCCCCAGCATGACCACGTCCAGCACCGTCAGATCATCCCCGGTAGATTCGTTCTGCCCCAGCCAGGCCAGTTGCTGCGCACGGATGCGGCCCGGCATGTCCGCAATGGGCTGGCCCAGCAGGGTCACCTTGCCCTCATGTGCAAGCAAATGTGCCAGCACCTTGAGCAGCGTCGACTTGCCCGCGCCGTTGGGGCCGACAATGCTGGTCCAGTGGCCAGCGGGGAAATCCAGGTCAATACCGTGCAAAACCTCAATATTTCCGAGACTGGCCCTTATGGATTGTGCGCCAACAGCTATTGATTTGATAGCAGATGCGTGCAGCTTCACAGCACACCTCCCGGGCCGGTGCGCCGGTGCATCAGCCATAGCAGGTAGCCGCCGCCCAGCACAGCCGTCAGCACGCCCACCGGCAATTCCTGTGGCGCAATCAGCCAGCGGGCCAGCGTGTCCGCCGCCAGCAACAAAATGCCACCCATCAAACTGGACAGAAGGATGAAATGACGGTGAGGGGTCTTGACCACGGAACGCACCAGATGGGGCGCCGCCAGACCGACAAAGGCGATCAGTCCGGTTTGGGCTACCGCCGTACCCGTCGCCAGCGCCAGCACCGCAATCAAAGCGGCGCGTAACCCCGGCAACGGCAGGCCCAGGCTTGCGGCAGTGGCCTCACCGAGCGAGAGGCCATCGAGCACCGGGCTCAAGGCCCAGGCCACCACAGAGCAAACCAGCCAGGCGCCGCCCATCAACGCACAGGCGGTCCAGCCCACAAAACTGGTGCTGCCCAAAACGAACGCCTGCATGGACAGCATGACCTCGGGCTGCATCATCATGATGAGCTGGCCCATCGCGCCCAGTACGACGCCCACCACCACACCCGCCAGTAACAGGCGCAGCGTGTGCCCCACGCCACGCGCCAGCAGCAGTGTCAGCAGCACAGCTCCCACTGCACCAACGAATGCCGCGCTGGTCAGGCCCAGACGGATGAACCACCCGGTCGCAAAGGGTGTGGTGCCAAGCAATGCCAGCGCTGCCGCCACACCCAGCGAAGCCCCGGATGCGCTCCCCAACAGGTAAGGATCTGCCAGTGGATTGCGAAACAAACCCTGGGCCACCGCTCCGGCCAGCCCAAGCAAGGCGCCCGCCAGCCACGCCCCGCCGGCACGTGGCGCCCGGATGTCCATGACAATCTGCAGGGCAACCGGGTCCTGACGCAGATGGAAAACACTTTCCAGCCCGGTGCTGCCCACGCCTATCCCAATGAACAACAGCACGATTGAAACCAGTAACAGGACGATGCCAACCGTGTTGATCTTGTGCGCGGTCATGGCACCTTGTCCTTCAGACATGCGGCCATGAGGCGAGCGGCTTCAGCCATGCGCGGGCCGGGACGCACCATGATGTCCGACTGTTCAGGCGTGAAGACGCATATTCGCTTGGCCTTGATGGCCGGCATGCCAGCCCAGCCAGGGCGTTGCGCCATGCCGGCGAAGGTGGCGTCACCCACCATGATCACGTCAGGATTGGCGCGCACCACAAACTCGGGGCTGATTTTGGGGAAGGGCCCCAAAGCCGCCGGCACGATGTTGCGTGCACCCAGTCGCGTGAGCATTTCGCCAATGAAAGAGGATTCACCTGCCGCATACGGTGCGCTGTTGACCTCGAAGTAAACACGGGCGTTGCGGGCTCGTTCAGGAATGGATTGCGCCGCCGCTGACACGCCAGCATCCATGACGCGCCACACGCGCTGCGCCTCCGTGACATCCAGCAGTTTGCCGACGATCTCCAGCACACGGCGGGCATCGGCATAGCTCTTGGGTTCAAGCGCCACCACCTTGATGCCCAGCGACTCCAGACGAGCCGAGGCGGGTGACGACGTAGCCAGCAAGACGACATCCGGCCTGAGAGCAATGATCGCCTCGATATTGGGGTCCAGTCCACCGCCAACCTTGGGCAATGTGCGCACGCGATCAGGGTAATTGGAGTACCGGTCGGTCCCCACCAGTCTTGGACATTGACCCAACTCGCACACCGTCTCGGTGAGGGACGGCAAAACACTGACGATACGCTGCGGGGATCGGGCGAAAGCTACCACAATGCCCCGGTCATCCGTCACCTGCAGGGCGTGAGCAGCCGTCGCGACCAGGAGCGGGAGCAGACCTGCCAACCGCGTGAAGATTTGTGGCATCCGGGTCATGCGCCGTCCTGTCCTGCAAGGGTTTTCAGCGTCAGCGGCAAGCCAGCGGCCATCAGCGTCACGCGCTGGCACACCTGCGCCACCCCCTGGTTGAGTCGCCCCAGCGCATCAACAAAATCCCGCACCTGCGCACCCATGGGAATCACGCCCAGGCCGATCTCATTGCTCACCATCACAACCGGACCGTATGCACTGGCAATTGCTTCTAAAAGCATAGCTGTCTGTGCAATGATGGTGCGGGCTGGAGGCTGATTTGGCTCCACAACTCTCCTGGTTTCAGCCCCTGCGGGCATCAACCAGTTGGTGAGCCACATCGTGAGGCAATCCACCACCACCAGGGTATCAGCACCGCTGTGTTGCTGGATCAGCCCGGCGAGCTTCAGGGGTTCTTCCACCGTGCGCATGCCAGGCACCCGCTGGGCGCGATCAATCCGGTGGCGGGTGATGCGTGCACGCATCTCGTCGTCCCGTGGCTGCCCCGTGGCAATCAGCACGGCATGGTGCACAGGCGACGCGGCCAGCCACTCACGCGCCAGCAACTCCGCCCGGCGCGACTTGCCGCTGCGCTGACCGCCCAGGATCAGCTCGCTGCGGACAACATTCAAGGTTTTATCCATGCATGCGACTCCACTGCGTCACGATGCGATGGAGTTGCGCCACCCCGTCCGTCAGCGCCGCCGGCCCGGGCTGCAGGATGTCAGCCGACTTGATCTCGAACAGTTGCCGGTGTTTGACCGCGTTGACGTTCTGCCACTCCGCACGCGCCGCCACTTTCTCTGGCCGGAATTTCTTGCCGCACCATGAGCCGATGATGATGTCCGGGTTGCGCCGCACGATCTCGGCCCCGTCCGCAACGATGCGATTTTTGCCCAGCGACTGCACCGCCAGTTCGGGGAAACAATCATCTCCACCCGCAATGCCCATCAACTCGGACACCCAGCGGATGGCGCTGATGTGCGGCTCGTCCCATTCTTCAAAGAAGATTTTGGGGCGTCGCGTCAGGGATGCTGCGGCAGACTCAATGACCGCCAGTTGCCGCTGCATGCCTTCAATCAGGACCAGGCCTTTATGCCCATGCCCGACCATGGCGGCTACCTGGTACATCATGGAGAAAATTTCTGCCACGCTGCGCTGGTTGAAAACGGTGACTTGCACACCCTGACGAATCAGCCCGGCAGCGATGTCTGCCTGCATATCAGAAAAGCCGAATACGCAATCAGGTTGCAGTGCCAGAATTTTGTCAATTTTGGCGCTGGTAAAAGCACTCACCCGTGGCTTCTCGTCCCGCGCCCGGCGTGGCCGCACGGTGTAGCCTGAAATGCCGACGATGCGGCGCTCCTCGCCCAGCAGGTAGAGCCACTCAGTCGTCTCCTCTGTCAGGCAGACGATGCGCTGAGGCCCCCAGGAAACCACCGGGCCCATGGGGGTACCGGCTTCAGGCAGGACCACGGAACGCATCGTCATGTCGCATCAACCTATTTTTGATTCCAGACGATGCCCACATAGGCCGAACGGCCGGCCTGGTTGTATCCGTAAGCGGTTTGGTAGTGACGGTCGAACAGGTTTTCCACGCGCGCGGTCAACACGATCTCGGGCGTCAGCGTGTAGCGCGCTGTCAGGTTAGCCAGCGTGTAGGCAGACAGCGCTGGATGGGCCGGTGTGTCCGGGCGGGCTCCGGTGTACCTCAGATCACCACCCAGAATCCACTGTCCGAGCGGCAGGGATACGCCCAGCGATGCCATGGTGCGCGCCCGGCGGATCAGCCGCTGGCCAGTACCTTCGTCAACCGGGTCCTGCAGCGTCAGGCTGCTGCGCACGTCGGCCCCAGCCACTTTTGCGCTGTAACTCACCTCCAGTCCCTTGTTGGAAGCATTCGTGACGTTGTTGAACGTGAAGGTCGAGAAGTCGTATTGCAGCAGATTTGAAATATGGGTCCTGAACACCGTGGCGCGCACCACCTGTGCGCCTTGCGCCCACTGCGCGCCCACTTCGGCCGAGCGGGCGGTTTCATGCTGCAGTGCCGGGTTGCCGGAGTACAGGTCGTACAGATAGCCCAGAGGTGGCAGGTTGAAGGCAGACGATGCGCTGCCAATCAATTTCCAGTCCGGGGTGAGCTGAAAGCCATAGCCCGCATAGCCGGTCGTCTTTGCAGCCAGGCCCTCGGCAGCATCACGACGCACGTTGAGCTGTACAGCGTGCGCGCCCATCGAACCGGACAGACCAGCGAACAATGCCCGCACGCCACGCTCGCGGTTAAGCTGGGTCGCGAAACTGTCTGTCGCATCGATCACCTGGCGCTGGTGCTCCGCGCCAGCTGTCACCAGCCACGAGCCAAAAACCAGGTTATTCGTCCAGTTCGCTGTGCGGCTGCGCGTCACCGCCTCACTGTCATACGGAGAGGCGGTGAGGGTAGCGTTGTAGATGGAACGCTCGCGGCCGTGGCTGAAAGTCAACTCACTGCGCCAGTCGCGCGTGATCTGGTTGTGACTGAAGATCGACCAGGTATCCTGTTTGTTGCGGCCGGTGTAGACATCGGTCGCCGTACCAAAACCGCCACCGTCAAACTCAAACTTCCCATCGCTCCCCTGAGCCCGCAGACCCAGCGTGTTCCCCTTCACCAATTCATGCGACATGGCGAAGTTGTAATTGGTATTGCGGTAGCCATCGGCATCGGGGTTCTCGGCAGGGTATTGCATGCCATCCATCGCCGAGAAGCCGTCCGTCTTGTGCCTCCCAACGCCCAGAGAGAACCGGGTGTCGCCGACTTGCCCACTGAGTCCGGCTGACGCCCTGGCGTTGCCATACGAACCTGCTTCGAGCTGGCCGAATCCTCTTGGCGCGCCTTGACCCTGGCGTGTAAACACCTGAATCACACCGCCAATGGCGCCGCTCCCGTAAATAGCCGATACATTGCCGCGAACGATCTCCACACGCTCGACCTGGTCGAGCATCATGTGCTCCAGTGCTACCGTGCCGGTGGTGTCCTGTCGGGTCAGTGGTACACCGTCGATGAGCACCAGCACCTGTATCGAGGCACTACCGCGCAAAAACAGGTTGGCAGACGTGCCTCTTCCACCGTTCTGTGTGAACTGAAAGCCCGCCTCACTCGATAGAAGCGACGGGAGATCGACGGCCTGGGAACGCTCAATGACGTCGCGGCCAATCACCGTGGTGTGAGGAATGGCCTCCGTCAGCAGTTGCTCGGAACGGTTGGCAGTTACAACAACGTCCTTGAGTTGTGTCTGGGCAAAAGAAGGAAATGCAGCGGCCAGCGCCACAGGCAGTGCAGCCAGGTGCGCACCGGAAACAAGAAATTTCATGAATGAGAGAACCATCAACAAATAACCCTCGCCGTCGTCCCCGACAGCACTTGGGCGTTACGATTGTGCGCACACAACCACCTCATTGGCCGGTATCCGGGCTGGTGGAGCAACTTCCATCGCCTTCCCAAACGTGTGTTCAAAACGCTCAGTGGCCGTGATGGGAGCGGAATCGGAAGATTCGTCCACTTACCGTTGCGGGGGCAGCGCAGGTTAGGCTTGCTGTGACCAGTTCACCCTCCTGCTTCCCGTTGAACTGCAGCATGTGAACCACACTGCGAGCACCAACCCGACCATTTTATGCCGGAAAAGCCGCCCCGCCCATACAATGCTCCGTCATATGGTGAATTCTTCCCAAATTGACCAGGTTACCGAGCGTGTGGAGAGGTTGCTCCTTCGTCACGCAGAACTTCAGCGCGCCAACACCCTGCTCGAAGCTCAGGTTAATGTGCTGATTCAGGAGCGTGATTCACTAAAGTCACGACTGGTTGCCGCCAGGTCACGTGTCGATGCTTTGCTTGAACGCCTATCTGCCCCCCCTCCTGCTGGTGTACCGCCCTCTCATCATGAAGCAGCTTGAAGTACAAATAATGGGGCAAAACTATTTGTTGAGCTGTCCGCAAGAAGGTGACACACGCTTGCTGGAAGCCGTTGAGCGCGTTGACACCGCGATGTGCAAGATTCGTGATGGAGGCAAGGTACGGGCACGTGATCGCATTGCGGTCCTGGCAGCACTAAACCTGGCTTTTGACTTGGGAGACCGTGGTACCTCCTTGGCTACCGTAACGAGTTCGTCAATGCCGGTCCAGTTGCCGCCAGATGGTCAGGACAGCCCTGTTCTTGCCGCACTATTGAGCCGCCTGGACATGGCGCTGCGTGATGATGGCCAGCTTCTCTGATTGGCACCGCAGCATCGCAGGGCTTACAATTGACACCGTCTGCGGTGCCTGCCGGGCTTTATATTTCCTTGAACCAATGCTCTTCGAGCCCGGGCCTGGAACATTGCCTTGCTAGCGTGATCATCTCGCGTCAGATGAGCCCAAAGCCTGTGCTGACCTAGCCCACCTGAACCCCGGTTCAGGATGCCGGTTCGGTGGCACTTGCAGACACCTTCCTGGAGTTGATGCGGTCCGCAACCGCAAAGGGCGCATCTCCGGACAAATTGGTGGCAAGGCTCTCACCGCACTCACCCACTGACATCACAGTTCACCCCGGTAAAATAACAGGCTGCAGGATGCCCGCCGCCCTGGCATTTATTTCCAGCTTTCTCACACAGGACCCCCTCTCATGTCATTCTTTTCCACTGTCGAAATGGCCCCTCGCGACCCGATTCTGGGTTTGAACGAGCAATTCGCCGCCGACACCAATCCCGCCAAAGTGAACCTGGGTGTGGGCGTGTATTACGACGACAACGGCAAGCTGCCCCTGCTGCAATGTGTACAGGCCGCCGAAAAAACCATGATGGACAAGCCCACCGCCCGCGGCTACCTGCCAATTGACGGCATTGCCGCTTACGATGCAGCCGTCAAGACCCTGGTGTTTGGCGCGGGCTCAGAGCCCGTCACCGCCGGCCGTGTGGCCACGGCGCAATGCATTGGCGGCACCGGCGGCCTGAAGATCGGCGCCGATTTTCTGAAAAAACTCAACCCCAATGCCAAGGTGCTTATTTCCGACCCCAGCTGGGAAAACCACCGTGCACTGTTCACCAGCGCCGGCTTCGTGGTGGAAAGTTACCCCTACTACGATGCGGCCAAACGCAATGTGAACTTTGACGGCATGCTGGCCGCGCTGAATGCGGCGCCCGCCGGCACCGTGATCGTGCTGCACGCCTGCTGCCACAACCCCACGGGTTACGACATCACCTCTGCCCAGTGGGATCAGGTCGTAGCCGTGGTCAAGGCCAAAAACCTGGTGCCGTTCCTCGACATGGCCTATCAGGGCTTTGGTTATGGGCTGACGGAAGACGGTGCAGCCGTGCAGAAATTTGTAGCCGCCGGACTCACCTGTTTTGTCTCCACCTCATTCTCCAAGAGCTTCAGCCTGTACGGAGAGCGCGTCGGCGCCCTCTCCGTGTTGTGCGAGAACAAGGAAGAAGCCGACCGCGTGCTGAGCCAGCTCAAGATCGTGATCCGCACCAACTACAGCAACCCGCCCACACACGGCGGCGCCGTGGTGGCCGCTGTGCTGAACAACCCCGAGCTGCGCGCCTTGTGGGAAAAGGAGCTGGGCGAGATGCGTGTGCGCATCAAGGCCATGCGCCAGAAGCTGGTCGATGGCCTCAAAGCCGCTGGTGTGAAACAGGACATGAGCTTCATCACCACCCAGATCGGCATGTTCAGCTACTCGGGCCTGTCCAAAGACCAGATGGTGCGCCTGCGCAACGAGTTTGGCGTGTATGGCACCGACACCGGGCGCATGTGTGTGGCCGCGCTGAACAGCAAGAACATCGACTATGTGTGCGCGTCGATTGCCAAGGTTGTTTAACGGAAAAACTGGCCAATTTAAGTGCCAAATTGGCCTCTAGCCCCCGTCAAATATACGCTAATAGCTATATTATTTATAGCAGTCTGAAACTGTCGGCGCTGCAAAACCGGTTCAACCGGACCATTCTGCAGCGTCTGCCTTCGCTGAACCTGCCCGACGCCTGGCTGGTAGCCGGGTGCCTGTTTCAGACTGTCTGGAACGTCAAAAGGCCCGGCCACCGGGCGCGCTGGACGATTTGTACCAAGGCGTGCTCAAACCCAACCCGCTGTGCAACCACGCCCCGCTTTTTGTGGAAAAAGCCCGCAGTTACCAGTCTCGCTGGGATTGGCTGAACATCCAGAATATGGGATAAATGCCGAAATTGGGGTAATCACCCAAGTTTCACGACAGCAACAACTGTTATATTGCACTGCAACATTTCTGAAAGTCATCTCTCCATGCTGTATCAACTGTATGAAACCCAACGCTCCCTGATGGAGCCGTTTGCCGATTTCGCGCAGGCAGCTGCCAAGATTTACAACAATCGCCTATCCCCCTTGGGCCAGCTACCCCTGGCACAACGTATCGCCGCCAGTTACGACCTGATGCACCGGCTGGGCAAAGACTACGAGAAGCCCGAGTTCGGCCTGCGCACGGTCGATGTGGACGGTGTGGGCGTGGCCATTCACGAGCGCGTGGAGATCAACAAGCCGTTTTGCGAGCTGCGCCGCTTCAAGCGCTTCACGGACGACACAAAAACGCTGGAAAAGCTGAAAGACCAGCCCGCCGTGCTGATCGTGGCACCTCTGTCAGGCCACTACGCCACGCTGCTGCGTGACACGGTGAAAACCATGCTCCAGGACCACAAGGTCTACATCACCGACTGGAAAAACGCCCGACTGATCCCCGTGTCTGAAGGTGAATTCCACCTGGACGATTACGTCAACTACGTGCAGGAATTCATCCGACACCTGCAGGCCCAGTATGGCAACTGCCACGTGATGAGCGTGTGCCAGCCCACGGTGCCGGTGCTGGCAGCCGTGTCGCTGATGGCCAGCCGCAAGGAAAAAACGCCCCTGTCCATGACCATGATGGGCGGCCCGATTGACGCCCGCAAATCCCCCACGGCGGTGAACAACCTGGCCATGAACAAGAGCCACAGCTGGTTCGAAAACAACGTCATCTTCCGCGTGCCCACCAGCTTTGCGGGTGCTGGCCGTCGGGTATACCCCGGCTTTTTGCAGCATTCCGGCTTCGTGGCCATGAACCCCAGCAACCACGCCAACAGCCATTACGACTATTTCAAGGATTTGATCAAGGGTGACGACGCCAGCGCCGAGGCTCACCGCAAGTTCTACGACGAGTACAACGCCGTGCTGGACATGGATGCCGACTATTACCTGGAAACCATCAAGGTGGTGTTTCAGGACTTTGCGCTGGTCAACGGCACCTGGGACGTCCGGGGCGTGGACGGCAAGATCGAGCGCGTGCGCCCGCAGGACATCAAAACCACGGCCCTGCTCTCGGTAGAAGGCGAGCTGGACGACATTTCCGGCTCCGGCCAGACCGAAGCCGTGCACAGCATTTGCAGCGGCGTGCCCAAAAACCTGCAGCACCACATGCAAGCCAAAGGCGCCGGCCACTACGGCATCTTCTCGGGCCGCCGCTGGCGCGAAATGGTTTATCCGAAGGTCAAGGCCTTCATTCTGGCGCACCAACCCGCCTCCACGAGCAAAACAGCGTCCGTTTCGAAGTCAAAAGTGGCATCAGCCCTTGTCAAACCTGCGCGAGCAGCTACAAAATCTGTAGCAAATCCAGCAACCACAAAGGTTGCCCGCAAGAAATAAGCAGCGGGCCCGACCCATGTGCCATGCCTGAACTCGTCGCCCGGATCCTGGCGGCACTGCCCCAGACCCAATGCACGCGTTGCGGGTACCCGGATTGCGCCGCGTACGCGCAGGCCATTGCCGAGGACGGCGTGCCCATCAACCAGTGCCCGCCGGGCGGTGCCCAGGGCGTTGAGCGCCTGGCCGCGATCACCGGACAAGCAGTTGCGCCGCTGAACCCGGCCAACGGGCTGGAGGCCCCACGCACGGTTGCAATCATTGACGAGGCCTGGTGCATCGGCTGCACCCTGTGCATCAAGGCCTGCCCCACCGACGCCATTCTGGGCGCCAACAAGCTGATGCACACCGTCATCGAACCGTATTGCACCGGGTGCGAGCTGTGCCTGCCGGTGTGCCCGGTGGACTGCATCTCGCTGGAAAACGTTACCGGCACGGCAACCGGCTGGGCGGCCTGGCCACAGGCGCTGGCCGCTCAGGCACGTGAACGCTATGAATTCAGTAGCTACCGACGCAAAAAGAAAAAAGAGGGGGATGCTCAAAGACTTGAAAATCTGGCTCATGCTGCATTTAACGATCCGGCTCATCACCCACAGCACACCAACTCTGCTATGCCCGACAAGAAGCGGGTAATCATCGAGGCCGCTCTGGCACGCGCCAGGGCAAAGGCAAGTGGTGGCTCTCTCTGACAGTCAGATCAAGGCAACTCCAGGTTTCATATGGACACAACATGCCGCAAGCAGTGGCACTGGTCGTCGCTTTCATTACTGCAGTTTCAACTGCCTGGCAAGCGCTATCGCCAACTCCAGCAGCGTGTCGTCACCGAGCGCCTGTGCGCAGGAAATTTGCTGGAACGCATAGGATTTATCGTCCAGCATCAAGGTACTGCTCACACACAGGCCATGGGAAGCCATGCACAGGGAGAACGTCTCCAATGGGCCTGAGAGCCAGGCTTTGGGAGTACCGGCATACCGGCCTGACGCCTCAAAAGAAGCTACCGTGGCCAAACGGATGCTGTCTATTTCTTGAACAGTGTGTACCAGACTCATGACCTTACTCTCCTCAGCACGAATGGGGCAAGGGTATAAGACTCATGAACAATACAAATGCGGGAAAAGCGGCACAAAGCCAGACATATTCCCAGACATAAGGGAATACCGCTATGACTGCATTAATAATGCAAATGCACCCACCACCTCGGGCGGTGCCTGCACCAGCTCAATCAAAACGCCCTCGCCGCCAATCGGAAACTCCTCGCTGGCCTTGGGGTGCAGGAAGCAGATGTCGAACCCGGCGGCGCCCTTGCGGATGCCACCGGGCGCGAAGCGCACACCCTGCGCGGTGAGCCACGCCACCGCCTGGGGCAGGTCGTCAATCCACAGGCCCACATGGTTCAGCGGCGTGGCGTGCACAGCAGGCTTTTTGTCGGGGTCCAGGGGCTGCATCAGATCCACTTCGACCTTGAGCGGCCCCACGCCCATGGCGCAGATGTCTTCATCGACGTTTTCGCGCTCGCTGACAAAGTTGCCGGTGACTTCAAGCCCCAGCTTGTCCACCCACAGCTCGCGCAGCTTGGCTTTGCTGGGGCCGCCGATGGCGATTTGCTGGATGCCGAGGACTTTGAAGGGGCGCACCGGAGCGCGCAAAGAAGCGTTGGATGGATTCATCGGGTCATGGATTCATGGGTTTCGGGCTCGGTACTTCACCCCAGGCAGGCCCTTCAAATCAAGGTCCTGCGTGTAGAGCGTGGCTTGGTGGACTTGCGCGGTCTGCCAGATGACGGCGTCAGCCATGGCGAGTTTGTGGGTGTGCGCGGCAAGGGCTGCATCACGCACGAGGGCGAAATCTGGCGCAATGAAGCGACCCTTCTTCAAAAACGCCCTGCCTCGCGCTTCACCCGCAGTGCCATGCTGCACCAACAAGCGGCGCGAGACTTCATATACCACCAGGGCGGGCACCAGGAGTTGGGCTTCCTCTTCAATTGCTGGGGCAAAAAATCCGGCGTTCGGCCCACCCCCAAAGTATTCGAGCCAGCCGCAGGAATCCACCACATTCATGCGGCCACCTTGCGCCGCATCCGAGGTTTGGACTGCTGGGTCTTGGCGTTGGCAGTTGCGGGCTCACCCCAATCTTCAGGGTCATTGGGCACGCTGGCATCCAAGCCGGGGAGCATGCCGCGCGCTGCACGCATGGGCAATTCCGGCTCCAGCACCACCTTGCCTCCTTCCGCACGCACCTCAACACGCTGCCCAGCCACAAGCTGCAAAGCCCGGCGCACGTCCTTGGGGATGACAATTTGAAATTTGGGTGATAAAGCTACTGATGTCATACGAAATCCTTTTTGTACAACGATTCTACGCCTTCATACGCACCCGTCCATGCCAAATACGTGGATTCATGCAAACTCCACAATCGGCTGATCGACCGCCAGGCTTTCACCCTGGGCAGCCAGCACCTTGCCCACCACCCCGTCGGCAGCGGCAAACAGCACGTTCTCCATCTTCATGGCCTCGATGACGGCCACACGCTCACCGGCCATCACCTTCTGACCCGGTTGCACGGCCACCTCAACCAGCAGGCCGGGCATGGGCGAGAGCACGTAGCGGCTCATGTCTGGCGGGGCCTTGAAGGGCATCAGGCGGTGCAGCTCGGCCATGCGGCGCGACACCACCAGCACGTCCACCCGCGTGCCGTTGTGCTGCACACGCAGGGCCAGCGGGTTTTGGGGCGTGCCGCGCTCCACTTGGGCAACAAAGGGCCGACCATTGACACTGCCTTCGATGCAAATGCCGTTGAGCCGTGAGTTGCTTCTTATTTCATAGCATGACTGTGGCGTTTTAACACGGGAAAATCCCGTTTCTCCTTCAAATTCGTCCACATGCACGTCGGTGTAGGCATGGCGGCCATCTGCGGCCAGCGTGATGACCACGTAGTCCTTGCCGGCGTTGACGGCATAGCCCGGCAACTGGCCGCTCAAGGTGGTGGCGCGCTCCCGGGACTTGCGCCGCACAAAGGCGGCCAGCGCCAGCAGAAAGGCCGGATCGTCGTGCGGCACGTCTTCACTCTTGAAGCCTTTGCCATAGTGCTCGGCAATAAAACCGGTGTTGAAGTCACCCGCCCGAAACTTCGGGTGGGCCAGGAGCGCGGCCTGGAAGGGGATGTTGCTCTGTACCCCACGGATCACGAAGCCGTTCAAGGCCTCGCGCATCTTGGCAATGGCGTCCTGACGGTCGCTGCCGTGCACGATGAGCTTGGCGATCATCGAGTCGTAATACATCGGGATCTCGCCGCCGTCCTGCACGCCGGTGTCCACCCGCACGCCGTGGAGCGCCGCCGTGTTGCCCTGGAACATGGTTTGCGCGGGCGGTGCAAAGCGCACCAGGCGCCCGGTGCTGGGCAGGAAGTTGCGGAACGGGTCTTCGGCGTTGATGCGGCATTCGATGGCCCAGCCCTTGCGCTGCACATCGCCCTGCGGCAGCGGCAGTTTTTCGCCGGCCGCCACGCGGATCATCAGCTCCACCAGGTCCAGCCCGGTGATGCATTCGGTCACCGGGTGCTCCACCTGCAAGCGGGTGTTCATCTCAAGAAAGTAAAAGCTCTGGTCCTTGCCGACCACAAACTCCACCGTGCCCGCGCTCTGGTACTTCACGGCCTTGGCCAAAGCAACGGCTTGCTCGCCCATGGCCCTTCGCGTGGCTTCAGAAATGAAGGGCGACGGCGCCTCTTCGATCACCTTCTGGTGGCGGCGCTGGATGGAGCATTCGCGCTCGTTCAGGTAGAGAACGTTGCCGTGCGCGTCGCCGAGCACCTGGATTTCGATGTGGCGCGGCTCCTCGACAAACTTCTCGATGAACACACGGTCGTCGCCAAAGCTGTTGCGCGCCTCGTTGCGGCAGCTGCCGAAGCCCTCGAAAGCCTCTTTGTCGTTGAAGGCCACACGCAGGCCCTTGCCGCCGCCGCCAGCGCTGGCCTTGATCATGACGGGGTAGCCGATGCCTTGGGCGATCTCGACCGCCCGCTCGGCACTTTCGATGGCGTCGTTCCAGCCCGGGATGGTGTTCACCTGGGCTTTATTGGCGAGCTTTTTGGATGCAATCTTGTCGCCCATCGCCGCAATGCTGTAGTGCTTGGGGCCGATGAAGACCAGGCCCTCTTCCTCCACGCGCCGGGCGAAGTCTTCGTTCTCGCTCAGGAAGCCATAGCCGGGGTGAATGGCCTCGGCGCCTGTGGCTTGGGCGGCGGCGATGATCTTGTCGGCCAACAGATAGCTTTCACGCGAGGGCGGCGGCCCCAGGCGCACGGCCTCATCGGCCAGCTCCACGTGGCGGGCGTCCTTGTCGGCATCTGAGTAAACAGCCACCGTCTGGATCCCCATCTTGCGGGCGGTGACGATGACGCGGCAGGCGATTTCGCCACGGTTGGCGATCAGGATTTTTTTGAACATATTGATTTTCTTTGCTATCTTGATATCATTGAATCATGCTAAACACCCAAACACCCCCGCCCAGGCAGGTGCTGCTGCGTCTACCTGAAGATGTAGCCGACAAACTGGCACGTGCGATTGCGCCACGCCAGCGCAACCAGTTTTTGGTTGACCTTGTTCGCCGCGAACTGGACCTGGAAGAGCGGCAAATGATTTCCGCGTGTGAAGCCATGAACGCACTGGAAGCACGCGATCCTGAGTTTGTGCGAGAAGGCGAAGAATGGGTGAATGCGGATTTGAACGGTTCAGTGGACGACTGGGACGCAGATTTCGATGCAGAGACGTTTTCTCGCGAAGCTGCGATTGCCCAAGCCGCCTTGCGTGCATCAGCGACCCAGCCTGGTAAGGCATGACGGCCACATACCAACGCGGGGAGGTGTATTGGGCAAAGCTTGATCCCGTGGTGGGCCGTGAACAAGCCAAGACGCGGCCCTGCGTCATCCTCTCAGACACACTTTTCAACCTGCGACGAGGCACGGTGGTCATCCTGCCCCTGACGACGACCCCCCAACCCGAACAGTTTCCGATTCTGGTCTGCGCCCCTTCGATGGGCGAACACACGAAAGCACGCACCGAGCACATTCGCTCGATTGATAAATCACGACTGGGTCGGCTTGAAGGTGCGTTAAGCCAGCAGGATATGAATGCGTTAGGGCGTGCCATTGGAAAGGTACTCAAGCTCACTTGACGGCGGCCATTGTCGAAGCCCCTGATAGCGCCAACAGATAGCTCTCGATAGCTCTCGCGCGAGGCAGTGGCGCATGATTTTTGAACATGGCGTTTGTCTCTTGGTAGGGTTTTTTGGCCTGAATTCAGGCCACATTCTTGGCGCAGGCCAGGGGGTTGGGTTCAGGCTCTGCGATGCGGCTGAGGGTGTTGCGATCCACGTGGTGAAACAACTCGTTCTGCCCGGCAATGCAAAGCACGGTGTCTTGCTCGTAGCTCCAGGTGCCGTCGCCGTTCAGAGTCACCTCGATGGTGAATTCGACGGTATCGAAGGCCTGCACGAGGAAGGG
Source organism: Pseudomonadota bacterium (assembly GCA_046050465.1). Taxonomy (GTDB): domain Bacteria; phylum Pseudomonadota; class Gammaproteobacteria; order Burkholderiales; family Burkholderiaceae_C; genus Egaibacter. Next base: position 23,989 of record JBJOPS010000061.1, on the reverse strand, counting down.
TGCGGAACAGATGCCGAAGCTGGGGTCGCCTTTGACCGCACGCAACTTGAAATTCCGGGCTTGCGGTGCAGCCTGCCCCACGGCCATCACGGTCACGCCACGCGGGATGACCAGGGTATGGATCACCGTCTGGGTGGCTGGCTCCCACAGCCAGTAGCCGACCTGGTCATGATAGGTCTTGACCTGCTCGGGCTTGGTCACATGCGTGTGATACCTCAATCCGTACAGCAACTGCGGACCATTGGTCTGCGGGTCGATGGGCTGCAGGCTGATGGTCTCGACATAAGCCTGCTTCTTCGGCCCTTCGGCCTTGGGCTTGACGTCCAGCCCCCGCGTGCCGCGCCAGGTGCCGGCCAGCGCGCGCAGCGGCCCCAGGTTGGCCAGAGTGTCCACGTCGATGGGGTGCGGCTCGGTGTAGATGTCTTGCACGGTCAACACCCCTGTCAAAGCGGAATGTTCCCGTGCTTGCGCCACGGGTTCTCCAGCTTCTTGTCTTTGAGCATCACCAGGCTGCGGCAAATGCGCTTGCGCGTTTCGTGCGGCAGGATCACGTCGTCGATGAAGCCACGCGCGCCGGCCACGAAGGGGTTGGCAAAGCGGGCTTTGTATTCGGCCTCTTTGGCAGCCAGCTTGGCGGGGTCGCCCTTGTCTTCTCGGAAGATGATTTCCACCGCCCCCTTGGCGCCCATGACGGCGATTTCGGCGTTGGGCCAGGCAAAGTTGACGTCGCCGCGCAGGTGTTTGGAGGCCATCACGTCGTAGGCGCCGCCATAGGCCTTGCGCGTGATGACGGTGATCTTGGGCACCGTGCATTCGGCGTAGGCATACAGCAGCTTGGCACCATGTTTGATGATGCCGCCGTATTCCTGGCTGGTGCCGGGCATGAAGCCGGGCACATCCACAAAGGTGATCACCGGGATGTTGAAGGCATCACAAAACCGCACAAAACGCGCGGCCTTGATGCTGCTCTTGATGTCCAGGCAACCTGCCAAGACCAGCGGCTGGTTGGCCACGATGCCGATGGTCTGACCGTCCATGCGGGCAAAGCCGATCAGGATGTTTTTGGCGTACTCGGGCTGCAGCTCGAAGAAATCGCCGTCGTCCACCGTTTTGACGATCAGCTCCTTCATGTCATAGGGCTTGTTGGGATTTTCTGGCACCAGGGTGTCGAGGCTCAATTCGCGGCGCTCGACCGGGTCACCACTCTTGCGCACAGGCGCTTTTTCGCGATTGGACAAGGGCAGGTAGTTGTAGAGGCGGCGCAGCATCAGCAGTGCCTCGACGTCGTTCTCGAAGGCCAGGTCGGCCACGCCGCTCTTGGTGGTGTGGGTGATGGCGCCGCCCAGTTCTTCGGCGGTCACCTCCTCGTGCGTCACCGTCTTCACCACTTCGGGCCCCGTGACAAACATGTAGGACGAGTCTTTCACCATGAAGATGAAGTCGGTCATGGCCGGGCTATATACCGCACCACCGGCGCTGGGCCCCATGATCAGGCTGATCTGCGGAATGACACCGCTGGCCATCGCGTTGCGCTGGAACACGTCGGCATAGCCGCCCAGGCTGGCCACACCTTCTTGAATGCGTGCGCCGCCCGAGTCGTTGAGGCCGATCAGCGGCGCGCCGACTTTCATGGCCTGGTCCATCACTTTGCAGATTTTCTCGGCATGCGCTTCGGACAACGCACCGCCGAAAACCGTGAAGTCCTGGCTGTACACAAACACCAGGCGACCGTTGATCATGCCGTAGCCCGTGACCACACCGTCGCCCGGCACCTTGTTGTCGGCCATGCCGAAGTCCACGCAGCGGTGTTCGACAAACATGTCCCACTCTTCAAACGTGCCTTCGTCCAGCAACACCTCCAGCCGCTCGCGCGCCGTGAGTTTGCCTTTTTTATGCTGTGCGTCGATGCGCTTTTGCCCACCGCCCAGGCGGGCCTGTTCGCGCTTGGCTTCGAGCTGTTCCAGAATGGCTTGCATACGTTCTCCGTGATTTTGTTTACTATTAATTTAATAGCTATATAGCCGCATCATTTATTGGGAAAAAGCAGTTTTTTTGCTGCAAATGATGGCGTCACAAGATTTTTCAGGACCTGCGCCTGCATCTGGGGCAGCAGGGCCTTTACCTGCGGGTGCTCCCTGAAGCGTTGCATCAGGCCGGATTCAATCCGCTCCCACATCCAGTCAATGGATTGCTGCTGGCGTCGCGCAGCAATGCCCTGGGCGCCCAACGCAGCCTGAAACTGCTGCACCGTCTGCCAGAAAGCAGCCACCCCCTGCCCGGCCAGCGCGCTGGCCTGCACCACCTGCGGCTGCCAGGCGTTTGCCATCGCCTCATCGCCACGACGGGCACCCAGCCCCATCAACCGCAAATTGGACGTGAGCATGGCTTGGGCCCGCGTGGCGGCGTCGGGGTCCAGGTCGGCCTTGTTCACCACCACCAGATCGGCCAATTCCATCACGCCGCGCTTGATGGCCTGCAGGTCGTCGCCCGCGTTGGGCAGCTGCATCAGCGCAAACAGGTCGGTCATGCCGGCCACGGCCGTCTCGCTCTGCCCCACACCCACGGTTTCGACGATCACCACGTCGTAGCCGGCAGCTTCGCACACCAGCATCGATTCGCGCGTTTTCTCGGCCACGCCACCCAGCGTGCCGCTGGACGGGCTGGGCCGCACATAGGCCTGCGGGTGAACCGATAGCTTCTCCATGCGCGTCTTGTCGCCCAAAATGGAGCCGCCCGAGAGCTTGGACGACGGGTCAACCGTCAGCACCGCCACGCGGTGGCCCAGGCCGATGAGATGCAGGCCCAGCGCTTCGATGAAGGTGGACTTGCCCACACCCGGCACACCGCTCAGGCCCAGCCGGAAAGCCTTGCCGGTGTGCGGCAGCAGGGCGGTGAGCAGCTCGTCCGCCTGCGCGCGGTGATCCGTACGGGTGGACTCCAGCAGCGTGATGGCTTTGGCCATGGCGCGGCGTTGGGGTGGTGGCTCGCCGTGGATGATCGCTTGTGCCAAATCTCGCACCGTCACACCGCCCAGTTCTCCAACTTCAAGCCGTCAATGCGCTCGAATTCGCGGATGTTGTTGGTGACCAGAGTCACCCCCAAGGCCAATGCATGTGAGCCGATCAGCAAATCAAACTCGTCGATGGGCGTGCCAGCCAGCGCCAGTTGCTGGCGCAGCGGGCCCAGACGCCAAGCCGCCTCTGCCGGCCAGGAAACAGTCTGGAACAGGCTGACAAACTCCTGCAACGCGGCCATGTTGCGGTCTTTGTAGGGCGAAGCGCTGCGGGCAATGCCATAGGACAGCTCCGCCAAGGCCACCGTACTGATTGCACAGGCGTCACGGCCTGCGCCATTCAATTTCGCCATGACGCCGGCATGCCCTTTGATGGCATAGATACAGATGTTGGTGTCCAGCAGGTAGCGCATAGCAGCGGTAGCAGCAGCAGAGGGTCAATCAAACGAGGCCATGCCCTCATCGGTCAGTGGCTTGCGCTCACGCCCAATGAAGTCGATACCCTCAAACTTGCCGCACACCTCGACCAGGCGCGCAAACCACTCATCGTGGCTGGCATCGACGGGCCGCAGGATCACGGCGCTTCCTTGGCGCTCAATCGTCACCTCTTTGGTGTTGAATCTGTAGTCCTTGGGCAATCGCACAGCCTGGCTGCGCCCAGTCATGAAAACCTTGGCAGTGGCAAGGGTCGGTGGGGTCACGGCATGCTCCTTGAACGAATCTCTTTCAGAACGATCATTGAATGGTATATATTTATGATATATATCATACGGCAATTCAGCTCAGAGCACTTCAAACGCGCGCCCATCGGGCAGGCGATAGCGCAAGAAATCGCGCCGGTCTTCGGTCAGGATGTGCCGACAGTCGAGTTGCTGGGCCAGCCACACCAGCGAGACATCGGCCAAATCGGCCAGGGTTTTGCCAGGCTCGGTGTAGGTTTGCATGTATTCGACCATGGCCGGTAGATCGGCAATGTTGATGTCACTGACCAGCGCGCCACCGGAGGCAATCCAGTTGAGCAGCGCAAAATGCCCCGCCGGCGACAGGATGTAGCTGGCTTCTGAAATGCAGGGCCAGGTGGTGGCCAGATGCCGACCCTGCGCCAGGGCCGCCCGCAGCTTGACGGTGTACAGCGCGTGGCGCTCTTCCCGCACATCAAAAAAAGCCACCATCACGCTGGTGTCAAGCAGGGCGTACTTCATGCGCTGGGCTTCATGCGTTGATTCGCTGGGTTCGTCTTATTTGTAGCTGGGTTGTAGCTGGGCTGGGGCTCGGCCACCTGCAGCTCGGCTTCCTGGGCATTGAGCTTTTCCGCCGCGTGCTTTTTCTGGGCCGCCTCGCGCACCAGCGCCTTCACCTGGCTGGCCTTGTGGGTCAGCGGCGCGGTTTGGGCCGCTTCGTCCAGGCCAAACTGCCGACGCGCCTGCTGCATGAGCGCCAGCGCATCTTTCGGGGCCAAGGCGCTTTCGAGCAGGTCTTGCACAAAGCGCGATTTGGTGACCTTCAGACGGCTGACTTCCATCTCCAGGCGCTTTTCAACTTCAGCACTGAGCCGAATGGACAAGGCAGACATGGGCAACTCCTTTGGAATGATGTATTTTGTATGACAGTATTTTGACGCACAATCATACATCCATCAAATCGCCAAGGCTTTCTGGATTTGTTCCAGCACGCCGCGCGCGCTCACGGGAATGGGGGTGCCGGGCCCATAGATGCCCTTGACCCCGGCGGCGTAGAGGAAGTCATAGTCCTGGCGCGGGATGACGCCGCCCACAAACACGATGATGTCGTTGGCGCCCTGTCTTTTCAGTTCGGCAATGATGGCCGGCACCAGGGTCTTGTGGCCGGCCGCCAGGGTGCTGATGCCCACCGCATGCACGTCGTTTTCGATGGCCTGGCGGGCGCATTCCTCGGGGGTCTGGAACAGCGGGCCCATGTCCACGTCGAAACCCAGGTCGGCAAACGCCGTGGCCACCACCTTGGCACCGCGGTCGTGGCCGTCCTGCCCGAGCTTGGCGATCATCACGCGCGGGCGGCGGCCCTGGGCGTCGGCAAAGGCGGCAATGTCGGTTTTCAACGTGTTCCAGTAGTCCATGGTGTCGCCTTTTTCAGGATCGTAGGCCGCTGCATAGACGCCCGTGACCTTGTGGGTGTCGGCCCGGTGACGGCCAAAGGCGGCCTCCAGCGCATCACTCACCTCGCCCACGGTGGCGCGCAGGCGGATGGCCTTCACGGTCAGGTCGAGCAGATTGCCGGAGTTCTGTTTTGCTGCATTTGTGATAGCAGACAATGCAATCTGAACCTCGGAAATATTGCGACTTTTCTTAATTTCATTGAGCCGGGCGATCTGGCCTTCGCGCACGGCGTGGTTGTCGATGTCCCGCGCCTCGATCGGGTCTTCGGTCTTGAGCTTGTATTTGTTGACGCCCACGATCACGTCTTGCCCGCTGTCGATGCGGGCCTGCTTTTCAGCCGCCGCGGCCTCGATCTTGAGCTTGGCCCAGCCGCTGTCCACGGCGCGGGTCATGCCACCCATGGCGTCCACTTCTTCAATGATTTTCCAGGCGGCGTCCATCATGTCTTGCGTCAGCTTCTCCATCAGGTAGCTTCCGGCCCAGGGGTCGATCACATTCGTGATGTGGGTTTCTTCCTGGATGATGAGCTGGGTGTTGCGGGCAATGCGGGCCGAAAAATCGGTGGGCAGCGCAATGGCCTCGTCAAAGCTGTTGGTGTGCAGGCTCTGCGTGCCGCCAAACACGGCGGCCATGGCCTCCACCGTGGTGCGTACCACGTTGTTGTACGGGTCCTGCTCCGTCAGGCTCCAGCCGCTGGTCTGGCAGTGCGTGCGCAGCATCAGGCTCTTGGGGTTCTTGGCGCCGAAGCCCGTCATGATGCGGTGCCACAGGGCCCGCGCGGCCCGCATCTTGGCGATCTCCAGATAGAAGTTCATGCCGATCGCCCAGAAGAACGAAAGCCGACCGGCAAAATCGTCCACGTCCATGCCTTTGCCCAGCGCCGTCTTCACGTACTCCTTGCCATCGGCCAGCGTGAAAGCGAGTTCCAGCGCCTGGTTGGCCCCGGCTTCCTGCATGTGGTAGCCGCTGATGCTGATCGAGTTGAACTTCGGCATGTTCTTCGCCGTGTACTCGATGATGTCGCCAATGATGCGCATGCTGGGTGCCGGCGGGTAGATGTAGGTGTTGCGCACCATGAACTCTTTCAGAATGTCGTTCTGAATGGTCCCGCTCAATTGGTCCTGGCGCACGCCCTGCTCTTCGGCCGCCACGATGTAACCCGCCAGCACCGGCAGCACCGCGCCGTTCATGGTCATGGAGACGCTCACTTTGTCCAGCGGAATCTGGTCAAAGAGGATCTTCATGTCCTCGACCGAATCAATCGCCACACCGGCCTTGCCCACGTCGCCCGTCACGCGCGGGTGGTCGCTGTCGTAGCCGCGGTGCGTCGCCAGATCGAAGGCCACAGAAACGCCCTGCGCGCCGCCGGCCAGCGCCTTGCGGTAGAACGCGTTGGACTCTTCGGCGGTAGAAAAACCCGCGTACTGGCGAATCGTCCACGGCCGCACGGCGTACATGGTGGCCTGCGGCCCGCGTATGTAGGGGGCAAAGCCGGGCAGCGTGTTGGTGTGCGGCAGACCGGCCAAGTCTTCAGCGGTGTACAGCGCCTTGACGGTGATGCCGTCCGGCGTGAGCCAGTTCAGCCCCGCCACGTTGCCACCCGGGGCAGATTTGGCAGCCGCTTTAGTCCATGTCTCAAGACTGGTGAGCTGGAATTCTGGGGGTTTGGAGATCATGAACAGGAGCTCGCGGCTGATGGGTTTTGGCAAATGGATCAATTGCACCAGAGTTTACATTATTTATAATTATTGATTCAAAAATTGTTTCAAGGATACAATCCGACTCATGGCAGCACTCTCCCTTTCACCGCGCGCGCTTTATGAAGAAGTGGCCGAACTCCTGCGCCAGCGCATCTTTCAGCGCGACCTGGAGCCCGGTAGCTGGATTGACGAGCTGAAAATCGCCGAGGCCTATGGCATCAGCCGCACGCCCCTGCGCGAGGCATTGAAGGTGCTGGCCGCCGAAGGTCTGGTGACCATGAAGGTGCGCCGTGGTGCGTATGTCACCGAAGTATCGGAAGAAGATCTGAGGAACGTCTACCACCTGCTCAGCCTGCTGGAGTCAGACGCAGCAGGCGTGGTTGCCACCATAGCCACCCCAGCTGATATGGTCGAGCTGCAGACCTTGCACCAGGAGCTGGAGACCGCCGCTATTCCCGGCAAAACAAACACGGACCAGTTTTTTGCCATCAACGAGCGGTTTCACATACGGCTGCTGGAAATTGCCAATAACCGATGGCGCGAGCAGATGGTGGCAGACCTGCGCAAGGTGATGAAGCTCAACCGCCACAACTCGCTGCTCAAAAGCGGCCGCATGAATGAGTCACTAGCTGAACACCGCGCGATCATGACCGCACTGACATTACGCAACCCCGAAGCCACTGTCCAGAGGATGCGTGAGCACTTTGCCAACGGGCTGCAAGCGGCTACCTGACACGCCTCTGACTATGCCCCGGCTGGGGCACCTGTTTTCGCCCATGCTGGCGCGATAATTGAGCCATGACTCAACTCCTCCCCTCCATCCAGCTGGAAAGCGCCCCCAACCCCACCGCCGCCGTGATCTGGCTGCATGGTCTGGGCGCTGATGGCAACGACTTTGCGGGCCTGGCGCCCGAGCTGGATTTGTCCGGCTGTGCGCCCATCCGTTTTGTGTTTCCCCACGCACCCAGCATTCCGGTCACCCTCAACGGCGGCTACGTGATGCCGGCCTGGTACGACATCCTCGGTGCCAATCTGGTGAACCAGCAGGACGCGGCAGGCATTCAAAAGTCGGAGCGCGACATCGTGGCGTTGATCGAAAATGAAGTGTCGCGCGGCATTGCTTACGAGCGCATCGTGCTGGCGGGTTTCAGCCAGGGCTGTGCGATGGCGCTGCACACCGGTCTGCGTTTTCCCCACAAGCTGGCGGGCATCATGGCGCTGTCGGGTTATCTGCCGCTGGCTGACCGGTTTGCTGCCGAGCGCCACGCGGCCAACGCCACCACGCCCATCTTCATGGCCCACGGCACGCAAGACCCGGTGGTGGTGCTTGCCCGCGGCGAAGAGTCGCGCAACGCACTGGCAGCCCTGCACCACCCGGTGCAGTGGCACACCTACCCCATGCCGCACAGTGTGCACCCGCAAGAGGTGAAGGACATCAGCCGCTTCCTGCAAACCGTGCTGGCGGCCTGAGTGGAATGGTGTCTTCTGGCAACCTGACTCTCGGGATTGATTTCGGCACATCCAACTCGGCCGCTGCAGTTTTACAGACCGATGGGAAACTGCACGCCATCGCGCTGGAGGGCAAGCGCACGTCGCTGCCCACCGCGTTGTTCTTTCACGCCGACGACGGCCATGTCGAATATGGCTCAGCCGCGCTGACCGCTTACCTGAGCGGCGCTGAAGGCCGCTTGATGCGCTCCATCAAGAGCCTGCTAGGCAGCAAGCTGATGGATGAGCAGACGGTCATCAACGGCCGTGCCACCAGTCTTTTTGACATCGTGGTGCTGTTTTTCAAGGAGCTGAAAAGCCGTTCCGAGCAGCGTCTGGGCCACCCGGTCTCCAGTGCCGTGCTGGGCCGTCCGGTGCATTTTGTGGATGGCGACACCAAGCGCGATGCGCTCGCGCAAGTCACACTGGGGCGTGCCGCCCACGCGGCAGGTTTCAAAAACGTCACATTCCAGTTTGAACCCGTGGCCGCAGCGCTGGACTATGAGCGCCGGGTGGAAGCCGAGACCACCGCGCTGGTGGTCGACATTGGCGGCGGTACGTCTGACTTCACCGTTACACGCCTGGGCCCCGCGCGGCGCAAAACCCTGAACCGCGCGAAGGACGTGCTGGCCACCACCGGCATTCACATCGCGGGCACTGATTTTGACCGCCTCATCAACCTGGACCGGGTAATGCCGCTGCTGGGTTACGGCCACGTAGGCCCCAGCGGGCGCGAGGTGCCCTCGGGCATGTTTTTTGATCTTTCCACCTGGCACCTGATTCACCACGCCTACGCACGCAAGAGCGTGCACCACGCACAGGCGCTTTGGACCGACTACACCGATCTTGCCCTGCACAAGCGCCTGATGCGGGTGCTGAACGAACACCACGGCCACCGGCTGCTGGCGCATGTGGAAGCAGCCAAGATTGCCTGTTCCGTCAGCGACGTCGATACGGCCATCGACGTCGCCTGCATCGGCGACGACTTGCAGGCTCTGCTGTCACCCGCCGCATTGGAGCGGGCACTACACGCGCAACTTGAAAAGATTGTGGCTTGTGCGCAGCAATGCGTCAGCGCGTCCGGCCTGTCCAGCGTGGACGCGGTGTACCTTACCGGTGGGTCTTCCGCTCTGCGACCGCTCATGGACGCACTGCAACGCGTCTTCCCCGCGGCATCTATGGTGCAAGGCGACCTGTTTGGCGGCGTGGCAGCGGGCCTGGCCTACAGCGGGGCGCTGTGAAATCCATAACGCCTGATCGGCTGGTGGCCGCCGGGTTGGCCGCCACGCTGGGCATGCCGCTCGTGTGGGCAACGTGGGGCGCCGTGGATAGTGCGCTGGATGTGCAGGCCTGGCAAAACCTGACGACTGATTCACAGGCCCCACGCGCGCTGCTGATGACGTTGTGGACTGGTTTGATGTCCAGCCTGCTGTCTGTTGCCAGTGCCGCCTGGTTGCTGTCGCGTGGGTTTCCGTCTGCTGTCTGGGCGCGCTGGGTGCGGGCACTGAGCCCCATGCTGGCGGTGCCGCACGCAGCGTTTGCCATCGGGCTGGCCTTCTTGATTGCGCCCAGTGGCTGGCTGCTACGCGCCCTCTCCCCTTGGGCGACCAGTTTTGATGCGCCTCCGCCGTGGCTCACCACACAAGACCCGTGGGGCCTGGGACTCATTGCGGTGCTGGTTGCCAAGGAAGTGCCTTTTTTGCTGTGGGCTGCAGCCACACAGTTGCAGCGCGCCGATGTGGCACAGCATTTCACCCGCGAACTGCAGGTGGCTCGCAGCATGGGCTACGGCCCGCGCAAGGCGTGGCGGATCGTGCTTTGGCCGCAACTATGGCCGCGCCTGCGCTGGCCCATGCTGGCGGTGCTGGCCTACAGCTTGACAGTGGTGGACATGGCGCTGGTGATCGGCCCCACCTCGCCGCCCACACTGGCTGTACTGGCCTGGCAATGGCTGCTGGACTCAGACGTATCGCTCAATTCGCAGGGCGCAGCGGCGGCGTGGGTGCTGGCGTTGGCCCTTGCGGTGTCGGCAGTGATGTTTTGGCAATTGCCTCGGTTGCTGGTTTGGCGTGGGCGGTGGACTTCGGGCAAACGCGGACACATGGGTGTCTCTGTTCGTGGCGCCATTCGTGCAACAAGGACTCGCGTCCCGGGCGCGTTCGGCAGCACCGCATTTGCCGTGCTCGTGGGCTTGTATGGCGCCGTGATGCTGGCCCTCGCCGTGGGCAGTGTGTCCGGCGTGTGGCCCTTCCCGGCCCTCTGGCCGCAATCGTTGACGTGGGCTGCGTGGCAATCGGTCGCCACCAGCGCCACCACCGTGGGCACCACGCTCACACTGGCGCTGGCCAGCGCTGCGGCTGCGATGCTGTGGTCGGTGGCCTGGCTGGAATGTGCGCCTAGCCGGTGGGACGCGCAGTTGCGCCGCGTGATCTATCTGCCGCTGGTACTGCCCTCCGTCTTGTGGGTGGTAGGTGTGCATACCATGGCGCTGCGCTGGGGCATCGACGCCACATGGGCTGGCGTGTGGCTTGCACACAGCCTGGCCACCGTGCCGTATGTACTGATTGCACTAAGCCCCGCCTACACCGGGTTTGATGTGCGCTACCGCCACATTGCCGCATCGCTGGGCCATGGCCGCGCCGTATTTCTGTGGCGCGTGAAGTGGCCGCTGCTGCGTGCTGCACTGGCTTCTGCCTGCGCCGTGGGCTTTGCCGTGAGCGTGGCGCAATACCTGCCCACGCTGTTTGTCGGTGCCGGGCGGTTCAGCACGGTGACGACCGAGGCCGTCACCCTCGCATCGGGCGCGCAACGCTCGTTGACGGCGGCGTATGCGTGGCTGCAATGGCTGTTGCCGGTGATCGGGTTTGGGCTGGCGGCATGGGTGGGAGGACAAGGATCTGCCAAGGTTCGATTCCGACATCTGAATCAGTTGAGGGTTGCGTCAGTAGCTGACAACCCGTTGATCAAATCAGACGATTGACTTTTCATAACAAGCTCCTCCTTCTTGATGCGACCCCGTACAACCGGAACAAACAGTTGGGGTGTGTCATATCAGCAATGATCCAGACGTGCATCCAGTTGAAGTGAAACTCGATGATGGGCGTATGTCCCTTGGGTGCCCAGGTACGCACCCTGGTGGGGCGTTCGCTGATGCCTGATCCGTCGACAAATACGATCAGCCTCTTCCCTCGGGCAGCTTTTTTAAGGACTGGCGATTTGTTGCGTTTCCAGCTTCGCACAACATCCAATGCGCGTTTCGGCTAAATCTGGGTTGATGCACTTTCGCAACATGTGCCGGAGGATTGACTGGTTCGCCGCCGGGAGTCGCGGCCGCGCTGAGCCGCTTCATAGAGCTTTGATTGGATTTGGCATCAGAGCCAGGAAGAGGCCCGCAACGTTTTCGATGGCCTGCGCTCGCCGCGCAAGGAACTGTTGGACCAGCTGCTCTCCTGCTGCACCAACGTTAAAGCCGTGCGGCTGTTCCTCACTTGCTGGCGGCTGAGCGCCAGGACCAGCGATCTCTTCGGTGTCGAATTCGATGCGCCCATCCTCGCGCACGACGAGTTGTACGCAGGCAAGCTGGTGACCGCCCTGGACTGGCAGCAGCATGCCGCCCCCTCGCTGAGCGCTTGGCTCTCCGTCACGGCAAGCGGTGCTTCAGGCGGCCCGCCGAAGGTGGGCCATCAGCTGGCGGCGATACCGGCGTTCTCCGGTTTTCGCTCCACTGCGTCCGCAAAATGCAACAGGTCGTCAGCGCAGAGGATGTTTGCGTGGGCGTTGTCGCTGCGTGGTGTGACTGACGCCATGGTGTGATCTCCGGTGCAACTTGCTTTTATGATGTGGTGCAACTGTAGCGGAAAGTTGCACTCATTCGTTGCACTTGCGGCGTTTTTATCCCCTTAAATGCCCGGAAAAGTGCAGGCAACGCCCAGAGATTACTGAATGAATTTAGAACAAAATCAACAACTTACAGAAAAGCTGTCGCCGTGGCGTGTCAGCGTTGCGCCGATGATGGGCTGGACTGATCGACATTGCCGATACTTCCACCGCCTGCTGAGCAAAAACGTCTTGCTGTACACCGAAATGGTGACCACAGGCGCTCTGATTCATGGCGACGTGGCGCCCCATCTGCAGTTCAATGCCCAAGAACACCCCGTCGCGTTGCAATTGGGTGGCAGCGATCCAGTTAACCTGGCCCATTGTGCCAAACTCGGTGAGCAGTGGGGTTATGACGAGATCAACCTGAATTGCGGCTGCCCATCTGAGCGCGTACAGCGCGGGGCATTTGGTGCCTGCCTGATGGCTGAGCCGCAGCTGGTGGCGGATTGCGTGAAAGCGATGGTAGACGTGGTACAGGTACCCGTGACAGTGAAACACCGAATTGGCATCGACAAAACCGAGAGCTACGACTTTGTGCGTGATTTTGTGGGCACCGTTAGCGAGGCTGGTTGCAGCGTGTTTATAGTGCATGCGCGCAACGCCTGGCTCAAAGGCCTGAGCCCGAAAGAAAACCGTGAAGTACCGCCGCTGCGTTACGAGTTGGTGCACCGACTGAAAGCCGAGTTTCCCCACCTCACGCTCTGCGTGAACGGTGGCATCACCACAAGCCAACAAATAGCCTTGCAACTACAGCTACAAACCCCCACGCTGGCCACTGCATATGCAGGATTACCATTTGAGGGGGCGATTTCACCTTGGGATGACCTGGTATCGAAACTAGACGGTGTGATGATTGGTCGCGAGGCTTATCACAACCCTTGGTGGCTAAGCGAGTGGGACTCTGGGTTTTATGGAATGGCCAAGGCCGACCTCACCCGCGAGGAGGTGGAAGAGCTGATGTGTGACTATATGGCGGCTCAAACCATTGCACACGGCACACCGTGGATTTCAGTAGCACGCCACATGCTGGGGCTGCGCCACGGCTTGCCGGGCGCACGCAAGTGGCGTCAAGTGTGGAGTGACCAACGCCTGAGAACCTTGCATCCGCGTGATGTGATGGCACTGGCACACGCGGCGACGACATAAAGACTATTGCGTCCCGTACCGCTTCAACCACGCCCGCTCCAGCGGGTCCACCCAGCTGCCATGCGGCTCGGGGATGGTGGGCATGACCTGTTCCACCTGGCCGGGCAGCGCTGCACCGGCGAAACGGGCGTGCTCAGGCGCGGGCAGTTTGTCCACGGCCAGCACGGTGGGGTCGCCCCACTGCGCGATGTCGGCCTTGCGGGCCTGCGCTTCGGGTGAGAGCAGAAAGTTGGCCAGCACCTGCGCGCCTTCTTTGGCTTTCGCGTTGAACGGAATCGCCAGAAAGTGCGTGTTGCCCAGCGTTCCACTACTCAATTGATAGCTGTATACGCTGTCAGAAAGACGCTTGGCGGCGATTTCGTTGGCGGCTTCGTTGGGGTTGAAGGTGAGGGCGATCAGCAGCTCGCCATCGCTCATCATCTGGCGCATGGCGGCCGAGTTTTGCGGGAATTGCTTGCCCGCACGCCACAGGTGCGGGTGCAGCGCATCCAGATACGCCCACAACGGCGCTCCAGCTTTGGCCAGCGCCTCGGGTGTTGCAGGCTTGTAGAGCGCCGCGCGGTCGGCATTTAACTCCACCAGCGCCTGCTTCACAAACGTGGTGCCGTGAAAATTGGGCGGGCGTGGGTAGGTGATGCGCCCGGGGTTGGCTTTGGCAAAGTCCAGCAGCGCGGCCATGCTGCGCGGCGGGTTGGGCACACGTTTGCGGTCCGCGAAAAACGTCAGTTGTGCCATGCCCCAGGGGGCCTCCATGCCTTCCACGGGCTCGGAGAAATCCAGCCGGGTGGTGGGTTTGCCCGCCACGTCAACATACTGAAAGCTGGGCAGACTCTCGGCAAACGGGCCAAACAGCATGGCTTCACGCTTCATGTTCAGGAAGTTTTCGCCGTTGATCCAGATCATGTCCACCGTGCCATCAGTCAGCTTGCCGGCGGCTTTTTCGGCGCGCACGCGCTTCACCACCTCGGCGGTATCGGAGATCTTCACATGCTCCAGCTTCACACCGTAACGGCTTTGCACCTGGGCACCCGCCCATTGCAAATACGCGTTGATCTGCTCGCTGCCCGCCCATGCGTTGAAATACACGGTCTGGCCGCGGGCTTTGGCCTCGATGGCGGGCCACGCGGTGCCGGTTTGCGCCAACAGCGGGAGAGGGCTGGCTACACCAGCAGCCAGCAGGGCGAGCGTTTGGCGGCGGGACAAATTCAGTTTTTGGGTGGGCGTGGTGGGTTGGGTCATGTTTTGGATAGCGTAATTGAAGTGAATCGATGTGGGTCGGCCAAACAGGCCGCTTTCTTACATCTGACTTTAGTTTCAAGACAGCAGCGCCTGCGCGAACTCGCGGGCGTTGAAGGTTTCCAGGTCTTCCAGCTTTTCGCCAACGCCGATGAAATACACCGGAATGGGCCGTTCACGTGCGATGGCGGCCAGCACGCCGCCTTTGGCCGTGCCGTCCAGCTTGGTGACGATCAGGCCGGTGAGCTGCAGTGCGTCGTCAAACGCCTTGACCTGGGTGAGGGCGTTCTGGCCGGTGTTGCCGTCAATCACCAGTAGCACCTCATGCGGTGCGCTGGCGTCGGCTTTTTGCACGACGCGTTTGATTTTGCGCAGCTCTTCCATCAGGTGCAGCTGCGTGGGCAGGCGCCCGGCGGTGTCCACCAGCACCACGTCCTTGCCGCGTGCCTTGCCTGCGCTCACCGCGTCAAAACTCACCGCAGCGGGGTCGCCGCCTTCCTGGCTGATGATTTCGACCGTATTGCGGTCGGCCCAGACCACCAGTTGCTCGCGCGCAGCGGCGCGAAACGTATCTGCTGCCGCTAGCAAAACAGTAGCACCCTGCGCAGACAAGTGGCGGGTCAGCTTGCCGATGGAGGTGGTTTTGCCGGCGCCGTTGACGCCCGCCACCATGATGACGGTGGGTTTGTGCTCGCCAATCGTCAGCACCTTTTCCAGCGGGGCCAGCAAATCGGCAATCGCCTGGGCCAGCAGGCCTTTCACATCGGCGGGATTGGTGGTTTTGGCTTCTTTCACGCGGCGTTTGAGGTCGTCCAGCAGATGTTGGGTAGCCTTGACGCCGGTGTCGGCCATCAGCAGGGCGGACTCCAGCTCTTCATACAGCGCATCGTCGATCTGCGTGCCGGTGAACACCGTGGCGATGCTGGAGCCGGTCTTGCGCAGGCCGGTTTTGAGCTTGTCCAGCCACGATTTGCGCTCGGCGGCCGGTGCAGGCGTTGCTGCAACGGCTGGCGCCGACGGGGGACTTGCTGCAGGGGCGGTTACCGCCGGGGTGACTGGAGGCGCTTCGGGAGGAGATTTTTTTTTGAAAAAGCTGAACATTGCATGCGTTCTTAGAATCACACCATTCTATGAAACGTCTTGTACCCCTTCTGGGTGTGGTGATGGGCTTTGCCGCCTGCATCAGCGCCACCGCCCAAACCGCCCCCCAAACCATCCCTCCAACGCCCCCAAAAGTTGAACAATTTACGCTGGCCAATGGTCTGACGGTGATTGTCAAGCCCGACCACCGCGCGCCCACTGCGGTGCACATGTTGTGGGTGCGCACCGGCTCCATGGACGAGGTGGACGGCACCTCGGGCGTGGCCCACGTGCTGGAGCACATGATGTTCAAGGGTACGCCCGGCGTGAAAGCGGGCGAGTTCTCGCGACGGGTGGCGGCGCTGGGCGGGCGCGAAAACGCCTTCACCAGCAAGGACAACACCGGTTATTACCAGCAAATTCCAGCCAGCCGCCTGGAAGATGTGATGAAGCTGGAGTCCGACCGCTTTGCCAACAACCAGTGGAGCGACGAGGAATTTGCCAAAGAGATTGAAGTGGTGAAGGAAGAGCGCCGCCTGCGCACCGAAGATAGCCCCCGAGCCCTGATGGGTGAAGCGCTGGCAGCTACGGTATTTGTAGCGTCGCCCTATCGCAGGCCGGTGGTGGGCTGGATGAGCGATCTGGACGCCATGACCGCCAGCGACGTGCGCGAGTTTTACCGCCGCTGGTATGTGCCTGGCAACGCAGCCGTGGTGGTGGCGGGTGACGTGGAAGTGTCGCAAGTGCGCCAGCTGGCCGAAAAGTATTACGGCGGCATTGCGGCACGGGCCGTTCCGCGTCGAAAGCCACGCCTTGAGCCCGAGCAAACCGGCATGCGGCGTATTGATTTCAAAGCGCCTGCCGAGCAGGCTTATGTGTCGATGGCGTTCAAGGTGCCGGGCGTTCAGTCGCTGGAAGGCGCGCAGCCCGGTGACCAGGACGCGCTGGCGCTGACCGTGCTGGCCGCTGTGCTGGACGGCTACAGCGGTGCGCGGCTGGACCGGGCGCTGACGCAGGGTGACAACCGCGTGGCCGACAGCGCCGGGGCTTACAACGGCCTGTGGGGTCGCGGGCCGCAACTGTTCATGCTGGGCGGTGTGCCTGCCGCGGGCAAAACCGTGCAGCAAGTGGAGGCGGCACTGCGCGAGCAGGTCGCCCGCGTGGCCCGCGACGGGGTGACCGAAGCCGAGCTGAGCCGCGTGAAAACACAATGGGTGGCCGGCGAGGTGTACCAGCTGGATTCGGTCTTCAATCAGGCACGTGCGTTGGGCAACAACTGGGTGCAGGGCCTGCCGCTGGACGCAAATGAGCGGCTGATTGCCCGGCTGCGCGCGGTTACGGCGGACCAGGTGAAGGCCGTTGCCGGCAAGTACTTTGGGGACGACCAGCTTACGGTGGCGGTGCTGCAGCCGCAGCCGCTGGACAAAACCCGCAAGCCACGCACGCCACCCGTTGGTGCCCGGCACTGATGAGGCGCAGAGAGTCAGCCCATGATTACTATAAAAAATATAGCTGTTCGCACAATATTGACGGGGGCTACAGGCATTTTTTGCATTATTTTTGCCCACAATTCACTCGCGGGCATCCCCATTGAGAAGTGGACGCAAACCTCGGGTGCGCAGGTGTATCTGGTGCAAAGCCCCGGTATCCCGATGGTGGATGTGCAGATCGATTTTGACGCGGGCAGCCGCCGTGACCCGGCGGATAAAGCCGGGCTGGCGGGCGTCACCGCCAGCATGACGGGCAAGGGTGTGCTGGCCGGTAAGCTGACTGGTCAAGCCAGCGCCGAGCCCGCACTGGATGAAAACGCATTGAGTGAAGCCTGGGCTGATCTGGGCGCATCTTTTGGCGGCAGTGCCAGCACCGACCGCATGAGTTTTTCATTGCGCTCGCTAACCTACCCGGACCTGTTGCCCAAAGCCGTAGCGCTGGCGGCGCGCCAGCTGGGCGAGCCCGCGTTTGCGCAAACGGTCTGGCAGCGACAGCGTGAAGCCCTGAATGCGTCCATCAAGGAGTCCAACACCCGCCCCGCCACATTGGCCGGGCGTGCCTTCGCCGCGGCAGTGTACGGCCAGCACCCCTACGGGTTTGAGACCACGCAGGAAACGCTGACGCGCATCAGCGTGGCCGACATGCAGGCGCTCTACAGCCGCCTGATCGTGCCATGCCGTGCGAAGGTGACGCTGGTGGGGGCGGTCAACCGCGCCCAGGCGGATGCACTGGTGACGCAGTTGCTGGCACGGTTGCCCTCGTCCGCAGTTTCAGCCTGCCCGGCATTGCCGGTCGTTGCCGAGGTGGCCCCTTTGAGCAAACCGGTGGAGCAGCGCCTGCCGTTTGATTCGGCGCAGGCCCACGTGTTGATTGGCCAACCGGGTTACAAGCGTGATGACCCTGATTTTTTCGCGCTGACGGTGGGCAACTACATTCTGGGCAGTGGTGGTTTTGTCTCGCGCCTGACAGAAGAGGTGAGGCAAAAGCGGGGCCTGAGCTACAGCGTGTACAGCTACTTTGCGCCGGGCCTGCACGCTGGCGCCTTCACGGTGGGGCTTCAGACCCGGCCAGATCAGGCCGACCAGGCGGTGAAGGTGTTACGCGAGATAGTCGCCCAATTTGTAGCCGAAGGCCCCACGCCAGCCGAGCTGCAGGCCGCCAAGGACAACCTGATTGGCGGCTTTGCGCTGCGAATCGACAGCAACCGAAAGCTGCTGGACAACGTGGCCAACATCGCCTGGAACGGGCTGGCGCCGGATTATCTGGACACCTGGACGCAGCAGGTTGAAAGAATCACCGTCGCTGACATTCGCGCCGCCTTTGCACGCAAGCTCCAGCCGGCCCGCATGGTCGCTGTGGTGGTGGGCGGGACACCCTGATGTAGCGCCCACCCCGTTTGACGCATCAGCGCATGCTGCTGGCCATCAGCACACTGCACGCAGCGTGTTCACCCAGGCACTCCCTGAGCCGGACGCAAATAAAACATGCGGCAACGGTAGTAGCATTCACTTTCAAGCCAGAAAGGCGGTTTTGTTTTATGAGCCAGACACCCCCCCTCACCCAGAGCACGCCGTACACGCTTTTTTACGTGCCGGACAGCGCCAATCTGGTCGTGCGCATCGCACTAGAGGAGTTGGGTGCATCTTTTTCGGCACTGCTGGTGGAGGGGGCAGGCGCAGCGAGCCGGGACGCAGCGTTTCTGGCGCTCAATCCGCAGGGCCTAGTGCCGGTGTTGGTTGACTCCCGTCAGGACGAACCGTTGTTCGAAACCGCCGCGATCCTGCTGCACTTGAGTGAACAGCATCAAGCGTTGCAACCGGCATATGCACGCTCCCGTGGGCGTTATCTCAAATGGCTGTTTTTTCTGTCCAACACCCTGCATGCCGATTTGCGGGGACTGTTTTACAGCGACCGGTATGTTGCAGATGTTGCCGCCATACCGGCGCTGCGGCGAGGGCTTGGCTCCCGTGTGGTGAGGCATTTCACGCTGCTGGACGCCGAAATGGCGCGTCACGGTGGCCCATGGTTGCTGGGCGAAACCCTGACTACCTGCGATATCTATCTGGCTGTTTGTGCGCGCTGGGCGCAGCTGTATCCGCGGGGTGATGGACTGGCCCATGACGTGTTTGCCAATCTGCCCCGCGTGCACCACATGCTCAAAACGCTGGAGCAGCGGCCAGCGGTTCTGCGGGCCTGCGAGCAGGAAGGAATTGCAGGGCGGGCATTTACGGTGCCGCAATACCCGGTACGCCAGGCACCATGAAGCCCAAAAACAAGTCGGCATCCAATACCGGTGCCAGCCGCAAACCCGTGGTTAAACGCCCGGCCAAAGCACTGACCAATGAGGTCCGCATCATCGGCGGACAGTGGAAACGCACCAAACTGCCGGTGGCGAACAAGCCTGGCCTTCGACCCACGCCTGACCGGGTGCGTGAGACGCTCTTCAACTGGCTGGGGCAAGACCTGACAGGCTGGCGCTGCTTTGACGCGTTTGCCGGTACTGGTGCGCTGGGTTTTGAGGCTGCGTCACGCGGGGCCGTGGACGTGCAGGTGGTGGAGCATGACCCCTATCTTGTGGCACAACTCAAAACGATTCAGGCAAAACTGCAGGCCAGCGCGGTGCACGTGCAGCGTGGTGATGGTGTGGTGATGCTCAAACATGCCTCGCCCGCCAGCCTGGACCTGATTTTTCTGGACCCGCCATTTGAAGGCGGTCTATTTTCCCCGGCGCTGCAAGCGGCTGGGCGCGCCGTCAAACCGGAGGGGTTTGTGTACCTGGAGGCACCGGCGGCATACACGGACGAGGCATTGCAGCCATTTGGACTGAAATCCCTGCGGCAGCTCAAAGCAGGTGCTGTTCATGCCCATTTGCTGGCAGCGTCATCCACGCCGGCCGATTCGGGCGCTGCATAATGCGGCGCATCATCCGGCCATTCATTGTGCCGACGTAGAAGGAATACAACATGTCCAATAAAGTGATTGCCGTCTACCCGGGAACCTTTGATCCGATGACACTGGGCCATGAGGACGTTGTGCGACGTGCGGCCCAGTTGTTTGACCGCGTGATCGTGGCCGTGGCAGCCGGGCATCACAAAAAAACCATGTTTACACTGGCTGAACGTGTGGACATGGTCCGCGAAGTAGTGCGGTCTTATTCTCACGTCACGGTAGAAAGTTTTGATGGCCTGATGCGTGATTTCGTCGTGGCACGTGGTGCCAGGGCTATGGTACGAGGGCTGCGCGCCGTGACCGACTTTGACTATGAGTTCCAGCTTGCCGGCATGAACCGCTCACTGATGCCGGATGTTGAAACTGTGTTTTTGACACCCAGTGATAAATACCAGTTCATCTCCAGTACGTTTGTGCGTGAAATTGCCTTGCTGGGCGGTGATGTGGGCAAATTCGTGGCACCTGCTGTTTTGAAGCGGATCGCGGACAACGTACGTAGCCAGACGCAGGCAAAAATGTCATGAAATTGACCCGCTGCGGAGGTGCCTTTGAGGGCTGGACATCTGCTTTTGAGGATGCGTCATGGCGCTGCTGATCACTGACGAGTGCATTAATTGCGACGTGTGCGAGCCCGAGTGCCCGAATGAGGCGATTTATCTGGGCAAGGAGATCTACGAGATTGATCCTCACAAATGTACGCAGTGCGTGGGTCATTTTGACGAACCACAATGCGTACAGGTTTGCCCCGTGGCCTGTATTCCACTGAATCCTGACTTTGTTGAAAGTCACGAAACGCTGTGGCAGAAGTTTCAGCGTTTGCAGGCCGAGGCGGGTAAATCGGACAAGAGTGCCAGCCCTCACTCAAGCAGTACCTGATCTGCTACTTGCCGGATGTCCTGCTCGCGGCTGCCTTTGGCGCCTGGGCGGTGAAAAATTCTGAATCTGCCTGCTTCTTTTTCTTCTTGCTGGGGGTTTTGGCGCTGGCAGCTGGCTTTGATTTTGGTTGTGCGTTTAGCGCGGCCTGGGCTGCCAGATCGCGCTTTTCCTGTGCCAGTCGTTCCTTTTCCATTTGATTGGCAATCGCAGCTGTTCGCACCGTATTGGCATCTGCTTGAGCCTTCTGGGCGCTGGTGCGGTTGTCTTTAGCTTCAATGCCCGCGCCATCCGAACAGGGAATCTGGCTGTAAACAGTGCCACATTTGAACACTTTTTGGGCCTCAGCCCCCGTCATCATTGTGCAGGACGCTATTAAAAGCATAGCAAATTGAAGTGCATGCGGTTTTGGATCTGTCGTCATGATGTTCTCCCTTTTTGTTTTATGGTCAGCCGATAGGGGCGGACTGTTCAGGTATCCGTGATTGGTTTTGGCTCGGGTCGTGGTGGTTTCGGACGTGGTGGTTTGCTGGTGTGCACAAGCATCGTAGCCTTGTCCATTTCGCCGGCCGCAAATAGCATTGCCGCTTTGACCGATCGGGCAATGCATTCATCGATGGCGATCCGGTGGTCCAGTGAAGGCTTCTTTAAAACCCAGTTCACCACTTCAGCTTTCACGCCCGGATGCCCCACTCCGAGACGCAGCCGCCAATAATCACCCGTTGCCAGTTGCGCGTGAATATCACGCAGCCCGTTGTGACCGGCATGGCTGCCGCCCAGTTTGAGCTTCACCTGGCCTGGCACGATGTCAATTTCGTCATGCGCGACCAAAATCTCCTGCGGTGCAATCTTGAAGAAGCGCGCCAGGGACGCGACTGACTTGCCCGACAGGTTCATGAACGTCTGGGGCTCCAGCAGCCAGATCGTATTGCCGCCCAGTGTGGTGCGGGCAACCAGGCCGTGGTAACTCTTGTCCATGACCATCGACACTTTGAGTTCACGTGCGAGTGCATCCACCCACCAGAACCCTGTATTGTGGCGGGTATGCTCGTATTCAGGGCCGGGGTTACCAAGACCCACAAACAGCTTGATCATGTCGAAATTATCAGGGCAAAAAAAAGGCCCACCGAAGTGGGCCGTTGACGAGTCTGCGAGGCAGAGGCTCGGTTACTTCTTTGCAGGAGCTTTGGCTGCAGGAGCCTTGGCGGCGGCAGCTTCCTTGCCTGCGGCCGCTTTGGCAGCAGCTGGCGTTGCGGCGGCCTCTGCTGGAGTGGCTTCGGCACCAGCGATCGCCACCACAGACACCAGAACAGGGTTGTTTTTGCCGTGGGTCACAGCGGTCACGCCCTTTGGTAGCGTGATGTCGGCCAGGTGCAGTGAGGCACCTTTCTTCAAGCCACTCAAATCAACTGCGATGAACTCGGGCAGATCAGCTGGCAGGCATTTCACTTCAATTTCAGTGACAACGTGGTTGGCAATGCAGCCATCGGTCTTCACGGCCGGGGAATTCTCGTCACCGCTGTAGTGGAGCGGCACCTTCATGTGCAATTTGGTGTTGGCATCGACACGCTGGAAGTCAATGTGCAGGATGAGTTGCTTGTACGGATGCAGCTGCACGTCGCGCAGCAAAACCTGATTGGTCTTGGCGTTGATTTCCATGTCCAGCACGGTGGAATGGAAGGCCTCCTTCTTGATGGCGTGCCACAGGGCGTTGTGGTCAAGCTCGATCAGTTGCGGCTCACCAGCACCACCGTAGACGATACCGGGCGTGCGACCGGTGATGCGGAGACGGCGGCTCGCACCCGTGCCCTGCTTGGCGCGCTCAAAAGCGACGAATTTCATAGTTCACTCCAAAAAAGAGTCCACCGCGACCAGTGTGACTCCGGTTAAAAAGACCCAAAACAGGCTTTGACAGCCTGTGGGTCAGCTTTTTGCCCCGACTAGCAAACCTCAAAAGAGGTTTTCCTGCTCCGAGAACAAACTCATGACCGACTCACCCTTGGCAATGCGCTGGATCGTCTCGGCGATCAGCGGAGCCACAGTGAGCTGGCGAATTTTCTGGCACCCTGCAGCGGCAGCGCTCAACGGGATGGTGTTGGTGACCACCACCTCGTCCAGTGCCGAGCCCTGCGCAATGCGCTCAATGGCGGGGCCCGAAAAAATCGGGTGCGTGCAATAGGCATAGACCTTCTTTGCACCACGCTCTTTCAATACTTCAGCCGCCTTCACCAGCGTGCCGGCGGTGTCGATCATGTCGTCCATGATCACGCAGTTACGGCCTTCAATTTCGCCGATCACATGCATCACTTCGCTCACGTTGGCCCGCGGGCGTCGCTTGTCGATGATGGCCAGATCGCAATTGAGTTGTTTGGCCAGCGCACGGGCACGCACCACACCACCCACGTCGGGCGAGACCACAATCAGGTCTTCATAATTCTTCTGGCGCAAATCACCCAGCAACACGGGTGATGCATAAATGTTGTCCACCGGGATATCGAAAAAACCCTGAATCTGGTCAGCATGCAGATCCATCGTCAGCACACTGGCCACGCCCACCGCCTGCAGCATATTGGCTACCACCTTGGCTGTGATGGGCACCCGCGTGGAGCGCGGCCGCCGGTCTTGCCGGGCGTAACCAAAATATGGAATCACCGCGCTGATCCGCTCGGCAGACGCCCGTTTGAGCGCATCCACCATGATCAGCAGTTCCATCAGGTTCTCGTTGGTTGGCGCGCAGGTGGACTGCACCACAAAAACATCACGAGCCCGTACGTTCTGGTTGATCTCGACCGTTACTTCACCATCTGAAAAACGCCCCACCCTGGCGGCACCTAGCGTGATTCCCAGGTGCGTCGCGATCTCCGAGGCCATGCCAGGGTTGGCATTGCCGGTAAAAACCATGAAATCAGGGTGAGTGGCCTGCATGAGAGTCCCAGCAAATGATTAACGTTGAAGCCTGTACGTCTGACGTATTTGGCAGGGGAGGAAGGATTCGAACC
>JBJOPS010000060.1:0-41541 GCA_046050465.1 Pseudomonadota bacterium | reverse complement strand
GCTGCAGGGCAGCCAGGGGGGCGGAAGCCGTGCGCAGCGGCCAGGTCATGCAGGCACCTCGGTGCGCTCGGCCACGCGCATCACCGCGCTGCGCGAACGCGGATTGCCCTCGATTTCCTGTGCGCTGGGCTTGACGCGGCCCAGCGCCTCCAGCCGCATCGCTTTCGGTGGCGCAAAAGGCGCGCGGCGGTCGTAGCCATCGCGCGAATGCGCGGCGATGAACTGCTTGACGATGCGGTCTTCCAGCGAGTGGAAACTGATCACGGCCAGGCGGCCGCCCGGCTGCAGCACCTTCAGCGCGGCGGCCAGCGCCTGCTGCAGCTCTTCGAGCTCGGCATTGATGAAAATCCGAAAAGCCTGAAATGTCCGCGTTGCAGGGTTCTGGCCCGGCTCGCGGGTTTTGACCGTGTCAGCCACGAGCTGGGCCAGCTCGGTGGTGGTTGAAATTGGGCCCCGTTCCTGTCGGCGAGCAACAACCGCCTTTGCAATGGCCCCAGCAAACCGTTCTTCGCCATAGTCACGTATTACCTCCGCGATTTCCTTGACTTCTGCCGTCGCCAGCCATTGAGCCACACTCACTCCACGCGTGGTATCCATGCGCATGTCCAGTGGGCCATCGAACCTGAAACTGAAACCCCGCTCGGGCGTGTCGATCTGCGGAGAGCTCACGCCCAGATCCATCAGGATGCCCGCCACGCTGGCTCCGGGCAATTCGCCCAAATGCCGAAAACCTTCGTGCCGAATTGAAAATCGGGGATCGGAAATGCTGACCGCGTGCGCTACCGCATCGGGGTCCTTGTCGAAGGCTATCAGTCGCCCCTGCGGTTTCAATCGAGAAAGAATGAGCCTGGAATGACCTCCTCGTCCGAAGGTCGCATCGACATAGGTCTGGGCCAACGGGCCCACGCCAGGCACGTGCGAATCCGGGTCGTTGAACAATGCGTCTGTAGCCTCGCTCAACAATACGGTCGTGTGGTTCCATGGTGCGCTCACCACCACCCCTCAGAAAGAGAAGTCCTTGAAGACGTCCGGCATCTCACCCTGCATGGCTTTGGCCTCCAGCGTGTCATATGTATCTTTGTCCCACAACTCGAAATGGTTGCCCATGCCAAGCAGTACCGTGTCTTTCGAGATTCCGGCCGCCTCCCGTAACTCGGGCGATACCAGTACACGGCCCGTCGCATCCATTTCCACGTCCATGGCGTTACCCAGGAAGATTCGCTTCCACCATTGAGCTGCCATGGGCAATGCAGCAATACGTTCACGGAATTTTTCCCATTCCGGACGCGGGAACACCATCAGGCAACCGTGCGGGTGTTTGGTGATCGTGAGTTGACCCGCTGCCGTTGCGCTCAGGATGTCACGATGCCGAGTCGGCACCGAGAGCCGGCCCTTGGCATCCAGACTGAGAGACGAAGCTCCTTGAAACACGGCAGCAGACCCTTGGTTGAAATCGAGCAGAGAAATGGCGAATCAAAGTGAAATTACCACTTAATTGCACTTTTTTCCACTGTATCAGCAATTCACTGCGACACAAGTTTGTTTACAAGTTTTTTTATAATGAAATCAAGTACTTAGAAGTGATCCAGAAGTCGTCAAACTTAAAATTTGCTTCTAGATTAAGCACTTACGGCATCATTTGAATGTGATGCTCGAGAAGTCCACAAATCACCAGCCCGTCAGGCGAGTATCACTTTCATGGAGATTACAGAATGTAACGCGACAGGTCGTCGTCTTGGCTCAACTCGCCCAATCGAGCGTCCACATACCCAGCGTCGATCTTAACCTCTTGACCGCCCATTCCTGCAGCATCAAAACTCACTTCGTCCAGCAGACGCTCCATCACGGTAGACAGCCTGCGTGCGCCGATGTTTTCGGTGCGTTCATTCACCTCGAAGGCAATATGGGCCAGACGTTTGATGCCGTCATCCGTAAACGCCAAGGTGACATTTTCAGTCGCCAGCAGAGCCTGGTATTGTCGGACCAGAGACGCATGCGTCTGTGTCAGGATCGCAACAAAGTCCTGCACAGACAGTGATTGCAGCTCCACGCGAATCGGAAAACGACCCTGCAACTCGGGGATCAAGTCGCTGGGCTTGCTCAAGTGAAAAGCACCGGATGCGATAAACAGAATATGGTCCGTCTTGACCATGCCATATTTGGTGGACACCGTGGTGCCTTCAACGAGAGGCAACAAATCGCGCTGCACTCCCTGACGCGAAACCTCGGCTCCACTGCCTTCACTGCGCGAAGTCACCTTGTCTATTTCATCAATGAACACAATGCCGTTTTGCTCCAGTACATGCAGGGCATGGGTTTTGATTTCTTCTTCATTGACGAGCTTGCCCGCTTCTTCGTCGATCAGCAGTTTGAGCGCCTCACCAATCTTCAGTCTGCGTGTCTGCTTCTTCTGTTGCCCAATCTGCCCAAACATGCCGCGCAACTGCTCGGCCATTTCCTCCATGCCAGCCGGACCCATGATCTCCAACTGGGGCGCGGCCTGAGCCAGGTCAATTTCAATTTCCCGATCTGCAAGTTGGCCTTCACGCAATTTCTTGCGAAACGTCTGGCGCGCCGCACTCTCACCCTGCTCGCCTGAGCTCGTGCCCGATTCACCGCGGGGGGGCGGAACAAGAATGTCAAGAACACGTTCCTCTGCAGCATCTTCTGCGCGCGCGCGCATTTTCTTCATCTCGGCAACGCGTGTCTGCTTGACAGCAATTTCAGCCAGGTCGCGGATGATGGCGTCAACGTCCTTGCCAACATAGCCAACTTCCGTGAATTTGGTCGCCTCCACCTTGATGAATGGTGCATCTGCCAGACGGGCCAGTCGCCGAGCAATTTCAGTTTTCCCGACACCTGTGGGGCCAATCATCAGGATGTTTTTGGGCGTGATTTCACCTCGGAGGCCGGGCTCGACCTGCTGCCGGCGCCAGCGGTTTCTCAGGGCAATGGCAACGGCGCGCTTGGCCTGATGCTGGCCAACAATATGTTTGTCCAGTTCAAGGACGATTTCCTGGGGCGTCATGGATGACATGGGTCAGTCAAGCGTTTCTATCGTGTGGTTCATGTTGGTGTAAATGCACAGCTCGCCAGCAATCTCAAGCGACTTCTTCACGATTTCCTGAGCCGACATTTCGGTGTGGTTGAGCAGGGCAATGGCCGAAGCCTGCGCGTAAGCTCCACCCGAACCAATGGTCACCACGCCGTTCTCTGGCTCCAGCACATCGCCATTACCGGTGATGATGAGAGATGCCTCTTTGTCTGCCACGGCGAGCATCGCCTCCAGGCGGCGCAGCACGCGGTCGGTGCGCCAGTCGCGGGTGAGCTCAATGGCCGCGCGAACCAGATGCCCCTGATGCTTTTCGAGCTTGGCCTCAAAGCGCTCAAACAGCGTGAAGGCGTCTGCCGTAGCCCCGGCAAACCCTGCCAGCACCTTGCCGTGATAGAGCTTGCGTACCTTGCGCGCGGTCCCTTTGACAACGATATTGCCCAGAGTCACCTGTCCGTCGCCGCCAATGGCAACCTGATAGCCATCAGCTGTTTTGCGACGCACGCTGATGATGGTCGTGCCGTGAAATTGTTCCATGTGTTTTCAGACTGCGGTGAAGAACCGCGGGAGATTTCAGGTCATGCGCCGAATCACGCTGGCATGCTCGTGAATGCCGATGACATTAAAAAAAGTAGCGACCAGACGATGCATGTCCCGAAACTGAACCTGACAACCCTCGCTCTCGCAAGCGGCCACCCAGTTCAGGATGGTTCCGGCTGCTGCAAAATCAACCCTGATCAATTTGGAGCACGAGACCACCAGCCGCTGCGCACTGAGTCGGCTTTCTTCCAACCTCTCCAAGACAGCAGTTACGTCACCTCTGAGCTCCCCCACCATCTCCACCAGCACAGGTCCCGGCACAGGCACAGGCAACCCATTCAAACTGCCAGGTACTGTCATGGCATACCCAACGGAGACCATCGCACCAGGAATCAGAACCTGGTCATCGGATCGGATCACGCCTTCATGACCACGCAAATCAGCATCACTTTCCGAATAAGTGCACTGGGGCAATTGCCAAGCTGGGGGTGAGACCTCATAGGTTACACAGAAATCAAGCGCAACCAGTTCGAACTCGTCTTGAAGGCGCATAACCCTCAAGACATCCATGCGCAAGCGCCACAAGGATGGATCGCCCCCTCGAGCACCCGAAATAGTCAGTGGGCGCAAGACTTTTTTCAACGCATGTGCGCCCGAAAAACACAACTCCACCGGTTGGGAACACCAAGTCGCAAATAGTCTGCCCAACAGTATCACCGCTTCCGGCTGAATCCGCATCAGTAACGACCAATCCAGATGCCAGGGAGAAACTCCATTGGCCAAGGCCAGTCGCAACTCCTCTGCACAAGCAGCGGTAAAGTATGCTGGGGATTTCCATGTAACCGGATCGGGGCCCAACTGTGGGCTGGCAAATTCTAGCGGATCAGGCGTACGACCTGCCAGATCGCGGATCGAGAACCATGCAGGCGCAGAGCGCCCAAAGCGTTCTGCCAATTCAACTGCCACACCATCGAATTTAATTTGCTGACCCGTCGCCCTATACAAGTCAAACAATGCACTCGCCCATAGATCGGCCGATTCACGATCAATCGGATCAGTGCGCAATGCACTCAACAAGCCGGCTTCAGCACCCGTATCATCGCCATTGGCAAAACGAATGGCCGCCTCTTCCAGTTCGGGATCCGTGCCCGCGTCATCCGACTCACCTGCATACAGTTTAGATGAGGAAAACCCGGCTCCACGAATTTCACTATTAGGTGAGCGAGCCACGCTCACAGGGTTTTGCCGTGAATCAAGGCTACGTGAATTTTGTGATGGTATCGGGCCAATGGAAGGGGCATTGCTGGGCAAAGTATCCGTAAACTCCCGTGCCCCTTGCTGATTTAGCCTGGCACCCGGACTACCTGCTTCGGTTACAGCATAGTGACTGGTCCGTGGTTCTGGGGCAATGGTTTCTGGCGCATTCTCCATGCCGACTGAAGGCCCCTTGGTCGTTGGTAATGCCACGGCGCGCGGTGTCGGTGTCTCGTCTTCCTGTCGCCCTTTCCACCACTGTTTGGACATGTGGGCTTCGATCTCGTCGATTTTTTTCAACGTGCTGGCTCGATCATCTGTTGAAGACGACAAACTGCTGTGAAAAAAGGAGGGGCGACCGACTTCCGCAGAAAGATCAGCAGCACTGCGCTTGCGTAATTTACGCAATTGATCAAACTCACGCTTGCGAACAAAATCGTTTTGCCGCTTGCGCTCGATCATTTCCTTGAGCGCCTGCTTGCTGAACGCACTGTCGGGCGTAGCAACATCCATTTGATCCAGATCAGACCAGTTGGTCGTCGGATTACGGACAAACATAGCCACTTTGGATAGCAAGCTAGGGCTATTGTCTTTGGTAGCCATGCGTAAAAGATAAATGGAAGAAAAAGTAACGGTAAGTCAACAGGTTAACTCAATCTCCAAACATTTTCTGTTTGAGTTCCCGACGCTGCTGCGCCTCCAGCGACAGAGTGGCCGTTGGGCGGGCCAGCAGGCGCCCAACACCAATAGGCTCGCCAGTTTCATCGCAATAGCCGTAATCACCCGCGTCAATACGGACGATCGATTGCTCAATTTTTTTGAGCAGCTTGCGCTCACGATCGCGTGTACGCAATTCCAACGCGTGCTCCTCTTCAATTGTGGCGCGGTCAGCAGGATCCGGTACCACAACGGTGTCCTCCCGCAGATGCTCGGTAGTCTCGCCTGCATTGCTCAAAATGTCTTGCTTCAAAATGGTCAACTTTTGTTTAAACGCGGCCATCTGGACATCCTTCATGTACTCCGAATCCGGCATGGCCATCAGTTCGGCGTCGGTCAATTGCGTCGCTGGCTTGGTTTTCCAGTTATTGGCCAGCTTAGGGTCTTTTTTAACGGTGAAAGGCAGAGGAGGAACAATCAGTGGGGACAACATGGTTTGGGTGTAACTGGCCTTGGCGGCAGTAGATGCCACCGATTGGGCCATGGAAGGAACGGTGAGAGAAGCCAGGCGCGACGACGGTCGGCCCGCTTTCGGAGACAGCACAGCAGGGCTGGCTGCAGGAATAGGAACGGGCGCCTCCCTCGGCTCCAGAACCGCCAGAACTACAGTGCCTGGTTTAACTACGGTGGATTCCTTCACATTTCCTTTCTGTTTTTTATGCATAACTGATTTAGTAGTTACACCGGGTTTTGTCGTTTTTCCGACTTTAGCCGACGGTGTTTTTCCAGGTTTTACCGCAACTTTTGTCACAACAAGCGGTGACTTGGCCTTAACAGCAGACTTGACTGGAACGGATTTCACAACTCTTGCGGGCTTGGAAACCGGTTTTGCAACAGGCTTTGCCACTGACTTGGTAGTCTTGGTAATAACAGTCGGTTTAGCAGCTCCCTTTTTCACCGGCTTGGCCTTGGCCACCGCCTTGCGAACTTTGACTGCCGCTTTGACCTGTACAGGTTTGGCTTTCACTTCTTGTCTCCTCGCAGAGTTGGACTGCGCATGCACTTCGCTAACGGATTGGCGTCGATCATGATTGTCTGACTGTTTTTTTGTCCGCCGTTACACCTTTTTGCGTGCCCCTGCCAGCCCAGCTGTCAGAGTTTTCTCCGGCGCGCG
Organism: Pseudomonadota bacterium; assembly: GCA_046050465.1. Lineage (GTDB taxonomy): Bacteria > Pseudomonadota > Gammaproteobacteria > Burkholderiales > Burkholderiaceae_C > Egaibacter. Next base: position 34,864 of record JBJOPS010000060.1, on the reverse strand, counting down.
AGTGTACAGCTTTCTTTGCCAGCGGCTCCATTAGTTGCAAAAGCGAGACAGCGAAGACATTCAGACCAGGCACTGCTCCATGCCTTGCAAAAAGATGTCTTTGGGCAAATCAATGCCAATGAACACCATTTTGCTGGCCCGCCGCTCACCCGCAGCCCAGCCCGGGCCCAGATCGCTGCCCATCAACTGGTGTACGCCCTGAAAGATCACCTTGCGGTCGGTGCCCTTTATGTTCAAAACGCCCTTGTAGCGCAGCATGCGCGGGCCATAGATGTTGACGATGGCGCCCAGAAAGTCCTCCAGCTTGGCAGCATCGAACGGCTTTTCGGACTTGAAAACGAAGCTTTTCACGTCGTCATCGTGATGATGGTGGTGACCGTTCCCCGCGTGGTCGTGCCCCGCATCGTGGTCGTGCCCCGCATCGTGGGCGTGTGAGGGGTGGTCGCAATGCTCGCCATGCGCGTGATCGTGACCCTCATGTGCATGGTCATGACCGTGGTCATGATCGTCGGCTTTCAGGAAATCCGGGTCGATATCCAGCTTGGCGTTCAGGTTGAAGCCGCGCAGGTCAAACACCTCCGAGAGCGCCACTTCACCAAAATGCACGGCTTTTTGCGGTGCACGCGGGTTCATGTGCTTGAGGCGGTGGATCAGGGCATCAGTCTCGTCCTGGGCCACCAGATCGGTCTTGCTGATGAAGATCTGGTCCGCAAATCCCACCTGACGGCGGGCTTCTTGCCGGTCATTCAATTGGGTAGCCGAGTGTTTGGCGTCCACCAGCGTCAGGATCGAGTCCAGCAGGTAGCTTTCGGCGATCTCGTCGTCCATGAAGAAGGTCTGCGCTACCGGGCCGGGGTCAGCCAGACCGGTGGTTTCGATCACCACGCGGTCAAAGTCCAGCTCGCCCTTGCGTTTCTTCTCGGCCAGATCACGCAGCGCACCGCGCAGGTCTTCGCGGATGGTGCAGCAGATGCAGCCGTTGCTCATCTGGACGATCTGCTCTTTGGTTTCAGAGACGAGGATGTCGCTGTCGATGTTTTCTTCACCGAATTCGTTCTCGATAACAGCAATTTTCTGGCCGTGCGCCTCGGACAACACGCGCTTGAGCAGCGTGGTTTTGCCCGAGCCCAGAAAACCGGTGAGGACGGTGGCAGGAATGAGGCTCATGATGGGTATTCAGTCAGTAAAAGTGAAGCCGGTCGAAATGCTATGAGGGGCAGGCCGGACAATATCGACAAAACGGGGAGTTTATCTACGTATTCAATGCTGATCGTGTGCATGGATATTTGCAGATGATGTTCTTTGGCTTCCAGCAGGCGAACGGTTTTCATGCCCATATCGGGGTGTCAAGGCTTGGGTAAAAGAATTTTGCTTTTCGTCAAGCGCGCCCGTGGATGCGCCGCGTCATACGCTTTGGCCAGATGCTGGAAGTCCAGCCGGGTGTACACCTGTGTGGTCGAAATATTGGCGTGGCCCAGCAGCTCCTGCACGGCCCGCAGGTCGCTGCTGCTTTGCAACACGTGGCTGGCAAACGAGTGGCGCAGCATGTGCGGATGCACCGGCACGGCCAGCCCGGCCTGCAGGCTGCGCCGACGCAGGCGCAGCCAGATGGATTGCGGCGTGAGGCGGGTGCCATAACGGCCGATGAAGAGCGCCGCTTCGGGCTTATTGGCTTCGGGCTTGTGAATACCCTGCCCGCGCACCGCCAGCCAGGCCCGCAGCGCGGCCATCGCGTGGCTGCCTACTGGCACGGTGCGGCGTTTCGAGCCTTTACCCAGCACGTGGGCCTCGGCTGCATTCATGTCCACCCAGCCACGCGCATCCCGGCTGGCTACGGCGTCCAGCCCGGTCAGCTCGCCCACGCGCAGACCGCTGCTGTAGAGCAGCTCGGTCATGGCCGCGTCGCGCGCTTCCAGCCAGGGGTCGTTGTCATCGCTATGGAAACAGGCCAATTGCACCGAGTCGTCCACGTTCCGGGCTTTGGGCAGCGGCTTGGCCGCTTTGGGCGTGCGCACGTCCTGCACCGGGTTGCTGGCCACCTTGCCTTCGCGGCCCAGCCAGAGGTAAAAACCCCGCCAGCCCGAGAGGATAAGTGCGATGCCACGGCCACTGCGCCCACCGCTGTGCATCTGCGCGACCCAGCGGCGGATGTGGGTGCTTTGAACCTGCAGCAGATCGACGCCGGCTATGGCTGCGAATTCGGCGAGCTTTTGCAAGTCCAGGGAGTAGAGCTCGACGGTGCGGGCTGCCAGGCGTTTTTCTACACGGACGTATTCAAGGTAGCGCTCGACGAGCGCGTCGGGGGACAACGTATTCAGGGTCAGGGCCCGATTGCGTTCGAGGTTATCGTGCTCTGGAGGCATGGTTGTCCTGAATCGGTGAAGTGGGATTTAGAACCCCGGCTGCTCACCTCAAGCGCGAGAGCGCGGCGCTGGCCAGCTCGGCGATGTGCTGCAGAAAATCGGTACCCATGCCGCTGTTGAATCGCTGCGCGTCGGGCGAGGCCAGCACCAGCAGGCCAAAGGCAGGCCCGACATTGCCAGCAGGACCTGCACGCAGGGGCAGCAGCGCCAGCGACACGGCAGCCTGTGAATCTTCGAGCCAGCGCACAGCCTCAAAGCCGGAGTTCATTCCACAAAAAGGCTCCATCAGGGACGACGCAAACACTTTGGCGTCGTCACTCACGCCCTGCGCAAAATCAGCATGCGCGAAGGCCGCAGCCACATCCCACACCTTGATGCCGACCTGAGGCACGGCGAACTGCGTGCGGATTTCCTCGGCAACCTGGCCGGGCAGCGCGATCACATCAGTCTTCAGGAACAGCGACATCGCCCAGCGCAGCAGCTTGTCGGACAGCAGCGTGTTCTCGTTGCCGTGGCGGAACATGTCCATGATGCGGTGCTCCAGCATCTTGATTTTGTCGCGCAGCATCTCGGCCTGGCGTTCCTGCAGGCTCACCGCCCGCTTGCTGTGCGGGCTGGTCAGGTGCACGGCGGCCAGCAGCTCGGCGTGGCGCTCGAAAAAATCGGGCGTATTGGCCAGATAGTTGGCGATGTCGTCTTCGGTGATGGGGTTGTTCAGTGATTGGTTCATCATGGTTTTTTGTTGTGGGTCACTCGGGAATGTCGATCTCGCCTTGAAAAACGGTGGTGGCCGGGCCGGTCATCATCACGGGTGCATCACCGCCCGCCCAGAAAATGGTGAGCACGCCGCCATGGGTTTGCACGTCCACGGTGGCGTCCAGCAGCCCCCAGCGAATGCCCGCCACCACGGCCGCGCAGGCCCCGGTACCGCAAGCCAGCGTTTCACCCGCACCGCGCTCATACACGCGCAAACGAATGTGCGAGCGGTCCACCACCTGCATGAAACCCACGTTCACACCGCGCGGGAAAGCCGGGAGTTGTTGAATCTGGGGCCCTTGGGTCAATACTGGCGCGGTATCGACATCGTCCACCCGCATCACGGCATGGGGGTTGCCCATGGACACAATTGCTACAAAAACAATAGCTGATGGCTCATATCCGACGAGGTCTAGAGGCCATTTTTGCCACTCTCCGGCGGGTTCTGGCGTTAAGCCGGTGGCATCAAACGGCGCGGCGGCCAGATCAAACACCGGCGCTTCCATGTCCACCGTCACCCGGCCATCAGGCTGCCACTGCAGCGCCAGCACGCGGTTCATGGTCTGCACCTTGACCACGACTTTACTGGTCAGTCCCCGCTGGCGCACATAGCTGAGGAAACAGCGCGCGCCATTGCCGCAGTGTTCCACCTCGTTGCCGTCGGCGTTGTGAATCACGTAGGAAAAATCAATGCCCGGCGCGGGGGGCGGGCGCACGGTCAGGATCTGGTCGGCACCGACGCCAAAGTGGCGGTCGCCGAGGAAGCGGTACTGATCAGGGGTGAGGCCCAGGCGGCCACGGGTTTCGTCGAGCACGACGAAATCGTTGCCCGCACCCTGCATTTTGGTGAATGGGATTCGCCTGGTGGATTGCATTCTCGGATTATCTCTTTTGTTTGTTGGCGTCCTGACGGGCTCTAACCCCCACTCACTCCCCCCGCCCTCTCCCGCCCCGCCGGGCGGAAGAGGGAGCCTTTGATTTGGCGTTTTCGCGCCGGACTGGGAAATATCGGGAGAGGTTGCGACTGCTTTTGGTGTGTTGAGGGTTCGGAGCGCTAGTGCCGAGCGCCGGAGGCGCAACGGTTTTCGGCTATTTCAAACTCACTTCATGCCAGCGCTGCCTCCGGCGCTCGGAACTGGCACCCCAAAGCCTTGCCACTCAAAAACAGTCGGGATCTCTCCCAATATTTCCGTAACAGGACACCAACAACCAAATCAAGGCTCCCCTCTTCCGCCCGGCGGGGCGGGAGAGGGGCTGGGGGAGTGAGTGGGGAAAACAAACCCTCTATGAGGAAGGAACCAAAGCGGAGTGCAAAATCAAGTCATGGTCAGAAAATCCCAACTACTCCATACCCAGCGCGAACCGGTTGCCACCCGCCCAGCCGCCACGGTCCTGCTGCTGCGCGACGGCCCGCAAGGCATTGAGGTCCTGATGACCCGCCGCTCCACCACGGCCAGCTTCGCCCCCGGCGCCTACGTCTTCCCCGGCGGTGGCGTGGACGCAGCCGACGCGACCAGTCATGCACAATCGACAAGACGCACCACCCAAAGCGACCTGCATCTCACGCAAGCCATCGCGGCCATCCGCGAGAGTTTTGAAGAGCTGGGCGTTCTGCTGGCCCGCCATGCGGACGGCACATCGCCCACCACGGTCGACATCGCCGCGCTGGACCGCAAAGCACCATTCGCTGCGCAATGCCAGGCGCGTGGCCTGACGCTGTGCGCGGACGAGGTGTTTGTGCTGGCCCACTGGATCACCGACCGCGACCTGTCGCGCCGTTTTGACGTGCCGTTTCTGGTGGCCCGCATGCCTGAGGGACAGGCGCCGGTAGCGGATGAGTCCGAGCAGTTCGAGCCCGTGTGGGTGCGCCCAGCAGATGCACTGGCCCGACACGAAGCGGGCAGCTTCTTCATCATTTTCCCGACCATCCGCACGCTGGAGCGGCTGCAATCCTTTGCCACAGTGGACGCCGTGCTGCTGGCCTGCGCGGCCACTGAGCAGCCGCTGTGGACCAGCTGTCCGCGCGCCGGGTTTCTGGCCGGCAAGGAAGCCCGCTACATGGAGCACGAGCACCCCTATGGCGAGCTGGAGCTGGTGTCGCCCGACGGGCAGATCGTGCACCACCTGGACTGGCAAACCGAACAGCCCGTGCAATTGCTGCGCAACGTCATGCGCCTGACTGCACCCAACCCCGGCGCGATGACCGGCCCCGGCACCAACAGCTACCTGGTGGGCGACCCCAACACCGGCTACACCGTGATCGACCCCGGCCCGGCCGACCCCGAGCACATCGAGAAGCTGTGGCACGCGGCGGGTGGCGACATCCGCCAGATCGTCTGCACCCATTCACACCCCGACCATTCACCCGGCGCGCGGCCACTGCAGGCGCTGTGCATGAAAAATGGCCACCCCCAGCCACCCATCCTGGGCCTGCCCAGCGCCCCTACCTCCCGCGCGGCCAGCGAGTTCACACCTGATAGATCGCTACAAAATCAGGAGCTGCTCACGCATAATGGACGAGGGCCAGGTGCCGATTTGACTCATATTTTGAAGGTTATTTACACCCCGGGCCATGCGGCCAACCACCTGTGCCTGGTGCTGCTGGAGGATGGCCTGCTGTTCAGTGGCGACCACATCCTGAACGGCAGCACCACCGTGATCGACCCGCCCGATGGCGACATGACAGACTATCTAGCGTCGCTCGATCTCCTGACCGCCGCCTGCACGGAACACCACATCGACTTCATCCTGCCCGCCCATGGCTACGCGCTGGCCCGGGCCAGCTCGGCAATAGCCCACCTGAAGGCCCACCGGCTCAAGCGCGAGGCCAAGATTTTGCGAGTGATGCAAGACCAACCCGACGGCACAATGGACGATTGGGTTTCAAAAGCCTACGACGACGTGCCCGAGCGCATGTGGCCGCTCGCCAAGCGCTCGCTGCTGGCACATGTGCAGCGGATTCAGTCGTCCACCAACCCAGCGCTGTGTCAGTGATTGGTTCTAGTCCTGGGAAGACAACGGTAAAGTTACATCACCGTATGTCGCACTTTCAGATGACGCTTCTGTAGACATCCGGAAAGTCTCGTTGGCCCAAGCCCCCAAGTCAAGGCTCTTGCAGTATTCACTGCAAAACGGACGAAAGGGATTGCCCACCCCATAAACGCTCTCACCTGCGCACGACGGACAGGGAACACGCCGGGGCTTTGTGGAGGTGGTACTGTCGGGTTTAGTCATCTTGAAATGGTAATTGGGCACAGAAGAGCAGCTGCACAACAGGATGTCAAGAACACAGTGTCAGTTCGAAAGTCGCATCTTCGCCAGTCGAATGCAGGCGATCATCCGGTTCATGTCGCATGAGCCTGATTGACACCATCAAACGATTCCCACTGATCTCGGGAATAACGCCCAATGCCGGGTTCAAAGCCAGCCGCAAGAGCTGGAAAGTTTTACCCTGCGGCAGAGTCTGCTGGAACTGGCCTGCGCTGGCAATCACTTTTTGAGGCAAGCCAGAGTCACGCAACAGTGTCAATAATAGGCCAACCGAATCGGCTAGAGGACTGAATTTCTCTGCCCAGCGCAACAGGTCACTGCGTCGCTTTTCACTGCTTTCGTGCTGCCAAGCGTAATACGCAGGCAAATCAAATTCACAGGTGCCACCCGGAATACCCACACGGCTGCGAATGCCCATGAGCCAATCGTTTTCCGTCAATGCCTGACCTGCTTTTCCAGGAACACTATTAAGTGAAAAAAAACACTGATCCAGTTTGCCAATCACCTCGTCCAGAACACCTTCGGCGATGGCCGGGTTGCCACGATAACCATTGAGAGTTTGCTTTTGTTTGTCAAGGTCTTTAAGAACATCAGACTTTAGATCTGCGCGAACCCCAACATCCATGACTTCGAACAATGTTGTCAGCGCATGATGATGATCAATGGCATGGTCTCGAGAAATGAGCACCCCAAGGCGGCGAAACAAATGCTCTAGTCGCAAATAGGTACGTATGCGTTCATTAAAAGGATATTCGTACAGGATCACGCTAATTCTTCCGGTAAACCCATCATAGCCCGAAGTGAAGGGGGATTTCACCTACCTCGATCGCCAGTTGTTGAAGTGACAGTCCCATGTTGTGTATGACCCAATCGGCAGCCCTCAGCCGGTTTTCGCGACCGGTTTGGGATGCGATGATCTTTTCAACGGCCTCACGTGCCAATCCATTTCGCGACATGACGCGCTCAATTTGGACTTCCGAAGTACAGTCAACCACGATCACTCGGTCAACTTTTGAACGCCAGTGACCGGACTCAACCAGTAACGGCATATCAAAAACTATGCAGGGCCTGCCGCACTCCACGGCATCCGAGGCATGCCGCCATGCCTCCAGTACAACCAGCGGATGAATGATGGCTTCAAGCCGTCTACGCGCGTCAGCATCCGTATATACCAGCTTGCGCATCGCGTTACGATCCAGCGCGCCATTGGGTGCAATAAATGAAGGACCAAACTCAAGGCTGATCGCCTCAATGGCTAAGCCATCAACTGCTGTCAGGCTGCGTGAAATGGCATCTGCATCAATGATTGCCGCACCACGTTGACGCAGGAAGCATGCCACCGTGCTTTTGCCACTGCCAATACCCCCGGTAAGGCCTAGCCGCAGTGTCGGCGCCATCGGTCAAAGTCCGAAAACACGCAGAATGGACTGAGCTCCAAAGAGCAACGAAGCCAGACCAGAGAGCGCCAGGAAGGGGCCAAACGGCACATACCCCCCCTCCCGCAGGCCACGGGTGAATTTCATGCCGATTCCGATAATCGCTCCGATGACGGATGCCATCAAGATCATTGGAGTAAGTGCTTCCCAGCCAAACCAGGCCCCCATAGCAGCAAACAACTTGAAATCCCCGTAGCCCATACCCTCTTTTCCAGTTGCAAGCTTGAACAGCCAATAAATAGTCCACAGGGACAGGTACCCGGCAACAGCACCCCATAGCGCAGAGTTCAATGGGGTAGCCGTCCATCTCAACGCAGCACCAATCAGTCCAGCCCAAAGCAGAGGCAGTGTTAGATCGTCGGGGAGCAATGTAGTATCCCAATCAATCAGCGCCAGCGCCAGGAGAACCGCGGAAAACCCGCACCATGCCAAGGTGGTGGTTGTAACTCCCCATTTCCAACCACAGAGTGCAAAAAGAAATCCAGCGCCGAGTTCTACCAGTGGATACCGTAAACTGATGTCAGTCCGACAGGCAGAACACTTCCCGCGCAAAAACAGATAACTCAGGACGGGAATGTTTTCAAACCAACGAATTTGATGCCCGCACTGCTGGCATCTTGACCGCGGGAGCATCAAGTTGAAAACTTCTGTCTGCTCGGGTGTTTTGCCCACCATTTCGGCGCATTGCGCAGCCCATTGACGCTCCAGCATTTTTGGTAATCGATAGATCAATACGTTCAGGAAACTCCCGATCAACAGACCCACCAACCCAGCCAAAGCTGAGGTCACCGACTGATCCGACATCAAACAACCTGACCGAGCTTGAAGATGGGGAGGTACATGGAAACCACTATGCCACCAATAATCACACCAAGAACAACGATGATGATCGGCTCCATCAAGCTCGAAATGCCAGCGACCATATCATCCACCTCGGCCTCATAAAAGTCAGCTGCCTTGCCGAGCATGTGATCGATTGAGCCTGACTCTTCTCCAATAGCGCACATCTGCAATACCATAGATGGAAACAGATTTGCATTGGTCATGGCAACCGTCAGGGCAGTTCCTGTAGAAACTTCTTGCTGAATCTTCGTGGTAGCCTTTGTAAAGACCGCGTTACCGGCGGCTCCGCCTACGGAGTCCAATGCTTCAACCAAGGGAACGCCTGCTGCAAACATTGTGGACAATGTCCGCGTCCATCGGGCAATGCATGATTTTTCGACCAACGCGCCAAAAATGGGAAGTTTCAGCATCAATCGGTCCATGAAATGCTGCATTTTTTCGTTACGCTTCCAAGCCTGCATAAAGAAGTAGAAACCACCGATCAACCCTCCAAAGATGAGCCACCAGTAGCTGACGAAAAATTCACTGATTGCAATCACCAACAAGGTTGGTGCTGGCAAGTCCGCACCGAAAGAGCTGAATACTTGCTTAAAAGCCGGGATCACGAAAATCATGATGACGGCAACGACCACGAAAGCTACGACGAGCACCGAAATCGGGTACATCAGCGCAGACTTGATCTTCGACTTGATGGCTTCGGTTTTTTCCATATAAACCGCAAGCCTGTCCAGAAGCTGATCCAGAATACCGGCCGCCTCACCAGCCTCGACCAGATTGCAGTAGAGATTGTCAAAGTAGAGCGGATACTTACGAAAAGCCACACTCAATGAAGTGCCGGTTTCCACGTCGGTGCGGATATCGTTCAGTAATTTGGTAACCCTTGGATTAGGATTGCCACGACCAACAATGTCAAAAGCCTGAAGAAGTGGCACACCAGCCTTCATCATGGTTGCGAGCTGGCGCGTGAAGATAGCCATGTCCTTGGGTTTGATGCTGCTGCCAGCACTCATACGACGGCGCTTGATCCTCAGGGGCGTCACGCCCTGCCTACGCAGCATCGATTGCACCTGGTTTTCACCAGCTGCCCGTGTTTCACCACGAACCTGCTTGCCGTTACGATCTTTGCCTTCCCATTCGAAAACAAGCTCTTTTGTGATTTTGGACTTCGCAGTTGTAGCCATAGTGTCCTTTGAAATTTTCTTGTTCTACTCGTTAGTAACAGCCAGCACTTCCTCCAGGGAAGTCAGCCCAAGTTTGACTTTGTGCAAGCCCGCTTGGCGCAAAGAACGCACACCTTCACGGGCAGCCTGCCCAGCGATGTCAACAGCACTGCCATCACGCAAAATAATCTTCTGAATTTCCTCAGTAATAGGCATAACCTGATAGATGCCAACCCGACCTTTATAACCGTTATTGCAGGCAGAGCAACCAACTGGCCGATACGCCACCCAACTGTTGTCCAATTCACCTTTATCAAACCCGGCGTCTAGCAGCGCTTTTTGAGGAATGTCTACCACTGCTTTACAACTTGCACATAACCGCCTAGCCAAGCGCTGTGCCGTGATGAGTATCACACTAGACGCAATATTGAAGGGTGCAATACCCATGTGTCGCATCCGGGTCAACGTCGTCGGCGCATCGTTCGTGTGCAGCGTCGAGAGAACAAGGTGTCCGGTTTGTGCCGCCTTGATGGCAATATCTGACGTTTCGAGATCACGAATCTCACCGACCATTATGATATCGGGATCTTGTCGCAAAAATGACTTCAGAGCTGCGGCAAATGTCAAACCGGCCTTCTCATTGATGTTTACCTGATTCACTCCAGGAAGATTGATTTCGGCAGGATCTTCCGCAGCCGCTATGTTGACACCCGGTTTATTGAGTAAATTCAAGCAGGTATACAGAGACACAGTTTTGCCCGATCCCGTAGGACCTGTGACCAAAATCATGCCATAAGGTCGCCCAATCGCATGCAGCAACCGTTCTTTCTCTTCGGATTCATAACCCAGCACATCAATCCCCAATTTGGCACTGCTCGGATCCAAAATTCGGATCGCAATTTTTTCACCAAACAACGTCGGCAACGTGCTGACGCGAAAGTCGATGATCCGATCCGGACCAACCTTGAGCTTCATCTTGCCATCTTGAGGGACACGTTTCTCAGAGATGTCCATTTTTGAGATGACCTTGATGCGGGAGGCCAGCTTATCTTTGATAGCTACAGGTGGTGAAGCAATCTCTCGCAATTCGCCATCAATGCGGAACCTCACCCGGTAATTGTGCTCATACGGCTCAAAATGCAAATCGGATGCCCGCATGGTGAACGCATCCAGGAGCATTTTGTGCAAAAATTTGACGACCGGAGCATCTTCAACTTCGGCCAGATTGGCTTGGTTATTGTCACCGATGGCATCTGCTGCTGCTGCATCAAATTCAAACTCGTTGCCGATGATGTCTTCCATCGCCTCGGCAGCCGTAGTGGAGTTCTCCTCCACCAGACGCAGTAGCTTGTCGTACTCGGCAATAACCCAATCAAGACCAAGTTGGGTTGAAAACTTGATGTGCTCGGCGGCTTCCTGATCTGAAGGGTCGGCAGTTGCAACAATCAGGCGGTTATTACGTTTGTTCAAGACTATGACCCGATAGTCCTGACAGATCCGCCCATCCAATAAACCTTTAGGCAAACGCTGTGGATCAACAGCATCCAGGTCGATTAACGGCGCTGCATATGCCGAAGACATGGTATGCGCAAGGTCAGATGCCGAAACAGCGCCCGACTCCATTAACTCAGCAATAAAGCTGGTTCTGCCGGTAGATGCTTTTTTATAAATCTCCTCTGCTGATTTTTGTCCCAGTTTGCCCGCCAACACCAAGGCCCGACCAAGGCCTGGAAGTGCAGTAGAAGGAGAAGGGGATGTATCAACGGCAACCATAACCCGAAATGTACAGCCAATCATTGCCGATTAGCCAATTGAAGTAAATTGAAAATGATCTGAATGCGAATTCAACCCAATCCGCGTTGCGCCCCAACAAATACCATGACCGGAGTGAAAGTGACCCTACACTGTTGGGTCAAACCCGAGGAATGATGGACAGAGCCACTCTTGTGACGCAGTAAGACCAAGGGAAATTCGAATTAACTCAAAACAAGTGCAAGTGCAGCGTAGTCGCCTACGCGCTCACCCAGCCCGGCAGAGGCCAATTCGAACGAATCAGTCAGGGCGCCCAGTTTGCCGCTGATGTGCAAGCGTAGCTTGGGCAGCAGAAAGTCCCGGTGGTGCCAGAACACCCCCCCACCCATACTGATACGCTGCAAATCCAGTGTGACCACCAGGTTGTAAAGGGTACGTCCCATTACCCGGCACAGGTCATCAATAATGGCATTAGCCCTTGCATCACCTGCATAAGCTGCTGTAAAAAGAGCGGCCGCACCAGCATAATCAGCATGCGCAAAACGCCTGGAAATCGCATTGCCGGCAATCAGTCCCTCAACATCGCCAATATTGCCGCAGCCACACAGCGCGTTATCGTTGTCACTGACAAACATGTGCCCCGCATGGCCTGCGTTGCCGTTCTTGCCGTGCAATACGTGACCGTCAACACACAGGCCCATTCCAATTCCGGTACTCCAGGTGACGTAAGCACAGTTATCCATTGCTTTGCCGTTGACCTGCAACGCACCCCATCTACGCTCGGCTTCCAGTGCGCCAATGCCATCATTGGCCACCCGAACCTGTCCGAACCGCGCGCGCAGAGGCGCTTCCAGCACGGCACTTGCCCACTCATTGGGAAGTCCGCGTGCTTTTCCGGCCATGCCACCACAAATATTAGGAGCAGTCAGCTCGATGCAGCGATTGCGGATAACAAAGGGGCCACAGGACGAAACCCCCACCGCAGAAACATCGGCAGCCGACAAACCAACGCTTGCACAGCTCTCGCCGATCAGCCGGACGATTTGTTGGCCAAGCGCGTCGTTGGCGCCTTCTTTGGCGGTTGGCTCCACCACGCGACCACGGATGCCTTGCCCATCCGCGACGCTGACTGCGACCTTGGTTCCACCTATATCGACACAGGCCTTGAGGCCGACAATTTCCGAAAATATGGAAGAGCCAGACGTGCTGGACAAACTCGCATTGACTTCTGTATTCACTCCAGAACCCTGTGTAGACATTCGTTAGGAAGCATTGTGCACTTGAACCAGCAGACCATTCAGGACCGACCGTAATCGTCCTGCAGGCGCACGATATCGTCTTCACCGAGATAGCTGCCAAGCTGAACTTCAACAATTTCAACGGGATCATTCGTCAGATTGGCCAATCGGTGTACCTCGCCAATAGCAATATCGACGTGCTGCCCCGGGACGAGTTCCACCACTCGCTCGCCAACCGTCACTTGGGCCCGGCCCAGGACAACCACCCAATGTTCAGCCCGTTGATGATGTTTTTGCAAGCTGAGTTTTTGACCAGGATGCACGCGAATGCGCTTGACCTTGTTGCCCGATACCTCGGAGACAGTCTCATACCAGCCCCAGGGTCGCTCGGTGCGTTCAATCGTTTCGGTTCGGATTGTGGTGTTCATGGGGTTCTCAGGCAATTTGGCGAAGCGCCGATGCTACCGCCAAATAAGCCACGAGCCAAAATCTAAACCAGCTTGGCGACCAGCCCAGCCACCACGCTCAGCAACACCGTGGTGGTGATGGGCAGGAACCACTCACGGCCAAAGAGCCTGAAGCGGAAATCGCCAGGCAGCTTGCCGAACCCCAGCTTTCCAAGCAAGGGCGTCAAGCCGTTGATCAACAACAGGGCCAGGAAAACGACGATCAACCAGCGAAACATGGGGCCTGACTTTCCGTTTTATAGCGTGTGGGTGCGATCACCCTGCACAAAACCGATGGCATCCCAGGGCTTGCCCTTGAAAAAGCCGATGACCTTGAACAGTTCACCCATTTCGTGCTCCATGATCAGCTTTTGCGCCATGGCTCGCTCGGGTACTGAAGCGCGCTCCAGCAAACTCAACAAGCCGCAGTTCATCAGAAACCGGGCCTGCGTTGTATATCCCAGTACACCGAAGTCAGCGATCTCCTGCGCAGCCAGCGCAATGCCTGTGAAGTTCACGTGCGCCGTGATGTCTTTGAGCCCCACGTCAGCCAGTGCATTGCCATCCATCTGATGGGAACGATGGCACATTACCGTACCCATATGGCGCTGGGGGTGGTAGTACTCACTTTCAGAAAATCCATAGTCAATCATGAAGACTGCACCCTGCGCCAGCCGCTCGCCTAGCGTTCGGACAAAGCTCTCGGCCTGTGGATGGATTTCCGTCACGAAATCGTAAGTACCGGACACTTCAACAGGTGGCCGCAGTTGGGTCTCCTGATCTGACCAGACCAGTTCCGACTCAGGTCCGTCACCGCCCAGCGAAACACCGCGTTCATGCCAGATGCCGTTGACACGGGCCAGCAATTTGACGGGCATGGCGTCCAGAACCTCGTTGCCCACCACCACACCCCTCATAGTTGTGGGCAACTGGTTTGCCCAGCACACCTTGCCGGTGTGAGCCGCCAGGGCTTCCTGTTGCAGGGCTTTCAGCGAACCCGACAAATCCACGATCGTATAGGTGTGAATCTGCTCCCCAAGAGTGTCCAGCATCTGTAGTGCCAAGGCACCGGAGCCAGCGCCAAACTCCCACACCTCAGTGGTTTGGGTGACTGACAGGGCTTGCGCCACCTGTGCTGCCAGCGCCCGACCAAAATATGGGCTCATCTCTGGCGCAGTCACAAAATCGCTGCCCTGCCCCTTCACACCTTGGGGCATGGTGCCAAATATGGCGCTGTCATTGGCGTAATAACCTAGACCCGGGGCATAAAGAGCCAAGCTCATGAAAAAATCAAACCCGATCCAGCCACCCTGGCGCTGTATTTCTTGCTTCAAGTGTGTTTTGAGGGCGGTCGTTAAACTCTGGGGTATCGTCATAGCTCAGCGAATTGTCCCCGAATGTCTGCCCTTTTTCCTGCCCGTAACACCACACGTACCGTATTGGTCACTGGCGCGGCCAAACGTCTGGGGCGCGAGATCGCACTCGCGCTGGCCAAAGACGGCTGGCAGGTGGCCATACATTACCGGGATTCGCTGGAAGACGCTACAAAAACAGTAGCTGACTGCGCAAATTTGGCGGGGGCTAGCGCCCCTTTTCGAGCCAATTTAGCGAATGAAGCAGCCGTGCGCCAATTGCTGCCCACTGTGATCAGTCATTTTGGGCGGGTGGATGCCATCGTGAACAGCGCGTCCACTTTTGAGCATGACACTGCGTCAAGTTTCGGATTTGCAGCCATGGAAAAACACATGCGCAGCAACGCCGGCGCGGCCATCTTGTTGTCGCAGGCGCTACATGCTCACTTGCAGTCCAGGCCAGTGAGTGACCAAAATGAGCCAGCGACGGGCGTGGTGGTGAACCTGCTGGACCAAAAACTGTGGAACCAGAATCCTGACTTTTTCAGTTACACCCTCTCCAAAGCTGCGCTGGAAGCCGCCACCACCATGCTGGCCTTGGCGTTGTCACCCGAGATTCGGGTGGTGGGTGTGGCACCGGGACTGACTCTGACCAGTCCGCTGCTAACCGATGAGCAGTTCAAGGCCCGCCACAAGCTCTCTCCGCTGGGCCGCTCTTCCACAGCTGCTGACGTAGCGGCTACCGTGAAGTTTGCGCTGGAAAACCAGTCCATCACCGGCACCACACTGCTGGTGGATGGTGGCCAGCACCTGATGAAATTCGAACGCGATTTTTCGCTGATGTAACCGGCGGCTGACCGCCCACAACCCATGAACAACCTCAACGGCAACCAGATCCTGACACTCACTGGCCTGCGCTTCGATGCCAGCCTGGGCATTCTGGAATTTGAAAAAACCGCGCCGCAGCCAATTCAGGTGGACGCCGAGTTGAACCTAGGCAGCCAGGCACTGTTGCCGCTAAATGACGAAATCCTGCATGTGCTTGACTACCGCAAGGTGCGCCAGATCATCATTGACGACTGCACCGCTCAGCACATGAACCTGCTGGAGAGCCTGATTGGCAAACTGGCGAACCGTCTGATGCAACTGCCCGGCGTTCTGGGCGTACGGGTCAAGATTGCCAAGCTGGAGATTTTTGAAGACTGTGAAGTCGCGATTCGCGTTGAAACGGGGCAGTGGTCATGAGCGCGGTATGGGTTGAACCGGACAACTTGGTGGCGCCACCAGATGCAAAAGTCGACTTCAAGATCGAGCGGGAGACGCACAAGCTGGAAAAACGCCTGTGCCGCCAGGTCGGTCAAGCCATCGTTGACTTCAACATGATTGAAGAAGGCGACCGGGTGATGGTATGCGTGTCTGGAGGCAAGGACAGCTACGGCATGCTCGACATCCTCCTCAAAATGCAGGTCAGGGCCCCGGTGCATTTCGAGCTGATCGCCGTCAACCTGGACCAGAAGCAGCCGGGTTTTCCCGACCACATCCTGCCGGCCTACCTGAAGCAGTTGGGCGTGCCGTTTTACATTGAAAACCAGGACACCTACTCCATCGTCAAGCGTGTGATTCCTGAGGGGAAAACGATGTGCAGCCTGTGCAGCCGCCTGCGCCGCGGGATTCTGTACCGGGTAGCAGACGAATTGGGTGCAACCAAGATTGCCCTGGGCCACCACCGTGACGACATGCTGCAAACATTTTTTCTGAATATGTTTTTTGGCGGAAAACTCAAGGGCATGCCACCCAAACTGGTGAGTGACGACGGCAAGCACATCGTCATTCGTCCTATGGCCAGCGTAGCCGAGAAAGACCTGACTCGCTGGGCCACCCACCGTGAATTTCCCATCATCCCCTGCACGCTTTGCGGCAGCCAGGAAAACCTGCAGCGCAAACAGGTAGGTCTGATGCTGCGTGAATGGGAGAAAAAACACCCGGGCCGCATCGAGAGCATGTTCAGCGCTTTGCAAAACGTGGTTCCGTCCCACCTCATGGACGGAACCCGTTACGATTTCAAGGGTCTAAAAACAACGGGGGTGGCCAGTGGCGACGGCGACAAGGCCTTTGATGCGGACGAGTTTCCCGCTGTGGCCACCAGCACTCTGCCCGGATTGCAGGTGATACGGGGTTAGGCTTTTCAAGGCAGGAGGGAGACTTATGAATCGGTCCATTTCGTTCATTCTTTCGATGGCGACATGGGTCGTAGCAGCAGGCATTGTGAGCGGCTGTTCCACCGTCATGATGGTGGACTCGGAGGTGCGCTCCTTCGCTACCCAACCCACCGTACCTTCTGGCGCTGCGTATCGGTTCGAGCGCCTGCCTTCCCAGTTGGCCAATTCCCGCCAGCCCTTGCTAGAAGGCATTGCAGGCACTGCACTGGGTAAAGTGGGCCTGCGTCGCGATGACTCTGCCGCCCAGTACAGCGTGCAAATCAATGAGGGGCTCATCCGTGAAAACCGTTCCCCCTGGAACGACCCCTGGCGACATGGCATGTGGTCAGGCAGCGTTCGTCTGGGGAACCACGGCAGTGATGTGGGCCTCTGGTTTGCGATGTTCCCTTTTCCAGAGCCACCTATTTACATCCGCGAGGTGAGCTTGACGCTGCGTGATCTCGCCAGCGCAAAAGTCGTCTATGAGACCCGGGCAGTACACGATGGCCCGGCTGCCCAAAGTGACACTGTGTTGCCCGCCATGTTCGAGGCTGCTCTGCGTGATTTTCCCAATCCGCCGCAAGGCCCGCGACGCCTCGCTATTGAGGCTGCGCGCAATCCGTAAAATCGGGAGATGCAAGCCACCCGAATTACTGCCGTTCGCCACGGCGAAACCGCCTGGAACGTGGAAACCCGGATCCAGGGACAACTCGATATTCCGCTCAATGAAACCGGTCGCTGGCAAGCCCGGCGTCTGGCGCGTGCGCTCGCTGCCAGAGAGAGCAACGCCGCAATCTATAGCAGCGATCTGCTGCGCGCCTGGGATACTGCGATTTCGATAGCCGACGCCACAAAACTCACGCTGAAAACGGACGAAGGCCTGCGCGAACGCGGCTTTGGAACGTTTCAGGGCAAAACCTACGCTGAAATCGAGGCCACCTGGCCACAGGAAACACTTCGCTGGCGCAAACGAGAACCAGAGTGGTCGCCACCCGAGGGCGAATCACTGTTGCAGTTTCGCCAGCGCGTGCTGGCCACTGCGCAGACGCTGGCCGCCCGGCACATGGGCGAACAAATTGTGATGGTGGCACACGGCGGGGTCATGGATGTCTTGTATCGCGCAGCTACAGGGCTGGACCTGCAGGCCCCACGTACCTGGGCACTGGGCAACGCCGCCATCAACCGGCTGCTATGGACACCCGCAGGATTCACGCTGGTGGGCTGGGCTGACACCTCTCATCTGGACGATGCAACCATGGACGAGACCACCACATGAGCCCCAGCCAGATCATTGTTCTGGCGACCCCTGTTTTTTTGCTGCTGATCACCGTGGAGTTTGCCTGGGGCTACACCCACGGGCGCAACAGCTACCGGCTCAACGATGCCATCAACAGCATCAGCCTGGGCGTGCTCAGCCAACTTGGTGGCTTGTTTGCAAAGCTGTTCACGCTGGGCATTTACACCGCGGTGTATTCGGCCGTGGCGCTATACCCCGACATGGCATTCTGGAGCACGTGGTATGGTGCGCTGCTGGCACTGGTGTTTTACGACTTCTGTTACTACTGGCTGCACCGCGCCGGTCATCGCATTGCCATCCTGTGGGCAGCGCACGTGGTGCATCACCAGAGCCAGTGCTACAACCTTTCCACGGCATTGCGACAAACCGGAAGTGGCCCCCTGCTGGCATGGATCTTCTACCTGCCAATGGCTGTTGCAGGCGTGCCGCCACTGATCTTTGCCATCATGGGGCTGGTCGATCTGCTGTACCAGTTCTGGGTGCATACCGAGCAGGTAAAGAAGCTGGGCTGGTTTGACCGCGTGTTTTGCTCGCCCTCGAACCATCGGGTTCACCATGCAGTCAACGACGACTATCTGGACAAAAATTACGGTGGCATCCTGATCCTGTGGGATCGGCTGTTTGGCACCTTCCGGGAAGAAAATGGGCCCTGTGTGTATGGCACCCGTGGCCCGCTCAACAGTTGGGACCCGCTGTGGGCCAACGCCGAGGTGTATTGGGCCCTGCTGCAGGACAGCTGGCGGGCGCGTAACTGGGCTGACAAACTGCGGGTGTGGCTCAAGCCACCAGGCTGGCGCCCGCCCGATGTGGCGCTGAACCACCCAAAACCAGCCTTTGAGTTGTCGCGAGTGCAGGTTTTTGATCCAGTGGTCAGCCGCGCCGCAAGCGTGTTCGCCGCCGCACAGTTTTTGCTGTTGTTGTCGGGCGTGTCAGCTGTGTTGTGGTTTGCGGATGTGATGGCGCTCAGTAGCAGTGCCGTGTGGAGTCTGACCTTGGTGGCGGGTTACTGGGTGGTGGGGGCGCTGTTGCAGGGCCGAATCACGGTATTGAAGGCACTGCTGATCGATTGCGCGGCGGCGGCGTCCGCCATCGTCATGCTGAGATGGATGACTCTTTAGCAGCAGATATTTATTTGCTATTATTTTTATAGCTACTTACACATATCCAACGAGGGATAGAGGTCGATTTGATGCTTAAATTGGCCGTTTTTCAGCTCTCGAACAGGTTGGTATCGTTTTTGGGTGGCATCATACCCAGATGCCGGTAGGCGGCAAGCGTGGCGATACGCCCGCGCGGGGTTCGCTGCAAAAACCCCTGCTGGATGAGGTAGGGCTCAATCACGTCTTCAATGGTTTCGCGCTCTTCGCCAATGCTGGCAGCAATGTTGTCCAGGCCTACCGGGCCCCCATCAAAGCGGTGAATCACGGCCTCCAGCAGCTTGCGGTCCATCACATCAAAGCCCTGCGGATCGACATCCAGCATGGCCAGTGCCTTGTTGGCAATATCGAGCGTGATGTCCCCGGTTCCCTTCACATCAGCATAGTCACGCACGCGGCGCAGCAGGCGGTTGGCGATGCGGGGGGTGCCACGTGAGCGGCGGGCAATTTCGAATCCACCTTGCTCGTCGGTGCGCACATTGAGCAGCCCTGCACTGCGTTTGACGATACGCGCCAACTCTTCAGCGGTGTAGAACTCCAGCCGCGCCACGATACCAAAACGGTCGCGCAGCGGGTTGGTCAACATGCCGGCGCGGGTGGTGGCGCCCACCAGTGTGAAGGGCTGCAAATCCAGCTTGATGGATCGGGCGGCCGGCCCTTCACCAATCATGATGTCAATCTTGTAATCTTCCAGCGCGGGGTACAGAATTTCCTCAACGACGGGCGAGAGCCGGTGAATTTCGTCGATAAAAAGAACGTCGTTCTTTTCCAGATTGGTCAAAAGGGCTGCCAAGTCCTTGGGTTTTTCCAGCACAGGCCCGCTGGTCTGGCGCAAATTGACACTCAGTTCATGCGCAATGATGTGGCTAAGTGTGGTTTTGCCCAGCCCGGGCGGGCCAAACAACAGCACATGGTCCAGCGCTTCTTCGCGCTTGCGGGCCGCACCGATGAATATCTCCAGCTGCTCGCGCACTTTCATCTGCCCGACGTATTCGTCCAGCAACTTGGGGCGCAGGGCCCGCTCAACGGCCTCCTCGTTGGGTGACGAAGGAGCGGCTGACACCATCCGGTTGGCCATGTTGGCCCGGTCTGGAGCGGGGGCGAAATCGTCGGTTTGGATGCTCACAGCAGGTGGTACAGGGCTGGGGACGGGTGGTTCGAGCCTGACTATAACCAGTCTGCTCGCCGGATATGGAAATAAACCATCGAGCTCTTTATAATTTCGCCAGTGTCTTAAGCGCCAATTTGATACCGTCACTCACCCCCACATCCGCTGGCAAGGCCTTCAGCGACACCGCTGCTTCCTTGTCGCTATAACCCAGTGCCAGCAGCGCCTGCAGGATATCAGCCTGCGCATCACTGGCCAGACTGGTGGGCACACCGATGTCAGTCCCCAGCTTGCCCTTGAGCTCCAGCAGCAACCGTTCGGCAGTCTTCTTGCCGATGCCGGGCACCTTCACCAGCCGACCCGCTTCCTGCAGCGTGATGGCCTGGGCCAGTTCACCCACACTCATGCCCGACAGCACCGACAGGGCCGTGCGCGGCCCCACGCCGGAAATCCTGATGAGCTGGCGAAACGCCTCGCGCTCGGCCGATGAACCAAATCCGTACAGAATCTGGGCGTCTTCGCGCACCACAAAATGCGTCAGCAGCGACACCTTGTCACCCACAGCGGGCAGGTTGTAAAAGGTGCTCATGGGCACATGCACTTCGTAGCCCACACCACCACAGTCCACCAGCAGCATGGGCGGGTTTTTGTCGCTCAGCGTGCCTGTTAATTTGCCAATCATCTTGTGCCTGTGGTGAGTTGTCTGATTTCCTGCCTATGATGAGGCACTCTTTCAGGAATTATCAGCTTGATTCTCAGACACCTGTTTTCGCCCCCCAACAACGCCCGCCTGACCCATCTATGCGGCCCTACGGATGAGCACCTGCGCACCATCGAAATAGCTCTGGGGGTGAAGATCGCGCATCGCCACGAGCAGTTCAAGGTGGACGGCACCAAGGTCAAGGCCAAGCGTGCCATGGAAATGCTGCAGGCGCTGTATGAAATAGCGGCTCGCCCCATCACCACAGCCACAGTGCAGTTAATGCTGGCAGGTGACACCAACATGGTGGATGGCGATGCCTCGGGCCTGCAAACCCGCCGCGCCGACCTGCGCGCCCGCACACCCAACCAGGCCACGTATCTGGACAACATCGCCAGCCACGACATCACGTTTGGCATCGGCCCCGCCGGTACCGGCAAAACCTATCTGGCTGTGGCCATGGCGGTAGACGCCCTGCAGCGCAGCACGGTGCAGCGCATCGTGCTCACCCGCCCGGCGGTCGAAGCCGGTGAGCGCCTGGGCTTTTTGCCAGGCGACTTGAACCAGAAGATAGACCCCTATCTGCGCCCGCTGTATGACGCGCTCTACGACCTGATGGGTTTTGAGCAGGCGCAAAAAGCGTTTGAGCGACAAGCCATCGAGATCGCACCGCTGGCTTTCATGCGCGGACGCACGCTGAACAACGCGTTCATCATCCTGGACGAAGCGCAAAACACGACTACCGAGCAGATGAAAATGTTTCTCACGCGCATCGGCTTTGGTGCCAAAGCGGTGGTGACGGGCGACGTGAGCCAGATCGACCTGCCCAAAACCCAGCTCAGCGGACTGATTGACGCCGAGCGGGTGCTCAAGCGTATCAAGGGCATTGCAATTTGCCGCTTCACCAGCGCCGATGTGGTGCGCCACCCGCTGGTCGCGCGGATTGTGGATGCCTACGATGCACCCCGAAAACGCAGCGATTCGCTATCATAATAATAGCTATCTGCGCATATATGACAAGGGACAAAGGCCAATTTCATTCATAAATATGCTGAAAAAACTCACTTTGTCGCTTCAATTCGGCAAACTGCACAACGCCGCCCGTCACCGTGCAGCGCTGCCCCGTCACAAGGTCACGCGCTGGATTCGCCATGCCTTGAATTCGGACGCCGAAATCACCGTGCGCATCGTCGATGCCGAGGAAGGCCAGGCGCTCAACCGCGACTACCGGCACAAAGACTACGCGACCAACGTGCTGACTTTTGACTACACGCAAGCCCCAGTGGTCACCGCCGATCTGGTGCTGTGCGCACCGGTCATCGCCAAAGAGGCCAAAGAGAACCGCAGAACCCTGCAAGCCCACTACGCACATTTGCTGGTCCACGGCGCCCTGCACGCGCAAGGCTGGGACCATGAAACCAGCGAAACCGATGCACAGGCTATGGAAGAGCGGGAGATTGCCATATTGACGGGGCTGGGAATTCGCAATCCATATGTCTGACAGCCTTGACAAACGTTACCGGCGCGTCCTGTGGTTCGCCCTGCTCCTGCTGGCGAGTGTTGTGACGGCGCGTGCTCAAGCCATCGAATGGGGAGGCTCTCAAACCTGGGCTTTTGAACCAGCACATGACACATTCAGCACAGGGGCCCTGGTGGATTTGCGGTCACTCAACGAAAAAACAGCGGGTGAAACCGGTTTTGTACGAGTCGACGGGAAAGGCGACTTTGTTCGCGGCGACGGGCAGCCTTTGCGCTTCTGGGCCGTCAACAGCAGCGTGGCGAATCACACAGACGCTATTCGTCCACTCTGGGCCCAGGGCATCCCCAATCTCGCCCGACACGCCCGCTTTCTGGCCAAACGTGGCGTGAACATGGTGCGTCTGCACCAGCAATTGAGCCCGAACCTGATCAAAAATCCTGGCGCTGCCATCACTGACATCAATGAAGCGGAGCGCGACGCCATTTGGCGCACCGTAGCGGCCATGCGCAAGGAAGGCATTTACACAACGATCTCCCCGTACTGGGCTGTGCCAATGAAATTCTCAGCCGCCTGGGGTATTGCAGGCGACGCCCGACAGTCCGCTCTGGGTTTGCTGTTTTTTGATGAGCCACTGCAAGCCGCCTATAAGGTCTGGCTGCGAAAATTGTTGACCGAGAAAAACCCCTATACCGGCCTGACGCTGGCCCAGGACGCCAGTGTGGCGATCTTCCAGCTCCAGAACGAAGACAGTCTGCTGTTCTGGACCGTGAATGGCATCAAGGGCCCGCAGCGACAGGCGCTAGAGCGTCGTTATGGTGAATTTCTCGTGCAGAAATATGGTTCAAGGGACAACCTGCAGAGCGCCTGGAAAGGGGCTGGCGATGCCGCAGATACACCTGCCGATGGGCGCTGGACGTTATTGAACATCTGGGAGATGACGCAAACACCGCGTCGCCTGCCCATCGTGGGCGATCTGGGTGATTTACGCGGCGCCAAGGCAACACGACTGGCCGACCAGACCGAGTTTTACGCCCGCACCATGCACACCTTCAACCGAAAAATGGTGGACTTTCTGCGTCAGGATCTTGGCGTGAAGCAACTGGTGAACGCGGGCAACTGGAAAACCGCGAGCAGCGTGCATTTGAACGACGCCGAGCGCTGGTCCTACACAGCAGCCGATGTGGATGCCGCCAATGTTTACACCGGAGGCATTCACAAGGGACCCAACGAAGGCTGGGCCATTGTGAATGGCGACAAGTTCACCAGCGACAGCGTGCTGCTCAGTCCCCGCCTGCTGCCGATCAACCTGAAGCAAACCCTGGGGCGGCCCATGCTGCTGACCGAGGGTGGCTGGATCATGCCCAACGGGTTTTCGGCAGAGGGACCATTTCTGATTGCCACCTACTCATCACTCACTGGCGTGGACGGGTTTTACTGGTTCTCAACCCGAAACGAAGAGGGGTGGACGCCACCTCAATCCGCGAACGGATTTTTGCCGTCACAAGGCAAATGGCTTTTTGGCACGCCGGACATGCTGGGCAGCTTTCCTGCCGCAGCATTGGCCTATCGGCTGGGCTACATCAAGCGTGGTACACCGGCAGTACTGGAAAATCGGGCGCTGCAGGATCTGTGGGACCGCAAGACACCCATCCTGGCCGAAGCACCCAGTTTTGACCCCAATCGCGACGCAGGCGACATCGCCAGGGCCTCCAGCGTGAAGACCGGCATATCCCCCGATGCGTTTCTGGTGGGGCCCGTGCAAGTGGCTTTCGGGAAGGACCCTGCACAGTCGCGGGCGGGGCCATTTGACAAACTGATTGAGCCCGGACACGTGCTGTCCAATACAGGCGAGCTGGTG
This sequence comes from Pseudomonadota bacterium, assembly GCA_046050465.1. GTDB lineage: Bacteria > Pseudomonadota > Gammaproteobacteria > Burkholderiales > Burkholderiaceae_C > Egaibacter. The sequence goes on along the minus strand of JBJOPS010000060.1, from coordinate 10,450 downwards.
TTCAATCATGCACTGGGGTTCAGCACTGTTGATGCGACCCATGTGCAGGGTGTGGCCGCACATTTCTGGCGTGCACCAACGCATCAGCTACAGGATGTGCAGTTCACCTCAGGCAATGTATTTGGCGCTGCGATGGCAGTCTCTCTGGACGGAGCTCCGTTGAAAATCTCTAAACGAATCCTGTTGCAATACGCCACGCAAAGCAGGCCAACCGGGTGGCGCGATACGCCTGTGTCCATCAAGCTTGAAGATGGGCAAACCTTGAGTGGCTTCGAAGTAGTCTCCTATGGCCGATCACCCTGGCAGGTAATCAAGGCTGAACTGGACGTAACCGTCAATAACATCAACCTGAATTCCGCGACGATACTCGACATGAACGGCATGGCTACTCAAACCCTGGCACTGGCGAAATCAAAAACGGGCGTAAGCCTGCGCTTTCCATCCGATGCCATGTACGTGATACTGCACTAGGCAAGGTCTGCCCCCCGCCATGGCGAGAGTTGAAGGTTAATAGAGAAGTTCAAATCCGGTGGTGGCAAGGCTGATTTGTTTCATAAACGTAGTGTCGTCCATTCAAATCTCAGCTTGCTGGGGTTTGCAGACCTTCCTTAGTCGCAAAATTAGCATCCCCAATATCAATAGTGGCTATAGCCCTTGGAATTCACGCATTTTCACGATGTTCTGAATATCTGCGCGGTACACTACCTGTAGTGGCTTGCTATGCGACCTGACCCCAGATATAGTGTGCAGTACACTCGCGCAGATCCCGCAACACAACACAGCCTGTCACGCTCACAAAACCAAAAATATCGCCATCGATGAGGACATAATGCAAACCGCTACCAACGCTTCCCGCTCAATTCATACCAGTACTCCTGAGCTTCACAGCTCTGACAATGGTGCCGCTGCCGCTCTCGGTTTATTCCAGCAATACCAGGTCATCCGCCGTAATGGGGCAGTCGTTCCGTTTGAACCCAACAAGATCGCGGTTGCGATGATGAAAGCATTTCTTGCAGTGCATGGAACTCAAGGAGCTGCCTCAGCCAGCGTGAGGGAAATGGTTGATGGTTTGACACAGGCTGTCATCCGTGCGCTCATGCGCTCACGTCCCGGGGGTGGAACGTTTCATATAGAAGACGTCCAGGATCAGGTTGAGTTAGGGCTGATGCGGGGCGGTCATCATGAAATCGCACGTGCTTATGTGTTGTATCGCGAAAAGCGGGCGCAAGAGCGCGCCAAAAAAATCACGCAGGAGGCACCCTCAGCCCCTGTACTGCATGCTCTGGACAATGGTCAGCGCATCGTTCTTGACCTGAGCCGTTTGCAAAATCTCATTCAGAACGCTTGTGCCGGCTTGGGCGCAGACATCAAGCCAGATCCGATCATGGCAGAGACTATGCGCAACCTGTATGACGGCGTCCCCATGGACGAGGTTTACAAAGCCTCGGTCCTGGCAGCCCGTACTCTGATTGAGAAAGATCCGGACTACACCTTCGCCACCGCGCGCCTGCTGTTCCACACGATTGCCAAGGAAGTCCTGGGCAAGGATGTCGACCAGGCTGAAATGGGGCAAGCCTACATCGACTATTTTCCGCAATTCATCAAACGCGGGGTGGATGCCGAGTTACTGGACGAAAAACTGCAGCAGTTTGATCTGAACCGCCTGGGCGCCGCATTGAAACCTGAGCGCGATCTGAAGTTTGATTACCTTGGCCTGCAGACGCTGTATGACCGCTACTTCCTGCACATTGGCAAGACACGCATTGAGATGCCACAGGCCTTTTTCATGCGGGTTGCCATGGGTCTGTCGCTCAACGAGATTGATCGTGAAGCGCGTGCCATCGAGTTTTATGAAGTACTGTCGAGCTTTGACTTCATGTCCAGCACGCCTACTCTGTTCAACAGCGGTACGTTGCGTTCGCAGCTCTCTAGCTGCTACCTGACCACCGTACCCGATGATCTGGACGGAATTTACGAGTCCATCAAGGAAAATGCCTTGCTATCCAAATTTGCCGGCGGGCTGGGCAATGACTGGACACGTGTACGCGCTCTCGGCTCGCACATCAAGGGGACCAACGGCGAATCGCAGGGTGTCGTGCCGTTCCTGAAAGTCGTCAACGATACAGCCGTTGCCGTCAATCAGGGTGGCAAGCGCAAGGGTGCCGTTTGCACCTATCTGGAAACCTGGCATCTGGATATTGAAGAGTTCCTGGAGTTGCGCAAGAACACCGGTGATGATCGCCGCCGCACACATGACATGAACACCGCCAACTGGATTCCTGACCTGTTTATGCGTCGCGTCATGGAAAAAGGATTCTGGACCCTGTTCTCGCCCAGCAATGTGCCCGACCTGCACGACAAGTTCGGGGCTGATTTTGAAAAGGCCTATGTCGCGTACGAAGAAAAAGCTGCACGCGGTGAAATCAAGCCGTCGCGGACACTGCCTGCTGCCGACCTCTGGCGAAAAATGCTGACCATGCTGTTCGAGACCGGGCATCCATGGATCACGTTCAAAGACGCGTGCAATGTTCGTTCACCGCAGCAACATGCTGGCGTCGTTCACTCGTCCAACCTGTGCACGGAGATCACGCTGAATACCAGCGACACGGAAACGGCAGTCTGTAACCTTGGCTCCGTGAATCTGCTTCAGCACCTGAAAGATGGCGGCGTGGACCACGCCAAGTTGCAAAAGACCATCTCGATCGCCATGCGTATGCTGGACAACGTGATCGACATCAATTACTACGCCGTCAAAAAGGCCCGTGACTCGAACATGCGGCACCGTCCGGTCGGCCTGGGGGTGATGGCTTTCCAGGACAGCCTGTATGAGCTGCGCATTCCCTATGCAAGCGAAGCAGCCGTCGATTTTGCTGACAAATCCATGGAGGCGGTGTGTTACTACGCTTATTGGGCGTCCACCGAGCTGGCACGAGAGCGTGGGCAGTACTCCAGCTACAAAGGCTCACTATGGGACCAAGGCATCCTGCCTATTGATACCCTGGACATGCTGGCGCGTGAGCGTGGTGGTTATGTTGAGGTAGATCGGTCGTCCACACTGGATTGGGACACTCTGCGCAAGAAGATCGCCCGAGATGGCATGCGCAACTCCAATTGCGTTGCCATCGCCCCGACGGCCACCATCTCCAACATCATCGGTGTGGACGCGTCCATTGAACCCTGTTTTGGAAACCTGTCCGTCAAATCGAACCTGTCCGGCGAGTTCACCATCATCAACAACTATCTGGTGCGTGACCTCAAACGTCTCGGCCTTTGGGACGATGTCATGGTCATGGATCTCAAGCACTTCGATGGCTCCCTTAGTCCGATTGACCGGGTTCCACAGGAAGTCAAGTCACTGTATGCCACGGCTTTCGAAGTAGAGACCCAATGGCTTGTCGAAGCTGCTGCACGTCGGCAGAAGTGGATCGATCAGGCGCAGTCGCTCAATATCTATATGGCTGGCGCCTCAGGCAAGAAGCTGGATGACACCTACAAATTGGCTTGGATTCGCGGCTTGAAGACCACTTACTATTTGCGCACTATGTCGGCAACTCATGTGGAAAAATCCACCGTGAATGCCGGGCGCATGAACGCCGTTTCTTCAGGCAGCGAACCTCGCTCGACGGAACTGACTGGTATGAGTGCATTGGATGCGGCCGCAGCAGCTGCAGCCGTGCAACTACAAATGGCATCTAATCCTGCTACCGACATCAAGTTCTGCGGCATTGATGACCCGACGTGCGAATCATGCCAATGATGAAGATGGTGGTATCAGATTCAAGACGATGCAATTGAACAACACAAATCCGTAGCGAAGTAAATGAGTACTTTTCATTTCATCTCGCTACTCTGATAATTCGCTGATTGGAACCATCTATGCTGTCTTGGGACGAAGAAGTCAAGCCTACATCGCAAGCGCCTTTAGTACGCGGCTCATCAAGCAGCCGCCAGATGGAGGTACCCCCGATTTCTCCACAACTGCGCACGCTAGATGATGGCGCAGTAAATCCCGTCAGCACCCGATCGACAATCAGTCCGTCAGGACTGCAACAGCCGTCACGCCGGGTCAACGCTGCCGATAAGCGCATCATCAATGGTAAGACTGATGTCAACCAGCTTGTTCCGTTCAAATACAAATGGGCTTGGGAAAAGTATCTGGCCAGCTGTGCCAATCACTGGATGCCGCAGGAAGTCAACATGACGCGGGACATCGCACTTTGGAAAGATCCCAACGGTTTGACTGAAGACGAGCGCCGTATCGTCAAACGAAATCTGGGCTTCTTTGTTACCGCTGATTCACTAGCCGCAAATAACATTGTGTTGGGGAGTTATCGACATATCACCGCCCCAGAGTGCCGTCAGTTTTTGCTGCGCCAAGCCTTCGAAGAGGCCATTCACACCCATGCCTATCAGTACATCGTGGAATCGTTAGGTCTGGATGAGGGTGAGATTTTTAGTGCCTATAACGAAGTTGAGTCCATCCGGAACAAGGATCAGTTCCTGATTCCATTCATCGAGACGCTGACTAACCCGCACTTTTCAACGGGTACGCTGGAGAATGACCAGAAGCTTCTGAAATCACTGATCGTGTTTGCATGCTTGATGGAGGGTTTATTCTTTTATGTCGGTTTCACCCAGATCCTGGCTCTGGGTCGCCAGAACAAGATGACCGGTGCAGCCGAGCAGTACCAATACATCCTGCGTGACGAGTCTATGCACTGTAATTTTGGCATTGACTTGATCAATCAAATTAAACTCGAAAACCCACAACTATGGACTACTGCATTCAAAGCTGAAATCAATGCTTTGTTTCTTGAAGCTGTAGCGCTCGAATATAAGTACGCTGAGGACACCATGCCTCGCGGGGTGTTGGGCATGAATGCCTCCATGTTCAAAGGCTACCTGCGCTATATCGCCAATCGCCGGGCGACGCAGATTGGTCTGGAAACCATCTATGCTAATGAAGAAAACCCGTTCCCATGGATGAGCGAGATGATTGACCTGAAGAAGGAGCGTAACTTTTTTGAGACTCGTGTTATTGAGTATCAATCGGGTGGTGCGCTGTCTTGGGATTGACATCTTTATTGGTATGAAATCACGAACTCCACAAAACGTTTATCGCAGCCGAGATTGCGCGAACATTTTGTGCACCCGAGTTCATGGTCTTGGGTTCAAACCCAGCATCATGAATCGCTTCATGCATTCCAACCCGCATGAAGTGCTCTTTGTTACTTGATCAAGGAGAAAATTCAATGGCAACTGCAAAAAAACCAGCCGCAAAAAAGGCTGCTCCCGCAAAGAAACCCGCTGCAAAAAAAGTAGTGGCTAAAAAAGCTCCAGCTAAAAAAGCTGCAGCAAAGAAAGTTCCTGCAAAAAAAGTAGCAGCTAAAAAGGCCCCGGCCAAAAAAGCTCCTGCAAAAAAAGTAGCAGCTAAAAAGCCAGCAGCGAAGAAAGTAGCCGCCAAGAAGCCAGCCGCGAAAAAAGCTGCAGCTAAAAAGCCGGCAGCGAAGAAAGCTGCTGCCAAAAAGCCAGCCGCCAAGAAAGCAGCCAAGAAGCCGGCTGCGAAGAAAGCCGCGAAAGCACCCGCTGCCAAAGCAGCGCCTGCGCCTGCTGCTCCCGCGGCTCAGACTACGCTGAACCCGCAGGCTGCTTGGCCGTTTCCTACAGCCAGCAAGCCTTAGACCTTCAGTGGTTTGTTCTCAAGCCCGATATCGAAAGATGTCGGGCTTTTTCTTTGCGGACGCCGAGGGTCTTCGAATCCTTCATTTTTCAATGATTTGGCTCGCGTCAAACTGGTGATTCTGAGGTCCACGATGGGCAATCTTGATGGAGCCAACGTGGTTACCGGCAGCAGCACAACGGGTTAGAGACCACCCGCGCTCCAGCCCGAACAGCAGTGCGCCACGGTAGGCATCACCACAGCCTGTGGGATCGACCACGGCATCCGCCTTGACCGGTGGGACCAGCGTTTTACTCCCATCAGCCCAAACCTCACTGCCTTCCGCACCAATGGTGACGAACAGACCCCGCACGCGACGTGAGATCTCCTGCACACTCCAGCCGGTACGATCACTCAGCATTTTTCCTTCATAGTCATTGACCGTCACCCAGCTGGCCTGGTCGACAAACTTGCGTAACTCCGAGCCATCAAATCTCGGCAGCTGCTGGCCCGGATCAAACACAAAGGGTATGTCGGCTGCAACAAACTGGTCCGCATGTTGCAACATGGCATCACGTCCATCCGGCGCAATGATACCCAGCTTGATGTCACTGCGGGCAGAGATGACATTCAGATGAGCCTGGTCCATAGCGCCGGGGTGAAAGCCATTGATCTGGTTGTTATCCTGATCCGTGATGATCATGGCTTGCGCCGTGTAGGCATCGTCGAGTCTGCGGATAAAGTCGCAATCGATCCCCAATGTCTTAAGACGTTCAAGATACCCATTGCCGTCCATGCCAATCGTTGCCATGGGCATGGGGTCACCCCCCAGAAGTTTCAAGCTATAGGCAATGTTACCTGCACAGCCACCAAAATCCCGACGCAGTGCCGGAACCAGAAACGACACATTCAAAATGTGCAATTGGTCAGGCAAAATCTGCTCGGCAAATCGACCCTCAAAATTCATGATCGTGTCGAACGCCAGAGAACCGCAAATGATGGATGCCATAAAGAATAATAGGTAAGAGTCTAGGGATAAAAAGCAAGCACGCGATAACCAGAAATACGCTCCACGTCGGCGCTGAGACTGACACCAATCACCAGCGAGCCAGACCACTCCGCCCCCGGCACCAGTACATCTGGATGAGCACCAAACTCAGCAGGCAAGAACACCCGGCGGATCACTGTCCGGTTTTGGGGATCAGTCAACGAAAGCTCTACCGCTGGCGTGGCAAGGGCCATACCCGCGATGCTCCTGATCACGAAATCGAATCGATAGACATCGCCACGAATCTTGGCAAATGATGAGCTTTCGATTACGATGGATTCAATTTGCTGCACAGGTGAAACTGTGCAATTCGCGACTTTGCAAATAGTTGAGACCAAAGGCTGTAAGGTCGGCGCCAAAGCCGCAATCCTGTTGCGCTCGTGAAGCGTTACCTGTACAGACAACACCCCTAACAGCACCAGCACCAAGGCTTGAAGACCAGATCGTATTAAGGACTTTTGCCAGTCTGAGAGAGCGCTCATTCCTTGCACGAACGATGGCTCTACGGGCTCAAAATCCGGTTCATCCTCGATCGCTACAGTTACTCTGCGAGAGTCTGTCACTTGATCAGACTGCTTCACGAGTTCATTCAGCGGTGCATGCTGCGATCTCCGGGCCACAATCTCTTTCAATTCTTTGACCAGTAGGACTTCACCCGCCTCCCCCAGTCTGTCAGACCCTTTAGCCTTTGCGTTTGTTTTATAGGAATCATCCGGTGCGGGCAATATACTTTCAGCCTGCCACGATAGGCCACTGTCGTCCGGTGAGTTCAGCACTTCCAGAGTCTGTGATGGCAACCCCTCCGGGTCCGCCCCCGGCGAAACGTTATGCCGGTTGCTCACTGCATTGACTGACTTCTGAGTTGAATCTACCAGGGGATTAGCCAGAAAGACAGTTGCAGCAAAGCCTTCTGGCAATAGCCTGCTGGACGCATCAAAGATCTCTTCACATTGACCGCAGCGAACCCAACCGTCGGAAATGCGAAGCTGGTCCGGGACCACCTTGAACAGTGTCTCGCAAGCGGGGCAGCGTGTGATCAGACTCATTGCGCCTGATTGTAAAGTCCGCAGGCTCGTGAATCAGAGCGTCGCGGTCATCAAAATCCAGCCGTCTTCCCTGTCTGACACGGCCAGCTGGCAATAGGGTGAATAGGCTTCCTTGAGTTCCTGCTCCTGACGCTCCAGAATACCGGCCAGCACCAGACGGCTTCCACTCGCTCCCTTTGAGCACAAGAGGGGCGCCAGCACCTTCAAGGGAGAGGCCAGAATGTTGGCCAACACCGTCTGATACGTTCCTGAAACCCTGTCCGGCAGACCCGCGTTGAGATGCACGTGATTGGCTTGCGCGTTGAGCCCTGTGGACTCCACTGCCGCGGGGTCGATGTCCACCGCATCCACTTGCGTCGCACCAAATTTCGCTGCGCCGATGGCCAGAATGCCCGAACCACAACCGTAATCCAGAACCCGCCCCAATTCACCGACGGAAGCATTTCCGGTCGCCTTGCCGTGCGCGGCGATCCAGCGAAGGCACATGCGCGTCGTGGGGTGGGTACCCGTGCCGAACGCCAGACCTGGATCCAGACGGATGAGGGTTCTAGCCTGCGACGGCGGCTCGTGCCAGGACGGGACGATCCAGAACGCGGACGTGATTTCGACCGGCGCAAACTGCGACTGGGTTAACCGCACCCAGTCCTGATCGGGTACTGGCACCACGCCCAATATCTGGCAATTGGCAAAAAAGTCCTGCGCACCCAGCAAAGCGGCTGATTCGCGGGCGAGCTCTTCTGTCGCGTACAGGGCCTTGATGCGGGAACGTTGCCAGCCATCTTTCGGTGGTGGCATGCCAGGTTCGCCAAACAGCGCCTGTTCGGCATCCGTCTGCGCATCGGCATCTTCCACGCTGACACTGAGGGCATCCAGCGCATCCAGTGCGTCGCTCACCGCTTCCACTCTGTCCTGCGGGCACATCAGGCTCAACTCAAACATGGCGTTTGCCCGTCAGCGCTTGTGGTGACCGAGCCACTCTTCAAGATAGTGAATATTGGTGCCGCCGCCCATGAATTTGGCATCCACCATCAACTCGCGATGCAACGCGATGTTGGTGTTGATGCCTTCAATCACCGTCTCGCCCAACGCCGTGCGCATGCGCGCCAAGGCCTGTTCGCGAGTGTCACCGTGCACAATGATCTTGCCAATCATCGAGTCGTAGTTGGGCGGCACAAAGTAATTGGTGTAAACATGAGAGTCCACACGCACACCCGGACCACCTGGCGGATGCCACATGGTAATGCGCCCAGGTGACGGGACGAACTTGTAGGGATCCTCCGCGTTCACGCGGCATTCAATGGCGTGGCCGCGAATTTCGATCTGACGCTGGGTAAACGGCAGCTTTTCACCAGCCGCCACCATGATCTGCGTCTTCACGATGTCCACACCCGTGATGAGTTCGGTAACCGGGTGTTCTACCTGCACCCGCGTATTCATCTCGATGAAATAAAACTCGCCGTCTTCGTACAGGAACTCGAAGGTTCCAGCGCCGCGGTAGCCTATCTTCTTGCAGGCCGCCACGCACCGCTCGCCAATGCGTTCGATCGCCTTGCGCGCAATGCCGGGTGCTGGCGCCTCCTCAATCACTTTCTGATGACGCCGTTGCATGGAACAGTCACGCTCGCCCAGGTACACGGCGTTTTTGAACTTGTCCGCCAGAATCTGGATTTCAATGTGGCGCGGGTTCTGGAGAAACTTCTCCATGTAAACCGCCGGGTTGCCAAATGCCGAACCCGCTTCGGCCTTGGTCATCTGAACCGCGTTGATCAAGGCGGCTTCCGTGTGCACGACACGCATGCCGCGCCCGCCACCGCCACCTGCCGCCTTGATGATGACCGGATAGCCGATTGATTTGGCAATGCGGCGAATCAGCGCCGGGTCGTCGGGCAATTCTCCCTCCGAACCTGGTACACAGGGCACGCCGGCCTTGATCATGGCCTGCTTGGCAGACACCTTGTCACCCATGATGCGGATGGACTCGGGCGTGGGACCAATGAATTGAAAACCGCTTTTTTCGACGCGTTCGGCGAAGTCGGCGTTTTCGCTCAGGAAGCCATAGCCCGGATGAATGGCCTCAGCATCTGTCACTTCGGCTGCCGAAATGATGGCAGGCATGTTGAGGTAACTCTGGGCAGAAGGTGCAGGGCCTATACACACGGCCTCTTCGGCCAGCTTCACGTACTTCGCTTCGCGGTCCGCCTCGGAATACACCATGACGGCCTTGATGCCCATTTCCCGACAGGCGCGCTGGATTCTCAGTGCGATTTCCCCGCGGTTGGCAACCAGTATTTTTTTGAACATGTCGGTTTACGCTCTGGCCCTATTCGATCACGAACAGCGGTTGTCCATACTCCACGGCCTGACCGTTTTCGCAGACTATCTCCTTGACGACACCGCTCTTGTCGGATTCGATCTCGTTGAGGATTTTCATGGCCTCAATGATGCAAACCGTCTGGCCTTCTTTGACCGTGTCGCCGATTTCGACAAACGATTTGGCACCTGGTGATGCTGCGCGGTAAAAAGTACCTACCATGGGTGACTTCACCCGGTGGCCTTCAGGTGCTTCGGCAACTGCCGGAGCAGGCGCCGGAGTTGCCTGAGAACCGGGAGCCGGTGCAGCAGGAGCATGCTGCATGATCATGGGTGCTGCGTAGTGTTGTTGCACCGCCCCCGTACCGCCCTTGACGATGCGGACTT
>JBJOPS010000059.1:0-6699 GCA_046050465.1 Pseudomonadota bacterium | reverse complement strand
CGCTGATGACGGGGGTGCCCCCGTCCACATCGGTGCTGTTGGCCAGCAGGCCGCTGGCCGCAGCAACCACCAGGGGGGTGTCTTCTGTGACGCTGGCCGTTTCGTTGTCGTCCACCGGCGCGTCGTTGACCGCTGTGACTGCAATCGTGGAAGTGGCGGTGTTGGAGTTGGTGTCTCCGTCGCTGACGATCACAGTCACAGTCCGATTTCCAGCCAGTGGGGCTTCAGTTGTGTTTTCAAACTGAACGGCACGAATGGCATCGGCATAAGCGGACTCACTGGCCGATCCAGAGAATGTCACTTGCGTATCGGTACGCGTCCATGTGATGCCGCCGGCCAAGGTGCCCGATGCCAATGACGAGCCGTTGACCAGAAATCTGTCCCCGGTCGCAGAGTTGGTCAGCAGTACCGTGGCCGACTCCATGTTGGTGTCATCGACATCACGCACAGTATTGTCGATGTCAGAAATGGAGACCGCCGCACCGTTTTCTGTGTATGTCGTCGAGAAGTTGCTTCCGGCCGTTCCATCCACACGGGTCAACGCACTGACGTTGTCAATGACGAAGTCATCGCCACCGCTTCCACCACCTGTGAAACTGAACACCAGCGCGCCAGTTGCTGAGACCGTTGTGGGCAGATCAATCACCCAGGCGCTTGGCGTTGTCGTCCCGACCGGCACGGTGGCGAGATTGCCTGTTGCGCCGTTCAGATAAACAATGTTCGCCGAGCCGCCCGTACCGGTGGCTGTGGTGACGGTGGCGTAAGACACACCGCCAACGCGCACGGTAAGGGTCGATGCCGGGGACACCCCCATCGCCCCAATTCCATTCCCCCAAGCCAGGTCCATCGCCAGCTGCGTGGCTCCATTGGACGACAGGCCCGTGTCCCAGCCCGTCAGTGTCGCACTACTCAGTGTGTATGTACCTGTATCTGTCGAGATGCTGGCATTGAAGTAGGGGCTCCCAACAAGCCACCCTCCTGATGCCGTCCAACCTGTTGCGCTGGAAAAACCACCATTGATGACCATCTCCTGCCCAACTTCGCCAGAATTCAAATCAACCACCGGCGCGTCGTTGACCGCTGTGACGCTCAGGCTCAGCGTGGAGGTGTCTGTGCCTCCTGCACCGTCACTGACGGTGTAGGTGATCACGGGTACCGTGCCGGTGTAGTTGGCCACCGGTGTGAAGCTGTAGCTGCCGTCTGCGTTGATCGTGATGCTGCCTCTGTTGGCAATGGTGACCGCGCTGCCTACTGCCTGGGTGCCCACCACGCCTGCTATGGTGTAGCCGGTGATAACGGGGGCCCCGCCGTCCACATCTGTGCTGTTGGCCAGCAATCCCGTGCCTGCGCTTGTCGTCAGCGTGCTGTCTTCTGCCACGCTGGCCGTTTCGTTTGCGTCCACCGGCGCGTCGTTGGCACCGTTGATGGTAATGGCCAATGTCGCCGCATCGGACTGATACCCGCCCAAGGGGCCGGTGCGCAGGGTGTAGTTGAAGGTCTCGGTCAGTGTTTGCCCGGCCTGCAGGGCGTTGACGGCTGCATTGCTGTTGTTGACCACGTAGGTGTAGCTGCCGTCTGCATTGAGGGTCAGTGCGCCATAGGTGCCGCTCAGGGCTGACCCAACGGTGCCTGCTGTGCCGGAGCCCTCCACTGCGCCCGTGCGCACGGCACTGACTGCAAATGTGCCCGCAGAATCCGCATCCACATCGTTGGTCAGTACGTTGCCCGTGGCATTCGCGCCCGCCGCCACGCCCTGCTCAGTGGCAGTGCCTGTGTCGTTGGTTGCTGTGGGGGCGGTATTGGCTTGCAAGGACACGACGGGATTGTCCAGGTAAACCGTGGTCGTTCCACCCCCCGTGTAAAAGTACCACCGAATTTGATAATCGATGAGTGCATTTGCCGCGTCAACAGCTGGCATGGATGGCATGCTTATGACAGTGAGAGACGTCGTCGCTGTGGCGCCATCCAGTGCCCCAGCATTTGTTAACTGGGTCAACGCCTCATTGTCGGGGTTGTAGAGCGCCACAACAACCGATGCACTGCTTTCATTCACGAGTCTCTGGTTGAATGTGAATTGACTCAGGCGTATTTCAAAATCTGCAGGATTGACTGTTACGGTTGCATAAATGTAGTCATTGTTGGTAACTGCCTGTCCATAACTTGTTGACCCTACATTTCCAACTAAGAACACTGTTCCCTGCCCTTGCCCCCCGCTCGCAGGGTCAACGTGGTTGGTGATGCTGACACCGCCCCCTGCCTGCATATCCGAAGCGCTGCCCAAAGCCCCCAGTGATGGGGCGGCAGTCAGTGTAGTAGCCCCACCACCGTAATAGGCCACTCCGGTTTGCTGCGAATCCCATAATACCGATCGATACCCGGTAGCCACCAGTGTCGTCGCCTCAATGGCCCCGGTAGCAGCCTCCAGCACCCAGTCACCGCCCAAAGACACATGGCCTGTCGCGTTGGTGCTGGCCGCCACGTCGGCCGACAGTTGGCTTGACAACGCCGAGATGAACGAGGCGCCAGCACTACCCTGCGCAACATCACACCCGTAGAGCAGAACGTCGGCCCCCCCGGACAGGGCGCCTCTGATCTGGGCCATTTCCTGCGCATAACCCTGCTCCATGCCGGATTGCGTCAGCGTGGCACTTCCCAGTTGCAAGGAGCCTGTGCCGCCGTGCGAGATGATGTGCACCGCATCCACGTTGTGCATCTGGCTCATGATGGTGGCCATTTGCACCAGGCCGTCTTGCCCCGCCTGCAAGAGGTAAACGTTTCCCGTTCCCGCGGGCAGCAGGGATGCAATGTTGGCGACACTGGCATCAATGAAGATGACTTCACGCGCAGCGGCGAGTTCAGCCACGGCTGGCAACTGGATTTCCTCCAGAGCTCTCCAGATCGGCTCCAGGTTTTGATCCTGGTCCTGGGCGTGGTCAAGGGTTGCCGCCATTGCCGCATCAAAGACAATGCGTTGCTCCAGAACCAAGGGCTCTGCGGTCTTTCGCAGAGGCTGGCGTCGCCGCCTGTGCGCAGGCTGCCCCCGGTCTGGCAGCACCGTTTGCCCTGGCGCATTCAACAGGGCCTTTTCCAGGACGCTGCTCCAAACTGATGTGTAGGCTTTGCTCATATGCACCCGCTCTCGCTGGAAATTTTGGCTGATATCACCCCACAGGGGCGCCTTGACGCTAAAAGTATAGGACTGATCCCTGCACATTGAAACTCTTTTTGCACACAAGTTCGTAGCAAACAACACTTGTTAAGACAGCCTTTTCCGGGCTTTGGAATGTTTTCGGTCATTTCGGCGGTCATGCTTTCAGATATTCTGCCCTGTCCCCGTGCCATCGGCGCACATGTTTCTCGGCCAGCGCCGGGTGTTTGTCCAGCATCTGCGGCGCGGCGGCACGGGCCCAATCCAGCAGCTCGGTATCGGTCGCCAAGTCGGCAAAGCGCAAGAGCGCAGCACCCGACTGGCGCGCGCCCAGAAACTCGCCGGGGCCGCGAATCTCCAGGTCGCGCCGGGCGATTTCGAAGCCGTCGTTCGTCTCCACCATGGCCTTGAGGCGCGCGCGGGCGGTTTCGCCCAGCCTTGGCGCATCGCCCGTGGAATAGAGCAGCACGCAGGCTGACGCCGCGGCACCGCGCCCGACGCGGCCACGTAGCTGGTGCAACTGGCTCAGGCCAAAACGCTCGGCGTGCTCGATCACCATCAGCGAGGCATTGGGCACATCCACACCCACCTCGATCACCGTGGTGCTGACCAGCACGCCCATTCGTGAGGTGGCACCTGCGTTGCCGGGCCCGCCGACGAACAGCGACATGACGGCCTTTTTCTCCGCCACGGGCATGCGCGAGTGCAGCAGGCCGACCAGCACGCCGGGCAAGGCAGCGCTCAAGGCCTCATGCGTTTCGGTGGCGTTGGTTAGGTCCAGCATTTCGCTTTCCTCGATCAACGGGCACACCCAATAGACCTGCCTGCCCTGCGAGAGCTGGTCGCGGATACGATGGATCACTTCGTCGCGGCGCGAATCGTTCACCACCTTGGTAACGATGGGTGTGCGCCCCGGTGGCAGCTCGTCGATGGTGGACACCTCCAGGTCAGCGTAGTAGCTCATGGCCAGCGTGCGCGGGATGGGGGTGGCCGTCATCATCAGAAGATGGGGTTCCACCCCCGTGGCTTGCTCACTGCGTGTAGCGTCCTCCCCCCTCAAGGGGGCGACAGCCTGCGGCCCGGCAAAGCCGGTTCCGCGCTGTCTCTGGACTGAATCCAGTTCCTCTGCGGAGATTGTCATTTTGTTTCTAAGAGCCAGGCGCTGCGCCACGCCAAAGCGGTGCTGCTCGTCGATGATGGCCAGCGCCAGGTTTTTGAACTGCACCTTGTCCTGAATGACGGCGTGCGTGCCGATGACCAGCCCGGCCTCGCCGCTGGCGATCAGCGCCAGCATCTCGCGCCGCTCCTTGGTCTTCTGGCTGCCGGTGAGCCACGCGGTTTTGACGCCCAGTGGCTCCAGCCAGCCAATGAGTTTGCGGAAGTGCTGCTCGGCCAGAATTTCGGTGGGCGCCATCAGCGCACACTGCCAGCCCGCGTCAATGCAGATGGCGGCGGCCAGCGCGGCCACCACGGTTTTGCCGGAACCCACATCGCCCTGCAGCAGGCGGTGCATGGGGATGGGCCGGGCGATGTCGTGGGCAATTTCGGCGCAGACGCGTTGCTGGGCGGCGGTGAGCTGGAACGGTAGAACTGCGAGCAGGCGTTCGTGCAGCGACGGGTTGTGCGGATTGAGCTCGGACAGCAGCAACGGCGCACGCAGCAAATCACGCGCACGTTTGCTCTGCAACTGCGAGAGTTGTTGCGCCAGCAGCTCTTCGAGTTTCAGGCGCTGCCAGGCCGGATGGCTGTGGTCTTCCAGCGTGGCCAGCGACACGTCGGGCGTGGGGTTATGCAAAAATGATAGCGCCTCACGCATATTCCACGAGGGCTGGAGGCCATTTTGACGGGTAATTTCGGGCGGAATGGTCTCGGACAGGTCTGCGCGGGCCAGCCCGGCCAGCACCGCCTTGCGCAGGTAAGGCTGCGGCAGCCCTGCCACCGTGGGGTACACCGGCGTCAGCGCCGTGGGCAGGTCACCACCGGCCGTGCGAAAGCTGGGGTGCATCATGGTCCAGCCCAGAAAGCCGCCTTTCACCTCGCCGCGTGCGCGAATGCGCGAGCCCACGGCCAACGCTTTTTGCTGCGAGGGGTAAAAGCTGAAAAAGCGCAGCGTGCAGGTGTCCGAACCGTCGTCCACCGTCACCAGCAACTGGCGGCGCGGGCGCAAAGTGACTTCACAGGCGGTGACGGTGGCCTCGATCTGCAGCGTGTCGCCCTCGCGCGCATCGGCCAGGCGGGTGATGCGGGTTTCGTCCTCATACCGCAGCGGCAGGTGCAGCGCCAGGTCGATGTCGCGGTGCAGGCCCAGCTTGTCCAGCGCCTTTTGCATGGGGCTTTTGGCGGGAGCTCCCGGGGACGAGGCGGCGTCTGGAGGGGCGGACTTTGAAGTCTTCGGCGGCATGGGACAATTCTGCCTCACCCGTCAAGCACCTCATGCGCACCTTCACGCTCAGCGATTTCGATTTCACCCTGCCCCCAAAGCTGATTGCCCAGCACCCCGCGCCCGAGCGCAGCGGCTCGCGGCTGCTGGATGGCACCGTTGCGCCGCAGGGCCGCTCCAAGGCGGAACAGCCCCCCCAGGGGGCAGCGCAGGACACGCAGTGCCAAGCGTGGGGGCCAACAAGTACCCAGCCGGTGGACCGCATCTTTCGTGATCTGCCTTCGCTGTTGAATGCGGGCGATCTACTGGTGTTCAACGACACCAAGGTCATCAAGGCGCGACTGTTTGGCGAAAAACCCACGGGTGGCAAGCTGGAGCTGCTGATTGAGCGCGTGCTCTCCGGCAACCAGGTGGCGGCGCACATGCGGGTGAGCAAGAAGCCCGAGGTGGGCACCACGGTGGCGCTGGTGGGCGCGCCGGGCACGCACGAGGCCTTAAGCGCCACGCTGCTGGGCCGCTGGCCCGATGCGCAGGGCGCACTGTTTCGCTTTGTGCTCTCCAACGACGCGGGCGACGACCCGCACACGCTGATGGAACGCCACGGCCATGTGCCGCTGCCGCCGTATATCGACCACACCGATTCAGCCGAAGACGCCGCACGCTACCAGACCGTGTTCGCCAAAAACCCCGGTGCCGTGGCGGCACCCACTGCGGCGCTGCATTTTGATGATGCGTTGCTGGCCGCGCTGGATGCCAGGGGCGTGCTTCGCGCCAGCGTGACGCTGCACGTGGGCGCGGGCACCTTCCAGCCGGTGCGCGTGCAGCGCCTGGCCGAGCACCGCATGCACAGCGAGTGGTACGAGGTGGGTGAAGCCACGGTGGCGGCCATCGAGGCGGCGCGCGCGCGCGCCGGCCGCGTCATCGCGGTGGGCACCACCAGCCTGCGTGCGCTGGAGTCGGCGGCCCGCCTGGCGCCGGCTGCGGGGGGCTCGCTGAGTGCCTGCCGCGGCGAGACCGACATCTTCATCACCCCCGGCCATGAGTTCCGCGTGGTGCAGGGCCTGCTCACCAACTTCCACCTGCCGCGCAGCACCTTGATGATGCTGGTCAGTGCGCTGGCCGGGCATGAACGCATCATGGCCCTGTACCGGCTGGCGGTGGAGCAGCGCTA
>JBJOPS010000058.1:0-5582 GCA_046050465.1 Pseudomonadota bacterium | reverse complement strand
TCCAACTCATCGAGCAGGATTTGCTTGCGCGTGCGTCGGTTGCAGAGATCAAGGCCAAGGTCTTTTTGTTTCGTGTCGTCATTGACCGCAATTTGTGTGCCTCAGTCACGTATTTGGCGGAATAGTTTTGAACATCATCCCTAACGGCGCCCCTTAATTCAAACGTTAGGTTGCACGAATGCAGGCCTTGCGGTACGTCTCTTGGCTCTATATCGGAACGTTGGTTGCCGCTTCTATCGCGCTGGCAGTTGTGGCGGGCACAACGGAGTACGGGAACCGCACGGGCGTAGGCTGCAATCTATACGATGCGCTGCTCTATGGCGTCGAGTGCCGCGGCTTCTTCGGCGCGGGGCTCGTTGAGGTCTTTCTCGGCTTTCCGCTGGTCGTAGGCCAGGTGGCGGCCCTGTCGGTCATGTCTCCCTGGATGCTCATCCCCGCAGCGCTACTGTTCTCGCCGGGTTTGTTCTTGGGGTACTGCTGGCTTAGGGCGCCACGTGCAACCTAACAACTCCATCGAGCCGACGGTCACAAGCACGCTTCGCGTCCTTGCGTCCGCGGCTCACGTCGAACGTTAGGCATCAAAGATGCTTTGCATAGAGACTGCGTCCCATGTTTCCGAACTTGCAGCGCTTGCTGACAGCGTCTCGGGAGAACCGGTCGAGTTTCTTCTCGTACCTGACTGCGGCGTTTGGGCCGAAAGCTGTGGAATGAAGATCCAAAACCGTAGTCCCAGAGGTCTAGCGGTGAGGCGCCGTACCGACTCAAGGGCCATTGTGGTTCTGAGGGAAAACTACGAAGAGGGGCACATCGCGGACCAAGCGAGTGCTCTGCTTGTTGCGGGGTGGGCAGATCAGTCTGCCGAAGTCAGGCAACCAGCCTCCTTCCTGCGATTTCTTGTGCTCCATGAACTCGCACATCTGGTAAACCATTGGGGGCAGGAGCATGAGCAAGATTGCAACGAATGGGCGTTCCAGAAGCTAGGGTGGAGTTGATGCCTAACAATTCATATATGGACTCCCCCACAAGCGCAAGAAACTGACCGATAGATTGGCTGTTGGGGAAGCGCCTGCAGTCGTATATCCGGCATCTGGGGTGGACTCTGTTGTGGTCCGTGCCGACATGGAATCTGCGTCACCGAAGCGCCAGTCGCTACAAGCGGCTGCCGAACTTTCGTTCATTGAGCCGGAAGAGTTATCGGCGTCTATCGGTGTGGGGTGAACCCGGTTGGCCATGGTGGTCGATCAATCTCGTCGCAACGCGTGGATGGGTGTTGGTCTTCTTTTCCTGGTGACGGCTGTTCTGGATGCTGGCAATCAAGCCGGCATCACAAAACTCTCCCTGCTGATCTTCTTGTTTAACCGCACGGTCGGCTCACCAAACGGCGCCTTGTCCCGCAGCGTGGCATAACAAATCCGTGCCAGCTTGTTGGCCAGCGCACACGCCGCCTTGTTGTGGTTGCTTCTGGATTGCACATCCAGCGCCCAGCGACGCACCCCACAAACCTCCCGCCCGGCGTTGTCCGCCACCTTGGAGGCACGCAGCACACTCCTGGCGCCATGGGTGAGCAGCATGCGCAGGTAGCGATCCCCCTTCTTGGAGATCCGCCCCAGATAGCGGGAATTGCCCGAGCTGTACTCCTTGGGCGTCAGCCCAAACCAGCTGGAGAAGTGCCGCGCATCCTTGAAGTGGCTCACATCACCCGATGTGGCCGCCACCAGCGCAGTGGCCGTTAGCAGGCCAATGCCCGGGATCGACAACAGCGTGGTGCAAGCCGGGCTGAGCCGGGCCAAAGCGGCCAGTTCCCGCTCCAGCTGGGCAATCCGGGCTTCCAGCAGACGAATCTCCTCAACCAACAACCTGGCTGTGCCCCGAATCAAGTCCGGAACGGCCGTGTTGGGATCGGCCAACACCCGGCTGATCGCCTCAATGCCGGTGCGTGCGCCCACGGGAATGGCAATACCAAACTCCCGGCAGAAGCCGCGCAAGGCGTTGATGCGGGACGTACGGGTGCCCATCCACAGGGAGCGGATGCGATGCATGCTCTGCAGGGCTTGCTGCTCCACCGACTTGACGCGCACCGGGCACATGTCGGAGGCACGGGCCGCTTCCAGAAGGGCTGCAGCGTCAGCAGCATCGGTCTTGTTGCGTTTGACGTAGGCGCGCACGTACTGGGCGGGTAACCTGTACATTTGTCCAGCCTGTTTTTGCGAAGGCGTTACCATGTAGGCTTTAGTGCTGCCGATTAGTCCAGCATTCAAGTTCTTTCTACATGCGCCGAAGTTAACTTATAGGTTAAGATGCAGATCAAAGTGCTCGTACAGATGAGGTTCAGAGTGGTCGCGATATGCGACGGTGCGGATTGCCCTGCTGAAGCCTTCATCAAGACCGGTGAGGACGCAACTAAGGGTGTAAGAGACGGTCTGTTTGAGATGCTTGGGCATGTAGCAGAGCGTGGGCTGCAATTCGTGCCTTCCGCTTGGTGGCATGAAGTGGATAAGGCCAGGGGCATTTACGAGTTCCGTAAGGGCCCTCTAAGGTTGTTCTTTTTCAAAGGTGCAGGTCGAGACATTACTGTCTGCACCTCGGGTGTACGAAAAAGTGGGCAGAAGGTTGACAAACAGTCAGTCAACTGGGCTGCTGGTTGGAAGGCGGACTACGATGACGCCGTAGCAAATGGAACGCTGGAGGTAGTGGATGATGAAACTGAGTAGCTCATTGAAGTCATACTTTGATGAAGCAAGGAAGACAGATGGCTATTGGGCAGAGAAGGCAAAAATTGATTTCTCAATTGCGTTGGACAGTCAGCGTGACTACGCAAAAGTGACTTATGCGGAAATCGCAAAGCGTTTGGGTTCCAGTCCTGCATACGTGAGTAAGGTTTTCCGGGGGGACACGAATCTCACTATTGAATCGATGGTGAAGCTTGCACGCTCCATTGGTGGGCAATTAGATATACGTATTGTTGACAGTGCCGCTGCAGTGAGTCGCTGGGATCTCTCGCACTATAAGGCGCCAGGAAAGGCGGTGACTCTCGTTGCGACAAATGCTGTAACGAGTGTGCGGACAGATGCAGCCAATCACGCTGAGTTCAATTGGGGCCTTGCGTACGCATGACAACAGAGCAGGCTCATCCCATAACGCTGCAAACGGTACTGTTTGTAAGGAGTACCGTGGTGGCGATTCAGTCGCACATGCCTGGAGAGGTACTGGTCAGCGCAAGCCCGGAAAACAACATTCAGGTTGGCAAGGTTGACGGCCAAAAAGGGCAATACAACGCGAGCATGCGCACCGTTGTAAATCCTTCGATGGATGCGTCTTCACCGTATCACATTGACATGGAGTGCATCGGCGTCTTTTTAGCGGATGACACACTGAGCGAAGAAGAGGCACTGCGGGGCGTGACTATTACGGCTCACAGCGTCCTGTACGGAGCCATTCGAGAGTCCGTGCTATGGCTGACGTCTCGACAGCCGTTTGGGCCGCTGATGTTGGGGCTGTCAGTGTTGAGGCCTGCATCATCCGGTGCCGCGGTATCAACTCCTTAATAGAGCTGCTTCTGTTGGAATGAAGTCGGTTTCGTTTGCGATTCTGAACGTGATCGAATTTGGTAGTTCGTTACCGAAGTGGGACAATGTTCGGACTCGAAAGAATGGTCTTTTGGGTGGTCGTGGTGCCATGAGTTGGTGTCACGATTTTTGGGTCAAACCCGCTGGCGCGAAAGCAAAAAATCTCTTGAAATCAATGGCTTATGTTTGGGTAGGTTCGAGCCCCATCAGCCACCCCATATATTCTTCTTTCTTATCAGGCACTTAGGTGCCTGATTTGCTTTGTGAGGGAAGAATCGGTGGCTTCCGGTGAGGCCACAGGGGTATTGGTCAAATCGATTGACAATGCACTTCCTTTGGTCGAGGGTTATCAAGAGTCCCAGTTCTGGATCGAAATCGCCAACAGCATAAAAACCGACGACTACAACGCACTCACCAGAGACACCCGCCCCCCCAGCAGCCCGAGACCCGTTAGCCATCGACCTGGACGGCGACTGCATAGAAACCATCACCAACGGCAGCACCACCCTGGCTGAAACGGTGAATGTGAGCACCGACACCACATCGGCCCAATTGCAAAAGGCCATCCCGGTGCTGGAAGTGTTCAACGGCATGAACGTGGCGGATGCGGGCATGCAGGTGCCCACCACCACCACTGGCACCGACGGCTTGCCCGTGCTGACCTACAGCCTGTTTGCCAATCAGGTGCCAGTGATGCTGGCAGCATATGAGTCGCTGCGGCAATCGGTGTACAGCGCCCTGGTGATGCAAACCCGCCTGAAGCCGTATCTGGACAGCATTGGGCTGGTGGTGGATGCCACGGGGGGGGGCGGTTTGATACGGTGGCCAATGTGCTGACGGGGGTGCAGAAGCGCCCTGAATTGAGGCAATGCGCAAAACAGCGTCAAAGACGCTCCTGTATCAGGAGCATGAAATGCGCTTGGAATGTCGGAAATCTGTCGCATACATTATTTGATTTACAAAAATATTAAAAATCTGCTGGTAGAGTGATAAAACGGCCAGTTGCTTTGTGATGAATCTGCCAAGGGGGAAATGCAAATGCATAGACAGAAACTGAGAGCAAACGTAAACGCAGGGAAATCTCTGTATGCCGCGCGGCTCTTCACAAGGCAATGGAACAATGAATTCCATAACCACTTGCGGAATGTGTTCGAGGGTTTTAGGCTGACAAGACTTACCTATTTGGTTTTGGTAGCGCTGACCATACCCGTCGCACTGCTGAGTGCTTGCAACCCCTATGGGGGTGCCAAGCCTATTTTGCACACAACCATCAGTGCTGATGGGAAAATGGTGGCTACACTCGTACATGCAGGTACTGACCAGCAACTGCTGCGGGTACGTAATCTGGACACCGACACCAGTTGGCGCACGATTCAAGCACCCCCATTCACGCGAACCATTCGTTTTGGGTTGCAAGGGCATGAGCTGTTGTTGACACATCAGCAACCTGAACCATCTGCGGTGAACTACTTAAGCAGGCTAGATTTGGCTCGTTCAGACCAAGGTTTGCAGAAAATCTATGAATCAGAAAACGGCTTGGCTTTCCCAGTGGAGGTGCAACTTGGCCAGGTGATGGTGCGGACACATAAACCCGCTGATTTTAAGACCGGTAAAGTATCTTTGAGCGATAGTTACTGGGTTCTTATTGGGCCGGGTAAACAGATACAAAAGGTGGGGCCTGAATCAATATTGCCCTACGATGCCCCAAATATTGTAAACACTGGTTTTTTCTGGACAGAGGAGCAAGTGGGAAAACAGAAAGAGGCACATCCACTGGTGCTGAGTTTTCCTTTTCCCGGTGGGGTGGCCCCAGCTATCTCTCGTGAACGCTTAGACAAAAATACCTGGACAGTCGATTGCGATCGCTCAATGCAGCGATGCTTACGGACTTTCATTTCTAAGGATCATGTCCAAAAGTCAGTTTGAGAATGGTGCATAAACGAATATGTCCCGCCTGCCGAAACTCCAGCGCCAACTGCATCCAGTTTTGGCTGAATCCGGAGGCTTTTCGCCTGA
>JBJOPS010000057.1:0-12015 GCA_046050465.1 Pseudomonadota bacterium | reverse complement strand
TGGCCGTATCAGGAAAAAGCCTATCTGATGCTGAACAAGCCCACCGCGACCGAATGTTCACAAAAACCATCGACCTACCCCAGCATCTACACCCTGCTGCCGTCACCTTTGCGACTGCGGCCGCAAAAAGGGGCGGTGCAGGGCGTTCAGGCGGTGGGGCGGCTGGATCAGGACACCACGGGGCTGCTGCTGCTCACCGATGACGGCAAGTTCATCCACCGCATGAGTTCGCCGCGGCACCACGTTCCCAAAGTCTATGAAGTCACCACCAAACACCCGCTGGACGACCGTCAGGTGAAAAAGCTTCTGGAAGGCGTGGTGCTGGATGACGACCCGAAACCCGTGCGTGCGGCCGCCTGCGAGGCGGTAGACAGCCACCACCTGCGGTTGACGCTGACAGAAGGCAAGTACCACCAGGTTAAACGCATGGTGGCAGCCGTCAGCAACCGGGTTGAGGGCCTGCACCGCTCGCAAATTGGTGGCTTGCGGCTGCCGGATGATCTGGCACCGGGGCAATGGCGCTGGTTGAATGAAGCCGATCTGGCCAGTATTTCGGGGTGACAGAGGCCGCTTAATCGACTGACGCCAGAAAGCTGGTGATGGCCTGTGTGGTGAGCTGCGTCTGGTCCCGGTGGGGCGAATGGCCGCAAGCGGCCAAGGGCAGCCGCTGGATGCGCTCTGCGGATAAGTCGATCTGGTCAATCTGCGCCATCGTGCCGTAGGGGTCGTCCACACCCTGGACCGCCAGCACGGGGGCGCTGATGCGCCGGCAGTCCGGGCGAATGTCAAACGCGCGAAAAGCCGGGTTGAGCCAGGCATCGTTCCATTGCTGAAAAGCACCGTCTACGTCAGTGTGGTAACGCGCCAGCCGCTGGCGCAGACCGCTCTTCGGGTCTCCAAACGCATCCCGAGCCTGATTGATGGACTGAATCGACACGTCTTCCACCATCACGTGCGGCGCCAGCACGATGCATGCTGTCACGGGGAAACGGCTGGCGTACAGCAGCGCGATGCTGGCCCCGTCGGAGTGGCCCAGCAGCACGGGGCGCTGTATGCCCAGATGCGCCAGCAAAGCGGGCAACACGTCCCAGGCCTCATGGTGCAGGTAGTCGGGCGGCAGTTTGCTGGTAGTGGGGGAGGATTGTCCGTAACCCTGGCGGGAGTACACCCAACCCGTGCGCCCGGTGGCACTGCAGACATCAGCCGGCCAGTCCCGCCACATGGCGACCGAGCCCAGGCCTTCGTGCAGGAAAACGATGGGGCCAGGGCGAATGTCCGTGGAGTCAGGGTGAGCCACCGGTGTGGCCGACGGCCCCACCTCCACCACTTCCAGTTGCACGCCACGAATGTCAATCAACGCCATGGCCCACATGTTACGGGAGCCGCGCGCCGTGGCTACACTATGGCCATGACACACCAGCAGGACTTCATCCACCCAGGCGCAGGCATTTTTCTGCGAATGCTGGGCGCTATACTATTAATAGCTACTTGCGCATATCCTACGGGGGCTACAGCCCAAAAAGCATGTGAAAACCCACTGTATTTGACGCTGGAGACCGGCAACATGGATGCTGCGCCACTGGTGGCTGAGGTGCTGAACCGCCAAAAAGTCAAAGTGACCTTCTTCGCTGCCAACGAGCGCACCCGGGTGGGCGACGGCAGCCTGGGCAACCACTGGGCGCCCTGGTGGAGGGCGCGTGCCGCTGAGGGGCATGAGCTGGCTTCACTCACGTATGACCGTGTCATCTGGCGTGGCGATGTTCCGGGCGTTGAACCGCGTTTTCGCGTTCAACCAACCTCCGGTGCGCTGGAAGGCCGTGAATTCACCTGGGACGCCAAAAAATACTGCGAGCAGATTGCCTATGCCGCCGAGCGTCTGCAAGATCACACTGGCAAAAAGCCACTGCCGTTGTTCCGGGCACCCACGGGCAAGACGTCGCCCCGGCTGCTGAATGTGGCCCGGAGCTGTGGTTTCGAGCATGTAGGCTGGTCGCCTGCGGGGGCTCTGGGTGATGACCTGCCCAGCGAAAAATTCAGCAATGACCTGTTGCTGAAAAAAGCCCTGAAAGACATCAAACCCGGTGACGTGCTACAGGCACATTTGGGTAGCTGGTCTCGCAAAGACCCGTGGGCGCCTGCCGTGCTGGAGCCGCTGATCATGGGTCTGAAGGAAAAGGGCTTTTGCTTTGAGACCCTGCGCTCCCACCCGGACTACAAGGGCCGGATTGCGGCGGCGCCGAAATGAATCTGTTGCGCTGTATGCTTGTTGCATGAACCTGTTTCTTGACTCTTTCTGGCGTGCGGTGGCGTATTGCCTGCGCCCACGGGTAATCGCGCTGTCCTTTTTGCCGTTGATCCTGATGGTGGCGCTGGCGCTGGGTCTGGGGTATCTGTACTGGGAGGCCGCCATTGACGCGGTGCGTGTGGCGCTGGAAGGCTCCACGCTGGTGAACAACGTCTGGAGCTGGCTGCAGAGCATCGGTCTGGGCAGCCTGAAAACAGTGTTGGCGCCGCTGGTGGTGATCTTTTTGGTGACGCCCATCATCGTGGTGATGTCCCTGTTGGTTGTTGCCGTCATGATGACACCGGCGCTGGTGTCGCTGGTGGCCGAGCGGCGGTTTCCGGCTCTTGAGCGCAAGCAGGGTGGCTCGCTGATTCTGGGTGTTTTCTGGTCGCTCGGCTCCACGCTGCTCGCCATCATTGCACTGGTGGTGTCGGTGCCGCTGTGGCTGGTGCCACCCCTGATCCTGATTTTGCCGCCCCTGATCTGGGGCTGGCTCACCTACCGGGTAATGACTTTCGACGCGCTGGCTGAACACGCCAGCAAGGAGGAGCGCCGCGAGCTGATTCGCCGGCATCGCGGCTGGCTGTTTGGCATGGGCGTGATGACAGGCTATCTGGGTGCCGCACCGAGCCTGGTGTGGGCTTCTGGTGCGTTGTTTGCGGCCGCTTTTGTGGTTCTGGTGCCGCTTGCGATCTGGATTTACACGCTGGTGTTTGCGTTTTCATCGCTGTGGTTCTCGCATTACTGCCTGGCGGCATTGCAAGCCTTGCGGGCGGAGTCGGCTACCCAGGTAACACCAGCTGTTGCGCCGGGCAAACCGCTACCATTGCCGGATGATTCCACCTCTTTGCGTGACTCCTTCACCCCCTGAGTCTTCTCAGGCTCCCTTGCCCCGTTTCGGGCTGATCATCGTCGGCGACGAAATTCTCTCGGGCAAACGTGCCGACAAGCACATGCCCAAACTCATCGAATTGCTTGGTGCACGCGGTCTGCAACTGGACTATGCCGATTACGTGGGCGACTCGCGCGACCGCATCACCGCCACGCTGGAGCGCGCCTTTGCGTCAGGTGACGTGGTGTTTTCATGCGGCGGCATTGGTGCCACGCCAGACGATCACACCCGCCAGTGTGCAGCCCAGGCATTGGGTGCCGAGCTGGTGCTGCATCCGCAAGCTGAGGCGCTGATTCGCGAACGCATGCAGGACGTGGCGCGGGAGCAGGGGGCGACTTATGAGCCCGATCGTCCGGACAACGTTCATCGGCTGAACATGGGCGTTTTCCCTGTGGGTGCGCAGATTATTCCCAACCCTTACAACAAGATTGCCGGGTTTTCCTGTTTGGGGCGCGAGAGTGGGGCCGGCAAAACCGGGGCCGTTCATTTCGTGCCGGGCTTCCCGGTCATGGCCTGGCCCATGATGGAGTGGGTGCTGGACACCTGGTATCAACCTTTGTTTCAGAAAGGCGCCTGGGTAGAGCAGTCTGTCATCGTTTTTGGTGCGATGGAGGCGACACTCACGCCGCTGATGGAGGACATTGAGCGCCAGTATGTGGGCGTGAAAGTGTTCAGCCTGCCGAGCGTGGATCATCCGGAATATGGCCGTCATATCGAGCTGGGTGTCAAAGGTGCGCCGGTCCTGGTGAGTCAGGCCTATCCAGCGCTGTTGCGGGGCTTGCATGCATTCCATGCCAAATTAGGCCCTGAATTGGTGCGCTAGAAAGATCGCACCAAAATAGAACATTCCCGATATGCGCCAATGTGGTGCGCGAGTGCGTTGCGGCTTTGAATGAAACGCCGATAGTTCACATGCGGTTGATTAATCAGTCCGCAAGTCAGGGCAGAATACCGGGTTGGGTCATTGTGGTGAACCAGCCAGATTGGCACAGAAACTGCATTCCCGGATAACAAGCTTTTTACAACCAGTCCCAACAGGAGTATTTGATGGCCAAGACCGTCGCAGACGTGATGAAGATGGTGAAAGAGAACGAAGTCAAATTTGTTGACTTCCGCTTCACCGATACCCGTGGCAAAGAGCAGCACGTGACCGTGCCCGTGTCGCACTTTGACGAAGACAAGTTCACGTCGGGCCATGCGTTTGACGGTTCATCCATTGCTGGCTGGAAGGGCATTGAAGCCTCCGACATGCAGCTGATGCCTGACCCCAACACGGCCAACATCGACCCATTCTTCGAAGAAGCCACGATGATCCTGACCTGCGACGTGGTTGACCCATCGGATGGCAAGGCCTATGAGCGCGACCCCCGTTCACTGGCCAAGCGTGCTGAAGCCTACATGCGTGCATCCGGCTTTGGTGATACCGCTTACTTCGGTCCTGAGCCAGAATTTTTCGTGTTTGACAGCGTGCGTTGGGGCAACGACATGTCGGGCTGCTTCTCCAAGATTGACTCCGAAGAAGCTGCATGGAACACCGGCAAAGAATACGAACACGGTAATACGGGTCACCGCCCGGCTGTCAAGGGGGGCTACTTTCCCGTGCCGCCAGTCGACAGCTTCCAGGACATGCGCTCGGAAATGTGTCTGGTGCTCGAAGCCCTGGGCATTCCCGTCGAAGTGCATCACCACGAAGTGGCCAATGCCGGCCAGATGGAGCTCGGCACCAAGTTCAGCACGCTGGTTCAGCGCGCCGACTGGGTACAGCTGCAAAAGTACGTGATCCAGAACGTGGCCCACGCCTACGGCAAAACTGCCACCTTCATGCCAAAGCCAATCGTCGGCGACAACGGCTCAGGCATGCACGTGCACCAGTCGGTGTGGAAAGACGGCAAGAACCTGTTTGCTGGCGACGGCTATGCCGGTCTGTCTGATTTCGCCCTGTACTACATCGGTGGTGTCATCAAGCACGCCCGTGCCCTGAACGCCATCACCAATCCTGGCACCAATAGCTACAAGCGCCTGGTACCCGGCTTTGAAGCACCAGTGAAATTGGCCTACTCGGCCAAGAACCGCTCCGCTTCGATCCGTATTCCGTTCGTAGCCAACCCCAAAGGCCGCCGCGTTGAAGCCCGCTTCCCCGATCCACTGATGAACCCTTACCTGGGTTTCTCGGCTCTGCTGATGGCGGGTCTGGACGGTGTGGAAAACAAAATTCACCCCGGCGAAGCCGCCAGCAAGGATCTGTACCATTTGCCTCCAGAGGAAGACAAGTTGATCCCGACCGTATGCCACAGCCTGGATCAGGCGCTGGAGTATCTGGACAAAGACCGTGCCTTCCTGACCAAAGGCGGCGTGTTTACCGACTCTTACATCGACGCTTACATCGATCTGAAAATGCAGGAAGTCACCCGCTTTCGCATGGCCACCCACCCGGTGGAGTTCGATATGTACTACTCGCTGTAATTCAATACAGCGTGTTGCAAGAAAAGGACGGCTTTGGCCGTCCTTTTTCATTGTGGGGATTCCACAAAGTTTGATAATGTGGCTGTTTGGCGCATACTTGTACGGTACCCGTGCATTGTTTTGATGCGTGGAGCTTTCATGAAATACGCTTTAACTCTTCCCTTATTCGCTGTTTTTTTTGCAGCCAGCAGTTTCTCGCAGGAGCCGATTTACCGCTGCGGTAACGAATACACCAACACCAAGCCCACTTCGGAAAAGTCGGGTTGCAGGTTGCTGGAAGGCTCCAACGTCACTGTCATACAGGGCACCCGATCCAATGCGGGTGCCAATGCGCCAGTGCGTGTGGCTGCCGCGACGCAATCTTCCACCCCACGCATTGACTCGGGTGACCAGAAGTCGCGTGATTCAGATGCCCGCCAGATTCTGGAGTCTGAGCTCAAGAAGGCAGAGACCCGCCAGGCCGAGCTTGTGCGCGAGTACAACAATGGCGAGCCCGAAAAGCAGGGCGGTGAAGCCCGCAATCACCAGAAATACCTGGATCGCGTCGCCGAACTGAAAGCCAGCCTGTCACGCAATGAAAGTGATATTGCTGGCATCCGGCGCGAATTGGGACGTCTTCCTGCGTCAAAATAGGCGGCTTGAACAAGTCTGCCAGATCGGCTCCGGCCGTGGTTTCATCTTTTCCGCGTTTCCAGTCGTTTGACCTTCTGGCCACACTGGTCGCGGTCGTCGGTAATGACGGCGCGGTGCTGTTTGCCAATGCTGCCCTCGAAGACGCGCTCGGCACATCACGGCGCACGATAGAGGGCGCTCATTTTCCGGACAACTTCACGGAGCCTCATCTGTTGATGAGCGCGCTTGAAGGCGCTGGTGGCAATGAATTTGCCGCCTTGCGGTATGACGCCTGGCTCAAGCGCCTGAACCATGAGCCGGTGCCGGTACACGTTATCGTGACGCAAACGGAATCACCAGGGCAAATCATTGTCGAATTGCTGCCACTGGAACAACAAACCCGTCAGGACCGTGAAGAGCGTCTGGCCGATCAGGCGCAAGCGAACAAGGAGTTGATTCGCAACCTTGCGCACGAAATCAAAAACCCGCTGGGCGGCATTCGGGGTGCCGCGCAGTTGCTGGAGATGGAGATTGAATCCAGAGGATTGAAGGAATACACACAAGTCATTATTCACGAGGCCGATCGATTGCAAACGCTGGTGGATCGCCTGCTGGCTCCTCATCGAAGACCACACCTGGTCGGTGACGTCAATATTCACGAAGTGTGCGAGCGCGTGCGGTCACTCATATTGGCCGAGTTTCCAAAAGGGCTGCAGGTAGTACGTGATTACGACACCTCTATTCCAGAGTTCAGGGGCGATCGCGAACAGCTTATTCAATCGGTACTCAACATTGCACACAACGCCTGCCAGGCCCTTGTGGAGCGCATTGCGGCAGGTGAAGCGCGCCTTACCTTTTCCACTCGTGTAGCGCGACAAGTGACATTTGGTAAACAGCGCTACCGGTTGGCACTGGAATTGCATGTCATTGACAACGGACCGGGAATACCTGAGTCAATCAAGGATCGCATTTTCTATCCGCTGGTGTCGGGCAGAGAGGGCGGTTCAGGATTGGGCCTCACACTGGCTCAGACTTTTGTGCAACAGCACCATGGTTTGATCGAGTGTGAGAGTGTGCCGGGACGTACGGATTTCAAATTATTGATACCGCTGCCTTGAGAGCTTCACGGCAGCAAGACCCAAGGATACCCAAAGACATGAAGCCGATTTGGATCGTAGATGATGACCAGTCCATACGCTTCGTTCTGGAGAAGGCGCTGCTGCGTGAAAATCTTCCCACCCGCAGTTTCACCAACCCACGCGACGTGTTGAACGCGCTGGATTCCTCATCAGACGATGAAGGTCCGCAAATCATGGTGAGCGATATCCGCATGCCAGGCGGCTCAGGACTGGAGTTGCTCGACAAGGTCAAGGCCAAACACCCTGGATTGCCGGTGATCATCATGACGGCATTTTCTGATCTGGATAGTGCTGTCTCTGCGTTTCAAGGCGGCGCGTTTGAGTATTTGCCCAAGCCATTCGATCTGCCGAAAGCCGTCGCGCTTATTCGTCGCGCCGTTGAAGAGAGCTTGCGTGAAGATGTGGCGCAAGAGCGCACTGCGACTGCCCCGGAAATGCTGGGCCAGGCACCCGCCATGCAGGACGTATTTCGCGCCATTGGACGCCTGAGTCAGAGCAATGTGACCGTGATGATTACGGGCGAGTCAGGCTCTGGCAAAGAGCTGGTTGCCCGCGCTTTGCACAAACATTCGCCACGAGGTGATGCTGGCAACAACGGTCCGTTTGTGGCCATCAACACGGCTGCTATCCCCAAAGATTTGCTGGAATCAGAACTGTTTGGGCACGAACGGGGCGCGTTCACAGGCGCGCAGACCATGCGGCGCGGGCGGTTCGAGCAGGCAGATGGTGGCACACTGTTTCTGGACGAAATAGGTGACATGCCTTTTGACTTGCAGACACGCCTTCTGCGTGTGCTGAGTGACGGGCATTTTTATCGTGTGGGTGGTCATTCCGCCGTCAAAACCAATGTGCGCGTGATTGCGGCTACACACCAGGACCTGGAGCAGCGTGTCCGCGAGGGCGCTTTCCGCGAAGACTTGTTTCATCGGCTCAATGTGATCCGGCTGCGCTTGCCAGCCCTGCGTGAACGTCGGGAAGACATTGCCATGCTGACTCGTCATTTCCTGGGTGTGAGCGCACTGCAACTGGGTATTGAGCCCAAGCGCATTTCCGATGCCGCATTGGCGCGATTGAGCACCTTCTCTTTCCCGGGCAATGTGCGCCAACTGGAGAACATTTGTCACTGGCTCACCGTCATGGCTCCAGCCCAGGTGATCGAACCCAAAGACCTGCCACCCGAAGTGCTGGCCGCATCCGAGGACTCGGCCAGTGCGTCGATACCTTCTGCCAGCCACAGTGGTCAACTGAATGTTCACAAGGTTACGGTGGCTGCTGTGCCAGCTGATACCGGTTTGCCCGTGGCCGATTTGGGACTAAATGGCCTGGGATGGGAGCACGACCTCGAAGCTGAAGCTCTCGAATTGCTGGTCAGTGGCCGCCAGGATGTTTGGGATGAGCTTACCCGGCGCTTTGAGTCCAGGCTTATTCATGCAGCACTGCAAAACACGCGAGGCCGTCGTATTGAAGCAGCGCAAAAACTGGGTATTGGCCGTAACACCATCACCCGCAAGATTCAGGAGCTGGGCCTGGAGTAGTCGAGTGTCAGCACCACCGGTGCGTGGTCGCTGGGGCGTTCGTTTTTTCGCGGAACCTTGTCGATCTGGCAGGATTGCGCCAGTGGTTTTAGCGCCTGACTAATCAGGATGTGATCGATACGCAGTCCCCGGTTGCGGCGAAAGCCCAAGTCCCGATAGTCCCACCAGCTGTAGCTCTTTTCAGGTTGCTCAAAAAGTCTGAAGGAATCGTGCAAACCCAGGGCAACCAGCGCGCGCAGATGATAGCGCTCTTCCTCCGTGCAGTGAATGGTGTCTCTCAATGCGACCGGGTCCCACACATCGGCATCGTCAAACGTGATGTTGTAGTCCCCCATGAGCACCAGATTTGGATGAACCAGCAACTCGGCGCGCACCCAGTCACGCAGGCCTTTTAACCAGTTCATCTTGTATTCAAACTTGTCACTGCCCGGCTCCTGGCCGTTGGGAAAGTAGCCACCGATGACGCGAATGGTTTGTTGCGTTTCACCATTCAGCGCAAATGTGCCAGCGATCACCCGAGACATGTCATCGGAAAAGCCGGGGATGTTTTTGACCACGTCTGCGGCAGGGGCGCGCGACAACAACGCCACACCGTTGTATGTTTTCTGGCCGAACCACTGCGCCGAATAACCGGCTTGCGTGAACGCATCGACAGGAAACTTGTCGTCGGTCAATTTGAGTTCCTGCAGCGCCAGCACATCGACCGGGTTTTGCGTCAGCCAGTCCAGAACCTGAGGCAGGCGGACGGTGAGTGAATTGACGTTCCAGGTGGCAAGTTTCATACGGTTAAATATCTGGCGGTTTCAAGCACGAAGTGCAACACGGGATAAAGATTGATGAAACACCTCTGCGGGGGTCTTGAATCCCAATCGTTTACGGGGGCGGTTATTCAACCTGTTTTCAATCATTCTAATTTCCTCATCGGTGATATTTGCCATCGGCCGCTTCTTGGGCACATATTGGCGCAGCAGTCCGTTGAAGTTCTCGTTAGAGCCGCGCTCCCGGCTTGCAAAGGGCCTGGCAATCTGTGTGATGTTGCGTCCGGCTTTCATAAGGCTGTGAATCCGCCAAAAGTGAACGCAACGAACGTACACGTCATCAGCCTGCCAGCGGGACGGTGTGTGGGGCTCATGCAGCACCATTTATATGAAAAATAGGCCACTAGCCCTCGTAGAATGTGCATAATTAGCTATAAAAAACGTAGCATTATGCTGAGGCGATGCGTTTGTCATGCTCGGATTGTGGTTTGTCAAGGACTGCCCCTGATCAACATAAAATGCACTCAATCAACAAGGGGCACGGTGAAAAATCCAATATTCCAACGCAGCGCAGCCTGCACGTCGGCCATTCAATTCAGCCAGGCAATCCAACCGTGAGCCTTTACACCCAACTACAAGCCGCCCGAAGCGAAGAAGACGTCAAAGACGCCTACATCAAAGCCCTCGGCCTCAAGGGCTACACCAAGGGTTTGATCGACATCCAGACCCGAGAAATCTGGTTTGAAGCCAAGGACACCGGTCGCACGTCCACCTACGCCATGTTCACGCAACTGCTGCATTACGTGCAAGTGGCGTTGAACAAGGGCGAGCAGGTGCCGCCGTTTCTGGCCGTGATCGACACCGAAAAAGCAGCGATCATGAAAAGCGCTGACGTGCTGCCCTTCCTGGCCAAAAAAACCATCAAATGGGGTAAATCTGCCAGCCAGTACACGCAAGAGGCGTTGGCCGAGATTTCCGCCCACATTGGCGCGCACTTTGTGTCCTTCAAAATCGCCACGCATGAAGACGAGTTCATCAGCACCGTCAAAGCCGCTATTCTGTCGGGCGACATCATCCGCACCCCCATCACGCCGGACAACTTGAAGCAGGTGTTTGACAAATGGGTGGTCATGGTGGGGCGCGAGATCACCGGCGTGGCCGAAGAAGACTACGCTTTGCTCTTTTTTGCCGACATCATGCACGACGGCACGGTGTCCACCCACGCCAACCTGCCCGCCGAGCTGCTGCACAAAAATGGTGCGCCCGTGTTCAGCCTGGGCGGCAAAATCTACGAGCTAGGCAGCAAAGAGGGCTACCGCCAGTTTTGGGCGATTTACCACAAGCCCCCAAAGGCAGAGCACCGCAACTACCTGCTAGAACGCCGCGACAGCCTTATTCCGCTGGACGAGCGCAGCTTCAAAGGCGCGTATTACACCCCGCTGGCGGTGGTGGACAAGGCTTATGACCTGCTTGCAGCCACGCTGGGCAAAAACTGGCAAAAAGACTATATCGTGTGGGACATGTGCTGCGGTGTGGGCAACCTGGAGGTCAAACACAGCAACCCGCGCAATATCTACATGTCCACGCTGGACGAGGCCGACGTGGACGTGATGAAAGCCACCAAAACCTGCGTGGCGGCGCAGCGGTTTCAATACGATTATTTGAACGACGACATTGATGATTTTGGCCAGATTGACTACAGCCTGACCAATAAAGTGCCCGCTGGGCTGCGGGCGGCGATTGCGGAGGGGAAAAAGATACTGGTGCTGATTAATCCGCCGTATGCGGAGGCGGCGAATTCATTGGGCAATGAAGGTAAAACCGACGTTGCCAAGACGCGCATTGGGGCATTGATGAATAAAGCGAACTACGGCTACGCTTCCAGAGAGCTATTCGTCCAATTTGTTGCACGTATTGCAGAAGAAATACCAACGGCAACTTTGGCTATGTTTAGTAAGCTGAAATATGTTAACGCACCAAATTTTGAGCAATTTCGTGAGCAATGGAACGCTAAATACTTAGACGGTTTTGTAGTACATAGCAAATCTTTCGAAGGTTTAAAAGGCGAGTTTCCAATTGGTTTTTTAGTTTGGAAAACTGACCAAAATGCTAAGAAAAAACTACCTATATCTGAAATCAAGGCAACCGTTTTAGATAAAAAATCTGTCGCTATAGGTGACAAAAGCTTTTATAACCTGCCAAATAAACAGCTTCTAAGGATCATGTCCAAAAGTCAGTTTGAGAATGGTGCATAAACGAATATGTCCCGCCTGCCGAAACTCCAGCGCCAACTGCATCCAGTTTTGGCTGAATCCGGAGGCTTTTCGCCTGA
>JBJOPS010000056.1:0-47103 GCA_046050465.1 Pseudomonadota bacterium | reverse complement strand
AGTCGGGTTCGAGCAGGTCGTTGATGCCTACGATTTCGATGTCCGAAAAGTTCTGTACGGCTGCGCGCAGCACGTTGCGCCCGATGCGGCCGAAGCCGTTGATGCCTAGTTTGATCGCCATGAGTTTTTCCTATATAAAAAGACTTCCAGACCCGCACTGATATTGCGTGAGCAGCTATTGATTCAGTAGCGCGGAGCAGTCCGCGATCACCCGGTCAGGTGAGCAGGCTTCAATGGGTTGGCCCATGTTGTAGCCATAGGGCAGCGCCCACACCGCCACACCCGCGTTGCGGGCGGTGGCCACATCGATGCTGGAGTCACCCACAAACAGTGCCCGGTTCGGCGGCACACCAAACTGCGCCAGACAACTTTGGATGCCAGCCGGGTCAGGCTTTTTGGTTGGCAGGGTGTCGCCACTCACCACGCAGTCGAGCAAGGGCGCCAGCTGGTGCGCGTCCAGCACGGTTCGGGTGTAACGGCCTTCCTTGTTGGTCACCACAGCCAGTTTCACACCCTGCCCGCGCAACGCGACAAGTGTTTCCCTCACCTGCGGGTAGAGGTGGCTGCGCGTACCGCACCGCCGCTGGTAGTTGCGGTCAAACTCGGCGGCAATCAACGTCAGACTGTCACTGGCGGAAACGGCGGCTACATCGGTCTTGCCAGCAAAGGCCAGCGCCTGGAGCAGCAGCGTGCGGGTGCCGTGGCCGATCCAGTCGTTGACCTGCTGCTGCGTGACTTCGGGCAGGTCAAAGCGACGCAACGTGTCGTTGACAGCATCGGCTATTTCAGGTGCCGTTTCGACCAGCGTTCCATCCAGATCGAACATGACCAGATCAAATGGTCTGGTCATGACGCCAACCTGGTGACAGCTTCGACCAGCCGTTGCGCTGTGATGCCAAAGTGGGCATACAGGTCTTTGGCCGGAGCCGATTCACCAAACGTGGGCATACCCACAACGGCGCCAGTTCGCCCCACATACTTGCGCCAGAAGTCCGGGTGTGCCGCCTCAATCGCGACGGCAGGCAAGCTTATTGGCAGCACGGCATTTTGATACGACGCGGGCTGACGGTCAAACACGTTCGTGCAAGGCATGGACACCACACGCGTGGCAATGCCCTGCGCTGCAAGCGTGGCCTGCGCCTCCATGGCCAGCGATGTCTCGGACCCCGTGGCGATAATCACGGCCCGGGCGCCAGGCATGTCTGACAGCACGTAGCCTCCACGGCGAATGGCATGGCCCATGCCCACATCGGTCAAACGCGGCAGATTCTGGCGCGACAGGCACAGCGCACTGGGGCCATCCTTGCGCTGCACAGCACTGGCCCAGGCCACGGCCGTTTCCAGCCCGTCCGCCGGACGCCACACATCGAGCCCCGGAATGATGCGCAGCGATGGGATGTGCTCCACGCTTTGATGCGTGGGGCCGTCTTCGCCCAGACCAATGCTGTCGTGCGTGAATACGTGGATCACGCGAATTTTCATCAGGGCTGCCATGCGGATGGCGTTGCGGCTGTAGTCACTGAACGTGAGGAACGTGCCGCCGTAGGGGATGTAGCCGCCGTGCAGCGCCATACCGTTCATGATGGCGGCCATGCCGAATTCGCGCACGCCATAACTCATGTGGTTGCCCCACTGGAACTCGCCCCGTTCATTGCGGCCGGCCTTCTCGCAGCCCTTGAAATTGGTCAGATTGGAGCCGGTCAGGTCGGCACTGCCACCGAAGAATTCGGGCAGCAGTGTGCATAGCGCATCCAGCGCGTTCTGGCTGGACTTGCGGGTGGCAAATACATCGGGCCTTGCGGCGATGGCGGCCAGCAGGTCCGGTAACTTGTCGGCAAAAGCGGGCAGCAGGTCACCCGCCATGCGGCGCTCGAATTCCGCCGATTCCAGCGGGTACAACGTGCGATAGGCTTCGAACCGGGTGCGCCAGGCTTTTTCTGCGCTCTGGCCGCGTTCCTTCGCGTTCCAGGCTTCAGCGATGTCAGCGGGCACTTCAAACGGCGCCGCAGTCCAGCCCAGCGCTTCCCGGGTGGCTGCCACTTCAGCACCACCGAGCGCGGCGCCATGCACATCGTGGGTACCGGCCTTGTTGGGCGAACCCATGCCAATGACGGTCTTGCAGCAAATGAGTGTGGGTTTGCCGTGCGGCAAATCAGCTTGCGCTTTGGCCGCACGAATGGCGGCATCAATGGCAGCCGGGTCATGCCCGTCCACCGCGGGGATGACATGCCAGCCATAGGCCTCAAAACGCTTCGGCGTGTCGTCCGTGAACCAGCCTTCCACATGGCCGTCAATCGAAATGCCGTTGTCGTCATACAGCGCCACGAGCTTGGACAAACGCAGCGTCCCGGCCAGCGAACAGGCCTCGTGGCTGATGCCTTCCATCAGGCAACCATCCCCCATGAACACATAGGTGAAGTGGTTCACGATGTCATGGTTGACCCCGTCTTCCTCGCGGTTGAACTCGGCGGCCAACAGCTTCTCGGCCAGCGCCATACCCACGGCGTTGGTGATGCCCTGCCCCAGCGGGCCAGTGGTGGTTTCCACACCGGGTGTCACGCCTACCTCGGGGTGCCCCGCGGTTTTGCTGTGCAGCTGACGGAAGCTTTTCAACTCTGCCATGGGCAGGTCATATCCCGTCAAATGCAACAAGGCATAGATCAGCATCGAGCCGTGGCCGTTACTCAGTACAAAGCGGTCGCGGTCCGGCCAGTGCGGATTGGCCGGGTTGTGGCGCAGGTGGCGGTTCCACAGCACTTCGGCAATGTCGGCCATGCCCATGGGCGCACCGGGGTGACCGGATTTGGCTTTTTCAACCGCATCCACCGCAAGCATGCGGATGGCGTTGGCCATTTGTCTGGCCAGTTGGGGAGTTGGCGCATTCATGTCAGATCGCTCCCAGCGCACGTTTGCGGCGCTCCATCATTCGCCACACAAACGGCGTGAAGATCAGCTGCATGGCTAACTCCATCTTGCCGCCCGGCACCACCACGGTGTTGGCGCGGCTCATAAAGCTGTCGCCAATCATGTTGAGCAAATACTGAAAGTCGATACCCTTGGGGTTGGCAAAACGGATCACCACCATGCTCTCGTCGGCGCTGGGAATGTCACGCGAGATGAACGGGTTGCTGGTGTCCACCATCGGCACACGCTGGAAGTTCACGTGCGTGTGCGCAAACTGCGGGCAAATGTAGTTCACATAGTCCGGCATGCGGCGCAGAATGGTGTCGGTCACCGCCTCTGTGCTGTAGCCACGCTGGTGTTTGTCGCGCCAGAGCTTCTGGATCCACTCCAGATTGATGACCGGCACCACGCCGATCAACAAGTCCGGGTGCTGGGCGATGTTGTGCTCGGGGGTCACCACGGCGCCATGCAGGCCTTCGTAGAACAGCATGTCGGTGTTGGCGGGCAGGTCTTCCCAGGGCGTGAACGTGCCGGGAGCCTGCTTGTACGGCTCGGCCTCTTCGTTGTTGTGCAGGTATTTGCGTGAGCGGCCATTGCCCGATTTGGCATAGGTTGCGAACAGGGATTCGAGCTCGCCGAACAGGTTGTTGTCAGGCCCGAAGTGGCTGAAGTTCATGTTGCCGGTTTTCTCGGCTTCAGCCTGGCGCAGCTTCATCTCCTTGCGGTCATGCCGGTGAAAACTGTCACCCTCGATGATGGCGGCAGTGACGTTTTCCCGGCGGAAGATATTCGCAAACGTGCGGGTCACCGTGGAGGTGCCCGCACCGCTGGAGCCGGTGATGGCAATGATGGGATGGCGTTCTGACATGGAACTGTCTCCTTAACAAAAAAATAGGCTTCAAATGGGTATCAAATTGGCACTTGGCCCTCGTCTTATATGCGCGAGTAGCTATTTAATTAGTAGCAAACCGAATAAGTTGATCAGTCCCTGAACAGGCTGCGCTTGGCAAACAGCGGGTTGTCCAGCTCCACGGGCACAGGCTCGGCGTGGTAGCGCTCGATACGCTCCACCTCATTGCGCGAACCAAACACCAGGCCGATGCGCTGATGCAGTGCGCCAGGCGCCACGCCCAGTACCGGCTGGCGCCCCGTGCTGGCCCGGCCGCCAGCCTGTTCCATGATGAAACCGATGGGGTTGGCCTCGTACAGCAGGCGCAGTCGCCCGGGTTTGGATGGGTCTTTGTTATCGCGCGGGTACATGAACACACCACCACGCATCAGGATGCGGTGCGCTTCGGCCACCATGCTGGCAATCCAGCGCATGTTGAAATCCTTGCCGCGCGGGCCGGTCTTGCCAGCCAGGCATTCATCCACATACCGTTTCACGGGTGCTTCCCAGAAACGGCTGTTGGAGGCATTGATGGCGAATTCCTGCGTGTCGGCTGGCACCTGAATCTGCGGGTGTGTCAGCATGAACTCACCCAGGTTGGGGTCCAGCGTAAAACCCGTCACACCGTTGCCTACCGACAGCACCAGCATGGTGGTGGGGCCGTACAGTGCATAACCAGCCGCTGCCTGCCGGGCGCCGGGCTGGAAGAAATCAGCCTCGACCACATCGCGGCCACTGTCGATCACGTCCTGCGGCGCACGCAGGATGGAGAAAATGCTGCCCACCGACACATTCACGTCAATATTGGATGAGCCGTCCAGCGGGTCAAACACCAGCAGGTACTTGCCGCGGGGCTGATGCGCCGGAATCTGGTAAGGGTCTTGCATCTCTTCAGAAGCCATGCCCGCCAGATGACCACCCCACTCCGTTAACCGGGTGAAATACTGGTTGCTGATGACGTCAAGCTTTTTCTGCGTTTCGCCCTGCACATTGATCGCGCCTCCCACGTCGGCGTCGTGGTTGCCCAGCATGCCACCGAGTTCACCAAAGGCAACGGCTCGGGCAATGGCCTTGCAGGCCAGCGCGACGTCGAGAATTAGCGCATTGAAATCGCCGCTGGCACCGGGAAAGCGCCGCCGTTCTTCAATGAGGTATTGGGTGAGCGTGAACCGCTTGGACAAAGGCATGAGGAGTCTCCCGATAGTTGAAATTCTGGGCTCGCAGGGTCAGGCCGCGCGGGCAGCCTGTCGCAGCGCGTTCATCACGCCGCGGTAACCGCCATCGGCATCGGGCGCACCAAACACCGCGCTGCCCGCCACACACGTATCTGCACCGGCAGCCACAATGCGCCGGATGTTGTCCGCCTTCACGCCACCATCCACCTCCAGCCAGATGGGCTGGCCACCTGCTGCGGTGTAGGCATCAATCTTGCGGCGCGCCACTTTCAGCTTGGGCAATGTGGCATCGATGAACTTTTGCCCGCCAAAGCCGGGGTTCACACCCATGAGCAGCACCATATCGAGCCGCTCCATCACGTGGTCCATCCACTCCAGCGAGGTGGCCGGGTTCAACACGATGCCCGCTTTGCAGCCATGGTCGCGAATGAGTTGCAAGGTGCGGTCCACATGGCGGCTGGCCTCGGGGTGAAAGGTGATGATGTTGGCACCGGCTTTGGCAAACAGCGGTATCAATGCGTCCACCGGTTCTACCATCAGGTGCACGTCAATACCAATCTTCACGTGCGGACGAATGGCCTCGCAAACCAGCGGGCCAATAGTGAGGTTGGGCACGTAATGGTTGTCCATCACGTCAAAATGCACCAGGTCAGCACCGGCACTTTCAATGGCACGCACCTCTTCGCCCAGGCGGGCAAAGTCGGCAGACAGGATGGACGGGGCCAGGCGGATGGGGTTGGTCATGTCGGTCTTTCAGGATGATCGGGAAGTAGCAGCGGCGGCCCTGTTTGAGCTGTGCCACTCACGCAGATGAGCCACCGTAACGCCCTGCAAACTCGGTAGCACACGCAACGCACCCGTGAAGTGGTGGTGCGCTGTGAAACTGTTGGGGGTTACCAGAGTGGGCAGACCGGCTTTGACAGCCGCGTTCAAACCGTTAGCCGAATCTTCAAAGGCCAGACACTGCTGCGCGGGTATCTGCAGACGCCGGATGGTTTGCAGGTACACCTGTGGGTGCGGCTTTTTCAGC
The DNA here is from genome assembly GCA_046050465.1 of Pseudomonadota bacterium. Lineage (GTDB taxonomy): Bacteria > Pseudomonadota > Gammaproteobacteria > Burkholderiales > Burkholderiaceae_C > Egaibacter. The sequence goes on along the minus strand of JBJOPS010000056.1, from coordinate 41,105 downwards.
GGTGCGGTCGAGGCATCTTCAATCACGGGGAAATAGTGCATCCAGTCTGGCCCGATCGCGGCGCGCAGCAGCGCGGAGATATTCACCGGCGAGGTTGTCGTGGCAATGGCCAGCCGCAAACCGTCCTGATGGGCCGACTCAATCAGGCGCAACACACCGGGGCGCAACCGCACGGCACCATCTTCAACCGCGCGCTCGTAAGCGGCCGTCTTGAGGTCATGCATGCGGTTAATGGTGTCCTGCACACCCGAGTTGTTGATCTGTTTGAGATCTGGCTGAATCTGCTGCCAGTAGTGCAGGATGCGCTCCTTGCCGCCCGACACCTCCAGCAGCCGCGTGTACAGCGCCTCATCCCAGACCCAGTCGCGGCCAACTTCGGCGAACGCCTCATTGAACGCAGCGCGATGGGCGCTTTCGGTGTCGGCCAGGGTGCCGTCAACATCAAAAATCAGGGCGCTGAGCATGAAAGAAATCCTTTTTAGTTGCCAGTTGACCTTTCTATATCAGTCATGGCGAATTTACTTTATCTGCCAAAACGCATAAACTCAAATCATGTTTTATATACTTATCATCAGATATACCTGATGAGTTGAGAATCATGCGAAATTACACCCTCAAGCAAATCCAGACCTTCATCGAGGTTGCACGGGAGCAATCGGTATCCAAAGCGGCCGAGCGGCTTTTCGTTACCCAGCCCGCGGTTTCCATGCAGCTGCGGCAGCTGGAAGAGGCGTTCGGCCTGGCACTGGTGGAGTCTGCGGGGCGCAACATCCAGCTGACCAACGCGGGCGAAGCCTTTCTCACGCACGCCATCGCCGCCATGGGCCAACTGAAGGATCTGGAAGCCGTGATGGCCGAGCATGTGGGCATGAAAAAGGGCCACATCAATCTGGCCGTGGTCAGCACCGCCAAATATTTTGTGCCCATGCTGCTGGTGCGTTTTGCCAAGCTGTATCCGGGGGTGGACATCACCCTGAGCATCGACAACCGGGAGAACATTCTGGGTATGCTGGCCCGCAACGAAGCCGATCTGGTAGTAATGGGCCGGGCACCCAAGACCCTGGATTGCGAGGCAACCTCCTTCGCCACCAACCCGCTGAGCATCGTGGCCGCACCCGATCACCCACTCTCCCGGCGCAAGCACCTGCCGTTCAGCGCGGTGGCCGAGTACGGCTTTGTAGTTCGCGAACAGGGCTCGGGCACCCGGGCGGCGATGGAGCGGCTGTTTGCGCAAAACGACGTGCAAATGAAGGTGGTGATGGAAATGCCCAGCAATGAGACCATCAAGCAGGCTGTGATGGCCGGTATGGGGCTCAGCTTCCTGTCTTTGCGAACAGTCCGGCACGAGCTGGCCAGCGGACACATTGCCCTGCTGGATGTCAGCGGCATGCCACTGGTGGGCAACTGGTACGTCACGCACCTGAGCCAGAAGAAGCTGTCGCCAGCCGCCAAGGCCTTCAAGGCCTTCCTGGTTGAGCAAGGTGGGCCTCTGATTGACTCCTGGGCTTAAGCAAAAATCAATTGATCAGTTTTTTCTTATTTATAAAAAATAATAATTGAATTTTTCTTATGAACTCAGTCTCCTATAGTCGACTCCAGAAACCTTGAGGTAGCCGGATTGCTGAAGCTCCCAAGGTTGTGCGACCAACGTCAACCACTGGAGACTTCACATGGATCAATCCAATCGCTACGCTGACCTGAGCCTCTCGGAGGCCGACCTGATCAAGGGTGGCAACCACATTCTTGTCGCTTACAAAATGAAGCCCAAATCCGGGTTTGGCAGCTATCTGCAATGCGCAGCCCACTTTGCAGCCGAGTCCTCCACCGGCACCAACGTCGAGGTGTCCACCACCGACGAGTTCACCAAGGGCGTGGATGCGCTGGTGTACCTGATCGACGAGGCCACGGAGGAAATGCGTATTGCCTACCCGCTGGACCTGTTTGACCGCAACATCACCGATGGCCGCATGATGATTGTGTCGTTCCTCACACTGGTGATCGGCAACAACCAGGGCATGGGTGATATCGAGCATGCCAAGATTTACGACTTTTTCATGCCGCCGCGCGCCATCCAGCTGTTTGATGGCCCGAGCAAAGACATCTCCGACATGTGGCGCGTGCTGGGCCGCCCGATCAAGGACGGCGGCTACATTGCCGGCACCATCATCAAACCCAAACTCGGCCTGCGCCCCGAGCCGTTTGCCAAAGCGGCCTACCAGTTCTGGCTGGGCGGAGACTTCATCAAGAACGATGAGCCACAAGGCAACCAGACCTTTGCCCCGATGAACAAGGTGATGCCGCTGGTCTACGACGCGATGAAACGCGCCATGGACGAAACCGGTGAAGCCAAAATCTTCTCGGCCAACATCACCGCGGATGATCACTACGAGATGATTGCCCGGGGTGAATACATCCTGCGCACCTTCGGCCCTGACGCGGACAAGGTGGCCTTTTTAGTGGACGGCTATGTGGGCGGCCCCGGCATGATCACCACTGCGAGGCGCCATTTTTCCAACCAGTACCTGCACTACCACCGCGCTGGCCATGGCGCCATTACCTCACCCAGCGCCAAACGCGGCTACAGCGCCTATGTGCTGGCCAAGATGAGCCGCCTGCAGGGCGCGTCGGGCATCCACGTGGGCACCATGGGCTACGGCAAGATGGAAGGCGAGAAGGATGACCGCGCCATTGCCTACATCATCGAGCGCGACAGCTACACCGGCCCGGCCTACCACCAGGAATGGTTTGGCATGAAGCCCACCACCCCGATCATCTCGGGTGGCATGAACGCGCTGCGCCTGCCAGGCTTTTTCGAGAATCTGGGCCACGGCAACGTGATCAACACCTCGGGCGGCGGCAGTTACGGCCATATCGACAGCCCTGCCGCCGGCGCCACCTCGTTGCGCCAGGCCTATGAATGCTGGAAGGCTGGTGCCGACCCGATTGAGTGGGCCAAGGAGCACAAGGAGTTTGCCCGTGCGTTTGAGTCGTTCCCCGGCGACGCCGACAAGCTCTACCCCGGCTGGCGCGAAAAAATCGGTAGCCACCGCTAAATTTAGCACCAAATCGGGCTTCAGCCCTCGTGGAAATTGAATAATTAGCTATCTATTTTGTAGCAATTGACAACTATGGGCATTCCGTTTTACCAGCCGCAAGGCAATGAAATCGCGCTGTTCGAAGCCGCCTGCGCAGCCCATCTGCCGGTCATGGTCAAGGGGCCGACCGGTTGTGGGAAATCGCGTTTCATCGAGCACATGGCCCACCGTCTTGGCAGGCCACTCATCACCGTGGCCTGCAATGAAGACATGACAGCCAGCGATCTGGTGGGCCGCTTTCTGCTGGATGCCAATGGCACCCGCTGGCAGGACGGCCCACTGACCGTGGCAGCGCGAACGGGCGCCATCTGTTATCTGGACGAGATCGTGGAGGCACGGCAGGACACCACGGTGGTCATACACCCGCTGACCGATCACCGTCGCCAGCTGCCATTGGACAAGAAGGGGGAGACAGTTCATGCCCATCCTGATTTTCAGCTGGTGATCTCCTACAACCCGGGCTACCAGAGCCTGCTCAAAGACCTCAAGCCATCGACCAAACAGCGCTTTGCGGCGTTTGAGTTTGATTACCCCAGCGCGGAGCTGGAAGCGCAAATCGTCAGCACCGAGACCGGGCTCGGCGCGTCCCGCGCTGCGCAACTGGTGCAAATTGCCCACGCAGCGCGCCAGCTCAAAGGCCATGGCCTGACCGAGGGCATCTCCACCCGGTTGCTGGTTTATGCCGCAACACTGATGATGGGTGGCGTGGCCTGGCGGGACGCCTGCCGCATGGCGCTGGTGCGCCCCATTACCGACGACGCCGACATTCGCCAGACGCTGGACCACACGATAGACGCCGTGCTGGCCTGAACCCGGACACCATGGCCATGACGCCGGAGCAACTTGAATCCTGGCGCCAGCAGCTGGCGTGCAGTTTCCCCTCGGTTCAGGCCGTATTTGCCGACTGCATGGCACAGGCTGCGCTGGTGCTCAGCCCCGCTGGCATGGATGCGTATCTGGATGGCGCACGTGCTTTGGGCCAAATGGGCCGCGGGCCGGAGCCGGTGCTGGCATTGCTGCAGGAGTGGCCACAGGTGGCCCATATCGTGGGTGAAGAAGCACTGGCCGATGTAACCACCTTGCTGTTGGCCATGCAGAAGTCACCCAACAGCGGTGCCATGGCGCCTTTGCTGCAAACCCTCGCTGCCGTGGCGCGACGCCTTCAGGGGCCAGACCCGCTGCGCCACTATCTGCGCACCGTGCAAGAGGTGATGGCCCGCACATCGGTGTCCATCCACGGGCACCACACCACCTTTGCCAGCCCCGGCTTGCCGGTGTTGCTGGCGCAGGCACCGCAGTTGCTGGGCGTGCTGGCGGTGGCGGGGCTTGGGCGCTGGGCTGACTACGGCGCGCGCCACTACCAGCACCACCCCCAGCGCCAGTGTGAATATTTTTCCCTGCAACTGGCCGACAGCCGTGCCGTGCTGCAACGAGAGCGCCACGGCACGCTGCTGGCTGACGTGGAAAACCAGCTGGGCCTGACGCTGCGTGCGCTGTGGCAAATCAATGCGCCGTTGCATGCCTACGCTACCGGATGGCGCGACAAACCCACTGCTGCACCCTGGACCACACACCACACACTGGAAGACAGCATCTGCCTGCCCGATGTCTATGACGACCTTGCCGGCGACCACCCGGTTAAAGGCATCGACCGGTACCGCGTGGCTTTGGCCCACATGGCCGCACACCGGCGCTGGAGCCAGCCGCTGGTGGCCGACAACCTGAGCCCTTTGCAGCGCCTCACGATTGAGTGCCTGGAAGACGCCCGCGTGGATCACCTGCTGCTGCGCCACTACCCCGGGCTGCGAGCGTTGCTGCTGGCTTTGCATCCTCGGCCCGTGCAAGGCGCCTGCGACCCGGCTGTGGCCAGTTGCCTGCGGCATCGCCTGGCCATGCTGTCGCGCGCTTTGCTTGACCCGCAGCATGGCTATCAGAATGATGCGCTGAACCATTGTGTTGCAGCATTCCACACGCTGCTGGCGAATGGCGAGTCCAGCACCCAGGCCATGCAGACGCTGGCCATTCAACATGCAACCCGCACCCGCCGCCAGAGCGATCAACAGGCGCACGTGCATTTTGAAAATACCGTGGTCAGCTACCGGGACGACAACCGTCACCTGTGGACCTTCATCGAAGCCGGCGACGAGGAAGATGCTTTCACAAAGCCCCCTCCTGCAGACAAGGTTGAAGAGCGCGGACTGCCGCCTCGCCACTACCCGGAGTGGGACGTTGCCAGCCAGACCTGCCGGCCCGACTGGGTGAGCGTGTATGAGGCCCTGCACCCCGGCGGCGACGCCAGCCACATCGACGTGCTGCTGCAGCAACACGCCGGGCTGGCGCGCCAGCTGCAGCGGCTGCTGGACCTGCTCAAGCCCCAAAGCCGCGTGCGCATCCGCTACCAGGAAGAAGGCAGCGAGCTGGATCTGGATGTGGCCCTGCGCGCATTGATTGACTGGCGCGCGGGGGCCCAACCAGACCCGCGCATCCTGATGAGCCACCGAACGGATGGCCGCAGCATAGCTGTGCTGATGCTGCTGGATTTGTCGCAATCGCTCAACGACACCGTGCCCGGAACTGGCCAGACCCGCCTGGCGCTCAGCCAGGAAGCCGTGGCCCTGCTGGCCTGGGCTATCGACCGGCTGGGCGACCCGTTTGCGCTGGCGGGCTTTCACTCCAACACCCGGCACGATGTGCGCTACCAGCACATCAAGGGTTTTGGCGAGGACTGGGGCAATGCACCCAAGGCACGGCTGGCGGCGCTGCAGGCGCAATACTCCACCCGCATGGGAGCGGCGCTGCGCCACGCCGCCCACTACCTGGGCGCACAAAAGGCAGACAAAAAACTGCTGCTGATGCTGACCGATGGCCGCCCATCAGACGTGGACGTGCCCGACGAAGCCGCGCTGATCGCCGATGCCCGACAGGCGGTTCAGGAGCTGGCCCAGCAGGGCCTGCACACCCACTGCATCAGCCTGGACCCGCAGGCCGATGCCTACGTGCACGACATCTTTGGCCACCATGCCACCGTGGTGGATCGCATCGAGCAACTGCCGGAGCGGCTCACCCGTTTATTTGTCAGCTTGACAAAATAATGTGCCAGGCAGGCCCTTGCTGATTTCTTCTTGCCCATTGCTTCTTGCCCATTGCCCATTACCCCCCTGACCCGCCTGCAACCCTGAACACCTTCATCACCTCATCCCCCAGATGGTTGATGACCTTCACCGCAATGCGCCCGCTCTGGGGTTTGTCAAAAGGCCGTGAGGTGTCGCTGTTGAGCGAGGCCCAGGCTTCTTCGTTGATTTCGGCTTTGAGGGTGGTCTTGAGGGATTTGTAGGGGTCGTTCGCGCCCAAGAAGTAGGCGTGGCGCACGAAGAAGCTTTCTTCGTTGTAGTCGGTGTCGATGAACCAGCAGGCAATGCCGTCTGCGCCGTCGCTGCGCACTTCGCCCGTGCTGGGGTCGAACACGTCCACGCCGTGCACCTTGACCTGCACCTGCCCATCTTCCGCAGGCAGGATGCGCACATCCGGCTCGCCGAAGATGACGAAGAGGTTGCCCTTGCCGGTGTTCTTGAGGTCTTCGGCCATGTGCAGGTCGGCGTTCATGCGCGCCTTGAGCACGGGCACGCGGCCCAGCTTTTCAAACTCGCTGCTGTGCGCGTCGTAGTTGAAGGCGCAGGCAATGAGCACGTCAAACCCGGCATCGCCCGCCTCGCGCGCGGCGCTCACCAAGTCTGGCCGCGAAACGGTGCCGAACTCGGGGCCGATAAAGATGGCGGCGCGTTTTTCCATAGCGCTTTGTTTCTCGCCTTCGCCCTCGCTGTATTTGCCTTCCGCGCACACATAGTTACCCGGCCAGGGCGTGAGCGACGTGAAGCTGATGCGGTCTTGCTTGTGCGCCTGCTGCACCCCCGCCATGCGCAGGTTCTCCAGAATGATGGCGGCGAAGTCGCGCACGCTGGTGCCATAGCCCACCTCGGGCTCAGCCACGCCCAGGCCACGCTTGGGGCCGTCAATCACCTCGCCGTTTTCGTCCACGCCCAGCGTGCGGTGCGGAGACAGGCTTTCCACCGTGAACGGCCCGGCCACACGCACCTTTTTCTTGTCTTCATAGGGCTTGTCGTAAAGAAACTCGAACTCGGCCTTGGCGGCAATGGAGGCATCGATTTCTTTCTGTCGGGCGATGCGCTGCGCCCACCAGGCATTTAATAGATTTTTAGGGGTTTTCCCGTTATTTAATGCGGGTTTTGTGCTATCAAATTTAGAGTGTTTGGTCGGATGTTCGGGCCATGTTGGGTCTGCCTCACGCGGCACCTCCCACGCTTGCCAGTTGGTCCCCAGCGCCGCATTGAGCTGCTGTAGCGCAGGCTCCAGCACGGCCTGGAACTTGTCCCAGATCACGTCGATCTCGGCGTTGTTGGCGATAGATTTGAGCGTGATGTGCGGCACGCGCTCGTACACAAAACCGTGGGCAATATTGCCCCGGGTGGGGCGCGAAGACGGCGCGCTGCGCGTGACCTCGGCTTCTTTCAAAGCCCCCTCGGCACTGTCGGCCAACAGGTAATAGGGGTAGCGCGCGCCCATGATGCGCGAACGCGCCAGGGCCAGCGCCACACGCGAGGTGTCGATGGTGATCCAGCGGCGGCCCCATTGCTCAGCCACGTAGGCGGTGGTGCCGCTGCCGCAGGTCGGGTCGAGTACGAGGTCGCCGGGGTCGGTGGTCATGAGGATGCAGCGTTCGATGACTCTTTTCGAAGTCTGAACAACATAGAGTCGCTCATCCCCAAAGCCACTGACAACAGTGTCATCCCATGATGCTGTGAGTGGAGAAACCGGGTAGTCGTTTAGAAATCTTTTGTACTGAAGCGTTTTCCCAGAACCATACATGCGCGAAGCCTTCGCAACTCTGTCCAGCCCCTGTGTAGATGTTGACCAGCCCCGCTTGCCGGAGGGTTGATATGTCTTTCCGGAAAAAGTATATGGTTGCATTGAACTCTCCCCACCCGTTGCGGAAGTGATGTCTGCGAATCGGAGTCTTCTCGCTTCATTTGATGGAGCTAAGTCTGAGTACTTTTCAATACGACCATTGAAGTGCTCCATCCAATTGAACTGAGATTCAACGTTAATGGAACTCTTTTCATTAAACAGGTTCCGAGACTTCATTCGATCAGGGTCCTTGCAGTACCAAACAATGTAGTCGCGAATGTTTGCAAGAACTCCATCTGTTTGCCCGGCAGTTTTCTTAAAGTCAATCTGGCTAACAAAACTACCATCCCCAAATACCTCCTCCATCACCGCCCGCACCCGGTGCACATTCTCGTCCCCAATCTGCACAAAGATCGACCCCGAGTCGGTGAGCAGGTCGCGGGCCACGGTGAGGCGGTCGCGCAGGTAGGTCAGGTAGCTGTGGATGCCGTCGCGCCAGGTGTCGCGGAAGGCTTTGACTTGCTCGGGCTCGCGGGTGATGTGGCTTTGGTTGCCGTCTTTCACGTCACGGCTGGTGGTGCTCCACTGGAAGTTGCTGTTGAATTTGATGCCGTAGGGCGGGTCAAAATAAATGCATTGCACCTTGCCGCGCAGGCCTTCGCGCTCGGCCAGGCTGGCCATCACGCTCAAGCTGTCGCCCAAGATCATGCGGTTGGCCCAGTGCGCGTCGTGCTGGTAGAACTCGGTGCGCGCATCAGCGCTGGGCAGGCCGTTGAAGTCGGCAAAAGGATCGGCAAACAAATCGGCCACGTAGCCGCTTTTCTCTTTGGCCTCTGCGGCCTGGGCGGCTTCGGTCTGGCGGCGCAGGTCGTCGATGAGCACCTTGGGGTGCACTTTCTCCTGGATGTACAGCGGCGGGGCCTGCACGATGAGGTCGCTCCAGTCCTGCTGCTCTTTGCCGCGCCAGACGAGCTGGGGGTCGAGGTCTTTGTTGCGCCGCTCGTAGGCCACGCGGATGGGCGCCTTGTCGGTGTCGGACATGACGGACTGGTATTCCGCCGTGGGGATGTTCTTGCGCGAAGCGTCGTCGTGCTTGAGGGTTTCAACCTGGAGGGGGGCTTTGGGTTTTTTGGGGGCTTTGGGTGGGGTGGCCATGGCGTGGGGGTTCGGGTGAAACCGTTAAAGAAAGCCGATGCGCGGCTTGGCTTTGCGTTGTTTGTCGTCGGTGATGAGTTGCTTGATGGCATCGAAGACGGATGAGAACTGTTCGTCGTAGCGGGCTTCGAGCGCGTCGATGCGGCGGGCGAGGTCACGGTTGGAGTCCATCAGGCGGCGCAGTTGCACAAAGGTGCGCATGATGGCGATGTTGACTTCCACCGCGCGCTGCGAGCGCAGCACGCTGGAGAGCATGGCGACGCCTTGTTCGGTGAAGGCGTAGGGTGCGGCGCGACGGCCTCCGTGTGCGCTTGAAATGCCAATCTGGCATTTCAAGTTGTCCCACTCGTCGGGGTTGAGTTGAAACATGAAGTCTACCGGGAAGCGCTCGGCATTGCGCTTGACGGCTCGGTTCAGCGCCCCGGTTTCGACACCGTAGAGCATGGCCAGATCGGTATCGAGCATGCCCTTCTCGCCTCGGATGAAGAAAACCAGCTTGGCCAGGTTTTCTGGCCGAGGCAGCAACGGCGCGGCCAGAGTCTGGCCGGGGCTTTCTACCGGGGCTTGGGCTTTGGGTTTGCGGGTGGCCATGGTGATGTTCAAGAGTCGAGTGCGTCAGGTTTCTTGAGCGCCTTTTTGTCTTCAGACTGAAGGCGGCGTTCGACCTTTTTCACATCTTCGGCGGGCAACAGGCTTTCGGGGCGAATGCCACGCTCCAGCAGGGTGCTGCGCACGGCTTTGTTGTTGGTGACATGCTCTTTGGCAATGGCGGCTTCGTTGCCCATCTGGTGCTGGCGGGCGTTGAAGATGGTGATTTCTGTGGCGAAGTCTTTGGCCTTGAGGAGGATGGTGGGCGCAAAGTCGGCCAGTGGGCGGCTGTCTGGCACTTTCCACTGCGCTTTCATGGCTTGGGTGCTTTTGCCAAAGAGGGCATGGTCGCCCTTGCTGCGGATGGAGGCAAAGTCTTGATTGCCCCCCGTTTGCTCGTAGATCACCTGGGAGAGTTCTTTTTCCGTTTCAGTGAGTTTGCGACGCGCCTGCACGCGCTCGACTTCCAGCAGGCGCTGCTCGATCAATTCGGCACGCCGGGTCTGGATGGCAAAGTAGGTTTGCGCAAAGGCGATTTCGGGCTTGCGCGGGTCGCCGTTCTGGGCGATGAGGTAGCAGGCATAGCGGGTGAGCATGATGTCATCCACCTCGCGCTGGCTGCCGGAACCCAAGTCGACCATTTTGTTGACGTCAACAAAATGGTCGGTCACTGGGTGGCCTGAAATTTCACAAGCGGTTTTGGCTCGGGAAATGACGGTTCCGAAGTTGCGCCATTCGGCGTAACCCAGCAGGTGCTGGATGTCCCGGCCCAACCAGAATTCCACGCCCGTGTCTGTTTGCTGCGCGTGCGATTCAAAGTTGTTGGTCAGCGATTCAACGGTCTCTTTTTTCATGTCTGGCTCCCTTTTGCCGTGCTTGTTGTGATGAGCCCATTGAATGCGGCCTCTATCTCGCGGCCAAAGTCGTCCTGCATGGCGTAGACCTCGGTGAACTCAGCGAAGGCCCAGCGGCCATGGGCGCCCAGGGCGTTGACGCCGGGCAGCCAATAGACCTGCATGGTTTCTTTCTTGATCTTGGCGTCTTCGCCGCGGTAGCCTTTGATTTCCACAATGAGGTGCAGCGGGTCGCTTGGGCCGCGGCCGTCGTCCACGCGCAGGATGAAGTCGGGCCGGTAGTGGCGCGCCTCGCCCGCCAGAAGATAGGGCACTTCAAAGCCGAGGTTGTGGTTCTTGACGTAGGCGAGCACTTTGGGGTGTGCCTCGGCGACGCGGCAGAACTCGGCCTCCCAGTCGCTGTCAAGAATGACCCAGTTGAGGTGGCATTTGGGGCCACCCGTGGAGGTGCCGTCGGTGTTCCAGCGGGTGGTTTTGGAGGTGTTGAAGTTGACGTGTCGCGTGCTGCCCACGGGGTTGTAGGGGTCGAGCAGGGCGCGCACGGTGCTGATGCTTTGTTCGTGGCCTTGCTCGATGTGGGCGCGGTTGATGGCGGCGACGATTTTGCCGCAGGCCATGTCGGCAAGTTGCGGGTACATGAGCTGGGCGGCAGTGGTGTTGCCCAGGCAGATCAGGTGCTGATCGAGCCACTGGGCGGCAACACGCCGGAGTTGGCTAAAGAGGTGCAGTTTGAGTTCGCCGTTGGGGTCGCGGTAGTGGTTGCCCAGCAGGTGCTGGGTGAGGTGCATGAGCAGGGTGGCGCGGCGGATGTTCTGTAGGTGCTTGACCGTCAGATCGACGCCTTCGCCGATGATGCCCGCGTTGTGGTTGGCGGTGGGGCCGACCAGCTCGGGTGTGAGTTTGAGGGTGGAGTCTTCGGTGAAGCGGGCGTTGATGCGCTCTTCGGGCAACTCGACACGGTAGCCTTCGACGCGCGGAAAGCGGATTTCCAGCGGGTCGCGCTCGGGCTTGATGGCTTTGACCTGCACGGTGTCGCGCGGCTTTTGCGGCGGGGCCACCACGGGTTCGGCATTGAAGTTGAAGGGGATGCCCAGCACGTCGGCGTATTCGACGTTGAACAGGCCTTCTTCGTTCAGCTCATAAGACTGGCGGCGCAGGGCGCGGCCAATGACTTGCTCGCACAGTAGCTGGGTGCCAAAGGCGCGCACGCCCAGCACGTGGGTGACGGTGTTGGTGTCCCAGCCTTCGGTGAGCATGGAGACGGACACCACGCAGCGGATGGATTCGCCCAGTTTGCCGGGTTTGCCCACGGTGTTCATCACCTCGCGCAGGATGGCGGCATCGTCCAGCGCCTTGCCGGACTTGAGTTCGTCAGCCAGTTTGCCGCCGCGCTCCAGAATTTCGCGCTTGAAGGCCTCGATCTCGGGGCCAGCGATGGCACGAAAGTTGTCGTCCAGTGCTTCGCCGGATTCGAGTTGCTCGCTGTCGATGAGCAGGGTGCGGGGGCGGGCCAGGGGGGTGCCGTGCTCGTCGGTGTTGCGAAACAGGGGCAAGCGTCCGGGAACTGGGGTTTTGGAGCCATTGGCGCTCAATCGGTCAAAGCCGCTGATGTAGTCGTACACCAATTTGGAAATCGAGGTGTTCTGACAAACGACGATAAAGCACGGCGGCACATGGATGCCCTGCGTTTGCCAGAGGTCAAAAGTCTTTTGGTAATGGCCGTAGAGTGCTTCGAGGGCGGTTTGCAACCGGGTGGGCAGCTTGAGCGGGTCGAGCCCCTCGGCCTTGGCCCGACTTTTCTTGGGCATGTCTGCGCGGATGTTTTCCCAGAGGTTGCGAAAAACAGGCATGTCGCCCTGGCTCGCACCGGGCAGGTTGTCGGCCACGGGCACGCGGGGCAGCTTGACGATGCCGCACTCGATGGCATCCATGAGCGAGAAGTCGCTCATCGTCCAGGGGAAGAGCGTGCCCTCCACATAGCCCGAGCCGCGCAAGAAGAAAGGGGTGGCCGAGAGATCCATCACGCGGGTGACACCCAGCTTGCGGTTGACGGCCTCGATGCCGGAAATCCACAGCCGGGCGGTTTCGTTGTTGTCTTCGGCTTCTTTTTTTTCGTCGCCCGTGAGGTCTTCGTCGGTCTGCGCCTTGGGTTTTTCGCGGTAGCAGTGGTGCGCCTCGTCGTTGATGACCATGATGCTGGGCAAGCCCATCAGCTCTGGCATGACGCGCTGGAGCATCTGCCCTTCGGATTCGAGCGTATGGAGCTCGTCGCCACCGCGCCCTTGCAACAGCAGGCGGCCGCCTTTGGACAGTTCCAGGCGCTCGCGCAGCTTGAAGGCGTGGTAGTTGGTAATGACGATTTTGGACTTGCCCAGCTCGGGCATGAGGTCGCCGGGCACCAGTTCGCGGTTGGCGTAGTAGCTGTCAGGGTCGTTGGGTTGCAGCACACGCAGCCTGTCCTTGATGGTGAGGCCAGGGGCAACAATAAGAAAGCCGCGCGTGAATTTCTTGCTGGTGGGGCGGCGCACTGCGTTGATGGTTTGCCAGGCGATCAGCATGGCCATGACGGTGGTCTTGCCTGCTCCGGTGGCAAGCTTGAGCGCCAGGCGCATCAGGCCGGGGTTGGCCTCCTGGTTGGCGCTTTCTAGATGCCCTAGAAACTGCGCCGCACTTTTGCCCAGTTGCGGGGCCACCTCGGTGAGCCAGATGGCAGTCTCCACCGCTTCGACTTGACAAAAGAAGGGGCGCACGCCACTGAATGGATGGCACCGCCAGTGCTGGAGCAATCGTGCAGTCTCTGGGGTAACTCGCCAGTCTGCCGGGTTGGGCAGGGCACGCCATTTGTCCACCTCGGCGCGCACGCCGTTGATGATGGCGGAGTGGTATTGCTGCTCTTGCGAAGACAGGGCTTCATCAAAGATCAGCGCGTCTTGCCGGGCTGCACCCTTCTGTTTTTTGGGTTTGGGTATGGGCGTGATGAATTCGGCCCGGCGGCGATCTGCAACGACTTGCTGCGTGGGTTGGCCAGACGCATCAAGCTCCCAGTGACGGCCAGGATAGTCGTATGGGGAGTTGAGAATGGGCTTCTCAAAAAACTGGTTCGACATGCAGCTCCCGCTTGTTGCTTCCCCTTGGTCGCCACCCCATGACAGCGACAAGCGAATTTCTTGAATTCTTTGGAAACGTCTATTATGGGGCGCAGATGCCCTGCGTTATTCGCGCTCGATTTCCAGATAGGTCATGTTGGCTAGCTGGGGAATCCACACGCCCGCATGCTTGAGCCCCGCATAGGGGCCGGCGTCAAAGCTCTTGACTGCGGCGCTGATGTCGGTGCCGTCATCAACCGCCTTCTTCATATGGGCGCGCAGGGCAAGCAGCAGATTTCGTGTTTGCGCCCGGGCTGTTGCCACATTGGTCACATTGCCGTGGCCGGGGACCAGTATTTGAGGGTTGATCTCATCAATCAGTGCAAAACTTTGGAGCCACGTTTTGGTAAGACTCACCGGAATGAGGCCCAGAGCTCGATCAGCGTAAACCACGTCACCCGTGAACATGACGTTCTTTTGAGGCAGCCAGACCATCATATCGCCCGGGGTGTGTCCGCCGCCACGGTATTTGAGTTCGATCACCACGCCGCCCAGCGCCAGACGGGTGTCATTGTCTTTCACAAATCGGTTGGGAAGGGTTGGTATGGTGCCGTCCAGTCGTTCCTTGAGCACTTTGAGGGCTTCCAGATGGCCTCCAGCGCGAGCTTTCATGTCGGATTCGGCACTGGCGTGAGCCATGATCTGCGCCCCTTGTTCCTGGAAATAGCCATTCCCCAGCCAGCGATGATCTTGCCCACCGGTGTTGATAACCCACTTGACCGGTTGGGAGGTGACTTTTTTGACGGCCTCCTGGATCTTGCGGGCAGACTGGAAGGTAGCACCACTGTCGATCAGCACCGCCCCTTCAGGGGTGACCACCAGACCGATATTGGCGTTCAGCGCTTCGTTTTCGTAAGTGCGTCCGTCCGTTTCACCGATGTAGGCATACACACCGTCCACGACCTGACGGAAAGCCACCTCGACAGCGAGAACGGGAAGGGAGATCAAGGCACCCAAAACGCACATGGCGCATGTTGTCATCAGGGGTTTCATTGTTTATCTCTTTTTCTCAAACTTTGATGGCCGCTCGCGAAGCCTTGATTCGCTGCTCCAGATAGGCTGCATAGAAGTCTTCAATATAGGCGCCCTCCATCCGCTCTGCCACTTCCTTTCCACCGGAGCCAAAAAACAAAACAGTAGGCGCGACCTTGATTTTCCAGGCACGGACCAACTGGTCATGTGTGACGATGACGCGGTTGAAATCACGCACAGCCGCCGCGCTGCGCATATCGATCTGAAATATCGGCATACTTTCCTGCCGTCGCATGGGTTCGAGGTAGTTGTCACGGGCAACACGACAGAACGGGCAACCATCCAGACTCACCATGACCATCAGCGGCTGCCCTGATTTGAGGGCTTTTGCCAGCTCATCGGCCAGCGATTCGGGAGCCGGTAGCACAGCCGATGCGGACCGAGTCGTAGTCACGGATAGCCCGGCTGCAGCAAACCATTCAGGGCGTCGCAAGGTATGGTGATTGATGCTCACGGCCCCTCTCTTTCCATCAACAAGTAGGTGTTGTAGGCATTCATGCGGTTCGCCACACGAAACAGGGGGAGATGCTCGAACTGTGTCCAGTCAGTCGCTTGATACGCGTCTTCGAATGGCTCCATGTTCCGGGCTGCTTTGCCTATGGTAGTGCGAAGATAGTTCAGGTAATCACGTGTTAATTCCATGTCTTTGCGAGCTTCCGATGAGATCGGGCCATGCCCGGGAACGATCACGATCGGGTCAAAGGCCAAAAGCGTGTCCAGTGATTGGATCCAGTGTGCGCTGTCAGCCTGGCCAACATAGGGAATGCGACTGCGAAAAACAAGATCACCTGCAAAGAGCACTTTTTCTTTTGGCATGTATACCACCAGGTCTTCCGGTGTGTGCGCAGGGCCCATCGGTTGCAATATGAAACGCACTCCTCCCACGGAGAGTTCTCTCAAATCGTCAATCCATTCGTCAGCCGGCACCAATTGCGTTGTGTCATCAATCCAGGGGCCCAGCTCCTGCCGGGACACTTCAAGCCGCAAACGTGCGTTGTCAGAGTTCAGATACTCTTGGGCGGCCCGGTGCGCAATGATGCGCGCTCCCCGGGTTTTCATGGTCTGCAGACCATATATATGATCTGCATGATAGTGCGTAACGATGACATGAGTAACCGGGATTGGCGTTATCTTGCGGATTTCCCGTATCAACCGGTCCGCCAATACTGGTGAGCCCAATGCATCGATGACGACTACTCCGGCGGAGGTAACAATGAACGCCGAGTTTGAAATAAAGTTCTGATTGGCACTGGATCCCAACGCACCCAAACCCTCAACGTACCAAACAGAAGGGGACACATTTTTTGCCACCATGTCCGGGACCACTACTTGCACAGATCGGGCGCCGATAGAGGCAGGGGCCTGTGCCAGTACAGGTGTTACGGCGCAGGCAACCACCACAAGCACAGCCAGATCACAAAGTTGCACACACATTCTTGCAACCCTCAGGGTCAAGAAGGTCATGATTTCACCTTGTGCATTGAGCGTGATTACATCTTCCCAAGCTTATTTTCCACTAAGGTACTCGGCCACCGCGGCTATCTCCAGTGACGTCATTTTGGATGCGATCGAATGCATAACCGCGTTGTCATTGGTGCGTTCGCGGGTGTTGAACAGCTTGAGCTGGTTTTCCGTATAAGCCGCGTGTTGGCCCGCCAGTCGGGGCATGCTGGTGGTGCCCAATGCACCCTCGCCATGGCAGCTGACGCAGGCAGCAACCCCGCTGTATGTATTGCCCTTGTGAAAAATGTAGCGCCCAACGGCGGCCAAAGCCACATCCTTGGGAGGCTCGGCAGTTACATTCTGTTTTTCAAAATACTTGCCCAATGCCACCATTTCGCCAGGCGTCAACTTGGCCACCATTTCAACCATTGCGGTGCTCTTGCGCTTGCCGGATTTGAAATTTTCAAGTTGCCGTGCAATGTATTGCGAATGCTGGCCGGCCAGGCGTGGAAACACCTCGCTTGAAGACTCTCCCTCAGCACCATGGCAGACAAAGCAGACGCCTGAAACAATTTTCTTGGCACGCGCTTCGTCAGCCTGTTGCGCCCACGCACCCGCTGCCACCGCCATAGTCAAGGCAGCAACCCATTTGCAACCTGCTTTCATCTTTCGACCTTGCAATGAATCTTTCAGGCGAGCGTGTCAGCCCAGATGTTGCGCGCCCATGCCATGGCATAGCGCCCTTCCAGTTCATTGGCTGCGCCGGATACGCCGCCAGAACCAGCCACGGTGAGCATGGTTTTCTTCTCGGCGTCATACCGGTGAACGCTGGAGACATGCACGACATCTTCTGCACTCACAAAGCTGTAGCAGGTATTGTTGTAAATTGGCAGTTGATTGGGCTGTTTGCCGGTCAGCAACGCCACCACAGCGGCCGCGCAGGTTTTACCATGCTGGTTTGCCATGTGGCCCGATTTGGGCATGGCCGGCGCGATCTGGATGGAGTCACCCAGCACGTGCACGTTCTTCACGGCAATGGATTCGTGCGTCAGAAAATCCACTTCGCACCAACGCTTGTTGGCCGTTGCCATACCGGTGTTCACCGCAATGTCCCCCGCACGCATTTCGGGAATGACGTTCAGCACGGCCGCCTTCACATCGTCGTTGAACTCAAATTTCAATGTATTGGTGGTGGCATCCACATCCACGACTTTGTGCTTGGGGCGGTATTCAATCATGCCTGCGTAGCGATCAGCCCAGGCCTTCTTGAACAGCGGGCCTTTGGAGGTAACGTCATCATTGGCATCCAGAATCAGCACCTTGCTCTTGGGTTTGGCTTTGGCGAAGTAACTGGCTACCTGACAGGCGCGTTCATAGGGACCAGGAGGGCAGCGGTACGGTGCCAGCGGGATAGAGAGCGCATACACGCCACCATCGGGCATGGCTTCCAGCTGTTTGCGCAAGGCCACGGTCTGGGCACCAGCTTTCCAGCTGTGCAGCACCTTGTCTTTGGCACCGTCTTTAGCCATTCCAGGCAGGTTTTCCCACATAAAATCGACGCCCGGCGAAACGATCAACCGGTCGTAAGGCAACTGGCCGCCTTTGGCCAGCATGACCATACGCTTTTCCGGGTCAATGCGGGTCACCATGTCCTGCACGAGCTGCACACCGTGGCGCTTGACAAGATTGTCATATGGCGTAGTGATGTCGGCCATGGTCTTGCTGCCGCCCAGGACCAGATTGGAGATGGGGCACGAAATGAAGGCACTGTTGGGCTCGACCAGTGTGACATCAATGCCATAGTCGGACCACATGCGCACATACTTGGCCGCAGTGGCGCCACCATAGCCACCACCGATCACCACAACCTTGGGCCCCTTGCCGCTGCCGCTGGTAGCGCAACCGGACATCAAGCCGAAGGCCCCGAGCGAGCCCGCTGTGCCGACGGTTTGTACAAATTGACGACGTTTCATCATGATGAGGTCTTTCTTATTTTTTCAGGGCGGCGAAATAGGTAGCCAATGCAGCGAGCTGCTCGTCGGAGTAACCCTTGGAGAGCTGATGCATGATGGTTGCGGGTTTTTTCCCGGTCTTGAAATCCAGCAACTTCTTCAGCATGTCATCTTTGTTGGCACCAGCCAATGACTCGTTGCCCGCCTGGGCAACACCGTTGGTGCCATGGCAGCTGGCGCACGCGGCCGCCCAACTCCGAACCTGCAGTGGATCAACGGCCTGAGCATCGGCCCAACCGGATACAACTACCAGCCCACCGGCCAGCATTAGCGCATTCAACTTCATCACTCAATCTCCTTGTTTATCCGTGAACAAATAGCATAAAACGTTTTATGATCAATTCCTTATATACGGAATATAAGGCCATCTTCTTGTTGCCAACACCGTAGAAACCCGTGCCATCCCGGAAATCTGGTCATCATCAGACAGCATATTCACCATCAATGGCAATTTGCGTACAGACGGCACGACACAAATTGGCTACCCGTTCATCAATGATCCGGTAATAAATTTGCACGCCATCCCTGCGTTTTCCCAGCACACCGGCCTGATACAGCGTATTGAGGTGCTGTGACATATTTGGCTGGGTTGTTTCGATTTCACCCAGCAATTCACTCACATTTTTTTCCCGATTGCACAGACTACTGATGATTTTCAGGCGCATCGGTGCTGACATGACACGGAAAAGCTCGGCCGCCAATTCGAACACTTCGTCCGTTTCAACTGGCACTTCCTGGATTTTTTTAACCGCACGCTTGACCATTTTGCAAGTACTCCGTATCGACAACAAGTCGGTTTCAGGCATCTATTTACATCAACAGATGCGAATATACGCTGAGGCAGCTGATTATTTTCTCCGGCTGTGATGCCGCCCGGTATGCAGCGTACGCCCCAGCAACAGCACCGGGATCAAACCCACCAGCACCAAAGCCAGTGATGGCAACGCCGCCTCACCCAGCCGCTCGTCGCGTGCGAGCTGATAAGCCACCACCGCCAGCGTGTCGGAGTTGAAGGGGCGCAGCACCAGCGTGGCAGGCAGTTCTTTCATCACATCGACAAACACCAGCAACGCCGCCGCTGCGGTGGAGCGTTTGAGCAAGGGCCAGTGCACGCGCCGCAGCAAACCCGCGTCGCCCGTGCCCAGCATGCGGGCCGAATCGTCAAAGCTCGCGGGAATGCGTGTGTAGCCGCTTTGCACCGACTGCAGCGCCACCGCACAAAACCGCACCAGATAGGCCCAGACCAGACCCAGCGACGTAGCAGTCATGTAATACCCCACACTGCTTTGCGGCGCCACGGCCTGCAACCAGCCCACCGGCAACAGCAGACCCACCACAATCACCGCGCCGGGAATGGCATAGCCCAGACTCGCCAGGTGCGCGGCCACACGCGTCCACCAGTCTGGCGCACGCCGCAGACCGAATGCCAGAACCAGCGCCACAGCAACCGCAAGCACCGATGTCATTGCGCCCAGCCGGATACTGTTGAGCGACCAGGCCATGAACTGCCCCCACGATAGCAGCGACCAGTCCGCCGCCAGAGGGCGCAGCATGAATAGAGTGGGTAAAACAAAGCCGGCGAGCACAGGCGCAGTGCAAACGCCAACTGCCAGCCAACGGCGCCAGCCAGCGAGGACAATGGGCTGCGCTTCAGAAGAACCAGCCCGCGCCCCTTGTGGCGCAGCAAACCGCATGCGCCGCTGCGCCCGGTGTTCCAGACCCATCAACACCGCCACCAGAACCAGCAGCATGGTGGCCAGCTGGGCAGCGGCGATGCGGTTGTCCATCGACAGCCAGGCCTTGTAAATGCCTGCCGTAAAAGTCTGGATGCCAAAGTAGCTGGACACGCCAAAATCAGCCAGCGTTTCCATCAGTGCCAGCGCCATGCCGGCCGCCACCGCCGGGCGCGCCAGTGGCAAGGCCACCACACGGATTCGCCGGGACAAAGGCGCGCCCAAAAGACGGGCTGCCTCCATCAGGTGGGTGGCCCGCTCACCCAACGCGGTGCGGGCCAGCAGGTAAACGTAGGGATACAGGGCAAAGGTGAACACCCATGCGGCACCGCCCAAACCGCGCACCTCCGCAAACATGCGCCCTTCCAGCCCCAGACTGGCGCGCAAGGCAGTTTGCAGCGGCCCGCTGAACTGCAGGAAGTCGGTATAGGCATAAGCCACCACATAAGCGGGCATGGCCAGCGGCAGCAGCAAGGCCCATTCAAAAAACCGGCGCCCGGGGAATTCAAACAGGGTCACAGCGGCTGCACAGGCCAGCCCCACCAACATCACTCCCAACCCCACCATCACACACAAGCGCAGTGTTGTCCATGCATAGTCCGGCAAAACCGTGCGGGACATCTCCGCCAGAATCTGCCGCGACTGATTTGCCGCGTCGCCAGACGACGGCCACCACGACGCCAGCACCGCCAGCACGGGCAGCATCAAGGCCAGGGTGAGCAGCAGCAGAAAGAAATGACGAAGCCGGCGAGACGGCATAAATGGATGAACCCCAGCAAGATGCAAATGAGAATTGTAAGCATCTACAATCTTCTGCATGTTTCTGGAACTGACAAAACTCAGCGTGCAGTACAGCGGGCGAGCGCAACCTGCTGTGAAAGAGGTGTCATTTGGCTTGCGCGCCGGCGATATTGGCGTGCTGATCGGCCCCTCAGGCTGCGGCAAGACCACCTTGTTGCGTGCAGTGGCCGGCCTGGAGCCGGTGACCAGCGGCGCCATCAAGCTGTCGGGCAACGTGGTGAGCGCAGCGGGCCAGCTGGTAGCGCCGGAGGCACGCCGTATTGGCATGGTTTTTCAGGACTACGCCTTGTTTCCGCATCTGGACGTGCGCCACAACGTGAGCTTTGGCATTCACCATCTGCCGCGGGCAGAGCGCTCCAGCCGCGTGGCGGAGGTGCTGGCGCTGGTGGGCCTGTCAGGTTCCGAGGCGCGTTACCCACACGAACTGTCCGGTGGCCAGCAGCAACGTGTGGCGCTGGCCCGCGCACTGGCGCCCAAACCCCAGTTGCTGCTGCTGGACGAACCGTTCTCCAACCTGGACGTAGACCTGCGTGAGCGCCTGGCGCATGAAGTGCGCACCATCCTCAAGGCTGCGAAAGCCACTGCACTGTTTGTTACGCACGACCAGCTGGAAGCGTTTGCCATTGGCGACACCATTGGCGTGATGCATGAAGGCCAGTTGCACCAGTGGGACGACGCCTATTCGCTCTACCACCGCCCGGCTACCCGTTTTGTGGCGGACTTCATCGGGCACGGCGTGTTCACACCTGCCACGCTGCGCGAAGTGGGCGGCAACCGCGTGGTGGTGCACACCGCGCTGGGCGATCTGCCTGACGTGGCGGAATGCCCGCTGCCGGGCGCTTTTCCTTCGGGCGAATGTGATGTGCTGCTACGCGCGGACGACATTGTTCACGACGACAACGCCCCGGTGAAAGCCGAGATCGTGCGCAAGGCGTTTCGCGGTTCGGAGTTTTTATACACCCTGCGCTTGCAAACCGGTGAGGCTGTGCTGGCCCATGTGCCCAGCCACCATGACCACAAGATTGGCGAGTGGATCGGCATTCGGACAGAAGTAGATCACGTGGTTATTTTTGAGAGAAATACGGACTGATCCCTATCCGTATATAAATACGAAAAGCGTGGCAAATGGGCAACAAAAAAGTAAAATCAAAACATGCTCGATGATCGTGCCAAGTTGTTAATGAAAGCGCTCGTCGAGCGCTACATAGCTGACGGGCAGCCGGTGGGATCACGCACTTTATCCAGAGCTTCCGGACTGGAGTTGTCTGCGGCAACCATTCGCAATGTGATGTCCGATCTGGAAGAGTTGGGGTTGATCGTCAGCCCTCACACGTCAGCAGGGCGAATCCCAACGGCTCGTGGCTATCGGCTGTTTGTGGACACCATGCTGACCGTAGGACACAGTCAGTTTGCGGCCCAAAGCCTCGCGCCAGATCAACCACAGAAAGTCATATCCAACGCAGCCAACTTGCTCTCCAGTCTGTCCCAGTTTGTGGGCGTGGTTATCGCACCCCGCCGTTCGTCGGTGTTTCGGCACATTGAGTTTCTGCGATTGTCCGAGCGCCGTCTGCTCGTGATCATCGTCTCGCCTGATGGTGATGTTCAAAACAGGGTCATTTTTACCGAGCTGGATTATTCACAAGCCCAACTGGTAGAGGCTGCCAACTACCTGAACACCAATTACATCGGGCTTGCCATTGAACAGGTGCAGGAGCGACTGAAGGCCGAAGTGGAGTCACTGCGCTCGGAAATCGCCGCGCTCATGCAGGCGGCTGTGACCGTCAGCTCTGAAGCCATTACCCAGACTCAGGACGAAGTGGTGATTTCCGGTGAGCGAAATCTGCTGGCAGTCACGGACTTTTCCAACGACATGGGGCACCTGCGCCGGGCTTTTGAGCTGTTTGAACAAAAAGCCCAGCTCATGCGCCTGCTGGATATTGCGGGTCAAGCCGAGGGGGTGCGCATCTTTATTGGTGGTGAAAGCCAGGTCGTGCCATTTGAAGAGCTGTCAGTCGTCAGTGCGCCCTACGAGGTGGATGGACAAATTGTGGGAACGTTGGGGGTGATTGGCCCCACTCGTATGGCTTATGAGAGGATGATCCAGATTGTGGACATCACTTCCAAACTGGTAAGCCATGCGTTGAGCCGCCCTAAGTAGCCCGGATGTGACTACACCCTTACAATATCGCCTGATTTGGGCCGTTAGCTCAGTTGGTTAGAGCAGAGGACTCATCGAGTTGGTGACCCTGCCGCGAAAGTGGCAGTGGAAAACCGGGTGAATTCAGGGAAACCGTCAGTCAGTCATTGGCCCGGCAATCCTGAGCCAAGCTCACTGAAGGCAGATCGCAAGATTAGTAAGTGAGAAGGTGCAGAGACTAGGGTGTGAGGAGCCAATCCGATAATCACCCCACGAGCGCCCGGCA
The DNA here is from genome assembly GCA_046050465.1 of Pseudomonadota bacterium. Classification (GTDB taxonomy): domain Bacteria; phylum Pseudomonadota; class Gammaproteobacteria; order Burkholderiales; family Burkholderiaceae_C; genus Egaibacter. The sequence continues at coordinate 17,900 of JBJOPS010000056.1, read as the reverse complement.
CCCTAACGAACGGAGCAATCCGTGGCGAGGGTGATGAGATAGTCCAGGGAGTGGGGAAACTCATGCAAACCTGAATCCTTTGGTCGTAGGTTCAAGTCCTACACGGCCCACCATTGTTTGAAATCCCGACCTTTATTGGTTGGGATTTTTTTTGCCATAAGCACTGGCGCGCCCAGGAATTCAGCATGCATCCATTTGAGCACTAACAGTCCGTAGCATCTGAACCCGGGTTGCCCGGTGCCTGCGTAAGGAGCAAACAATACACTGCACCCCAAAGCAGTAAAAATTACCAGGCTCTAGCCAGTTGCGCAAAACCATTGGGTGCAAGTTTGTCATCTGCAAAGGTCACCAGCTCCCAGGCATCGGTACGCGACAAGAGTGCACGAGCCAGCTTGTTGTTGAGCGCGTGCCCTGAGCGAAAGGCACTGTAGCTGGCCAGCAATGGTTTGCCCAGCATATACAGGTCGCCCATCGCATCGAGAATCTTGTGTTTGACGAACTCGTCGTCGTACCGCAGGCCACCCGCGTTGAGCACCTTGTAGTCGTCCATCACGATGGCGTTGTCCAGTCCGCCACCCAGGCCCAGGCCGTTGACCCGCATCATCTCCACGTCTTTGGTGAACCCGAACGTGCGGGCCCGTGCGATGTCGCGTGAATAGGAATGCACGCTCATGTCAAATTCCACCCGCTGGCCAGTGGAGTCCACAGCAGGATGATCAAAGTCGATCTCGAAACTCAGCTTGTAGCCATGGAAAGGCTCCAGACGCGCCCAGCGTTCAGACGCACCCTGCCCCTCACGCACTTCAACCGGCTTGTTCACGCGGATGAACCGGCGCGGTGCATTTTGCAGCTCGATACCTGCGCTTTGCAGCAGAAACACATAGGAAGCGGCCGAGCCATCCAGAATCGGCACCTCTTCGGCAGTGATGTCCACATAAAGGTTGTCGATGCCCAATCCCGAGCAGGCCGACATCAGATGCTCGACAGTAGCCACCTTCGCCCCGCCGTTGGACACCGTGGTGGCCATGCGGGTATCGGAGACCGCGCTGGCCGACATGGGAATATCCACCGGCGTGGGTAAATCCACACGCCGAAACACGATACCCATGTCGGGCTGTGCAGGCCGCAACGTCAACTCCACCCGTTGCCCGCTGTGCACACCCACGCCAACGGCGCGGGTGAGGGATTTGAGGGTTCGTTGCTGCAACACGGGGCTATTGTAAAAGTAGCGCAAAGGGCCTCCGGCATCCAAAGTGCGTGTTATTCGCCAGAAACACCGTGGAGCCGGCCAGGCCGGGCCACAGAGGTGCGCCCCCGCAAGAGGGAAAGCGTAGCGACACGCAGTACGCGTAGCCGGGGGGTTTTATCAATCAGCCTGTTTCCGCAGATAGGCCGGAATTTCGTAGTCATCCATGCCGCCACTGGACAACGCATCCACTTTGGCTGCCGCTTGTGTACGGTCGCGGGTGCGCCACACGCTTGGGGTTCCCATGTTTTGGTAGTCAGGCTGCACCATGCCTGCAGGAGTGTGGCTTGTGGTCGGGACATGAAACGGCACGTTGTCGGTCCCGGTGCGCAAAATCTGCAACGGCGGTGCCGTGCGACGGATGCCCTGGCGACTAAGTCCGGTAGCTACTACGGTGACGCGAATTTCATCCATCAGGCTATCGTCATAAGCTGTGCCGTAAATCACATGGGCGTCCGGCGATGCATACGCACGAATGGTGTTCATGGCCAGCTTGGATTCGCTCAGCTTGAGTGAGCCTTTAGCTGCAGTGATCAACACCAGTACGCCCTTGGCGCCAGACAGGTCAATGCCTTCGAGCAGCGGACAGGCCACGGCCTGTTCGGCAGCAATACGCGCACGGTCAGGTCCCTTCGCCACTGCCGTGCCCATCATGGCTTTGCCCGGCTCACCCATGACTGTGCGCACGTCTTCAAAGTCAACGTTCACATGGCCTGGCACATTGATGATCTCGGCAATGCCTCCAACTGCATTCTTCAATACATCGTTGGCATGGGCAAAGGCCTCGTCCTGGGTAACATCTTCACCCATCACCTCGAGCAGTTTCTCGTTGAGCACAACAATGAGTGAGTCCACATTGGCTTCGAGTTCGGCCAGCCCGTTGTCGGCATTGGTCATGCGACGACCGCCTTCCCAATCAAAGGGTTTGGTTACCACACCCACAGTCAAAATGCCCATTTCCTTGGCGACACGTGCAATCACAGGCGCGGCACCTGTACCTGTGCCACCGCCCATACCGGCAGTGATGAAGAGCATGTGTGCGCCGTCAATCGCCGCGCGAATGTCATCAATTGCCAGCTCAGCCGATTCGCGGCCCTTGTCTGGCTTGCTGCCAGCGCCCAGGCCACTGTTGCCGAGTTGGATAGTCTTGTGTGCCACGCTGTTGCTCAGAGCCTGAGCATCTGTGTTGGCACAAATGAACTCAACGCCCTGTACATCGCAACCAATCATGTGTTTTACGGCGTTGCCGCCACCACCACCAACCCCGATGACCTTGATTCGGGTACCCAGGTTGAAGCCCTCTTCAATCATTTCTATACTCATTTTTTTCTCCTGATTTGCAGTTGCCTGAATTGATAAACCGTTGCTGTCTTGTTGTATCTTTGCCTGTACCGACATCGGGTGGATCAGTACATCGCCATCGCCAATGTGAACTCAAGCGATTCTGAATGGTGCTGGAATAGCCTGTTAACCGTGCGCTCATGTTCAGCATGACTAGAAGTTCCCTACAAACCAGTCTTTGACCTGGCTGAGTGCGGTTTTCATGGATCCGTTTTTCTGAGCCACCTTGAAGCCACGAAAACGCGCCAGCCGTGCCTCTTCCAACAACCCCATAACCGTCGCCACACGAGGCTGGGCCACCATGTCGGACAGGACTCCGGTGTATTTGGGAATACCACGGCGCACCGGCTTGAGGAAAATGTCCTCACCCAACTCGACCATGCCCGGCATGACGCAGCTGCCCCCAGTCAGAACGATGCCGCTGGAGAGCACCTCTTCAAAGCCGGAGTCACGCATGACTTGATGTACCAGTGAAAAAATCTCCTCGATGCGCGGCTCTATCACCCCGGCCAGCGCCTGTCGGCTGAGCATGCGTGGCCCGCGATCCCCCAGACCCGGCACTTCAACCTGGGTTTGCGGATCGGCCAGTAGTTGCTTGGCGTAGCCGCTTTCCACTTTGATGTCTTCAGCATCTTTGGTCGGAGTACGTAGAGCCATGGCAATATCGCTGGTAATAAGATCACCCGCAATCGGTATCACGGCAGTATGGCGAATGGCACCATTGGTAAAAATGGCTACATCGGTGGTTCCTGCACCAATGTCAACCAATGCCACGCCCAGTTCACGTTCGTCTTCTGTCAGCACAGACAAGCTACTAGCCAATGGATTGAGCATGAGTTGCTCTACTTCCAGGCCGCAGCGACGCACACATTTGATGATGTTTTCTGCTGCTCCTTGTGCACCGGTCACGATATGCACCTTGGCCTCCAGCCGAATGCCGCTCATGCCAATGGGCTCTTTGACATCCTGACCATCAATCACGAACTCCTGCGGCTCCACCAGCAACAGGCGCTGATCAGTGGAAATGTTGATGGCTTTGGCCGTTTCCACTACACGCGCAACATCCGTCTGCGTAACCTCGCGGTCTTTCACGGCCACCATGCCACTGGAATTGATACCGCGAATATGACTGCCAGTAATGCCGGTGTAAACGCGCGTGATTTTGCAGTCTGCCATCAGCTCGGCTTCTTTCAGTGCCTGCTGAATGCTTTGCACGGTGGCGTCAATATTGACTACCACGCCGCGCTTCAACCCATTGCTGGGCGCGATGCCCAGACCGGCCAGCTTCAGATCCCCATCGGGCAAGACTTCGGCCACAACCACCATCACCTTGGCGGTGCCGATATCCAGTCCCACGACGAGGTCTTTGTATTCTTTTGCCATATATTTACCTGCTGCTCGGTTGTTTTCTACTTTTTCTGCGCATCGGCAGTGTCTGTCGTCACACCACGCAAGCGAATTGCGTAACCTTCCGCATACCGCAGATCCGCAGTCTCCAGCGCATCAGGTGTGCGCTCATGTTTTGCAGTAACCTGCATCACAGTTTTAAGGAACCGCCTGGAACGCTCCAGTACCTCCTGGTTTGAACCAGACCCGAGCTCCACTTCGGCGCCAGAGTCAAATTTGGCTCGCCAACCACCCCGCACGGTAAGTTCGAGTTGCTCCAGGACCAAGTCCATGGCTGCATAGGCTGGCTGAAGATTTGTGTACATATCCCAAATAATCAATGCTTGCCCATCCGGGCCCAAAAGCCTGGGCAAGTTCTCTTGTTCGATCTCGCCCGAGTTGGCTTCAAATACTTCGCCATAACTGTTTACCAGCATAGCGTCACCTTCAACACCCCAGTAAGCGACTGCCTGGTGTTCCTGCAGGGCAACCTTCAGACGGTTGGGGAACGAGCGTTTGACAACTGCCTGACGCACCCATGGGACCGATTCAAAGGCTGTCCTGGCCTGCGCCAGGTCAAGTGTGAAAAAGGTTCCCCCCAGGCGATGCACCACATTGGCGCGCAAGGTTGCAGCGTTGTTGTGCGCGACATCGCCCGTCACCGAAATGCCACCAATCGCGAACACCGGGTGACGGGACACCCAGCGCACCAGAAAACCAGCTACCAGCAACACAAACACAATTAACAGCGCAGAAGCCGTCAAGTTCATCAGCTTGATGTCCAGCGGATCAGGTCTCGCCCGTGTCATCTCACCACCTCCCCCGGACTCGTGGCAACACCAGTCATCACGTTGTCACAGGTAGCGGATGCCAATAAATGCACGCACAATTCGGAGTAACTGATCCCGGCCGCCCTGGCTGACATGGGAACCAGCGAGTGCCCTGTCATGCCGGGCGAGGTATTGACTTCCAGCAAATAGGGTTTGCGCGTTTTCCCGTCGATCATCACGTCGAGCCGGCCCCAGCCTCGGCAGCCCAGCACCTTATATGCCTTCAACACCATTTTCTGGATGGCCTCCTCTTCACCTGCCGGCAGACCGCAGGGCACAAGATACCGGGTATCGTCAGTGAAATATTTATTCTGGTAGTCGTAATTGCCTTCGGGCGCAACGATGCGTATTACCGGCAATGCCCGCGCACCCTCGCCGGTACCAATTACCGGGCAAGTGACTTCGTCACCGCTGATGAATTGTTCACACAGTACATCGGCATCGAGCGCAGCGGCGGCTTCTACAGCATCCTGCATTTCCGAGTAACCGGTCACCTTGGACACACCAATCGAGGAGCCTTCCCGCGCTGGCTTGACGATCACCGGCAGGCCCAGCTCAGCAGGAGTGGCCAGCACCTGCTCGCCACTGTAGTTACCGCGTTGCAACAAGTGATAACGCGGCGTGGGCAAGCCTTCGGCCATCCAGACCCGCTTGGTCATCACCTTGTCAATCGCGATGCTGGAGGCCATCACGCCGGAACCCGTGTATGGAATGCCCAACAACTCCAGCGCACCCTGAACCGTGCCATCTTCACCAAAACGGCCATGCAGCGCAATGAAGCAGCGTGTAAAACCATCCCGCTTCAATTCGCTCAGGTCGCGTTGTGCAGGGTCAAACGCATGGGCATCCACGCCACTGTCACGCAGCGCCTGAAGGACCCCATTGCCCGATAACAACGAGATCTCCCGCTCGGCAGACGCACCGCCCATCAACACGGCAACCTTGCCAAATTGTGAAAGAAATTGGCTCATGGCCCTCGTCCCTTATGCATAAGTAGCTCTGAATTTTGTAGCATTTCAACGACCTTTGAGGGCACGGCACCAATGGACCCTGCGCCCATGCAAACAACCACGTCACCACCTCGGGCGTTGTCTGCAATCACCTGTGGCATGTTGGTGATCTCGTCCACAAATACGGGCTCCACCTTGCCCGCCACACGCAGGGCACGGGCCAGTGAACGGCCATCCGCAGCAACAATAGGCACCTCGCCGGCTGCATACACCTCAGCCAGCAACACCGCATCAGCCTGTCCGATCACCTTCACAAAGTCCTCAAAGCAATCGCGGGTACGGGTAAAACGATGCGGCTGGAACGCCAGCACCAGACGCCGCCCCGGGAACGCGCCACGTGCAGCCGCCAGTGTGGCCGCCATCTCCACCGGGTGGTGGCCGTAATCATCGATCACGGCGAAAGTGCCTCCGTCACGAGCCGGTAAGTCCCCGTAACGTTGGAATCGCCGACCAACGCCCTTGAACTCTGCCAGAGCCTTTTGCACTGCGGCGTCAGGTACGTTGAGTTCAACGGCAACGGCTATTGCTGACAATGCATTCAGTACGTTGTGGCGCCCAGGCAGGTTGAGGGTAACGGACAGATCAGGCAGGACAACACCGTTGCGCCGTTGTACAGTGAATTGCATGGTGCCGTCCACCGCCCGTACATCCACTGCCCGCACCTGCGCATCTTCGTTGAATCCGTAGCTGGTGATCGGACAGGTCACCTGCGGTACGATTTCCAGCACCGCCGGGTCATCCGTGCAAAGAATCGCAGTGCCGTAGAAGGGCATGCGATGCAGGAAGTCAACAAACGCACCCTTGAGCCTGTTGAAATCGTGACCGTAGGTTTCCATATGATCAGCGTCGATATTGGTCACCACCGCCATCACGGGCAGCAGGTTAAGGAACGATGCATCCGACTCATCGGCTTCCACCACGATGTAGTCACCACTGCCCAGGCGGGCGTTGGCGCCTGCGCTGTTGAGGCGCCCGCCAATTACAAACGTGGGATCCATGCCCGCCTCAGCCAGCACACTGGCGACCAGACTCGTTGTCGTGGTTTTGCCATGCGTGCCGGCGATGGCGATACCCTGTTTCAAACGCATCAACTCCGCCAGCATCAGGGCGCGTGGAACAACCGGAATCCGCTTCTCACGCGCGGCCATAACCTCCGGATTGCCGGATTGCACCGCGGTCGACGTGACCACGGCATCGGCTCCGGCCACGTTGGTACTTTCGTGCCCCACATGGGTTTTGATGCCCAGCGCCGACAGCCGTCTCAGCGTCGCGCTGTCGGACAAGTCAGAGCCTGAAATCGCATAGCCCAGGTTATGCAGTACTTCAGCAATACCAGACATACCAGCGCCGCCGATGCCGACGAAGTGAATATGGCGAATGGCGTGTTTCATCGGGTCAGTTCCTCACAGGCAGCCACCAGCACTTGTGTAGCCTGCGTTTTTTCAAGTTTTTTTGCCTGTGTGGCCCGAGCAAGTAATGCGGGTCGGTCCATCTTTTTCAGCATGTCAGCCAAACCTTCAGCCGTGATCTGCGCCTGCGGCAACAACCAGCCACCTCCCTGATCCACCAGAAACCGGGCGTTGGTAGTCTGGTGATCATCCACGGCAGATGGAAAAGGGACAAATACCGCAGCTACACCCACGGCAGCAAGTTCTGTGACAGTGCTCGCGCCGGCACGACAAATCACGAGATCAGCATCAGCAAAGGCCTGAGCCGTATCATCAATAAAGGGCGTGAGTTCGGCCATTACACCCGCAGCGCTGTAGTTGGCGCGCAGTGCATCAATCTGCAAAGCGCCGCTTTGATGGGTTACGACCGGTCGGATCGCGCCGGGGATCAGTGCAAGAGCACGTGGTACCCATTCATTGAGCGCTTTGGCACCCAGACTGCCACCCAGCACCAACAGCTTCAACGGCCCCGTGCGGTTAGCAAAACGGCTGGCGGGATCGGTTTTGGAAAGAAACTCCACACGCAAGGGGTTACCCACCCATTGCGCTTTCTTGAACACTCCAGGAAAGGCGGTGAATACACGATCAGCAATCCCTGCAAGCACTTTATTGGCCATACCAGCGACTGAATTTTGTTCGTGCAGGATCAGCGGCTTGCCCAGCAGCACACTCATCATTCCCCCGGGAAAGCTGATGTAGCCTCCCATACCCACGACCACATCCGGCTTCACACGACGAACCACAGCAATGCTTTGCCAGAATGCACGCAGCAACCGCAAAGGCAACATCACGAGTGACATTTTTCCTTTTCCGCGTACCCCGGAGAAATCGAGTGTCTCAAAGGCATATCCACGCGGTGGCACAAGGCGACTTTCCATGCTGGGACGCTGTTCTGTGCCCTTGCCGCCCAGCCAGTGCACCCGCCAGCCGCGTTCACGCAGCGCATCGGCCACGGCAAGGCCCGGAAAGATGTGCCCTCCGGTGCCCCCCGCCATGATGAGTGCGCAGCGCTGGGTCATGCCCGTCCTCCGTGCATCAGTTGCCGATTCTCATAGTCAATCCGCAAGACAATAGAGAGGGCCACAAGACTGATCAGGATCGCGGAACCACCATAACTCATCAGCGGCAGGGTCAGCCCCTTCGTTGGCAGTGCTCCCAGATTCACGCCCATGTTGATGAAGGCCTGAAAGCCCATCCAGATACCCACACCCTGTGCCACCAGCCCGGCAAAAACGCGGTCCAGCGCGATAGCTTGTCGGCCAATGTGCATGATGCGACGGGTCATCCAAAGGAACATGCCAATCACCGCGATCACGCCAATCAGACCAAACTCCTCGCCGATCACAGCCAGCAAAAAATCAGTGTGAGCTTCAGGTAGCCAATTGAGCTTTTCCACACTGCCGCCCAGACCGACACCAAAAATCTCACCCCGCCCGATGGCAATCAGGGAGTGGGTTAGTTGGTAGCCCTTGCCCAAGGCGTTCTTTTCGGTCCAGGGATCGAGGTACGCAAAAATGCGTTCACGCCGCCACTCGCTCAAAGCAATCATCAAACCAAAGGCCACCACCAAGATAGCTGCGATCAGGAAAAACATGCGGGCATTGACACCACCCAGGAACAGGATGCCCATGGCGATCACGGCAATCACCATGAAGGCTCCCATGTCAGGCTCGGCCAGCAACAGGAGGCCAACCACGGCAATCGCAACAGCCATGGGGGCGACGGCCCGAAAAAAGTCTTCCTTGACCTCCATTTTCCGAACCATGTAATCCGATGCGTACAGAAGCACCGCCAATTTGGCCAATTCGGAGGGCTGAAAATTCATGATGCCCAGGGAGATCCAGCGCCGCGCACCATTGACTCCCTTGCCAACGTGGGGAATCAGCACGGCGATCAGCAATACCAGCGACGCCACGAATAGCCAGGGGGCCACTTTCTCCCAGGTTGCCACCGGAATCTGAAACGCCACCAAAGCACCAACAAATGCAACAACCAGCGAGATCGCATGACGAAGCAGGAAATGGGTATGCGCGTAGTTGGCGAACTTGGGGTTATCCGGCATGGCGATGGAAGCCGAATACACCATAACCAGCCCCCAAACCAGCAACACCACGGCAACCCAGACCAGCGGCTGATCGAACCCCGAAACATGGTGTGGGGTTGAGCCTGCGCCAGCGCGTGTTGTCCCCAAACGCACCGGCAACGCATCCGTGGCGGGACGTAACATGCGGGAAAAAAGCCCGGTGAACTGTTGGGCCAGCGTACTCATGCAATGCCCTCCGGAACGACGCCCCGGCTGTCTGCCAGTGCGTTGACTGATTCACAAAATACCCTGGCGCGATGTTCGTAGTTGTCGAACATGTCAAAACTGGCACAGGCCGGCGACATCAGCACAGCATCGCTGGCCTTTGCATGTTCAAGAGCAATGTTGACGGCTTCCAGCATGGAGGACGCATCCGTCACCGTTACCCCACAACCCTCTATCGCCGAGCGGATCAACGCAGCATCGCGCCCGATCAGCACCACGGCACGGGCAAAACGGGCCACCGGTGCCGCCAGCGGAGAGAAGTCCTGCCCTTTGCCTTCGCCGCCAAGGATGATGACGACTTTGCGGTCTGCGCCTAATCCATTGAGTGCAGCCACTGTCGCCCCGACGTTGGTACCTTTACTGTCATCGAAAAACTCAACATCGTTGATGACACCTACTGGCTCTACCCGGTGAGGTTCTCCACGGTATTCACGCAGACCGTACAGCAACGGACCCAGTGCGCAACCCGCCGCGGATGCCAGAGCCAGCGCTGCCAGGGCATTCAGCGCGTTATGACGCCCCCTGATACGCAGTGCATCCGCCGGCATAAGCCGCTGGAAATGAACCTCCTCTTCTACGCCTTTGCGTTTTTTCAGGGTTTCATCGGCTTCCAGCGCGCGAACCAGCCACACCATGCCATTGACCTGCTCGATGCCAAAGTCCCCAGGGCGCTGAGGCATATCGCCACCAAATCCAACCCACTGGCGAGGTGTGCGGCCTTTGACTGGTGAGGGCAACAAGGCCATCACGCCAGCATCATCCCGGTTAAGCACCATCAATGCAGACTCACCAAAGATGCGGGCCTTGGCGCTGGTGTAATCTTGCATCGAACCATGCCAGTCCAGATGATCCTGGGTGATGTTCAGCACCGTAGCAGCTGTGGGCTCGAACCGGTTCGCCTGATCAAGCTGGAAGCTGGACAACTCAATGACCCACACCTCTGGCAAATTGTCATCGTCCAATCCAATGGAGAGGGTGTCGAGCAGCGTCGGGCCAATATTGCCCGCTATGGCAACCGATTTACCTGCCCGGCTAACCAATTGACCGGTCAGTGAGGTAACGGTAGTTTTGCCATTCGTACCTGTAACCGCCAGAATCTTCGGGTTGTAACTGTGTGATGATTTCAAATCAACCAAGGCTTGGGAAAAGAGACCCAATTCACCTGAAGCCCATATACCCATTGCCTGAGCAGCTCCTAAAACAGGAGCAACTTCGGCAGGTTTCAATCCAGGACTTTTGAAGACCGCGCGAACAGATGAACCTTCGACCAGCGAAGCATCAAACGGTGCGCTGAGAAACGTCGCCTGCGGTACATCACGATTCAGGGCATCCAGTTGGGGAGGTGCAAGACGGGTATCCACCACGGTCACAACCGCACCATTGCGGGCGCACCAGCGCGCCATCGCGAACCCGGACGCGCCAAGTCCCAGGATGAGTACGTGCTGATCGCGAAGTGAAAACATGTTTTCCGGCCTTACCGCAGCTTCAGGGTGGAAAGCCCCACCAGGCACAGCAGCATGGTGATGATCCAGAACCGCACAACGACCTGCGTCTCTTTCCAGCCGCTCTTTTCAAAGTGATGATGCAGCGGAGCCATCTTGAGAATACGACGGCCTTCCCCATACTTCTTCTTGCTGTATTTGAAGTAAGTAACCTGCAGCATCACCGACAGCGCTTCCACCACGAAGATGCCACCCATGATGGCCAACACAATCTCCTGACGCACGATCACGGCGATGGTGCCCAGTGATGCCCCCAATGCCAGCGCACCCACATCGCCCATGAACACCTGTGCGGGGTGTGTGTTGAACCATAGAAATGCGAGCCCCGCACCCGCCATGGCCGAGCAGAACACCAACAACTCACCCGCTCCCGGAATATGCGGGAAGAAAAGGTATTTGGAAAATACGGAGCTCCCGGCCACATAGGCAAATACACCAAGAGCAGAACCCACCATGACGACCGGCATGATGGCCAGACCGTCCAAACCGTCAGTCAGGTTCACCGCATTGCTGGAACCCACAATGACCAGATACGTCAGGATGACAAAACCAAGCACCCCCAACGGATAGCTGATTTCCTTGAAAAAAGGCAACATCAGACCTGCCTTGGGGGGCAGACTCAGATCGAACCCCGACTGGACCCACTTGAAGAACAACTCCAGCACGCGCAGATTTGAGTTCTCCGAAATGCTGAACACCAAGTACAGCGCAGCCAGGAGTCCAATCACGGATTGCCAGAAATACTTCTCCCGGGAACGCATGCCTTCCGGGTCTTTGTGAACCACCTTGCGCCAGTCATCCACCCATCCGATGGCGCCGAATCCTAAAGTAACCAGCAACACGATCCAGACAAAGCGGTTGCTCAAATCAACCCAGAGCAGAGTCGAGATCGAAATGCACAGCAAAACCAGCACACCACCCATGGTGGGCGTACCACTCTTGCTCAAATGCGACTGCATGCCATAGCCGCGAATTGGTTGGCCAATTTTCAACGCTGCAAGACGGCGAATCACAAACGGCCCAGCCGCCAGACCCAACAACAACGCGGTCATGGCTGCCATGACGGCCCGAAAGGTCAGGTACTGAAAGACCCGCAAGAAACCCAGTTCAGGAGAGACGGACTGCAACCACTGGGCAAGGCTCATGAGCATGTCGCACCCCTGGCATGAAAACTAGACAACATGCAAATTTTCCTTATTCGGTTGGGCACTGGCTACCATCGCCTCAATGACGCGCTCCATCTTCATGAAACGAGACCCTTTGACCAGTGCACTGGCATAACGGGGCCATTCGGTAACCACCGCAGCGTTAAGGGAGTCAACGTTGTCAAAATGCTTTCCAGCGCCGAAATGCTGGCTAGCTGACGTCGCCAGTGAACCCAATGTAAATAGTGTCTCGATGCCACGTTCACGTGCATAGTCACCGGCTTCGGCATGAAACTGGGGGCCTTGTTCGCCAACCTCCCCCATGTCCCCCAGAACCAGCAAATGCGGGCCAGGCAAACCGGCCAGCACATCTATCGCAGCGCGCACGGAATCGGGGTTCGCGTTGTAGGTGTCGTCGACCACAGTGCAGGTGTGCTCATTCAACTGCAAAGACAGCGCACGGGAACGACCTTTGACGGGCATGAAACTCTCAAGCCCCTGACCAATAGCGCAAAAGGGCACGCCCACCGCCAGCGCACAGGTTATGGCGGCCAGCGAATTTTTGACATTGTGCAATCCCGCAACGGCCAGTGAATAATCCAGCGGACCAGCGGGCGTGGCCGCCTTTACTCGCCAGGCACCATCTTGCCAGACTGGCGTTTTGCAAGACACTTCGGGCGAGACAGGGGCATCGTTAAACGGTTCAACAGCAAAAGTCCACGAAGTCCTTTTCCCGGCCATGTTCCGCCACAGGCTACAGAACGCCTCATCAGCCGGGAAGACAGCAGTGCCCGCATCTGTCAATGAACCAATGACCGAGCCATTTTCGAGCGCTACCGCTTCAACGGTCGACATGAACTCCAGATGCTCCCGCTGAGCATTGTTCACCAGAGCCACAGTAGGTTGAGTCATGGCCGCCAGGTATGCAATCTCGCCCGGATGGTTCATACCCAGCTCTACAACGGCCACCTCATGGCCAGATCCGAGCCGCAGCAAAGTGAGCGGCACACCAATGTCGTTATTCAGATTGCCTTGGGTTGCCAACATCGCCTGCGGTTTCCACGCCCGGAAAATGGAAGCAATCATCTGGGTAACCGTCGTCTTGCCGTTGCTACCAGTTACCGCGACCACGGGGAGGGTAAACCGGTGACGCCAGGCTGCGGCCAACCTTCCCAGCGCGCTTTTTGAGTCTTCGACTTCTATGCGTGGCAAGTGCGCAATGGAGAGTGCCGGGCTTGCACCAGCATGACAGATGGCTGCGACAGCTCCCCTGGAATGGGCGTCGGCCAACATGTCGTTGGCATCAAAGCGATCACCTTTGAGTGCAACAAACAGGTCGCCAGGAACCAGCGTGCGGGTGTCGGTCACCACCCGATTGAAAAGGGCGCCACCTTGCCCGAGCAGCTTCGCGCCGGGGATCCAGTTCACAACATCATTCAGACTGGCCATGTGCGTCATGCCGCCTCCACTTCTTGAAGGCTGGTAGACGGCCAAACAGCCAGTGCACGCTTGACGTGATCAATGTCAGAGAACGGCCGCTTCACTCCTGCGAGGTCCTGATAGTCTTCGTGTCCTTTACCCGCCACCAACACGACATCGGTGGCAGTGGCTTGTGCAACGGCCTGGGCAATGGCCAGCGCACGATCCCCTTGAGCGGTTACCCGGGGGTGAAGGAGTAGACCTGAAAGAATCTGGTCGATGATGGCCAGAGGATTTTCTGAGCGTGGATTGTCACTGGTCACGATGACGTGATCCGCGATTTTGGCGGCAACTGCCCCCATGATTGGGCGTTTGCCGGGGTCGCGGTCACCGCCGCATCCGAATACACACCAGATCAAACCACCGCGCTGTGCAGCCAGCGTTTTTAGCGCATCCAGCGCCTTCTCCAGCGCGTCAGGGGTATGGGCATAGTCCACCACCACCATAGGCTGACCGGGCTCCCCAAAACACTCCATGCGGCCGGGAACCGGGGTTAATTCATGACACACTTGAATGATTGACTTGAGCGATACGCCGAGCGATCGCATCGCTGCCATGACACCCAGCAAATTGGACACGTTGTATTGACCAATCAACCGGGTTTGAATCAGATGCTTTTCATTCCCTTCGGTTACGACAAAACTGAGGCCCTGTTCGCCGTAAGCAATATCACTTGCCCTCAGCCGCGCGTCGATCTCGCAGGACACCGTCCAAAGGTCAGTGACGACACCTTTCAAGGAGGATGCCAGAGCATCGCCCCTGGGATCATCCACATTCACAACGGCCGACACCAGACCAACCCATCGGAACAGGGAAGCCTTGGCCTGCCAGTAGGCGACCATGGTCCCGTGATAGTCCAGATGGTCTTGCGTAAAGTTGGTGAAAATGGCCGTCCTGATAGACGTACCGTCCAGGCGCCGCTCCTCGATGCCTATTGACGAAGCTTCTATGGCGCAGGCGACCAGACCCTGGCTCAGGAATTCGTGGAACTTCTGCTGCATCAGAATCGGGTCAGGGGTTGTCAGGCCCGTAGCAGCAATTCCTGCCTCCAGTTCCTGCCCCCCGAATGCCGACCCAACAGATGGTGGCCGGCCAACGCCTAGTGTGCCTACCATCGCGCAAGGCATCCTTTCCGACCCGTCAATACCCGATAAAGCCTGCGCGAGCCACCAGGCAGTGGATGTCTTGCCGTTGGTCCCAGTCACCGCCAGAATGGCTAATTGCCGGGCGGGCTCATCGAAATAAGCTGCGGCGATTGGGCCACTGGCTGCTTTGAGCTGTGGATAGGAGGCCACCCGCATGTCTTCAAAGCCGAAGGACTCAGCACCAAAATGCTCCACCAGGCAGGCCGCTGCGCCTCGCTTCAACGCGTCTGCGACATGATGGCGCCCATCTGTTGCCGCCCCTGGCCAGGCAATGAAGCCATCACCAGAACCGACTTTCCGGCTATCAGTCTGTAGCGTGCCAGTGACGCACTCACGCAACCACTGTGCAGCGCTGGAGGGTGTTGCCAGCTTCATCATCAGAAGCTCTCCTCTACGGCCTGCACCACGATCTGGGGTTTGACGCTCATGTCAGGTTGCACGCCCAACAGTCGCAGGCTCTGCTGTACGGTTTCTGCAAATACCGGAGCGGCCACATCTCCGCCAAAGTATTTCCCGTTGCTGGGCTCGTCAATCATCACTGCCACTACGATGCGGGGATTGTCAACTGGAGCGATCCCCACGAAGAAGCCACGGTATTTCTTGTCAGCGTAACCCTTGCCTTCCTGCTTGTGAGCTGTTCCGGTTTTTCCGCCTACCGAATAACCCATGGTCTGCGCTTTGGGCGCCGTACCTTCAGGTCCTGTCACCATATGCAACATGTTCCGCACGTCGGAGGCATGACGTGCAGACATGACGCGCACACCCCCCGTGCGCTCTCCGGTCTTGAGCATCGTCACCGGCACTAACTCACCATCACGCGCAAAAACGCTGTAAGCGTGAGCCAGCTGGAACAGACTGGCAGACAAGCCGTAGCCGTAACTCATCGTCGCCTGCTCGATCGGCCGCCAGGTCTTGTAGGCACGGAGACGGCCGCTGACCACGCCAGGAAACGGAACAAGGGGCTTCTGGCCAAATCCGACCTGGCTGTACATGTCCCACATTTCGCGCGGCTGCATCTGCATCGCCAGTTTGACCGTGCCAACATTGCTGGACTTTTGAATGACTTCGCTGACAGTCAGCACACCTTGAGGATGAGCGTCACTGATGGTCGAACCACCAATCGTCAAACGTCCGGGAGCAGTCTGAATTGGTGTGGTTGGTGTCACTAAACCTTTTCCCAGCGCCAGTGCAATGACAAAAGGTTTCACGGTTGATCCAGGCTCAAACGTGTCTGTGAGCGCCCGGTTGCGCAACTGGGCACCACTGAGGCTTTGCCGCTTGCCAGGAAGATAGCTGGGATAGTTGGCCAACGCCAATACTTCACCCGTCTGTACATCCAGAACAACCACACTACCGGCGTTAGCCTTATTTCCCACAACTGCATCCCGCAGCTTCTGGTAGGCAAAGAACTGAACTTTGCTGTCAATACTCAGTTGCAGGTCCCGCCCATCCACAGGCGGCGTCTGCTCACCGACGGCCTCCACAACACGACCCATCCTGTCCTTGATCACACGACGGGAGCCGCTACGCCCTGCAAGCTCTTTGTTGAAAGTCAGCTCAATTCCCTCCTGTCCGCTGTCTTCAACATTCGTGAATCCCACTACGTGAGCCGCCGCTTCGCCCTCAGGATACTGACGTTTATATTCCTTGCGTTGGTAGATGCCTTTAAGACCCATGGCCGCAATTTCTTTGGCAACGGCATCATCGACCTGACGTTTGAGCCATACAAAAGTCTTGTCTTCATCAGCCAGTTTTTTCCTCAACTCGGTCGTTGACATGTCCAGCAATTTCGAAAGCCGTTGAAACTGCGTCTTGTCCAGATCGACATCCTCGGGAATGGCCCAAATGCTGGGCGCGGGAATGCTGGATGCCAAAATCAGGCCATTGCGATCCAGAATGCGCCCTCGGTTGGCGGGCAGGTCTAGTGTTCGGGCAAATCGAACCTCACCCTGTTTCAGGAAAAAGTCGTTGGCAAAAACCTGGATGTAGGCTGCCCTGGCTGCCAACCCCATAAACGCGAGCGCGATGGAGGCCACAACAAACTTGCTGCGCCAAACCGGCGTACGACTGGCCAGCAACGGGCTGGACGTGTATTGAATGCTTCGGCTCATTGCACGAGCCCCGCAGATACCGGATTGGGCCGCGCTGGAGACATGTCAGCTACCTGACTGCCGCTCTCAACATACGAGACATAAAAGGTAATCGCCGGGGTAGACGATCTCATTTTCAACTGTTCTTTGGCAAGCCTTTCAACTCGCGCCGGGGTCGCCTGGGCACGCTTTTCCACTTGCAGCCGCTCGTTTTCAGCCGACAGTCTGCGCGCTTCAGAGTTCGTCTTGTCGATCTCGGCAAACAAACGCCGTGATTCATATTGCACGTCCACCAAGTACAACGCACTGGCCAGCACAGCCAGAAGAAGAACCAAATTGAGCCGGGTCATGCCATGGTCCTTTGCGCCACACGCATGATGGCACTGCGTGATCGCGGGTTCCCGGCCACCTCGGCGGCACCGGGTTTGACCCGGTCCAGGGCTTTGAGCTTCATGATTTGAGGCGGCGCAAAAGGCGCACGACGGTCGTAGACCTCGCGCGAATGCTGCGCGATAAATTGCTTGACGATGCGATCTTCCAGCGAATGAAAACTGATCACAACCAATCGTCCCCCAGGTTTCAGCACATCCAGACTGGCCTCTAGCGCCTGTTGCAACTCTTCAAGCTCGGCGTTGATGAAAATCCGAAGAGCCTGAAATGTGCGCGTTGCAGGGTTCTGGCCCGACTCGCGGGTTTTGACCGCGCCAGCCACGAGCTCGGCCAATTCGCCGGTGGTTGAAACAGGGCCCCGAGCCTGTCTGCGCGCAACAATCGCCTTTGCAATGGGGCCAGCAAACCGTTCTTCACCATAGTCACGTATCACCTCCGCGATCATGCCAACCTCTGCCACAGCCAACCATTGGGCCACGCTCTGGCCGCGCGTGGTGTCCATGCGCATGTCCAATGGCCCATCGAACCTGAAACTGAACCCGCGTGCGGGGCTGTCGATTTGGGGCGAACTCACACCCAG
>JBJOPS010000055.1:0-30417 GCA_046050465.1 Pseudomonadota bacterium | reverse complement strand
AGTTGGATCGCTGTCGCCCGACATTTGCCATCGAATTGCTTGAGCGTATCAAGCACTTGTTTGATCTGTCGAATATCGTTTTTGTGCTCTCAGTTGATAAGAATCAACTCTCGGCCAGTGTTGCGTCGGTTTATGGCGAAAAGTCAGACACGCAGGAATATTTGCGGCGCTTTTTTGATCTTGAGTTCGGTATTCCGAAGATCAGCTCGAAACGTCATACCACCGTGCTGCTCACGCGGTTTGGGATGGATGATATTTTTGCAAGCCGTAAAGGGGAATTGCATTACGACAAGAGTCATTTTGTTGACTACTTTTCAGCACTGGCTGACGTATTTCAACTGTCGTTGCGTACCCGCGAGCGTTGCGCCACGATGCTAGCAGTCGTGATGCACCAGACTCCTGAAAACCATTATCTTGACGCGATTTTGGTGTCGTATTTGATTGCCCTCCGCGCAAAACAACCTGAGTCTTTTCGAGCCTTGTGTAAAGGCACTTTGCCTGCAGAAGCGGCGATGGATGCCTTGAAAGACTTGCCGGGTGGAAAAGAATTCGTAGCAGATCGGCCAGGTATGCTGATCGAATCTTATTTGCTGGCAGGCGATCCCAATGAAGATCGCGCAAATGCACTCTACAAGGAGCTTGAAGACTTTTGGAAGTCAAATACCGGTGACCCGTCAACTCGCGCCCGCGCGCAGGAGATGCTTAGGCTACGCGGCAACGTTGTTTCGGGGCGCCGCCGTCGTTTTGATTACCGGCACGTTGCTGCGAAGATCGACTTGGCGGAGTCTTTTCGGGATTGACGGACAAACATGCGCCAGCTTGACCTCTTCTCCGCCCTGCAGTCCAGCACAGAGGGCATCGACACCGAATTCAAGTCGGCGCGCGGTGGCATGCCCGGCAGTTTTTTGGAGTCCTATTCCGCCATGGCCAACACCCAGGGCGGCACCATCGTGCTGGGCGTTGCCGAAAAACCCATTACAAATCAATTACTTACTATCACATGAGCGAAAACTGGATTTCTATAGCGCTGCAAAACTGTTAAAAAACACAGTATTATTTGTACCTTAAACCCTGTATTCAGCAGGTTTTCTAGGGGCAATTCCCAATGCAATATCGCAGGCAAGTGTTAAGCTATAGCTAAACAAATGTACTTTCTGACCGAAATCAGGGTGAGTGACTTTGGTGATGCAGGGGCGGTGCCAGCTCAAGGTCGATTCAAGGTGGTTTCGCCCTGCACGGATGCGAAACGCCGAGAGTCGGCGAAGGTGTTTGATGCGGTGAGCAGCATGGAAGGCAATGACCGGAAGCAGGCATTTGCGGGTTTGAAAATGCTGGTGAAGTTGGCGCAAAAGGGCGCGCCTTTCAACCAGCTTTCAGACGCGAAGACGGTGCATGAAGCGTTTGATCCTTTTTACTGTGACGTGACCAAAAAGAATGAAACGGTGTGGCGTTATCGGCATGGTGACATTCGGATTCTGTTTTATTACGCGGCCGACAAGGTGGTCTTGTTGGCGCACACATTGCCCAAACGTACTGACAGACTTTCAGCAAAAGACATCAATCAGGCCAAGCAGGCCGTGGTTGAATTTTTGATGGCATCCCGAACTGCAGCGGGTCTGCAGTGGATTGAATGAAGTGAGATGACTATGGAACACAAACCTCTTTTTGGCGAATTGATTGCTGCCCACGAAGGGCTGGCAGAAGAGCTCAAAGCTGTGGATGTGGCCGCTGATTTGACGCTGTTGCTCCACCACGCGGGCAAGACCCGTGCAGACCTGGCCCGCGCCCTGGGTTGGAGCCGTGCGCGCGTGACGCAAGTGCTTTCCGGTCATGAAAACTTGACTGTGCAGACCATTGCAGCAGTGACCAAGGCCTTGGGATACACGTTTGATGCCGTGTTTCGCAAAGCGGGTGTGTCTGCGGCTACCCAGCCTTGGGATGCCCAAGCGACTTTGGCGCTGGATATGGTGGATGAGCCGGACCTAAGGAGCTGGATGAGTCGCACAACCATGAAGCCGATGGCAGGCCAATTTGCGGGTGCCATGGAGTTTGCGCGCTTCGATATGCAACTGGTTTCATCCAACCACGATTCGATGTTTGACGAGGTGGCCTGTGCAGCTTAGTCCTTTGCAACTATTGGAGTACTCGTTCGACGGCGTTTCCGTAATGCCCGTGGAAGGGTATGAGGCAGACCCCGCGTTTGCCCCCGGCTTGGTGTTCTTTCCGGGAAAGCTGGCCATGTCGGCTGAGACAGGGTTGGTATTGCTGGATGAGAAAGAGAAATATTCTGACTTCGGCGTCAAGCTGACCTTGCGCGTCGGGCCGAAGGAGGACGCGCAGGCACCGTACAACATTCAAGTTTCCGTGCGAGGCATTGTGCGCATGCATCTTGTGCAAGCATCCGGTCAAGCTGAAGAGCGTCGTGTGCGTGCTCTGGTGAACGGAGCATCTTTGCTCTACGGAGCAGTGCGGGAGATGGTGAGCACCATTACGAGTCGATCAACTCCTGGGCCTTTGTTACTACCCTCATTAAGCTTTCAGGATTTGGCAAATCAAAAGCCTGATGAAACAGCACCGGCGGCGTTGCCTTCGTCGGTGCCTGCCAAGCGGAGAAGCAAGCCAAAGGCTAAGGCTGGCAGTTAAACCCCTTTTCCCTGCGCATCTCCGGCATCTCCGGCATGTCCAACTGGATCGACAAAGCGCAGTGTTTCCACAGAAGTTATAACCCCAACAGCGCGCCAAAACCCATTTTGGGTATTAAAATGCCCAAAATGGGTATAATACCAACATCCAAAGACACAAAACCTCGCACCAGCCTGGCGACAGCCTTGTTTTCTGGCACGCAGCAGCGCGTGTTGGGCTTGCTGTTCGGCCAGCCGGATCGGAGCTTCTACGCCACCGAGTTGATCAATTTGGCCGGGGCAGGATCCGGGGCTGTCCAGCGAGAACTGGCTCGTCTGGCGCAAAGTGGCTTGGTCACGGTCAAGCAGGTGGGCAACCAGAAGCATTACCAAGCCAACCCGGCCTCGCCAGTCCACAGCGAACTGTGCGGATTGGTGCGCAAGACTGTTGGCTTGGCCGAGCCTCTGCGCGAAGCGCTGGCACCGCTCGGGCCACAGATCAAGGCCGCGTTTGTTTATGGCTCCATTGCCAAGAAGGAAGACACGGCCAGCAGCGACATTGACCTGATGCTGGTGAGCGACACGCTGACATTTGGCGACACCATCTTGGCTCTACAGAGTGTCAGTGCGCTGCTGGGGCGCGAGGTGAATCCCAACATCTACACGTCACACGACTTTGCCAAGAGGCTGAAGGAAGGCGGCTCTTTCGTGTCGCGCGTCATGGAGCAGCCAAAAGTCTGGCTGA
Source organism: Pseudomonadota bacterium (assembly GCA_046050465.1). Classification (GTDB taxonomy): domain Bacteria; phylum Pseudomonadota; class Gammaproteobacteria; order Burkholderiales; family Burkholderiaceae_C; genus Egaibacter. Next base: position 27,051 of record JBJOPS010000055.1, on the reverse strand, counting down.
TCGGAGGAGAGCATGACATCACCGTTTGAAAACCTGACTGGCCCCGGTAAGCCCTTGCGTGCTGAGCCGCCCGATGCAAATGAATTTGCTGGCCTGGTGCGCATGGGGTTGGCGCGTTTGAAGGATTCCCAAAAAACGGGCTTGGAACTGGAAAGCCAGTTCGACCTGGCCTACAACGCCGCGCACGCACTGTGTCTGGCGGCCTTGCGCTGGCATGGCTACCGCTCTGGCAACCGATACATTGTTTTTCAGATGCTCCCGCACACGCTTGGTTTAGGGCCGGAAGTGTGGCGCGTGCTGTCCAAATGCCACGACGTACGCAACCTTGGTGAATACGAAGGCATGCTCGAAGTGGACTCCCGTCTTGTGACTGACCTGATCACCGCTTGCAGGCAAGTGGCAGACAAACTGGGGGCTTTACCGCCACTCAAACAAAAATGAACACCAACACCCTCGTCCAGAAACTCTGGAACTACTGCAACGTGCTGCGCGACGACGGCATGAGTTATGGCGACTACGTGGAGCAGCTTACCTACCTGCTGTTCCTCAAAATGGCCGACGAGCGCAGCGCGCCGCCCTTTAACGTCAACCCAAACCAGGCCAGCATCGTGCCCGCTGCCTACGCCTGGCCCACGCTGCTGGCCAAAGACGGCGACGAGCTGTTTGACCACTACCGCCACGCGCTGGAAAAGCTGGGCCAGGAAAAAGGCACGCTGGGCCTGATCTTTGGCAAGGCGCAAAACAAGTTTCAAGACCCGGCCAAGCTGCGCCGCGTGATCGTCGATTTGATTGACGCCGAGACCTGGACCATTCTGGGTGCGGACGTGAAGGGCGACGCCTACGAGGGCCTGCTGGAAAAGAACGCGCAAGACACCAAGAGCGGTGCGGGCCAATATTTCACGCCGCGCGCGCTGATTCAGGCCATGGTGGACTGCATGGCCCCGCAGCCGGGGGAGCGCATCACCGACCCGGCCTGCGGCACCGGTGGCTTTTTGTTCACGGCGCACAACCACATCACCGCCCACCACAAGAACCTCACGCGTGACCAGCTCAAGCACCTCAAAGAAAAAGCCTTCACCGGCTACGAGCTGGTGCAGGCCACGGCCCGTGTGTGCGCCATGAACATGATGCTGCACGGCATTGGCTCTGAAAAGCAGGTGCCGGTGGTGGTGGGCGATGCGCTGGCGGCGGACCCCGGTGAGCGCTTTGAGGTGGTGCTGGCCAACCCGCCCTTTGGCAAGAAGAGCAGCACCGTCATCGTGGGGGAGGATGGCCGCACCAGCACCGAAAAAGACACCATCGAACGCGACGACTTCTGGGCCACCACATCCAACAAGCAGCTCAACTTTGTGCAGCACATCAAGACCCTGCTGGCCACCCACGGCCGCGCGGCGGTGGTGTTGCCCGACAACGTGCTGTTTGAAGGCGGCGCGGGCGAAACCATCCGCAAGAAGCTGCTGCACGAGTGCGATGTGCACACGCTGTTGCGCCTGCCCACTGGTCTGTTTTACGCCCAGGGCGTAAAGGCCAATGTGGTGTTCTTCGAGAAGAAGGGCGCGTCGGAGACGCCCTGGACCCAGCAGCTCTGGATTTATGACTTGCGCACCAACAAACACTTCACGCTCAAGACCAACCCGCTGCGTCGCGAAGACCTGGACGAGTTTGTGGCGTTGTACAAGACGGGCAACCGCCACCAACGCCAAGCCACTTGGAGTCCAGAGCCTTCGACAGGCTCAGGCCGAACGGGGCCGGACGGTCGCTGGCGCGCCTACGGCTACGACGAGCTCATTGCCCGCGACAAGACCAGCCTGGACATCTTCTGGCTCAAGGACGAAAGCCTGGCCGACAGTGACAACCTGCCCGCACCGGGCGTGATTGCTCAGGAGATAGTGGAAGACCTTGAGGCAGCGCTGGAGCAGTTTCGATTGATATTGGACGATCTGAATCCGGCTTCAGCTCAAACTCAGCGGCGTTGACAGCTCTTATCTATACGACCAGGCTATCGGCTGCGACCGGCCTTGTAGTTCCCGCCAATCTTGCCGCCAAGTCCACTGGCGTTTGCCATCTTCGCCAATGCTGCCCCGGCATGGGCGTGGGTGATGGCCAGGCCCAAAGCGTCGGCTGCATCCGGCCCTGGCAAACCAGGCAGTGAGAGCAAGCGCTGCACCATGGATTGAATCTGGCTCTTGTCGGCACGGCCATAGCCCACTATGGCCTGCTTCATCTGCAGTGCAGTGTATTCGGCTACCGGCAGGTTGTTGGACACCAGCGCGGTAATACATGCGCCGCGGGCCTGGCCCAGCAGCAGTGTGGATTGCGGATTGACGTTGACGAACACAATCTCGACCGAGGCCATGCCGGGCTGGTACCGCTGCACCACTTCGCACACGCCATCAAACAGCACCTTCAGCCGTGCAGGCAGCAGGTCTTTTTCGATATGGGCGGTGGTAATGGTGCCACTGGCCACGTAGCACAATGCCTGGCCTTGGACATCAATCACGCCAAAGCCGGTGGTGCGCAGACCAGGGTCAACGCCCAATATTCTCATGGATGTATTGTCATGCGAGACTTGTCCGAATATTTGCTACCAAATTAATAGCTGATAGCATATATTTATAAAGGGCTAAAGGCCAAAATACCATTTAACAGAGTGAAAAAATACCGGCGCAGCAAAACACAGGCCATCTATCCGGTCGAGCAGGCCGCCTGCCCCGGTGACTGACTCGCCATCGCGCCCCCAGTTTGGAATGCCGCGGTCGCGCTTGAGCGCTTTCATCACCAGATGCCCCAACGACCCAGCCACGCAGGCAACAAACGCCATGGCCAGCGCCTGCCCTGGGGCGAAAGGCGTGATGCCCGCCAGCAACCCGCCCAGCACGCTGGCCACCAGCACGCCACTCCACCAGGCGGGCCAGTTGAAACTCTCGCTGATAGAGGGGGCTGCTGGTGTCCACCTGAATTTGCGCGACGCCAAGTATTGCACCACGATGCAGGTTTGCACCACCAGCACCAGAAAAAAGACCAGGAATGTGCTTTTGTCCGGGTGCCTGGGGAAAGTCAGCAAAAGCAGGGCCGGTACATGGCTCATGCCGAAGATGCAGACCATGATGCCCCACTGCAGCTTGGCGTTGCGCTCCAGAAACCGGGCCGGGTCGTTGGCCAGCACGCCCGCGACAGGGATGATCAAAAACACATAGACCGGGATGAATACGGTAAACAGATCGAACTGACGGGTACCGACCAGCACGTACTGAGTAGGCAGCACAATGAAAAAAACCAGGATTAGACTGCGGTGATCACCCCGGCGCGTAGGTGATAGGGTCATGAATTCGCGTAGCGCAAAGAACGATACCCACGCAAACAGTACCAGCGTGGTGGTATGACCTGACAACCAGCCCACCCAGAATACAAATGCCATGCCCCAACTTGTCCGTAGCACCCCATCGATGTGGCGTAACTCGGCATGCCCGACCCCCGTGCTGTCGCCCCGATCCCGTATCGATCGCAAAAGTACCAAAATACTGACCAGCAGCAGACACCCGAATACGATGACAAACATCGCCCCAATTTGCTGGGTGGCGGTCAGGCTTTTCAGATACTGGTTCATCAAAAATATGCCTACACATCGCGCAGCGCGATAACGGCCAGACGTGCCCGGTCCAGAAAAGCCCGACGCTCTTCACCCGCCTGCAGCCGCACAGGCACACCAAACGTGACCGAACACAGCACCGGCACGGGCACCACTTCGCCCTTGGGCATGACACGCTGGATGTTGTTGATCCAGGCAGGCACCAGCACCACGTCGGGGTATTTCAGGGCCAGGTTGTACAGGCCCGATTTGAACGATTGGGGCTCATCTGCGTAACCGCGGGTGCCCTCAGGAAACAGGATGATCGAGTCACCACCCTTCAGCGCGTCATACAGCGGCGCCAACGGGTCCTGGCCGTCGGTCTTGTCGCGTGCCACGTAAATGGCGTTGAACACTGCTGTGGTAATCCATTGCTTGAACGGCGTTTGCGTCCAGTAATCTCTTGCCGCGATGGGTCGCGTCACGCTGCGAAGCTCTTTCGGTAGCGCAGCCCAGATCATGATCAGGTCGGCGTGGCTTTGGTGGTTGGCGAAATAAATCCGCTGCTCGGCCTTGGGCGGACAACCATGCCAGCGCGCCTGCGAGCCGGTGAGCAGCCGCACCAGGCCCAGCAGGGCGTAACTCATCAATTTGGCTAGCATGGCGGCGATGATACCGAGCTTTGTGGCACACACTCATGCAAAGGGCCAAGGCATGCGTGCGCCTGCCATGCGGACAAAGGACACGTGCATCCGACATGCCATGTTGCTGATAGAGCGCAATGTGGGGAGTCCGATTTCCTGTGAATTCATCGCGCGCCAAGTCCGAAAAATTGCGACTACCCCGAGCACTTGAACTTTTAAGCATCAGCACCGAACCGCTGCGCGAAATAGCCGTACGCTGTGGCTATAAAAAGCACTCACATTTTGCCCGGCGCTTCAGGCTGGCCTTTGGTAGACCGCCATCAACGGTTCGCGGCATGCGCCTGGCCGACTAATGCTGCAGAGCCGGCGCAGACCCGAAGTCAGCATTCATCTCGGGCGCCACATGCCGGCGATCTGCAACTATGCAGATTTTGTCAACCGGGTGACGTACTCCTGAAAACTGGCATGATGAAAGGCTTTGTATACGCCGCCATCTTTCAACATGACCGAAACTCCACCTGATACCCCCCTCATTGCCGGGCCTGCGACGGAGCAGACACGCTCAAAACAAACACGTGCCCTGCCGGTACTGGAAAAGCTGGCGGCACTGTACCCGCACCTGTTTGGCGGTATGTTCCTGCCACTCAAACGCGGCATTTTTCAGGACCTGCTGGCAGCGCACCCGGACGCGTTTGAACGCGAAACGCTCAAGGATGCCCTGGCTTTTCACACCCGATCCACGCGTTACCTGTCCAGCGTGGCCGCAGGGCATCAGCGCCACGACCTGCAGGGCCATAGCGTGGAGGCGATGGCGCCTGAGCATGTGCATCATGCGCTGCTGGAAGTGTTTCGCCGCCGCCAGGGCCGCGCCAATGAAGACCTGCGCCCGAAACTGGTTGAGCGCATCGTTCAGGCATTCGAGGCGTCCGGCCTGTCCCGCGAAGCCTATGCAGAGCTGGTCCGCAGCCGTGACGAGGCCGCCAACGCCGCGCTGGACAAAGCACTGACCGAGGCCGCCGCCCGCTCGGCCAAAGACGAAGCGCTGCTGCGCGCGTTTGAGGCCAGCGGACAAAAAACCGTACAGGCGTTTGCAGATATGTATGGCATGGACCAGCGGGCAGCGACCGCGTCGCTGAATCGCGCACGGCGCAGCCGCAGCTGAAACCCGGTCAGCGATTGACCAGCGTGTCCGCTGGCAACTGGTCAATCTCCACCAGCAGCCTGGCCAGACTGTGCCCTGCCGCGTCCACAACCACCCGCCCCTTTGCAGCCGTCGCCGCCGTGGCATTGCCCACAGCACCGGCCGGGTTGTAGTCCTGCATCTGCCAGCCCAGCTTGGCGCTTTTGCCATTACCCAGAATGGAAAACTTGTCAGCACGGTCTTTTGAGGTGGATTGAAAACTTTGCGCCTGCGCCATCTGCACGCGCTCGGGGTTCAGTGCCAGCATCATGGATGTTTCAATCTCGCCCGCATGGATGCCAAAGCGGTGTTCCTCGGTACTGAACTGTGCATTAACGTCTTTACCCTGCGCATCCAGCAGCGGCAGGTTGAACCAGTTCACGCTGTAGACCAGCATGCCCAGACGGGCGCGCAAATCCCGTGCCACGATGTCCATCACACCCACCTGCCCACCGTGCGAATTGAGCAGCACCAGTTTCTTCACCCCCGCCCGCGCCACGGATTCACCGAGCTGTGTCCACAACTGAATCACCGTTTCGGCCTTGAGCGTGAGCGTGCCGGGAAACTGCATGTGCTCCGGGCTCAGGCCCACCGCCTGCGTGGGCAGGAACAGCACGTTCAAGTCGGGGGGTAAATGCGGCAACGCAGCAGCCACCACACCATCGGCCAGCACCGTGTCCACACTCAGTGGCAAGTGGGGCCCGTGCTGCTCGGTGGCGGCGACGGGCAACACGGCGATGGTGCGCGCAGCCTGCCCGTTTTGAATGGCCTGGGCAAAGTCCTGCGTGGTCAGATCGGCCCAGAACCTGGATTTGGTAGTCATGTCGCTATCTTAGAGCGTTGGCGGCACATTACTGCGAGGCGGCTGCAACATGCCGCCCTTGCCGTGGCATCAGAGTCGAAAGCATCTTGTTCCTGGGTGCGGCTCGCTGGTGCAACAACGCCTGCAGAGCTTTCGGGCTGGCGCGGGCACCGCTTTGCACATAGTCGGCAAGCAGCAGTTCACGCGTGGCTAGCGGATCAGCGCCCCGCACAACTGTGAGGTATTCGAACAACGCATCCACCAGGTTCTCGGGTGTCAGGCCACTGGTCTTGCCCGTGGTTTGCCACAGCCAGTCCGAGAAAGCCATGAACGCGGCAAAAGGTGATGCGCCGCGCATTAGCAACCCCAGCGTCTGGCCAAACCGGCCCGAGTTGGCCACCAGATCCCAGTACCGCGCCAGTCTTGTGAAACGCTGCATATCGTCACGCGTCACTGCGCCGGTTTCCTGCACGGTATAAGGCGGGGTTGCCTCGTACACCATGGCGTATTGCGCGGTGTGGCGGGCAATGGGTGTGCCACGCAGGCGTTTCAAAATGCCCAGCTGGATTTCGTGCGGCTTCAAGCCATACAGACGGTCAAAACCGGTTGCAAAGCTGTCCAGCGTTTCGCCCGGCAGGCCAAAGATCAGATCGGTGTGCAGATGTGCATTGGACTCATCCACCAGCCAGCGCAGGTTGGCCTCGGTCTTGTCGTTGTCCTGCCTGCGCGAGATGCGTTGCTGCACCTCGATGTTGAAACTCTGGATACCCACTTCAAACTGAAGCACACCGGGCGGGAACCGGGCGATCATGTCCTTGAGCCGGTCCGGCAGATGATCGGGTATCACCTCGAAGTGAACAAATAGACCAGCCCCCACGCTTGCCACTTCGTGTGCTGCGCTGCCCCCCAATGGGGCTAATTTCCCTTGGGGCGGCCCGGCGGGAAATTGGCCTTGCGCCAAACGATCCAGAAAAAACTGCAGGATACGCACCGACGCGTCAATCTTCAGATTGAACGTGCGATCCACAAACTTGAAGTTGCGTGCGCCGCGCCGGTACAGCGTATCCAGCTCGGTCAGAAAGGCGTCCAGATCAAATGCCCAGGCGGTTTTGTCGAGCGAGCTCAAACAAAACTCGCACTTGAACGGGCAGCCGCGCGAGGCCTCGACATACAGCAGCCGATGCGCCAGGTCCGCATCGGTGTATTCGGCATAGGGCAGCGCAATCTGGTCCAGCGGGGGCTGCTCACCGGCGATGACTTTCATCAGCGGCTGCGGGCCGTAGAGCAACGCACGGCACAGCTTGGGAAAGCTCACATCGCCCCAGCCGGTGATCACATGGTCGGCCAGGCGCACAATTTCCTGCTCATTCACCTCGTGGCTCACCTCGGGGCCACCGAGCACAATCTTGATGTCAGGCCGCTGTTGCTTGAGCAGGCGCACCACCTCATGGGTCTGGGTGACGTTCCAGATGTACACACCAAAACCGATGATCGGCACACTGCCCGGCGCAGGCTGGCCGAAGCTACCCAGCAGCTCGTCCACCAGCTCCTGCGGCTTGCGGGCAATGGTGAATTCGCGCAAAGCCGTCTGCGCGCGCAAGTCGCCCATGTTCGCCAGCAGGTAGCGCAACCCCAGCGAAGCATGGATGTACTTCGCGTTCAACGTGCACAGAACGATGAGCGGAGCGCCAGAAGCGGGTAAGGGCATGCCGGTATTATCGAAGCATGACGGCCCCCCGCATCCGCAACGCCACGGGCGACTCCTTCTTTGCCTGGGAAGGCGACGTGCTGATCGTGAACATTCTGGGCAAACCCGCCAGCAGCCGCGACGCGATTGGCAAACCCAAGGGCACCCAGCTCAAGGTCAGCGTGACCGCCGCGCCGCAGGCGGGCAAGGCCACGGACCACATGGTGCGGTTTCTGGCGCCGCTGTTTGGCGTGCCGGTGTCGCACATCGAGGTGGTGTTTGGCCGCGAAAATGTGAACAAGCAGTTGCGCATCAAAGCCCCCACCCGGCTGCCAGCGGTGTTTTTGCAAACCGTTGATCAGGAACTTATCGGCTGATCTGCCCTCCCACCGACACATGATTTCGCCCAACTATCCACTGCGCCACTCACTGCGCATCTTGCTTGCTGCATTTTTTATAGCTACCTGCGCAATATCGACGGGGGCTAATGCCCAATTTGGCACTGATTCCGGGGCAAAATCAGTCGTTGTCACCGAGCAGGTGCGCGCCGAGCTGATGGCACACGCGCCCCAGGGCGTGGGCCCCGATTCAGCCAACATAGTGTGGGTAGGCCTTCAGCTTGCCCACAAACCCGAGTGGCACACCTACTGGAAAAATTCAGGCGATTCCGGCCAGCCTACCCAGCTGCAATGGACGCTGCCTGCCGGTGTGACCGCAGGTGACATCGCCTGGCCACTGCCAAAAAAAATACCCATTGGCACGTTGGCGAATTACGGCTTTGAAGGCACCGTGCTGTTGCCGGTGCCGCTGACCATCAGCCCGGCATTCAAGGCCCCGCTGCTGTCTGGCGATATCGAGGTCAAACTCAAGGCGGCCTGGCTGGTCTGCAAGAAGGAATGCATACCGGAGGAAGGCGAATTTGCCCTGAAGATTCCGGTGAAAGGCTCCACGGCGCTCAATGCCGGGGTGTTTCAAGACGCGTTTGACGCACAGCCCAAGGCTTTAACCGGGACGACAGGCGCTAGCCCGAACAGCAATGTCACGATTGACGGCGCCACGATCAGGATGACAGTCGCCGGCCTGCCCACCGCACTGCAGGGCAAGACGCTGGATGTCTTTCCGGAAACTCCGGAAGTCATCGAGACTGCAGCCGTGCCCGTGCAAAGCTGGCAAGGCGCCGTGTGGAGCGCCACGCTGCCGCTGTCTTCACAGCGTTTGAACAGCCCCGCCGTCATGCCCGTGGTGCTGGTGGCTAACATGAGCGGCCTGCGTCAAGGCTACAGGGCCGAACTCGCAGTCGCAGGTACCTGGCCCGCTGTTGCGCCAGTGGCCGGTGTGTCGCCCGCCCTGCAAAGCGCCTTGAACAGCAACACAGCCGGCTTACCCGCCCAACCGTCCGCACCCAGCCTGACCTTTTGGGCTGCGCTGGTGGGGGCCCTTCTGGGAGGCCTGATTCTGAACCTGATGCCCTGCGTGTTCCCGGTGCTGGCCATCAAGGTGGTTGGCTTCACGCGCCATGCAGACGACAGGAGGGCGCATGCCATCAGCGGCTTGGCCTACACCGCTGGAGTGGTGCTGAGCTTTGTGGCACTGGGCGCACTCATGCTGGGCTTGCGCGCCGCGGGGGAAGGACTGGGCTGGGGGTTTCAGCTGCAGTCGCCCGCCGTTGTGGCGGTGCTGGCAGCACTGTTCACGGTCATTGGACTGAACCTGTTCGGCGTGTTCGAGTTCGGGAATGTGCTGCCCTCAGGTCTGGCCACGTTGCAGGCCAGACACCCGGCGGTGGATTCGTTCCTGTCTGGCGTGCTGGCGGTGGCCGTGGCATCGCCCTGCACGGCGCCGTTCATGGGCGCATCGCTGGGTTACGCCATCGGTTTGCCCGCGGTGGAAGCGCTGCTGATTTTTGCCACCATCGGGCTGGGGCTGGCGCTGCCGTATCTGGCGGCCAGCCTGGTGCCCGCCATCGCGCGTGCCCTGCCGCGCCCAGGGGCATGGATGGACACGTTCAAAAAATTCATGGCCTTCCCCATGTTTGCCACCGTGGCGTGGCTGGTATGGGTGCTGGGCCAGCAAAGCGGCATTGACGGTGCGGGGGCGTTGCTGGCACTGCTGGTGTGCTTGAGTTTTGTCATCTGGGCGCTGACCTTGAAAGGTCGCGCAAAGGCTATGATTGCTACTATTTCAATAGCTGCTCTCGCACTGTTGACGGGGGCTATCGGCCAAAATGTCACCAAACCCATGGATATTCCAACTGCCACACTGGCAAATGCCCAGCCCGGCGGCTGGCAGCCCTGGGAGCCCGGCCGCGTAGACCAGATTCTGGCTGCCGGGCAACCCGTGTTCGTGGATTTCACCGCCGCCTGGTGCGTGACCTGCCAGTACAACAAGAAAACCACGCTATCCAACAAGGATGTTCTGGCCGATCTGGACGCCAAAAAAGTGGTGCTGCTGCGCGCCGACTGGACGCGCCGCGACCCCGCCATCACCGCCGCGCTACAGCAACTGGGCCGCAACGGTGTGCCGGTGTATGTGGTTTACAAGGCGGGCAGTGCGCCGGTGGTGCTGTCCGAGATATTGAGCGTGGACGATATTCGCGCCGTGCTGGCACGGCTTTAGTCTTTCAAGTCCGGCGCCCCGGCTGTAGGGCAGCCACCTGCGACAATTGCGGCATGAGTACTTCCACCAGCTTCGCACCCCTCCAAAACGACACATTTCTGCGCGCCTGCCTGCGCCAGGCCACTGACCACACCCCCGTCTGGCTGATGCGCCAGGCCGGGCGTTATCTGCCCGAATACCGCGCCACCCGCGCCAAGGCTGGCAGCTTCATGGGCCTGGCCACCAACACCGACTACGCCACCGAAGTGACGCTGCAGCCGCTGGAGCGCTATCCGCTGGACGCGGCCATTTTGTTCAGCGACATCCTCACCGTGCCCGACGCCATGGGCCTGGGCCTGTCGTTCGCCCTGGGCGAGGGCCCCAAATTCGCTCACCCGGTGCGCGATGAAGCGGCTGTTGCCAAACTGGCTGTGCCAGACATGGACAAGCTGCGTTACGTGTTTGACGCCGTCACCTCCATCCGCAAGGCACTCAATGGCCGCGTGCCGCTGATCGGGTTTTCGGGCAGCCCGTGGACGCTGTCGTGCTACATGGTGGAAGGCGCGGGCTCGGACGACTACCGGCTGGTCAAAACCATGCTGTACAGCCGCCCGGACCTGATGCACCGCATGCTGGGCGTAAACGCCGATGCCGTGGCCGCCTACCTGAACGCGCAGATCGACGCCGGCGCGCAGGCCGTGATGATTTTTGACAGCTGGGGCGGCGTGCTGGCCGACGGTGCTTTCCAGCAGTTCAGCCTGGCTTATACGGCGCGGGTGCTGGCACAGGTCAAAAAAGAGCACAACGGCGTGCGTATTCCGCGCATCGTCTTCACCAAGGGCGGCGGGTTGTGGCTGTCCGAGATGGGCCAGCTGGACTGTGACGTGCTGGGACTGGACTGGACCGTGAACCTGGGCGCTGCCCGCAAGCTGGTGGGTGGGCAGCCGGGCGGGCCGGTGACCGGGACTGAAAAAGCCCTGCAAGGCAATATCGACCCGAATGTACTGTTTGCAGACCCCGAGCAGATCAAAACCGAGGTTCACAAGGTACTGGACAGCTTTGGAACCCCTTTCAAGGCGCCCCAAAACGATGCCAACGGCACCGGACCGACCCATATTTTCAACCTGGGCCATGGCATCAACCAGCACACCCCTCCTGAAAACGTAGCAGTGCTGATAGACGCCGTGCACGCCTACTCGGCACAGCAGCGCAAATAGGCTGGATGCGGCTTATCGGCATTTCATTTCCAGCCTGAAACCCTAGCAGACTTTTTCGTGAAATATGTCAGTGGGTATTGACTTATGCACAAAATTTTTGTTGCGGTGCGGAAGTCATGTGTGACAAGTGCGTGACCTGCTACAAAACCAATAGCACTCCCAAGTTGTTGATTTATATGGGATTTCAACTTTGCTTTTTTTACAGGCATTTCAGCAAGACCGTTGATTTACAAGGCCTCAGCATGACCCGCGACAACATATCAACAAAGTTATCCACAGAATCCTTGGATGCCCGTTGAAACCCATTTAAATCAATGACTTAATGAGCATTTAACCAGTTCACATCAAGTTTCACTCTCAAACCAACTTCTTTTATGACATCCCTGTTGTCCGTCCTTGTCCAGACCCCGGCGCACAGCCCGGTGGCCGGGCCGCTGACGTACGAAAGTGAGTTGTTGCTACCCCCGGGAAGCCTGGTGCGCGTGCCGTTTGGCAAACGCGAAACACTGGGCGTGGTGTGGGACACGCGGGCCGATGCACCAAAAATGGACCCCGGAAAGCTGCGCGCTGTGGCCGGTGCACTGGAGGGCATCACCCCTCTTTCCGCAACGTGGCGCCAGCTGGCAGGTTTTGCGGCCGACTATTACCAGCGGTCCCTGGGCGAAGTGGCGCTAGCCGCCCTGCCACCCCAGCTGCGCGATCTCACGCCCAAACAGATGGCGCGGCGCATCAAACGGCATGCCAAGGCCGGGGCTTCCGATTTGCAGGCATCATCAGGCACTACAAATTCAGTAGCGCTCAGCGCAGAACAGATGCGGGCTATTGCCCAGTTTGATACCCAAAAAGGGCCGTTTTTACTCTTTGGCACTACGGGCAGCGGCAAGACCGAGGTGTACCTGCATGCGGTGCAGACGCTGCTCGCGCGCGACCCCGACGCGCAAGCCATGCTGATGGTGCCCGAGATCAACCTCACACCTCAGCTGGAAGCCCGCGTGAGAGCGCGTTTTGCCCCGCTGTACGGGGAAGACGCCGTGGTGTCGCTGCACAGCGGCATGACCAACCCGCAGCGCCTGAAAAGCTGGCTGGCCGCGCACAACGGCACGGCGCGCATCGTGCTGGGCACACGCATGGCGGTGTTTGCGTCCATGCCCCATTTGCAGCTCATCGTGGTGGATGAAGAGCACGACCCCAGCTACAAACAGCAGGATGGTGCCCGTTACTCCGCGCGCGATCTGGCCATTTACCGTGGCCGGCTGGAAGGTGCCAAGGTGATGCTGGGCTCGGCCACACCGTCGCTGGAGACCTGGCACCACAGCCGTGCGGCTGCGCAAGGTGGCCGTTATGTGCGGCTGGAGATGCCCAGCCGGATTGGAGAGAGCAGCGAACTACCTTTCGTGCGAAGGGTGGACATGAACAACCAGCCCAAGAAGGCGGTGTTCTCCACGCCACTGCTCCAAGCCATCCGCGAGCGCGTGGCCCGCGGCGAACAAAGCATGGTGTTCCTGAACCGGCGCGGCTATGCGCCCGTGCTGGCCTGCAGCGCCTGCGACTGGAAAAGTCAGTGCCCACACTGCAGCGCGTTTCGGGTGTTCCACAAGATCGACCGCACGCTGCGCTGCCACCACTGCGGCTTTACCGAGCGCGTGCCACGCGCCTGCCCTGAGTGCGGCAACGTGGACATCGCCCCGGTCGGGCGTGGCACCGAGCAGCTGGAAGAGCACCTGGCCGAGCTGCTGGCCGATGTGCGGCGGCCCAACTCGGTGTCGGCACTGTTCCCCGAGGGCGAACCGGTACGCGTGGCACGCATCGACGCCGACAGCACCCGGTTAAAAGGCGCGCTCGAATCGCAACTGGCCAGGGTGCATTCGGGCGAGGTGGATGTGCTGGTGGGCACCCAGATGATTGCCAAGGGCCACGACTTTCGCCGAATCACTTTGGTGGCAGCAGTGAACCCCGACGGCGCGCTGTTTTCCAGCGATTTCCGCGCGCCCGAGCGGCTGTTCAGCCTGCTGATGCAAGCCGCAGGCCGGGCCGGGCGCGACGCCACCATCACCAGTCGCAGCGAAATGTGGATTCAGACCTTTCACCCCGCGCACCCGCTGTTTGAAGCGCTCAAGCGGCATGACTACCCCGCCTTTGCCGCGCAGCAACTGAAAGAACGCGAACAGGCTCATCTGCCACCCTTCAGCTTTCAGGCGCTGGTGCGCGCCGACGCCCGCACGCAGGAGGTGGCGCAGGGCTTTCTCACCGCCGCCAGCGCGGCCGCCACGGAGCAACTGGCCGACTTGCCGGGTTTTGACCAGGTCACACGGTACCCAGCTGTGCCGATGAGCATTCAGCGCATCGCGGATGTGGAGCGTGCCCAGATGCTGGTGGAGAGCCCCTCGCGCGCCGCGCTGCAGCGCTTTTTGTCCGCCTGGCACGCCGTGCTGCACACCACGCGGGCGCTGCCGGAATGCAAGGGGTTGATTCGCTGGGCGGTGGATGTGGACCCACTGGCGATTTGAGCGGTGCATCAGAGGCTAGCGCGTGCCGGATCAAATGGACGGGTTCAACGCCACTTCGCGCAAAAACTGGCTTGCATGCCCTTTGATTCCAGTTTGTACTGCATCCCAGACGCGCGGCGGGAAGTCATCTGGCAGCAGCCCCTCCACACGTTGGAGGGCGACACCGACACCGTTCACCATTCATCCAGACATTGAGCACGCCCGCCATGGTCACCAAGGCTCGTCTTCAGTGGTTTTGTCAGGCGTTGCCGGCGAGGGATCAAGTGCCACACGCACCCCCAGTACAGACAGAACCTGCAGCAGTTGCTCAACGCTGATCGCCAGCGGGTCGCCTTCAATTCGGGCAATTCTGGTTTGGCTCAAGCCCAGCCGGGCACCCAGGTCAGCCTGGCTCAGGCCCTTCGCCTTGCGAAGGGCCCTGAGGTGACTCGATAACTGCGAAGGAACCTGTCACGTCAGCAGCGTCACCGCCATTGAAAACGTCAGAAACGCCACGGCCGTCGTCACCAGAATGATGCGCGCCACACGCCCGTTGTCTGCCGCATACCGCTCGGCCAGCATGGCCACGTTGCTGGCGCTGGGCAGGGCGGCTACCAGCACCATGACGGTCAGCGCAAACTTGCTCAGCGGCACGCCCAGCGAAATGGCGGCCACGCCGACCAGCAGCACCAGCAGCGGGTGCAGCAGCAGCTTCAGCACGGCCACGGGCAGGTAGTCGCGCAGGGCCAGGGGCTGGGCGTGGCCCTGCGCCGTCAGCATTTGCGAGCGGGCCAGCACGGCGCCAATGGTGAACAGCGCCACGGGCGACGCCGCATCGGCCAGCATGCCCAGCGTCTGCATCACGGGTTTGGGCAGCTCCAGACTGATGGCCGATGACACGGCGCCCAGCATGATGGCCCACGGCAACGGGTTGGCCGCGACACTTTTCAGCGCGTTTTTGACCGCCTTGGCCGCGCCGTGTTCGTCCGCGCCGTCCAGCCGCGAGACGGCGATACACAGGGACGTGGTGATCACCATGTCCACCAGAATCGTCACAATCGCCGGGCCTGCGGCCTTGGGGCCCAGCAACGCCACCAGCAGCGGCACACCCATGAAACCGGTGTTGGGAAAAGCCGCCACCAGCGCGCCAAACGAGGCGTCGTTCCAGCCAATGCGCTCGTTCAGGCTGATCGCCACGGCAAACCCCACCATCACCAGCGCACACAGCAGGTAGGTTAAAAACACGCTGGCATCCAGCAGTTGGGCCACGGGCATCGACGCACCAAAGCGGTACAACATGCAGGGCAGCGCGAAGAACAGCACAAAACCGTTCAGGCCGGGAATCGCCTCCAGCGGCAGCATTTTCCGGCGGGCGGCGACGTAGCCCGCCAGCACGAGTGCGAAGAAGGGGAATGTAACCAGAAGTATTTGCAGCACAGCGGCATTCTCGCCCACCCGGCGGTCTGTATCATTCCCGGCTTCTGCTGCGTGTTTGTGTTGTTGTCAGGTTTGAATGTCGCTGTCTCCCTCTTCTCCATTTTCTCCTCCCTCCCCCGGTCTGAACATCGCCCAGCAGGAAGCTGTCAACTACATGCACGGCCCCTGCCTGGTGCTGGCCGGCGCCGGTTCGGGCAAAACGCGGGTTATCACCCACAAGATTGGCCGGTTGATCCAGTCCGGCATGGAGCCGCAGCGCATTGCCGCCATCACCTTCACCAACAAGGCCGCCACCGAGATGCGCGAGCGCGCCAAAAGCCTGATCGGCAAGGCCGCCAAAGAGGTGGTGATTTGCACCTTTCACGCTTTAGGCGTGCGCATGATGCGCCAGGACGGCGAGGTGCTGGGCCTGAAACCGGCCTTTTCGATTCTGGACAGCGATGACGTCACCAGCATCCTGAAAGACTGCGGTGGCAGCACCGACGCCGCCACCGCGCGCCAGTGGCAGTGGGCCATCAGCCTGTGGAAAAACATGGGGTTGAACGCCGCGCAGGCTTTGGCGCAGGCCAGGGACGACAACGAGCGCGTCACCGCCACCATCATGGGCCGTTATGAGGAGCGCCTCACCGCCTACCAGAGCGTGGACTTTGACGACCTGATTGGCCTGCCGCTCAAGTTGCTACAAAATCATGAGCATGTCAGGCAGAAATGGCAAGGGCTGCTGGGCCATGTGCTGGTGGATGAATACCAGGATACCAATGCCACGCAGTACGAGGTGCTCAAGCTGCTGGTGGGTGAGCGCGGCCGCTTCACGGCTGTGGGCGATGACGACCAGTCCATCTACGGCTGGCGCGGCGCCACGCTGGACAATCTGAAAAAGCTGCCGATTGACTACCCGCAGCTCAAGGTCATCAAGCTGGAGCAAAACTACCGCTCCACCGGTGCCATTTTGCGGGCTGCCAACAACGTGATTGGCCCCAACCCCAAGCTGTTCCCCAAGAATCTGTGGAGCGATCTGGGCGAAGGCGAGCCGGTGCGCGTGGTGGATGCCGACAACGAAGAACACGAGGCCGAGCGCACCGTGGCCCGCATCCAGAGCCTGCGCGTCGCCGGCGCCGAAATGGCCGCCGCATCGCCGGGCCGCTCCAGGCAAGGCACGGCCCCCCCGGGGGGCAGCGCAGCACACGAAGTGGCAAGCGTGGGGGCGCAATTCCGCGACTTTGCCGTGCTGTACCGCGCCAACCACCAGGCGCGGGTGTTCGAGCAGGCGCTGCGCAAGGCGCAGATTCCGTACAAGGTGTCGGGCGGGCAGAGCTTTTTTGACCGCGCTGAAATCAAGGACCTGTGCGCCTGGTTTCGCCTGTGGGTGAACAACGACGACGACCCGGCGTTTCTGCGCGCCATCACCACGCCCAAGCGCGGCATCGGCCACACCACACTGACGCAACTGGGCGTGTTTGCCAGCCAGTACAAAGTGAGCCTGTTTGAAGCGCTGTTCAGCCCCAGCCTGGGCAGTGTGTTGCCCAAAAAGGCAGTGGGCAGCCTGCACGAGTTTGGCCGCTATGTGAACGATCTGGAGTTTCGCGCCCGTCACACGCAGGGCGCCGAGGCCGCCCGCGCCTTTCTGACCGACTGGCTCAAGGAAATTGACTACGAGAAAAACCTGTACGAAGGCGAAGACAGCGAAAAACTCGCCGCCGCCCGCTGGACCAACGTGATGGAGTTTTGCGACTGGATGGCCGCGCGCTGCGGCGGGCAGATTGACGATGCAGCGGGCGTTTCCACCTCCACCGAGGTGAAAAACCTGCTGGAGGTGGCGCAGACCATCTCGCTGCTGTCCACCATCAGCGAGCGCCAGACCGACCAGAACGTGGTGACGCTCTCCACGCTGCACGCCGCCAAGGGGCTGGAGTGGCCCCACGTGATGCTGGTGGGCGTGACCGAGGGCATGCTGCCGTTCAAACTGGGTGATGATGCCAACCCCGGCGGCCGCACCGATGGCCCCATGAGTGAGGGCATTCTGGAGCGTCTGCAGGAAGAGCGCCGCCTGATGTATGTGGGCATCACCCGCGCGCAGCGCAGCCTGGCCGTGAGCTGGACGCGCAAACGCAAGAAGGGCCGTGACATGATTGCCGCGCAGCCCAGCCGCTTCATCGCCGAGATGGCGCTGGATAAAACCACCGCCCGCGAAGACCCGCGCGAGAAGCTCAAGGCCCTGCGCGCCGAGTTCGCCAAAAAGGCCCTGGACGCGGCCACGGCAGCGGCGGCTATGCCCTGGGCGTGAGCAGGCTTAGCCAGGCCCGCTCACGCCCAGGGCATTAAATTTGCAGATCTTTTTGCTATATATTTAATAGCTACTCACGCATAACTGACGAGGGCCAGATGCCAAAAATCCTTGTAAAAAGGCAAAACATGCCATTATTCAGCCCCGGCGCCTGGCTGGCCCCGCTTGTGGCGCCTCTCTTGTTCCCGCTATCTGCGCAGGCCCAGTCCCCCGTGCCCACCACGCCCGCCGCTCCCACCAGCTGGGCGCAGTGCAGCGCGCTCACCGCCGACAACGCCGCCCGCCTGGCCTGCTTTGACCGCTGGGCACAGGCACAGCAGCCTGCCACCACCGCAATGCCTGCGCCTACCGCAGCCCTGGCGTCCACCACACCCGTGTCAGCGCCCGCCCCGGCGGCACCCGCAGCGCCAGAGCCTACCGCCACGGCTCAGGCGTTTCTCAAACCCTGCACCAACCCCAAGACAACCGAGCTGTCGCGGTTCTGGGAGCTGGAGCCTGCCAGCGACTGCGGCACCTTCGGCATTCGCGGCTACCGGCCCATCAGCCTGTCGTGGATCGGCTCGGACAGCGTGAACACCGCGCCCAGCTCGCCAGCGGCAGGCCATACCGCGACGTACACGGCCTATCGCACGTCCGAGGCACGCATTCATCTCTCGGTGCGGACCAAGATCGCGCGCGGCATCCTGACCGAGAGCGAGTCCGGGCGAAACGATTCGCTGTGGTTCGGCTATTCGCAGCAATCCAGCTGGCAGCTGTTCAACGGTGCCATTTCGCGCCCTTTCCGCACCACCGACCACGAGCCGGAAATCACCTACATCTACCCCACGCACGCGCCCCTGCCCGGTGGCTGGCGGCTGCGCTACAGCGGTATCAGCGCCGTGCACCAGTCCAACGGGCAAAGCCTGCCCCTGTCGCGCAGCTGGAACCGCATCGTGCTGATGACGGGCATGGAAAACGGGAACGATTTTCGTGTGACCGCACGAGCCTGGGCACGTTTGCCGGAAAACAACCATCAGGATGACAACCCGGACATCAGCAACCATATCGGCCGTTTCGAGATAACCGGCTTCTGGAATCCGGATAAAAACAACACCCTGGGAATAACCCTGCGGCACGCGTTGCGCTCTCAGGCCCGAGGCTCAGTCCGGCTGGAATGGTTGCAGACACTGGGCAAAGGAGATGACCGGCAAGGTCAGCACTACAGCGGGCTGCGCTTTCACACTCAGCTATGGAGCGGTTACGGCGATTCGCTGGTGGACTACAACCGACGCCGCACCATACTCAGTATTGGCCTGAGTCTGGTAGATTTTTAAGCAATATGCCAGGTTGCACTCAAAAGCCGCTTTCACGGATAAACACCGAGGCAAGACGATTGCCGGCCCGGGCAAGAGCAGAGTGGGATCGTCCATCTATGACAACCCGAACGAGTGTCATGTGTTGCCGCGACGCGGGGTGATCCAGGCGTATCCGGACCCGAAACAGCGCATCGCGCGCCACCCGGGACGCCCCCATTCGCCCGGCAGGAACTGTCGCCACAGGTCCGCCCAGGTGCGCATCGAGCATGTCATCAGGCAACCGCGTAGTTTGCGACACATCAATCGCTTCAACATGCCCCTCCATCCAGCCAGCGGGATCTGCTGCGTAGCGCATCCGCGCACGTTGTCCCAATGCCACATGTCCCAGGTCGCTTTCAGCCACCAGGGCATCAACAACCCATTCTTCACGCCGGATCATCAGTCCCAGTGACTCATGTGACTTCACCCAGACTCCAGGCGCCAGGTTGCCCGGCAGATCGACCAGTTCACCCGCAAATGGCGCACGCAAAACCAGCCGATCCTGCTCATCACGATTGAGTTTTTCTTCAGCTTCATAAAGCGCTTTTTGTGCCACCAGTGTTTGACGTTGGGACTCTCCGTCTGCCAGCCCGAGCAAGCCGGCAAGTTGTGCCTCGCGTGCCTGTGCCAGTTGTCGTGACCGGGTCTGTGCAATCCCCAGCGCTTCAGAGTCCAGCACAAAAATCGTATCTCCTGCCTGGAACTGCCGGGTTTGCGGCATTTGGGCAATACGGGCCGCAAACGGTGAATGCATGGACTGCTGAGTCCTGGCACGCAAAACACCATCTCCGGTCACCTGACTCTGAAATGGAACAACAAGAGCAACGCCAACCATGAGACACAACGCAGCAAGCCCCCATCGGCGTGAACGCCTGACCTCGGCACGCCGGACAAACCAGAGCTTGATTTCGTTGATCACGGGCTTCAGAATAAACCAATAAACCTCCAGAGCCATCAGCACAATGCCCAGAACTTTAAAAAAGAAAAAGTAAACCAGCGCCGCCACCCCCAGGAAAACACCCGCCCGATAAATCCATGTGAACACGGCAAACGCAATGAGCCCGCGCCGCTTGAGTGGAGAAAAAGTTTCAGGCCAAGCCTCGTCAAACCCCAGCACTGTCCGGCGAATCCAGGCCAGGGCCAGAGCAGATGAGCGTTGATGCAAATTTGGAAAATCCAGCAGATCACTGAGAACGAAGTACCCATCAAACCGCATAAACGGACTCGCATTGATGGCCAGCGTCATGATCCAGCTGGTCGTTGCCAGGAAAAACAGGCCGTTGCGCACGGCCCCATCGGGCACCAGACACCACAACAGGGTGGCAAGACCAGCCAAGGCCAATTCAATTGCCATGCCAGCACTGGCAATTGCAAGGCGTTGCCGGGGATCCTTCAGGCGCCAGCTCTCTCCTGTGTCCGTGTACAGCATGGGGAACATCACCAAAAATGCAACGCCCATGTGGGCAACCCGCACGCCATACCGCGTTGCCACCAGTGCATGCCCCATTTCGTGCACAGTCTTGGCAAGCACCAGGGCCAGGCCATAGCCCACCATTCCGGACAACGTGAGATTGTCCACAAATGTGTGGGTAAATACGTCCCACTGCCGTGACACGAGGTAGATGCCCAGCAACGTGAGAATCATCACTTCCACTACCGGCAGCCGCATCTTCAGCAAAAAAGGCCGCAAAACTTCCAGCCAGCGTTGCGGGCGCATCAGCGGCAAACGGAAAAACAGGTAGTTGTGAGCAAGCCACTCCAAGGCTGACCGTTCAAGTCGTTGATGGCGTGCAGCAACGGCTTGCACCTGGGATGTCAGATCCAGTCGAAGCAGCTGGTTATCCGCCAGAAATCCCAATAAATGCCGCACATCATCTTCGGTGACTTCAAGCGTGGTTTGTGCATTGATTTGCCGGACAACATCTTGCGCATTGTTGCCGGCCCAGCGAGTAAGCAGTTCAAATTCAATCCAGCCAATCCGGTAAAACCGGTTTAGCACAGGGTCCTGAATCACCCATGTAGGTGAGCCATCTTCGTGGGCAGCTCCAGAAAACAGTTGCAACTCATCACGAATAGCCGGCAACCCGTGCACCCCCCCTCCCGCCGGCCGGAGCAACGCCAAGGTGTGCCCACTCACAAACCCGTCCACTCCCGTAGCGTAGCAAACGGGCGGCGGAACAGGTAGTACCCCAGCATCACCCACTGGCCTGACATTCTGACCGTGCCACGCAACCCGAGCCGGGGCAACATGGTCCCCGTCTCGAATCTGGCCCGCAACCGGTAAGCGGCTACCCCATCCGGGCTGAGAGACGCCTGATAGCTCGCCTCAATCAGATGTGCGGCCCGTGGATCAAGCGGCTCCGTATGCAAAAACAGCCGGACAGGTGCACCCATCTCCAGGTTGATTGCATCAGAAACCGACAACCAGACAAGAACACCGGCATCGCTGGGTTGGGCCAGCTGCATCACACGTTCACCCGTCTGCACAGGTCGACCCAGCCAGTCGTTAATATCCGAAAAAATTGCCACGCCATCTCTATCAGCCCGGACTTCTACCCGTTCCGCCTGACTTTCAACGGCAGCAAGCTCTGCCTCCTTTTCCCGCACACGCCCCAGTATGGCGGCCAGATCACCTTTGCTTTTGACTTCATCAAACGCCCGTTGCTGGGCAACATGTGCATCTGCCTTTGCAATGTCCAGCCCCTTTTGAGCGACTTTTCGCCTGTTCATCAGAACCGTGTCATCAAGTGAGAAGAGCAAATCCCCCGCTTGCACCATGGTGTTCGGTGTAATCGCAAAGGCGCCAACCACCCCATCCTGTGGCGCCGAAACGGCCACGGCGTCCAGCGCCACGACTTCGGCCGGAGCCAGTACGGATAACCGTACCGGAATAAGCAGACAGCCTATTGCCGCAACCAACAGCCATCTGCGGCGCAACGCGATCCAACCCTTCAGATCAGTCCAACGATCACGCTCGCCTCCACGCAAGACAGAATAACAATATCCATAGCTGCGATGCAAACGTTCTACAAGCGCTGCGTCCGCAGCCTGCCAAGGCTCTTCACGGGCATATAAAACAACACCCACAAGGCCGGTTTCGCGGCCCGACAAAGGTGCCAGCAACAAGTGCTCTGGCAACCACTCCTGCCACCCAGGAGCCTGTGCCGTACTTGCCTCATCGTAATCCAGCAAGTGCACGGCGCCATCTCGCGGCCACTGGCGGGCAAACCGTGTCACCCACACCGCAAACGGAGAGTCTTCTGCAACACTTACCAGACCAGATGCAGCACAAAGGCTGAACTGTTCACCATGCAACTCAAACACTGCGGCCTGTCTGTACGGAGCCAGGGCATGGGTTTCATTGACAATTGAAAACCGCAGTTCAGCCAGCGTACGCGCACCCAGCGCAGTCGCCTCAAGGCGAAGCAGCTCTCTCAAACGAGCTTCATCACTCATCAAGAACTCAACTCATCCCGGAGAATCTGGATACACCACTCATGCCAGGCAACAAACCAGGATAAATAGTGAGCAATGCAGCCTCCAGCTCGATGGTCTGACTGACCGGATCGACACGTCCATTAACCAGACGAATGTGTGCGGGATAGGTTTTCCCGGTTTCGTCAATGGTTACATCAAATCGCATCCCCGGCTTCAGGGATGTCAACCACCGGGAAGGAACATTCAACTTCAGGCGCAAATTTCCCGCCTGCACCAAGTCAAGCAGGGGCAACCCCGGTGAGATGGTCATGAAGTTACGAACATGCAGTCCGGCAATTCGCCCACTCCATGGGGCACGAATTGCACATTGGGAAATCTGGAACTGAAGCAAATCAATTTGTGCCTTGGCCTTGACAACTGCACTCGCTGCCAGGGCCACTTCCACATCACTGGCCTGTTCAAGCCCTTGCATGCGCAATTTGGCCTCATGCTGTTCGGTCGTCCCGGCCAAGTCTGACCTGGCCATTGCCAGACGAGCCTGGGGCTCCTCGCAATCGAGATAAATCAGCACCTCGCCCTTTTTGAAAGACTTGCCCAACTCGGCATGCAGCTGAACAATGCGTCCAGCAACCGGGCTCGCTAAAGTAGTCTCGCCCGCGGGCAATACCAATACGCGCACCGTCGAGACAGCATCGGGTACCGGCACCCCTGTCGTTTTAATTGCGGGCAGTGCTGAACCTGCTGATGCAGGTTCAGCCACCTTGGTTTGACCGCCCTTTTTCATGGGTGATAAAACCGTATCCGGTTTAAGCCTGAGAGCCGGGGCCGAATCCGCAGACTGGGCCCAAGCCACAGTCTGCAGCAACAGCCCACACACACCCATCAACAACGGTCTACGACCAGCAATCCGGGCTGCTCCAATCATTTTGAATTGACAACTCGGGACTTGATGGTTGTCAGATTGGCGTTGAGTGCGGCAATGAGGCTGGCCTCATACATAGAAGCTCTGGCATCGGGCGGCACCGTGGTGGCAAAGCGCCCATGCTGGCCGGTTTTACCCTGCTGGCTGTCGTCACCGACCGTAATTGTCCAGACCACTCGTTCAAGCCCGTTTTCCCGGGTCGATTCAAACGCGAGCTGCAAGGCTGTTGCATCAGCTTCATCACTAACCAGCTGGTGACGCTCAAGCAATTCCCGGGCCATCTGTGTCATACGGGCATTCTGTGCCGGGTCTTGCACTCCCACCACCCGCACCACCACCCCCGGCCCACTGCCAAACAGGTTCGATGACATCACAAAGGCATCCTTCTGGCTTGTCTGCAGGTGCTCACCGACCCGACGGGTCAGGGTGGCCAGATCATTGCCATCGAAGTTGTCAGCCATCGCATCGAGCCCCACACTGTTGTACAAACGCCCAAATGCAATATGCGCATTGGCGTAAGCTGCCGCACGCTGGTAAGCCCCCAGCACCGCACGCGCCTGGGTGCGAATAGCCTCGAGTTCACTGTCAAGCCGGGAAGTCACCGATGCCCGGGTAAATGCAGCCAGTCGCGCATCAACCTGGGCCGCCTGTTCTGCCAGACGCAAGTCCTCCATCGCCATGCGATAGCGCTCCGCGCCAATTCGGGTTTGGGTGATGATCGCCATGGAAAGGGCCATACGGCGAGCCTCGTCCGTGCGGGCTTGCTGATCCTGCGCATTTTTCATGGCGGGCAAGGCAACCAGGCGCATCAAATTCCAGGCGATGCTCAGTCCTCCTTCGCTCCAGTTGCTGTTGTACAGGAACCGGTTGCTGTCATGGCGCTGACCCAGGTTCAGGGAAAGGCCTGGCAGCATGCCAAGCATCTGTTTGCGCGCTTCATCACCCGATACCCGCTTGCGCAAGTCTTCCTCGCGCAGTTCGGGACGCTGCAGCAGCGCCATGTCCTCCAGTTTTGCAATGTCCTTGGGCAATTGGGGCAAGGCCACCTCGGTTACCTCGGCCACTTCAAACTCCACACCCGCAGGCACGTTCATCAATGCCGCCAGCTCACGCCTGGAGAACTCCAGATCTTGCCGGCGCTGGTTAAGCTGGGTCGTTGCATCAAGCAGCGCACGCTGGTAGTTCAATGCCAGACCCGGGGAGATGATTTTCTGCGTCTCGGCTTCCTGTGACTTGGTCAGTGCCTGCGCAGCGCGCCCCAACACCTCATTGGCGCTGGCACTCAGGCGCTGGGCCCCCAGAGCCCGCCAATACGCAGTACGCACATCCTGCAAAAGATTTTGCACAACCTTGCGACGACGTTCCTCTGCAATCAGGAATTGGTCACTCTGCTGGCGTGCCCTGTAGTAGGAAACACCGAAATCCAGTACGTTCCATGAAAATTCAATACCGCCAGTGGTGCGGCTACGCTCCTCCGAACTGGTTGGCCGGTTCGACTCCACGCCATCGAGTATGCCAATACTGGTGCCCCCGGATGCGTTGCTGCGCTCACGATACCCGGCGTTAGCCACCAACTGGGGCAACATGTCTTTGCTCGCATACTCAGTCAGTCCCAGCGCCAGGGCAGACTCCATTTTCTTGAGCCGATAGTCCAGGCTGTACTTGAGCGCACGTGCCACGGCCTCCTCCATGGTGACAGGGCCTTTTATCGGCACCTGCTCCCGGTACATACCGGCCATGTCCGTCTGAACCCGGGAGCGGACCTCATCCTGCGTCAGTGGCCGTGGCGTCACGGCGCAACCGGCCAGTGCGGCCACACAGGCAACACAGACCAGTGCCCGGACAGTTCGCACACCAAATCGGTTTTGATTTGCCTGTCTTTTATCCATGTTCTTCACCTTTCAAAAAATCTGCTTGTCCCCGGGTCAAATCCGGCTGGTTGCACGGCCCGATTCCCGAAACCCCCACCGCCGCTGACTCGCCTGACGTTCAAGCTCGGCCCGAAATCCCCGCGCAATGACAACATCATTGTCTGCCCCCGACGGGTTTTCCAATGGCAAAGGCACCTGAGCTTGTGGCTTGACAACAGGCTCCTGTGGCTCTGGCTGTTTGGTGGCATCACCAGGCAGGCAGTCACTTTGCACGCCCGCTACACACTGTGCTGCCAGTTTGTCCAGATTGATTGCGCCCAAGGCAAATGGGTCGGCCAGCGCTTGTGGATCCATTGCATTCATGCTTTGCGCGCCGGCTTGCGCACGCACCATCGACTCCAGCTGGGAGGCCCTGACGGCATGCTGCACAAACAAGTTGGGCTCCGATACCAGCGACTGGTATCGCACGGCATGCTGCACGTGCAGCGCCGCAGTGAAGGTTTGCACCTGCCCACGCGTCGAACCCTCAATCATGCGCTGCACATCGCCAGTCGCACCATCCTGAACAAACAGCAATCCGTCAGAAACCCGCCCCATCGCCTCCCCCCTCAGGGGTGCCTGCAGCGTCAACGCCTGTTCAACGCGAAGATTCTCGATTGCAGCGACTGCCTGCAAGACATGTACAGTCGCTGCTGGCTGGGGTAGTGCATCCACAGACCACCCCGCAGGTGGAGGTGTTTGCCCTGATGGTGGCAGCAAGCCGTCCAGACCGGGAGTCACCGCCAGACTCAAGGTGGAGCTGGCTGTTGCGCCAGCGCCATCGCTAACAGTGAATCCGATGACCGGTACCGTGCCGGTGTAGTTGGCCACCGGTGTGAAGCTGTAGCTGCCGTCTGCGTTGATGGTAAGGCTACCCACGCCGGGAATACTCAGCGCACTTCCCAGTGTGTAAGGCCCGGGAACGCCCGCCACGGTGAAGGCACTGATGCTCAAAGCACCTCCATCAACATCAACACTGTTGAGCAAAAGCCCGCCAGCCGCATTGACCACCAGAGGCGTGCCCCCAATCAGCGTGGCCGTTTTAGGCACTGCCACCGGTGCATCGTTGGCTCCCTGAATGGTCACGGTCAGTGTGGTGCTGGAGGTTGCCCCGGCCGCATCTTGCACTGTGTATGTAAAGATGTCAGTCAGCGTGTCTGCACTGGTGCGCAATGCCTGCACTGCCGGCAGGCTGTTGTTCAATGTGTAGGTGTAGCTGCCATTGGCCGCCAGTACCAGCGTGCCATAAGCCCCGGCTGTATTGCCACCCACTGTGCCTGTCGATACCCCCATGATGGCCGAGACCGTTGCGCTGTCCCCCG
The DNA here is from genome assembly GCA_046050465.1 of Pseudomonadota bacterium. Classification (GTDB taxonomy): domain Bacteria; phylum Pseudomonadota; class Gammaproteobacteria; order Burkholderiales; family Burkholderiaceae_C; genus Egaibacter. Next base: position 225 of record JBJOPS010000055.1, on the reverse strand, counting down.
TGTCCGTATCCGTGTCATTGGTCAGGACGTTGCCCGCGGGATTGCTTCCGGCTGTACCGTTGGCTACTCCACTGGCTTCAACAGCTATGGCCGTATCGGCCATAGCCACCGGCGCGTCGTTGGCCGCTGTGACGCTCAGGCTCAGCGTGGAGGTGTCTGTGCCTCCTGCACCGTCACTGACGGTGTAGGTGATCACGGGTACCGTGCCGGTGTAGTTGGCCGCCG
>JBJOPS010000054.1:0-7711 GCA_046050465.1 Pseudomonadota bacterium | reverse complement strand
TCCAGCGCCTTACCGGCTGGGAAGAGGCAATTTTGCCGCTTCCTACTTGGACGGAATTTGTGCTGCACCCGAAGCTGACACCACTGGTGCAACGGCTGCAGATGCGGCCGTTGCAGGAGCGGCCGTTGCAGGAGCGGCCACCGCCGTCGCTGCACCTTCCAGCACGCTACCGCTGGTCGTGGGGCGCAGGTTGCCAAAATAAGCCAGTGCGAGCGTACAGACAAAAAATACGGTCGCCAGCACAGCTGTTGTGCGCGAGAGAAAGTTGGCGCTGCCGGAAGCACCAAAAAGACTTCCGGACCCACCACTGCCAAAGGCCGCGCCCATATCGGCACCCTTGCCATGCTGGACCAGAATCAGACCAATCATGACCAGTGCGGACAGTATCTGGACTGCCAGCAAAATGTTCAAAAAAATGTTCATGAGATACTCCTAAATTGATAGCTGGTCGCGCTCTGGTTTAGAGAGCTGTGGCAATAATTGACAAAAAATCCGGGGCCTTGAGCGACGCGCCACCAACCAGCCCGCCGTCGATATCGGCTTGAGACAGCAATTGCGCTGCATTGGCGGCATTCATGCTGCCGCCATACAGAATTTGCACACGATCCGCGTGAGGGGTTGCAGCGGCCAGCTGGGCACGCAAGACCGCATGCACCGCCTGCGCCTGTTCCGGACTGGCAGTTTTACCCGTGCCAATGGCCCACACCGGCTCGTAAGCCACCACAATTTCACTGATGCAGTGCCCGTTGGTGTGAATCACCGCTGCCAGCTGACGCTTCACCACTTCTTCGGTTTTCCCGGCTTCGCGCTCAGCAAGCGTTTCACCGACACACACGATGGGCGTCACGCCACAGGCCAGCGCACGCTGTGCCTTCAACGCCACTACAGCGTCGCTCTCCAGGTGATACTGACGACGCTCGGAATGACCAACGATGGCGTAACGAATGCCCGACTCCTTGAGCATGGCCGCCGAAATTTCACCGGTGAATGCGCCGAACTCGTGCTGGGATACGTCCTGCGCACCCACATCGATCGGGCTTTTTGCAACCAGTGCCCCAACCTGGGCCAGATAGATAGCCGGCACACAAACCGCGATGGCACAGCCCGGGTTGTTCAATCCAGCAAGCAGCGCCTTGATCAACACCTCGTTGGCAGCCAGGCTGCCATTCATCTTCCAGTTTCCTGCAATCAGTTTCTTTTTCATGCTGTAACCCATGTCAAAACAATCTTGCCAACGTGCTGGTTGGATTCCATCAGGGCATGGGCCCGAGCGGCACCACTGCGGTTAACGTCTACAGCACCACTACCTGACGTGTCTCCCGCCGCATCAAAAACACTGTGAATGACAGGCTTGACCGCACCGCTTTCCAACAACGGCCACACGTGTTGCTTCAGCGCCTGTGCAATGGCCGCCTTGAAAGCCACCGGACGCGGGCGCAGTGTGGATCCGGTTACCGTGAGCCGGCGACGCAACACCAGCCCGGCATTGATCTCGCTCTTGGTTCCACCCTGCACGGCGATGATGACCAGACGGCCATCTTCAGCCAGACACTGAATTTCACGGGCGACATAAGGGCCCGCCACCATGTCCAGAATCACATTGACACCAGCGCCACTGGTGATGCGCTTGATTTCTTCCACGAAATCATGGGTCTTGTAATTGATGGCGTGGTCGGCGCCTAGCGCCAGACAGGCCGCACATTTCTCGTCACTGCCCGCAGTGGCAATCACCGTAGAGCCCAGTGCTTTGGCGGTGGCAATGGCGGTTACACCAATGCCGCTGGTACCGCCCTGAATCAGCAAAGTCTCGCCCTTTTGCAGGCCAGCCCGATCAAACACATTGCTCCAGACGGTGAAGAAAGTCTCCGGCAACGCAGCTGCCTCCACATCACTCAGGCCTTTGGGCACAGGCAGGCATTGGGCAACCGGCGCCACGCATAACTCCGCATAGCCCCCACCAGCCACCAGGGCACAAACACGATCACCCACCTTGAAACCCGCGTCAGCCATCGCCTGCACATCACCACTTGCAATGACACCGGCCACCTCCAGACCCGGAATGTCCGAAGCGCCGGGAGGCACCGGGTAGTTGCCAGTACGCTGCAACACATCAGGGCGGTTCACGCCACTGGCGGCCACACGAATCAGCAACTCGCCCGCGCCCGCCACAGGCGCAGGACGCTCACCGAGACGCAAAACGTCGGGCGCGCCGTACGAGGTGATTTCAATTACTTTCATGGTTTAATCAGGCAGTAGCCCTCGCCGGATAAGCGTGAGCAGCTACCGAATTCATAGCAAAAGTCGATCAGGCCTGATCACCGCCCTGATTGCCGTTCTGGGCCGGACGGTCCAGCAACGCCTTCATGGACAGCTTGATGCGACCCTTTTCGTCCGTCTCCAGCACCTTCACCTTGACGATCTGGCCTTCGGACAGGTAGTCCGTAACCTTCTCAACGCGCTCGTGGGCGATCTGGCTGATATGCAGCAGGCCGTCCTTGCCCGGCAGCAGGTTGACCAAAGCACCAAAGTCCAGAATCTTGGTGATCGGACCTTCATAGACCTTGCCAATTTCCACTTCAGCGGTGATCTGCTCGATGCGACGCTTGGCTTCCTCGGCCTTGGCGGGATCGGCGGATGCGATGGTGATGGTGCCGTCTTCATCGATATTGATTTGCGTGCCGGTTTCTTCGGTCAGCGCACGAATCACGGAGCCGCCCTTGCCGATCACGTCACGGATTTTCTCGGGATTGATCTTCATGGTGAACAGGCGAGGAGCGAAGTTGGACACTTCGGTCTTGGCTTCAGCCATGGCTTCCTGCATCTTGCCCAAAATGTGCATGCGGGCTTCTTTTGCCTGGGCCAAAGCGACCTGCATGATTTCCTTGGTGATGCCCTGGATCTTGATGTCCATCTGCAGCGCGGTGATGCCGTTGGTAGTGCCGGCCACCTTGAAGTCCATGTCACCCAGGTGGTCTTCGTCACCCAGGATGTCGGTCAGCACCGCGAAGCGGTTGTCTTCCTTGATCAGACCCATGGCGATACCGGCCACGTGGGCTTTCATCGGCACACCAGCGTCCATCAGCGACAGGCAGCCGCCGCAGACCGACGCCATTGACGAGGAACCATTGGATTCGGTGATTTCCGACACCACACGCATGGTGTAAGGAAATTCTTCCTTCGTTGGCAGGCAGGCTACCAACGCACGCTTGGCCAGACGGCCGTGACCGATTTCGCGGCGTTTTGGTGTGCCCACGCGACCGGTTTCGCCGGTGGCAAACGGAGGCATGTTGTAGTGCAGCATGAAACGGTCTTCAAACTCCCCAGCCAGTGCGTCGATGCGCTGGGCATCACGCTCGGTACCCAGCGTGGTCACGACCAGTGCCTGCGTTTCGCCACGGGTGAACAGTGCCGAGCCGTGGGTGCGGGGCAGTACGCTGTTGCGGATTTCGATGGCACGCACGGTGCGCGTGTCGCGACCGTCAATACGCGGCTCGCCCGCCAGGATCTGGCCACGCACAATTTTGGCTTCAATCTCAAACAACATGCCTTCCACGGCCACACCGTCAAAGGCAGCGCCGTCGGCCTTCAGGCCGGTCATCACGTCAGCGTAGGCTGCGCGGCAGGCTTGTGTACGGGCTTGCTTGTTGCGAATCTGGTAAGCGGCTTCCAGCTTGGCTTGGGCCAGGCCTTGCACCTTGGCGATCAGGGCTTCGTCCTTGGCTGGCGCCTTCCAGTCCCATACCGGCTTGCCGGCGTCACGCACGAGTTCGTGGATGGCGTTGATGGCAATGTTGCCCTGCTCGTGGCCGAACACCACAGCGCCGAGCATGATTTCTTCGCTGAGTTGCTGGGCTTCAGATTCCACCATCAACACGGCGGCTTCGGTGCCGGCCACCACCAGATCCAGAATCGAATCCTTGCGGGCGGTCTGGCCGGGGTTCAGCACATAGGCGCCGTTGACATAACCCACGCGGGCTGCACCAATGGGGCCATTGAAGGGAATACCGCTGACCGACAGTGCGGCGCTGGTCGCAATCAGGGCTGCAATGTCGGCGTCCACTTCGGGGTTCAGCGACAGCGTGTGCACCACGACGTGCACTTCGTTGAAGAAACCTTCAGGGAACAGCGGACGGATCGGGCGGTCAATCAAACGACTGGTCAATGTTTCGAACTCGCTGGGGCGGCCTTCGCGCTTGAAGAAGCTGCCAGGAATTTTGCCTGCAGCATAGGTTTTCTCAAGGTAATCCACGGTCAGCGGGAAGAAATCCTGACCGGGTTTGCCTTCGGTTTTGCCGACGACGGTGGCCAGCACAACCGTGCCGTCCATATCCAGCAGCACAGCGCCGGTGGATTGACGGGCGATTTCGCCGGTTTCCATGGTGACCGTGTTCTGGCCCCACTGGAAGGTTTTGCTAACTTTTTTGAACATGCTCATGTCTCTCTCCTGGTCAATATGGGGGGTGCTGGCCACCCCACCCGAGCCCGGATCCAACATCACAGAACACGATGCCATTCCAGAGAAATTCAGCCCAAACTCCTCTGGAATGACACAGCTTCGCTCCGTTTTTGTCTTCTCCGAAGTAGAAAACGCCTGAGCTAGCGAGCTAACTCAGGCGCCTGTCATTCAAATGATCCGATTCAACTGGCGGCTTACTTGCGCAGGCCCAGCTTGGCGATCAACGCCACATAGCGGTCTGCGTCTTTGGAGCGCAGGTAATCCAGCAGCTTGCGACGGCGGCTCACCATGCGCAACAGACCACGGCGACCATGGTGGTCTTTGGCGTGGGTCTTGAAGTGGGGGGTGAGTTCGTTGATGCGGGCGGTCAACAGCGCAACTTGCACTTCCGGGCTACCCGTGTCACCGGCTTGACGTGCGTTGTCTTTGACAACAGCGGCTTTGATGCTGGATGCAATCATTTATTTCTATTCTTCCTGTAAATGGACGCGCAAAAACCGTTTTGGCCCGTGCTGGCGTCCCGCTTAACAATTTTGTTAATAACTTGCGTCGGGTGCTGGAACTGCTCCCGACGTGCGCCTTGCCGTATGCAAAGCCTTGGAATTATAACCCGGCGACCCAAAGTCGTCTACCAGACCCCTCAGGGCTTGATATAGGCGAACCCTTCCCGTGTCTGCAACTGCCCGATGCGCACCACGCCGGACGGGGTGAAATCCGCTTCCAGATTGAAGCGGTCTTTTTTCAGATTCCGGTTCGTGAGGGTGATTTCACACACCTCAAATCGCACGCCCCGGGCCTTGAGAGCGCTGGTCAGCGAGGCATAGTCAATATTCGGGTTTTTGGCGTCTTTGGCACCATCCATCAGGAAATCGACGCCATCGGCGTGCGTCACCACGATGATTTTGGTGTCTGGCGCCACATCCAGATGGTTGCGGATGTTGCGCAGGCCCTTGGTCGCCTGCATTTCTGCGTTGTCAATGTGATAAACCACCTTGTCCTGCGCCAGAGCACCGGCACAGACCAGCAGGAAGCCCAGGAGAGCGACAAGCCATGTACGCAAGCAGCGCATGATCGATTCCTTTGAAAAGTAATAGAGGTACTGAGGACGGATCATATCGACCGGCACCAGAACGCGCCCTTCAGATCATCAACCTGGCCGCAGCATCTTGCAGGTGGTCGCCTGCTCGGCACTGGCGGCGGGTAGCGTCTTGATCACGCGAAAACCGTAGCCCGAACCTTCCACGTCAAACTTCACACCGGGCGCCCCCTGGCGATCCATGACACCCACCACCAGGGGTTGTTGAAACTGATGGTCAGCAGCCCGCATAGTGCCATTTTGACCCTGTAAAGTGACGTTAGCCCTTTCCAGTTGTGCGGCGACAGCTATTAAATCAATAGCATCCAGACTGGTCGTGGCAGTTGGCTTCTGACCAGCTGGCGAAGCTTTCTCGATGGCCTGAGCCAAAGCCTCCACCATCAGGTGCATGCGCATGTGCACGTAGTCATCTGCTGGCTTGGGGTATCGGGTGCGAAACGACTGGTAAAACGCTTCGCTGGAAGCCGTCTGCACGTTGGGTAGCCAGTCGGCCACGGCAATCACCTTGCCCAGGCCCGCTTCACCAATCGCCGCCGGTGCACCCAAGGCATTGCCATAGAACGTGTAGAACTTGCCCTCGAAACCCGCTTCTTTGGCGGCCTTCACCAGCAATGTCAGGTCATTGCTGAAGTTGCCCGTCAACACGGCGTCGGCGCCACTGGCCTTGATCTTGGCCGCGTAGGGCGCAAAGTCCTTGATGCGAAGCAGCGGATGCAGCTCTTCACCCACGATCTGTACATCGGGCCGCTGAATGCCGAGCTGGCGTTTGCCCTCGCGCAACACAGCTTGCCCGAAGCTGTAGTCCTGACCAATCAGATAGGCCGATTTGACCGATTTATCGTCTTTCAGCACCGACATCAGTGCCGCCATGCGCATATCGGCGTGGGCGTCAAAACGGAAATGCCAGAAGCTGCACTTCTCGTTGGTGAGTATGGGGTCCACAGCGGAGTAATTCAGGAACAGCACGCGTCTGGCGGGCTCGCGCTCATTGTGTTTGTTGATAGCGTCGATCAACGCAGCAGCAACTGATGAAAGATTACCTTGCAGAATAATTTGCGCACCACCATCAATGGCTGCACGCAGGCTGGAGAGCGCTTCTTCAACCTGCCCCTTGCTGTCGTGGCGGTCCAGTGTCAGCAAGCGTGGGCCGGCAGCAGTTTTGACGCCACCACGTTCGTTAACCCGTTCCACGGCCCAAACCAGATTGCGGAATACGGCCTCACCGCCGTTGGCATTGCCACCACTCAACCCCTCGATCAGCGCCATCTTGATGGGCGCTGGCGACGGCTGGGCCCATGCAATGGCGGGCACAAATAACATCGCCATCAGCAATTTCAAGACCCGGCGAGAAAGAATAAACATGCAGAAACTTCCCTTGAAAAAAATGCTATCACTCGCACGTTGGAGGCATGCAGCATTCACGTTGAATGCCGCACAGTTTACTAGGAGTCACACACATGTTTTTTGCATCTACCGCCCCCACCCTGCAGCGCCGCCATGTCTATTCGCCCGCTGACCGTTCGCTGGAGCGCTTCCTCGGCGAAGCCCTGCAAACGCCGCGTCAGCAGGCCAGTTCGGTTGAGCAGGATGACAAGTCTGTCACCCTCACATTTGATGTGCCTGGCATTGCCAAAGACCAATTGGGCATTGGCATTGAAGGCAACATCGTGCGCATCCAGAGCCGCGAAGGCGCCACACGCCGCTACAGCTTTGCGTATGAGCTGCCACAGGCCATTGATGTTGCCACCAGCCAGGCCAAACTGGAAAACGGCGTACTCACACTGAAGCTGGCGAAGATCGTGCCGGTGAGCCAGGTCACCGAACTCACCATCAACTAACTGAGCTGATCCAGCGGCCAGCGGGGTTTCACGTCAAACGCGTAGACCTCGCTGGCCTGCTGCTGCCCTGACTGCAGCCGCATGGCCGCAGCAAGTGCAATCATGGCACCGTTGTCGGTGCACAAATCAAGCTCGGGGTAATGCACTCGGACCCGCTGCCTCCCGCACTCGGCGTTGAGTTGTGCGCGCAACGTGCGGTTGGCCCCCACGCCGCCGGCCACCACCATGCGTTTTAATCCCGCTTGCTTCAACGCCGCGAGAGATTTGCGGACCAGCACATCCACAATCGCAGCTTCGGTTGATGCCGCCAGATTGGCACGG
>JBJOPS010000053.1:0-2680 GCA_046050465.1 Pseudomonadota bacterium | reverse complement strand
AACGCACTCAGGGTATCACCCAACTTGTCGAGCTTGGCTTCGCGTTCTTGTCCGGCAAACAGGCTGTTTTTGATCATGGTGGGGCAGTTCAGTTTTTATGCCAACATTATCTCATAAGGCTGAGGTTTTTCGAGGTTCCCTGTTGCTGCTGTTCTTGAGTATGTCGCCGAGCATGTCAATCAGCGTGCAATTTTGACCACCAGTCAGCGTCGAATTTTGACCATGCATCAGGCCTCCTTTCGCCTCTTTTTGAACCGGTAAGAATCGTTACCCGTTTCCAGAATTTCGCAGTGATGTGTCACCCGGTCCAGTAGTGCCGTTGTCATCTTTGCGTCGCCGAATACGCTCACCCATTCTCCAAAGCTCAGATTCGTTGTTACAATCAAACTCGTCTTCTCGTACAACTGACTGATCAGGTGGAACAACAGCGCACCGCCCGATTCCGGAAACGGCAAATAGCCCAGTTCATCCAGAATCACTGCGTCCACCATCATCAACTGACGACCCAGCCATCCGGTTTTGCCTGCACGTTTTTCCTGCTCCAGCAGGTTGACCAGATCCACCGCGTTATAGAAACGCACCCGCTTGCCCTGATGAATTGCCGCTACGCCCAGCGCCGTTGCCAAATGCGTTTTGCCCGTTCCCGTTCCTCCCACCATAATCAGGTTGCATGCCTCGGCAAGGTAGTCGCTGTTTGCCAGCTGCACCAACCGGTCTGCCGAAAGTGCGCTTTCCTTCCAGTCGAAGCTGGCCAGATCACGATGGTGCGGGAAACGTGCCACTTTCATCTGGTAGCTCAGGCTGCGCGCCTGGCGATCCGCTTGTTCTGCATCCAGCAAGCGCAACAGCAGCGCTTCGCCGCTCAACGGTTGACGACGTGTTTCCGCAGCCAGTTCACTCCACGCCGCTGCCATGCCGTACAGCTTCAGTGCTTTCAGTTTCGCCAGATAATCAGCCATGGTTTGCCTCCAGCAGGCTGTCGTACCGTTGGCAATTGGCCGCCGGTGCATCCTTCAATTGCAAGCCATCTGTGACATCCAACGTCGCCGGGCGTGGCGGCTCGGTTAGCCTGCGTAGTTCATTCAGGATGACGGCGGTGTTAAGCGACCTGAGCTCCAGTGCCAGTTGGCAGGCCACTTCCAGCGGCTCTACGCCGGCTTCCCGAGCCGCCAGCAGTAAATCGGCAAAGGCCCTATCACCTTTCGGTTGCTTCAGCAGTGCCTGTCGCACGGTTTCGATGCCGGCTGGCAATACCCACTCCACAAAGGGCGTGCCATGACGTAACGCGCCAGGTTTGGTTTCGAGAATCGGCACGTAATGCCAAGGCTCACATACCAACTGCTCTCTCCCAAAGTGCCTGGCATGGCTGGCGATTTCGAGCCCTTCGGCCACGGCCCGGATTTGATGTGCGCTCACCCGTACGGATACGACTTTGCCCGCCCATTGCGCCGGTACGCTGTATCGATTGCGATCCACCATCACCAGGCAGGTGCTCGAGACGCGCAGTGATTGCTCGACATAGCTGTCAAACGGCATCGTGATGGGTGTCAATTTCGGCCGCTCTTCCTGTAATGCGTCGGCAATGGTGACAGGCTGTTGCGGGTGCTTGCGCTGGCCCAATTCCCGACAGCGCTGTGCCAGCCAGACGTTCAGCGCAGCAAAGTCAGTAAAGCGTGGCGTGGGGGTGAACAACCATTCCCGGATATTGCCAACCTGGTTCTCGACTTGCCCCTTCTCCCAGCCTGACGCTGGCGTGCAGGCAACCGGTTCGAACAGATAGTGATTGGCCAACGCCAGATGGCGACTGTTAAAGCGCCGGGATTTGCCGGCGAAGATGGCATCCACCACGGTCTTGAGATTGTCGTAGATCATCTTCTGCGGGGCCCCACCAAAGAAGGCAAAGGCTTGTACGTGGGCATCCATCACCATTTCCTGTGTCTCGCGCGGGTAGGCGATGACGAAGGGCTGCCGACTATGGGCCAAGCGGAAGTGAGCCAGTTTGATGGTCTGAGTGGCTCCCCCGAGTACCACTTGCTCGTAGCTCCAGTCGAATTGGCAGGCCTCTCCAGCTGGAAAGCTCAGGGGAACGAAAGCCTGCGTTGGCTGAAGGGTACCGGGCTTGGTGGCCTTCCATGTCTTGACATGTCGTTGAATGCTGTCATAAGCACCAGCGTACCCCTCGGCTTGCAGGCACTCGAACAAACGGCGAGCGGTGCGTCTCTGGGCTTTTGGCAAGTGATGGTCTTGCTCAAGCCAGGTGGTCAGAGTATCCAGAAAGGAACCCAGTCTGGGGTGTGGCTGATGTTGGCGCTGATATCGCGGTGCTTCAGTCGCTTTAAGGTATTTCTTGACGGTATTGCGGGAGAGGTTAAGAGAGCGGGCGACAGTGCTGATGTTCTCGTTGCCCAGCAAATGGCGGCGGCGGATCTTGCCGATGGTTTCCATGCAAATCACTCCAGGTTTGCCCTCGCCAAAATGACGAAGTATGGCACAGCCCGGGGTGGTCAAAATTGAACGCTGTTTACCCCGGGAACCTGATCACTTTTGCACGCTGTTTAACATATCTTGTCGATTATTCTGGGCAAATACTGCTGCTTGCGGTGGTGAATAAAGACCATCGGCCAACGACAGATTCTGCTGCCCTCCCCCATTACCATTGTCGTTATTGTGCGGCGCCCTC
>JBJOPS010000052.1:0-16983 GCA_046050465.1 Pseudomonadota bacterium | reverse complement strand
TGCGTGCGGTGCGATCAACGCCACAAGCTCAACCCAAGGCATGACTTGTTCCAACTCATCGAGCAGGATTTGCTTGCGCGTGCGTCGGTTGCAGAGATCAAGGCCAAGGTCTTTTTGTTTCGTGTCGTCATTGACCGCAATTTGTGTGCCGCAGTAAAGTCGATTGGGGGAGAGTTTTGAACATGATCCCTTACAATGACCCGATTGTGAATATATTCATCAAATCGGTGAAATCGTAAGGTACATTATTAAAGATCAAACAGTATTCTTTATTGACTTGATGCCCTTTTAGCAACAGAAGAGTCCCCAAAAACGCACTATCAATTTGCGTTACCTCGGTCATATCAATCGCGACATCGGTGCATTTCATGGCTGTCACTTCGCCCAAGGCGTCCCGTAAGGGCTGCATTGTGTCCTGGGTCAAGGCCCCCGCCAAGGTTACTTCACACCCAGGTGACCCGGTCGTTTGGCTGACTTGGGCAGTGGCGGGTAACTGCCTGTTGGCGGCTTGTGCTGTAAGCGCGGGGCTGGCTAGTGCGCTGCGGCGCCACATCAAGGGGAGGATGTCGGTTGCCAGCAGGCGTGCAAATCCCAACCCATCGTCGAAGTAGCGGCGCCACAATTGCGGCTCTTCCTTGATGCGCCAAAGCCATTCCAGGCCCAAACACTGGAACACGGTGGGAGCTCGTTGCACAGTGCCCGCCACAAAATTGACGACAGCACCCAAGTGGCTGATCACGGGCACGTTCAGGCTTGTCAGGTTATGGGTTATCCAGGCTTGGCCCTTTCGTGCGCCAAGGGAAACCACCAGCATGTCGGCACCACTGTTGTTGATGGCCTCCAATATCGGCGGCGCACTCATGTCCTCCACGGTACCAAACCCCGGCGATAAAAAGCCCACGCATTGCATGCCGCCTTTGCTGTCAGCATTGATGGCATTGCTGGCGGCCTCTGCCACTCCGTCTGGGCCGCCAAAGAAAAAAACCTTGATCTGCGGCTGTTCCGGCGATACCCGACTCCGGCGTAGCGCCTCAAACAGGGTGGAGCCTGCCACCCGTTGGCGAACGGGTATGCCCAGCAGCCGGGCCAGCCATACAATGGGCATGCCATCTGCCAGTACCATGTCGCTCGCCAGCACCGATTGCCTGAAGGCGGTGTCATGCCGACAGGCCATCAGGAAATTCAAGTTGGGGGTGCTGAAAAAGCAGCGCGACCGGTTGGCGATTGCAGCACGCACCTTGTGCTCCGCCTGGGCAATGTCCATTGCATCAAAGGGCAGGCCCATGATGCAATGCACGTTGCGGTTGAAATCAGGCGGCAATATTTCTTTCACGCTGTATCTCCTCTATAGCCGCCTTCTTCCCCACCAGGAGGGCTCGCCACTGATATTTGCGCAGAAACTGCCGAAACTCCGGGTCGGCATATCGCGGTTCACCCCGTATGGCACTTCGCAGCCAGCCCCAAAACATGGCTAGGCTGCCGCTCAGGAAGGGACGCTCACGGATCCGGCTGGCAGCGCTAGCGGCCATGTACAGCATGCCGGTGCCCATGAAGTACTGGCCATAGCCATGGCGCATACGGCCTGTGTAAATTCCGGTTTGGCTCGACCCCATGGGTCGCAGGTGAATAAAGCGCAGCTCGGGCTCGTTCCAGCTGCAGGCTACCCAGCCCTTCATGCGGCAACGGTGGCAGTCAATGCCGTCCCACATCACCTCGCGCACAAAGCCGCCAATGGCCTCAAAGCAGTTCACCCGGTAGAACTTGGTCATGCCCAGCGAGGTTTCGTCGCCATGGTTTTCATCGACCAACTGACCGTCCTCTTCGATATAAGACTTGCCACTACACGTTGCAATTTGGGGGTTGTCGGCCATGCGTTGCATAAGTAGCTCAAAATATTTGGGAGGCAAACGCAGGTCCAAGTCAAGCTTGCAGACAAATTCAAAGTCTCTGGGTTGAATGGTTTCATACCCTGCATAAAAGGCCTCAATCACACCAGGCCCTACAGCGCGTTTGCCGCGGTCTGACCGGGTAACCACCTCTATCCAGGGGTTTCGCTGGGCGTAGTCGGCCAGTATTTTCGGGGTGTCGTCGGTGGAGCCATCGTCCACAATCACCCATTTGGTGGGTTGGGCAGTTTGTGCAATAACACTGTCCAGCGTTTGCCGCATGTATGCGGCCTCGTTGCGACAGGGTGAAATGAGGACGTAGCGTTGATTCATGATGACGAATTCCCTCCCGCGATCAACGGCGTATTTGCCATACGGTGCGTGCCGCCCTGATCAGTAGCGGCGCAAAAGCTAAGGTTACCACTGTGCCCTGTGCAAGCAGCATGGCCAATGGGTGCCAGTCCAAGCCCGGGAGCATGCTTCTGGAAACCCACAAAACACCCACTCCCACAGCACTGCCGTAAAGTGATAGCCAAAGTTCGGTGCGCCGATCAAGCAGGCCAATGCGTCGGGCAAAGGTGAAGGTCACCCCCAGCTTGATAGCATCCGACACCGCTGCAGCAATCACCGCGCCCAAAAGTCCACCCCATTGAATGGCAGGTACCAGCAAAATGCAGAAAGAGATAAGCTTGGTTGTGTTGACAATCGCACCCCAGCGTGATTGCCCGCTTGCCAGAAAACCAGAGTTGTAAAACCCCTCAATAGTGGTGAACCAGGCACCCGCAGCCAAGATGGGAATGTACAAACCTGCTGCCGCATAACGTGCATCGTAGGCCAGCGCAACAAAGCTGCCCGCACAGGCGATCGAGAGGGCCACCATGTAGGCGGCAATTGTAAAAAGTGGTCCTTTGGTTCTCTGGACACCCGAAATGAGGCCTTCTTTGCGATCGAGCAAGCGGGCAAAGAGGGGGAACAAAATTGCACCCTGCAAGCGTCCCATCAGTGTGGCGGTCATGATGGCTAGACTTGCCGCAATGCTGTACACGCCTACTTCAGACAGCGGAAAAACCCGACCAAAGACCAGCTTATCTATTTGCATCGCAAAGAAATAGATCATGGTGCTTAGCAACACCCATTTACCGAAATGGATGATTTCCAAGACCGCCTCTCGTTCCCAGCGAAACCGGTTGTTGACGCCAGGAAGAGCCAAGTGGCTAAGCGCGCATTGCATGACAGCGGTAACGATGCCTCCCAAGGCCATGGAATAGACAGAGCGAGTCCACCAGGCCAGCAAAACCATTACCGCGATCCCTGTGAACTGTGACGAGAGCTGAATCACGGTAGTGCGCCCAACATTCAGATGCCGGGAAGCTGTTTTCAGTTTGGTGGAGTTAAAAGCCTCAAACAGAGTGCCCAATGCCACCATCGGTATTAACCACCGCAATTCCCACGCCATAGGGTCGTTTACCGCATAGAAGGAGGCCAAGGGCCATGCCATGGCTGTTGCCAGCATAGCCAGTATGACTCCCCTGATGACTTGAATGGTCCAGGCAGTGTTGAGGAAGTCCGGGTCATCTCCCCGTTTGCTCTGAACAATGTTGGGCCCCAGTCCTATATCGGACAATAGTGCAAATCCGGCAGTCATGGCTGCCACGATGGCCATCAATGCGAAGGCCTCTTGGTACAGCAGCGCCGCCAAAAGAATATTGCTTATCAGCCGTACAACCTGTGCGACGCCAAACCCTGTTATGGCCCACACCGAGCCGTTCATGGCGGATTGCCGAAGTGACCGTCCTTCGGATGGATGGGCCCCAGATGGTCGGCTCGTATTAAATCTGTCCTTATCAGTCATCTAATGGGCGGTGACAAGACTGTTTCTAAAGAGTCATGTCGTGTGGCGTCAAAGGGCGGAGCCTGGCTCGGCGATGTTGAACGGGGTCTGAATGATTTCAATGCCGGGTCATCCTTTAGACTTCTGACCATGACATAGTAGGAGCGTCCCATTCCTGCGATGGCAACCAATAACAAAGGCACATGAAATATTGGGCTGCATGTGGCAATGATGACAAGCATTCCTATCAGTGTTGCAAATAAAGACTGTCCTAATGCAAAGTACTCGGATTCGGACCGCACAAGCCCTAAGCCACGAAATATTCCAGCTAATACAACTAGGAAAAAGGAAGAATAAAGCGCCAGACCAACCAATCCTGTATTCAGTGCCACTATTAGATAGGTATTGACGAGATCAATAATCCCTTGACCCTGACGTAAGTTCTCCATGTGCAACAAGTAGTCACTAGAGCCAAACATAGGATTGTCAAATATGATCTGAATGGATGTATCGAACAACGCTTGACGGTAAGTCAGACTGCCTTCATCCACAGTTCCAATGAACGGAAGAAAACCCGCTATCTGCGTTCCATAATCCGAAACTAGCAATATTATTAATACTGGAGGGGCGTATACAATAAATTTCGCAAATTTCACTAGCCGCTTAGGATCTAGCAGGGTAAATATCAAAAACATAACAACAACCCCAACCCATGGGCCTTTGGAGAGTGGAGCGATTTCACCGCCGACTAGAATTAGTAGTCCAATTATCCAGATTATTTTTTTTTGTGAGATTTTTTGAATGACCAAATAAAATCCAATAGCTACTGATAGAACAAAACCTAGAACAATTGCATGGCCGCTTGTTCCAATTGCCCTTAAAAGACCTGCCCTGTGCAAATAAATACTCGGAACATCTACTCCGAGGGAGCCATCAAGAGAAGTATAAACTAGCCATGATCTTGCAAATTCAAACATTCCCACGGCAGACACAATCATAGCCGCAACGATGAAACTCATTATCGACTCAATGAATTTTGACTTATCTCGTAGAGAGCGGCTAACTACATAATATGGCAGTACTAGATCAATACAGGTATTCCAAATGAAACGCAATGACCCGGTTAAATTGTCGCTCTGTCCATGCAAGATTATCTCAACTGCAAGATATAACCCGAGAATTATGTCTGCTGTTAAGATTTTTGTTTTGTTCTTCCCCTCTATTCTGCGAAGCTTCATAAACTCGGGCAGAAAAACAGTCAGCAGTAAAATACGCAAATAATCGATCTTAGTCACATATTGGATGCCAGCAAAACC
The DNA here is from genome assembly GCA_046050465.1 of Pseudomonadota bacterium. Lineage (GTDB taxonomy): Bacteria > Pseudomonadota > Gammaproteobacteria > Burkholderiales > Burkholderiaceae_C > Egaibacter. The sequence goes on along the minus strand of JBJOPS010000052.1, from coordinate 11,950 downwards.
TGGAATTGCCACGCTGATTTGCGGCAGGGCCAGAAACAAAAAGAAGAAAAGAGCAACTACGTTGTGCTCGCGTCTGGCTGCATAAAACAGAAATATGCCGACAATTAATACAAAAATCCAGAAGTTGGGCGATAAAAACCCCGCCAGGGTAACGAAATACCAGCAATTGCGACGTCGTTTGAAGTCTTCCACCGTCATGGCAGTGGCGGTTGCAGGTGCCTTGGCAAAGGCAAAAACTATACTTGCCAGAACCAGTATGACGATGAGGGCCCGGTAGTGTTCAGACATGCTTGCGTAACTCTCTCTTACTTCCCGAGTGTGTAGCGCACTTGTTTCTGGCTCAACCCGCTACGTCTATGAGAGGAGGGTTATTCAGCACGGAGCCAACAACGTTAATGCCTGAGCGCTTGAGCTCGGCAACCAGTTCCGAAAACGCGGTCATTTTAGTTTCATTGGCACGGGCCACGGCTAGCGCGGCACCGGCCCGGGCGGCAACAATCAAGGCATCGGCCCCGCTGCTCAAAGACGATGTGTCTATCAGGACAATGTCATAGGCTTTGCCGGCATAGTCAAACAGCTCGGTGAGCGTGGGGCGGTTCAGTAGTTCCTGTGGGTTGGGGGGGGTAGGCCCGGCAGGCAATACATCCAGATTTTCAATGTACGGAATGCGCATGACCGCACTGGCCACGTCAGACCGGCCTGCCAGGAGGCTGGAGAAGCCCAGCTGGTTGTTGAGCTGGAACAGGGTGTGCTGGCGGGGGGCGCGCATGTCTGCGTCGATCAGCAGGGTGCGCTCGCCCATTTGGGCAAACACAATGGCCAGATTGGCAGCCAGATAGCTACCGCCCTCGGCCCGGCCTGCGCCCACAATGGCCAACATGGCGTGGGCCGCTTCCTTGTCAAACCACCGCAGCATCAGCTGACTGCGGATGGCGCGCAACTGGTCCACTTCGTGGCTGAAGGGTTTGTAGGCTGCTACCAGCTCTTCGTTGGTCAGCTTGCCGCTGGAGCGGGGCAGGTAAGAGTATTGGTACTGATAAGACAACGCGTATCGGATATCTCCTTCGCTGATCAGCCCCAGTTGAATGGCTGCTTCCCCGAAACGAATTTTCTTTTCGCGTTGCAGTTCAATGACACGGTGGGCGTTATCGATGCTCAAAACACCGGCATCCACCAAAATGGCGCCGATGGAGCGCTTGATGCTGGACCGACCGGCTGGTCCGTCTGCCGGATCATCCAGGTCAATGTCAACGTCGCTCGGGAAAAGTGAGGAGTGGAAGTGGGAGTCGCTCATGTCAAACCTGCCAAACGACTGGCAGCCTCAAATTCTTTTCGTTTTTTTCTTTTGGTGAAGAACTTGGCAAATAGGGCCAGGCGCTCGCCAACCGAATACTTTTCGCCGCGACGCTCGATAATTCCCAGAAGGGGGACGTCTTCGATGAAGATATCGGCCGCCGTGCGTACTCTGCGGTCCAGAAATTCCAGTCCCATGGCGGCCACAATGGCGGCGCCAACTGCGCCCATCAGGGCTGCAAGCATGTATTTGGGAACATCCGGCTTGGCAGGCGCTGTAGGCTCAACAGCAGGGCTTAGCACGGTCACGTTGGCTTGATCGGTTTGTTTTTCCAGGTTCAACTGGTTGCTGCGTTGCAGGACTGAATCGTAAATGCGCTTGGCCGCTTCAACGTCTTGCGCCAGCACGGCGATCTGGTCGCGTTCCTGACGCAGCGAGAGCACGCGCTCTTTTTGAGCCGCGATTACGGCGCGCAGCTCGGCTTCGCGGAAGTTGGATGTGGTTTTGGCAACGGTGGTACCGCCGGATACGCGGCGCATTTCCTGTTCAAGCTGTAGTTTCAGTTCAGTTATCTGTCCTTCCAACTGGACCCGTGTGGGGTGGTTGGGGCCCAAGTTGACTCGCAGCTCGCTCATACGGGATTCGGCCCGGTTGAGTTCGGTTTTCAAGGCCTGCACGGCCCCGCTGGCCTGAACGTCAGGGGACAACTCGTCGCCAGATGTTTTCTGCCGACTGGCAATGGCCATGTTCTCCCCCTGGATGGCGATTAGCTGGGCTTGCAAGGCTTCCAGACGCTGCGTTTCCTGATCGGCCCGCTGGTCATTACCCACAATGCCTTTGCTGCGCTGAAATTCGGACAGTTTTGACTGGGCTTCTTCTACATTGTCACGAAGCGTCTTGAGCCGGTCGTCGAACCAACTGGCGTATTGCCGAACGGGTTCAACACGCAGGTCAACGACTAGATCAAGGTAGGACTGCGCAAAGGCGTTGACAACGGCTGTCACGAACTTGGGGTCAGCGCCGCCATAGGTCAAGCGGATGACGTTGCTGCCACGCAGTGCTTCCGTGACCAAGCCTCTGCGTAACAGGCTGGCATAGTAGTTCTCGAGTGGGGTTTCTCCCTTTGTTGCCAGTCTCCACTGCTCCACCAGTGCGGGGGTTTCGGCAATGCGCAGGCGTTTAACCATGCCAATTGCTACACGCTCACTCTGGATGATGGCTACCTGGGTAGCCAGGTAGTTGGGGGAGCCCAGGGTCGGCTGGCCTGCAATAGGGTCTGCCCGTGAGTCAACCAGCAGGTCTGTGGTGGCGAGGTAGCTTTTGGGTGTGAGCAGGGTGACGGTAACCCCGGCTGCAGCAACCAGTAGAAACACGATTGCCGCCATGTAGCGATGTGCGTACAGGATTAAAAAGAACTGTTTGGGTGTCATTTGGCAAGCCTCTTCAGAAAAGGCTTTCGCGCACGAAGATGACGTCGTCCGGCTGGACCATATCTGTCATCTCAGGGGTTAGTTCCTTGATGGTTCCGTCCGCACTGCGGCGGTTGAGGCGTAGCCTGCGCTCGGTGCCCCTGGCAGAAGGTCCACCAGCGGTTACCAGAGCCTGCAGAACGGTCATGCTCCGCTCCAGTCTGAAGGAGCCGGGGCGCTGGGCTTCGCCATAAACGTAGAAAACCGGCGCACGGTGAACATACACCACGTCGCCACCGGCAAGCACCATGTCATTAGCGTTTTTGCCGTCAAGGTAAGTTGCAGCCACGTCGATTTCCCGGCGCATCGGTTTGCCGTCGCGGGTTCCGGTGACGATCACGATGTCAGATCCTCCGGGGGAAACACCTCCGGCTGTTGCAAGGATGTCGGATAGCCGTGCGTTTGCTGTTTCGAGAGGAAACTGGCCGGGGCGGCCAACTAAGCCCAGCACGGAAACCTGTTTGCGTCGGGCCTGCACCAGCGTGACAGAGACCTGCGGCAATTGCACAAATCCACCAGTCTTGAGCGCTTGGGCAATCAGTTTTTCAGCTTCCGGGATGGTTAAACCAACCAGCTTGGCCGAGCCGATAAGGGGGTAAGTGATGCTTCCGGTTTCCAGGATTCTGGTTTCAAGCGACAGATCTGGGTTTTGGAAGACCTGAATTCGGATGCTGTCACCGGCGCCGAGCTTGTCTTCAAATATCTTGTCTTGAGCGTTTGCGTTTGTTGCCCCTGCAATGCAGATCAACAGGCCAAGCACGCGGCCCAGCAGGCTGGTAAAGATGGATGTCGTCATTTGAGCCCCTTAATACCCTTTTCAAGGTTAACGTTGGCCGACGATGGGTCAGCCGGTTTTTGATCGCTGCCGGACTGTGCCCGGGCTTGTGCTCGCGCCTTGGACTGCGCCTCAGACTCAGCTTGCCGCGCCGCCTTTTCGTCAGCTTTGAGTTTGGCCAGTGCGTCTGCATCAGCCTGTGCCTTGGCGTTGGCCTGTGTAGATGCTTCAGCGGCTGCCTTGGCGTCGGACGTTGCTTTGGCTTTAAATGCGGCCTCACCTCCGGAAAACTCACCCAAATACTCCACTTTGGCTTTTTCCTTGAGCGCGATCTTCTCGCGGTTGACAATTTCGCCTCCGCGCTGGTTAAACAGGAAGGTCTTGATACGCGGCAGGGCCAGGGCCTCTTCCAGTGGGGCTGCCCGCGAAGCGACCACTCGCAGGATGTAGATGGCGTCATTACCTTCTATCACGCCCATTTGACCATCTTTGAACTGATGCAGTTTGGGCAATACTTCCAGGGGGATCTGATCGGCCGAACGGGTTGTGCCACTCGCAGAGAATTCAATATTTTGTTCTTTGAGCCAAATGGAGACTTCTTCCATTGTTTTGGCTGAAGCTACCTTGGCATTGATGTCAGGTAGGTTGGGGGTGGTCTTGCGCAGGGCGATTTCCTGCAGGTTGAACAGGCGTCTCTGGGCAAACAGTTCAGGGTGTTCTAAATAGTATTTTTTGACTTCTTCATCCGTCGGAACGGGCTGGTTTGAAGCAATTTGGTCCAGAACTGACCGGGCAATGATTTCGCGCTTGGCATTCTCAATGGCTGTCACTACCTCGGGCGAGCGATCCAGCTTTCGGGACACGGCTTCGTTGATGGCAATTTGCTGCTCAATCAGTCGTTCGAGAACTTCACGCTTTGCCTTGGGCAGGTTTTCCGGGGTAATGCCACCCGATCTTGCAAGCACGCTGTTGATTTGATGAACGGAGATTTCCTCGCCATCTACCTTGGCAGCAACCTGGGTTGCAGATTTATCTTTGTTGCCACAGGCAGAGAGCATGGCAAGCGCAACTGTCAAAGCGGCAATTGTCCCGACGCGCCGGATGGTCGAATAGCGAAAATGCATGATGCCTTAAGTAGGAAAAACTATTTGGCTGATTATGCTTGATGGCTACACCGATAGACGTCCATAACTGGACGTGCTGCCGTGACAAATATCACGGCAGCACGTCATTCGGTTTGTCAAAAACTGAATTGAGCTGACACGCCAGCCAGATTGTCGGAGTAGTCCAGTCCGGCAACGTTCGACGTCCGCCGGGAACGGGCCAACGACGCATTGAGGGTCACGAAGGAGCGCGCCTGCCAACTGTAAACAATTGAGGCTTCGTGTGTTTTATCCTTGCGACTGCTGGGTGCTCCGGTGGGATTGCCCTGATCACTCCGGATGCCATATCGGTATTGCGCACTTAGCGAGGTAATTGGGCTAACTTGCCACGTCGGGGCCAGGGTGAGGGTGTCGGTCAGGGTGTGTGATGCCCCGGCAGTCTGGTAGCTGGCCAAGCCGCGTTGCCAACTGGCATTGACGGTGACTTTCCCGGTAGCACGCCAGTTCATGGTGACGCCGCCTGCAACACCGTTGTAATCAAATTGGGGGGCTGCAGCATAGTCCCGTGTGAGGTAGGCCAGATGGCCGGTCAGCGAGGTGTTGCCGCTGACTGCCCAAGTGCCACTGAAGTCATGTGTCTGACCTTTGTAGCTGTTGCCAGTGTTGCCTGTGTCATGGTGGAGGGTGTAGGCCAACGAGTTGCCGGAGGACAGCAAGTACCTGATACCGGCGTTATAGGTTGTTGAACGTTCATTGGTGATGCCGATCAGGGGCTGCTCATTCAAGGATGTTATGCGTGAAGAGCCGGCCAGAATCTGCCAAGGGCCACCAAACTCGTAAACGGCATCAAAGCTGTGGGTGGTGGTGGCGTTTTTGTTTCGCAGGGCTGGGTTCAGACTGTCCGTGGGGGCATTCAGCGTTTCGGTACGGGCGCTGCTGACGTTGCCGTGCAGTTGGGGCGTGAAACTCCACCGCCACGCAGCACTGTAGTTTTTGCCCACGTAGTCAAAACTGCTGAAGTTGTCATGATGATTGTTGGTGGCGCCGATATCGAATTCAAATCGCTGAAGGCTGACCGGTATGCTCAGTCTGGCGCCGACAGACTGGGTGAATACCTGCTCCGACACCGCAGTGGCTGACGCTGAGCGGAAGAAGTTGTCGTTGTGTTGGAAACCAAGCCCGGCGCGAAAGGTGAGATTGTCCAGAATGGGTGTCGCCGTCTGCGCTTGGGTGATCCCCGAACCGAAACCAAAAATTACAAGCAAAGCCAGAGGTGTTGGGCGAAAGTGGGTGAGGGGCATATTTTTTATCAGAGTGAAATATCGACTAAACTGGGCAAAATGACCATGGTTGCTTCGCGGAGCCTGGATGTGGAGAGTTTGAGGAGCATCAGAAGGAACTTGTTGCCAAGTCTGGGATGATCTGCCAGGATGGCGTTGAGGTTGTCTCTGGACAGAACTGCAAAATCACTGGGCTCGGTGGTGACGCAGCTGGCAAAACGCTTTTGCCCGTCTATCAGGGACATTTCGCCAAACAGGGCTCCCGGCGATAGTTTGCGAACTACCTTCTCATCGGGCCTGCCATGTGACTTGAATATCACAGCCTTGCCTGTGACCAGAATAGCGAGAAAATCGCCCTCATCACCTTCGCGTAGCACGGTAGAGCCTCTTGGGACACCATAACACTCCATGTATTCCGACAGCATGGTGGTTTCCTGCCTGCTGAAGCCTTCAAATACAGGCTGGTTTCTGACGGCATCGATAAATTCGTTGACAAAATCACTGACCGTACCCAGTGGCTCTACGTCAGACTGCAATTCTGCAAATTGTGAACCCATAGCAGATAAAGCTCCTGAGTGATGACCTATGCTAAATGCCAAATTTGTGGGGATGACATATATTCCCACGCGGATTATGGCGTTTGAGGACTTGGCTTGGCAATAGTCCGATGGGACTATTGCTCGGAGAATTGAAGCGTCTGACGAACGAAGCGCGAGCTGAATTGGAGAAGTTGGCGCGCTCCAAGTGCACCAGCGTCAGGTTGGTGCAGCGTGCGCAGATCGTTCTGTTGGCGGCGCAGGGCCTGCAAAACAAGGACATTGCCTGGTAACTTGGTGTTGGACGTGTGCAAGCTGCGCGCTGGCGAGAACGCTTCCTGTAGGGTGGCTTTCTTTGCTTCGTGCTGGTTGTCGATGGGCTCCGCAGTTTGTGTTAATAGACCCTAGGGTAATTCGGCGTCTCCCATGCGGGCGACGATGGTGTTGGCGCGATCGGCCATATAGCCCGAGTTGGGCAGCCTCTCGAAATACTTGGGTCGTGGCAACATCACGGCCAGCCGGGCTGCTTCATAAACACTGAGTTTGGCGGCTGGCTTGCGGTAATAGTGCTGAGCCGCCGCTTCGGCGCCAAACACGCCTTCGCCCCATTCCACGTTGTTGAGGTAAATCTCCAGGATGCGCTCTTTGCTCAGCAGCATCTCCAGCGCAAAGGTCAGCACAATCTCCTGTCCCTTGCGCATCAAGGTGCGTTCGCCAGAGAGAAACAGGTTTTTTGCGAGTTGTTGTGTGATGGTGGAGCCACCAATCACTTTTGGCGGTTTTGGTAGCTTCGCCAGGGGCTTCGCTCTGGCGGTCGCTGCCGCAATTTGTTTTTCCACACGTTCCTGGGCCTTGGCATTTTTTTGCCAGGCTTTTTCGAGGGCTTCCCAGTCCACGCCGTCGTGGTTGATGAAGTCGCCATCTTCAGACGCTATTACCGCACGTTTGAGGTTGTGAGAGATATTTTCGTAGCTGACCCACTGCTGGCGCCACGGTAGCCGGCCTTTTTCATTGAGCACCCGCCAGGCTTCGGATCGCTCAAACGCGGTCGATTGCGGGTCTGTCGTTGTCATTAATGCGATACGACCAATGAAATAAAGCTGTAGTGCCAATGCGGCAACCAGCACTAGACCTATCCAGCGAAGCACCGGTTTCATTGGCTGGTCAGGTTGGCTTCAAGTGTTTCATCGCGCGTGAACTTGAAGCGCGATACCACCAGAATCTGATCTGCCTGACGGCGCATGCCTTCAGTGAACAAGCCAAAAGGCCCTGCAGCCCGGGCAATGGCTTGAGCCCGGCGATCCAGCATGGGGTTGCCGGAGGTTTCCACAACATCGGTTTTCAACACCTGCCCGTCAAAGTTCACGGTGACGATCATTGTCAGCTCGCCATAGAGCTTTTTGCCGCCGGCTTGCGGAAAGTTCCGTGTGCCGTTGTCCTCAATCTTGCGGCGCAGACTGTCATAGTAGATGGCATAGACGGCCTCGCGCGTTGCCGGGCTAATGTAGCGTCTGCGCGGACGGGCATTTTCCAGGTTGATGCGTCGCTCAATTTCGGCCAGGAGCTTGACAAGCTGGCGGCGTTTCTCTTCACGTTCCACCTGTTCGGGTGTCGGGTTGGCATCGCTTGGGTTGAGAATGGGTATGTTGGCGAGCTGGTTTTTCATCTGCGTGAGCAACTGGGTTTGCTCGTTTTGCAAATTGACTACCTTGCGCAGAGACTCCTCTTCCACCGCGTCACCTGCCTGGGTCAGCGCAGAAGGTGGCAGAGGAGAGGTGGCGCGGCCCTTGGCTGCGTCGCCACCACCGGCCAGTGCAAACTGCGCAATGGCTTGGGTCTTTTCTACTTTTTCATTGGCACGGGCATTGACCAGGATCACTTCCAGCGGTGTGTCCTCAAACACCCGGTTGAATGCCTCGGGGTCCACAAAGCGAACGGTCAGCAGCACCGCATGCACGGCGATCGAGAAGCCGAGTGCAATCTGGAGGGTGCTGAATTTGCGCAGGTTCACGGGGCTGAATTATCGCTGGTGACAGCCTCAGTCTCGCTGATGTCCACGGCAATGGCAATCGGGCCTGCCACAGGTTCGTCATCTTCTTCATCAGGTGTCTCGTCAGTGGTCGCAGCCACGGCATCCAGCCGCTCCACCACCGTGCCCATGATGTCCAGCGTGATCTCGTCAACCTCCCCCAGTTTCACCCGTACATGGGCGCCGCGCGGCAGGTCTTTGGCCCCCAGCACGGGCAGCACCAGCGGCATGTCGTCGGCGCGCACCATGTTTTCCTTGAACACCGTGCCGGTGATCTCAGCAAGGCTGTTTTGCTGGATGTATTTCAGCGTCCAGAACCGCTCCATCGCACACTGATAGCCGTTGTAGGTGGCGTAGGCCGCGTCAAAGCTGGAGATGATCGAGAACAGGTCGGCGTCCTTCGGCTTGAACGGTGCGGCCAGCGCCGCCGTCTTGCCGTGGCGCGCACAGGCGATGATCTGCCACTGGTTCACCAGATCGGTGTAGCGGCGTAGCGGCGAGGTGCTCCAGGCGTAACTTTTCACGCCAATGCCCGCGTGCGGCAGCGCCTTGGTGCCCATGCGCACTTTTACACCTGGTAACAATGACGCCTGGCTGCGGTAAATGCCGGGCACACCCAGCTCAGCCATCCAGCTGCCCCAGGTGCTGTTGGCCAGAATCATGGCTTCGGCCACGATCAGGTCCAGCGGCGAGCCGCGCTGGCGGGTGCTGATCTGCACCTGTTCCGTGCCTTGGGGCTCGGCACCGTCGTTACCAACCAGCCGGAAGTTGTAGTCGGGCCGGTTGAAGGTCTCTGGTTTGCCGCGCACCACCTCGCGCTTACCCTTCAGGTTTTTCGCCAGTTGATATAAAAATGATAGCTGCTCACGCATATTTGGCGAGGGCTGAGGGCCATTTTGATGCTCAAAACCAGGGTTTTCGAGCCATTCGGCGGTGACCATCGTGTCCAGCTTGTCGTGGCGCAGGTTGGCGGCAATGGGCACGCGCTCCAGCCGCGTTTCAGACTTCTTGATCTCCAGCGTGGCCGCATCCAGCGTGACATACAGCGACACGGCCGGGCAGTCGCGCCCCTCCATCAGCGTGTAGCTTTGCACCACGGCGTCGGGCAGCATCGTGATCTTGAAGCCCGGCATGTACACCGTGGACAGGCGGCTGCGCCCGAGCTGGTCTACCGGGCTGCCCGGCTGCATCGCCAGGCCGGGCGCGGCGATGTGAACGCCCACCGTCACTTCATCTGTGCCCAGGCCTTGCACCGACAGCGCATCGTCAATCTCGGTGGTGGCCGAGTCGTCGATGGAGAAGGCCTGCACGGCGGCCAGCGGCAGCTCGTCGCGGATGGCGGGGGCCTCCAGCGCAGGGAAACCCGTGCCCTTGGGGAAGTTCTCAAACAGGAAACGCCGCCAGTGAAACTGGTATGGCGAATCAATGGCACCCGCTTTTTGCAACAGGTCCAGCGGTGCGATGTGTGTGGCGCGTGAGGCGTCCACCACGGCCTTGTATTCGGGCGCGTTTTTATCCGGCTTGAACAGAATTTTGTACAGCTGCTCGCGAATGGCCGCGGGGCACTGGCCCGCACTCAAGCTCGCTACCCACTGGTCAATTTGCAGCTGAACCTGCTTCTTTTTCTCGATGGCGGCCAGCGCCTGGGCAATGATGTCGGCCGGGGCCTTGCGAAAACGCCCCTTGCCGGCGCGGCGAAAGTAATGCGGCGCCTCAAACAGGCGAAACAACATGCCCGCCTGCTGCTCCAGCGTGGCTTGCGCACTGAAGTAATCACGCGCCAGGTCGGCAAAGCCAAACTCTTCGTCCGGCGAGAACTCCCACGCCATTTCCAGCTCGATGGTCTGGCTCATGGCCTGTGCGGCAGCGACGAGTTGGACGGGCGCGGGCTTGTCAAACTTCAGCAGCATGGCGGCAGCCTTCACCTTGACCCGCTTGCCACTGTCCAGCTCCACCTGCGCAGACGATTCAGCTTCCGAGAGCACCCTGCCGGCCAAAAACTTTCCGGCTTCTTCAAACAATAAAAACATGGGAGCCATTGTCCCAGCAAACGCGAGGGGCCCGATGCGGGCTCAATCCGGGTGCAAGCGGGGTTCAAATCAGGTTCAAAAACGCCAGAACCTCGTCGATATGGTCGTCAAAATCACTTAAAGCGTGGTCGCCACCCTCCAGCAGGCGGGTGTGGGCGCCAGCATAACGGGCCGTCATTTCGCGCCAGTCCAGCACCTCGTCACCTTTGGCGATGACGGCAAAGTAATTATCGGGTTTTGCCAGTTCTGGCGGCGTCAGTGCCTGCAACTCATCCACAAACTCGGGGCGGAAGAAAAACCGCTCCTGCGGATCGTGCCAACTGGTCTGCTCCCCAATGTATTTGGCCAGATCGCGGGCGGGATGGACCGCCGGGTTGAGCAGAACGGCATTGCAGCCAACGTTTTCAGCCACGCAAGTCGCGTAAAACCCGCCCAGCGACGAGCCGACCACCGCCATGGCGGTTTGCGGCCATGAGGCGGTGCCCTCCATGAGCAGCGCCATGGCTTCGCGCGGGGAGGGTGGAAGTTGCGGGCACCACCAGGTCACATGCGGGTGCTGTTCGGCGACCCGCGCGGCCATCTGGCGGGCTTTGGCAGACTGCGGTGATGAACGAAAGCCGTGCACATAGAGCAGGTGGGTAGTCTGGCCTGTGGCCGATGAGAGTGCGTGCATGACCTGCAATGATAGTGAGCAAGAGATAATCGCTTCATGGCAGTCATTTTTGAAAAACCCTCAGTTTTGCGACGCATGGCACCACTATTTTCCGGACTGGACGGCCCATTGGCATTCGGTGTGTTTTTACTGGTTTGTGCGGGCATGTTGACCATGTATTCGTCGGGCTTTGATTCCGGCACGCGGTTTGCCGACCATGGTCGCAACATGTTGATAGCGGGCTTCATCATGTTTGTGGTGGCACAGGTTCCGCCACAGCGCCTGGCAGCGTTTGCCGTGCCACTTTATGTGTTGGGGGTTTCACTGCTGATTGCGGTGGCGATTTTTGGCATCACCAAGAAAGGAGCCCGTCGCTGGCTCAATGTGGGCGTGATCATCCAGCCCAGCGAGATTTTGAAAATCGCCATGCCGCTGATGCTGGCCTGGTGGTTCCAGAAGCGCGAAGGGCAGATGCGTCCGCTGGACTTCGCCGTCGCGGGCATTCTGCTGGCCGTGCCGGTGGGCTTCATCATGAAGCAGCCGGACCTTGGCACCTCCCTGCTGGTGCTTGCTGCTGGCCTGTCAGTGATTTTTTTTGCCGGCATGAGCTGGCGTCTGGTGATCCCTCCCGTGGTGCTGGCGGTGGTCGGGGTAGTGCTCCTGGTGGTGTTTGAGCCGGCGCTGTGTGCCGACGGCGTGCGCTGGCCGGTGTTGCATGACTACCAGCAGCAGCGCATCTGCACGCTGCTGGACCCTACGCGCGATCCGCTGGGCAAGGGTTT
>JBJOPS010000051.1:0-12095 GCA_046050465.1 Pseudomonadota bacterium | reverse complement strand
CGGATGGTGCCCAGGCGCTCGCTGTCCTTGGCGCGCATGGCGGTTTTCATGTCTTCGGTGATCTGGTCTTTGAGTGCCATGGGATGAACTCCTCGTTAAAGTGTGTTCTGGAAAAATGGGTTCTGAAATAAAAAAAGCCCGCCTGAGCGTCCCCGGCGAGCTTTTTTGTGGCCTGCGAAGGCTGTGCTGATTTGAAAAATCAGTACATCTTCTTGGGCAACTGCATCGAGCGGATACGCTTGTAGTTGCGCTTGACGGCAGCTGCCTTCTTGCGCTTGCGCTCGGCCGTTGGCTTTTCGTAGAACTCGCGTGCGCGCAAGTCGGTCAGCAGGCCCAGTTTTTCAATCGTGCGCTTGAAGCGGCGCAGGGCCACGTCAAAGGGTTCGTTTTCTTTTACACGGATGGTCGTCATGACGTCAAAGTTTTCTGAAAATGTGCGGGTCGCATCAAAGGGAAGATCAGGCCGTTTGACAACATTCCACGCGGGGTTCCCCGCTAAAAATTGATCAGGCAGCGGGGGTTTGCCAGCAAAGCCTCGAATTATAGCGGTTTTTGGGCTGCAGCCAAACCCTTCGCACAGGCAAACGCACTGGCCCAAGCCCACTGAAAGTTGTAGCCGCCCAGCCAGCCGGTCACGTCCACCACCTCGCCGATGAAATACAGGCCCGGCTGTTTTGACTCCATCGTCTGGCTGGACAGGTCTCGCGTGTCCACGCCGCCAGCCGTAACCTCCGCCTTTTTGTAGCCTTCGGTACCCGACGGGGTCAGTTCCCAGTGGCTCAGCGTTTGGGCCAATGCGGCCAGTGCCTTGTCTGTGGCCTCACTGATCGGGCGCTGCCAGTTGTGGCCACCAGTCGCATCCTGCTTGACCCAGGTGTCAGCCAGACGGGCGGGAACCTGGTTGGCCAGTTCGTTGGCAATCAGTTTTTTGGATGTGGCTTTGGCCTGTAGCAATTTTTCAGAAATGTTGGCATCAGGTGCCAAATTGAGTGAAATAGGCGTGTTTGGCTGCCAATAGCTGGAAATCTGCAAGACGCCGGGGCCACTCAAACCCCGGTGGGTGAACAGCAAATCTTCCAGAAACGTTGCTTTGGCCTTCTTGCTGCCTGTCCCGATGCGCACCGGCAGGGAAAGCCCGGCCAGTTGGGCGTAGGGCGCCCAGGCGGTTTCATCAAACGTGAGTGGTACCAAAGCCGGGCGGGGTTCCACCATGCGCAGCCCGAACTGTCTGGCCACGCGGTAGCCAAAATCGGTCGCGCCAATTTTGGGAATGGACAGGCCGCCCGTTGCAATCACCACGGAGCGGGTGCTGACAACGCCCCGGTCGCTACTGATTTCATAGCTGCCTTCGCCCTGTTCATGAGGTCTGGAGGCCGAAAAGGCTATGGATTTGACGGCGCAGGGTTGCCAGCGGGTGACCCGGCCAACGTCGCATTCCGCCATCAGCAGGTTGATGATGTCCTCCGCCGATCGGTCGCAAAATAGCTGGCCCTTGTGCTTTTCGTGGAAGGGGATGTTGTATCGCTGCAGCAGACCGATGAAATCCTGCGGCGTGTACCGCGAGAGGGCCGAGCGGCAAAAGTGCGGGTTGTCGCCCAGAAAATTGGCGGGTGTGGTGCCGGTATTGGTGAAGTTGCAGCGGCCACCGCCAGAAATACGGATTTTCTCGGCCACCTTGTCACCGTGGTCGATCAATAAAACCTTCAGGCCCAGCTGTCCGGCCACGCCCGCGCAAAAAAGCCCTGCGGCTCCGGCGCCGATGATGACGACATCAAATTTCAAACGAAAAATGCCTCCAGCCCTCGCAGAATATGCGCGATCAGCTATTGAATTGATAGTAAATGAGGGGCACCCGCTGACGTGTTACCGCCAGCGGCTCCGATGCCTACTCTAACCGCTCAGGCCGTGCGCCGGTCTGCCGCGGGCAGCGCCAGGGCGGCCACGCCTTGCAGCACATCACCCACCACGATGACGGACGGGCTGGCCAGTTGCTCGCGCACCACCATTGCGTGCAGATTACCCAGCGTGGTCACAGCGTGGCGCTGGTGGGCCAGACTGGCGCTCTGGATCACGGCCACGGGTGTGTGGGCGGGCAAACCGCTGAGCAACTCGTCCTGAATGCGCTGTGCACCACTGACGCCCATGTAGATCACCAGCGTCAGTTTGGCGCTGTGGGCCGTGGCGGCGAGCTGTTTCCAGTCTGTACCGCCTTCGCCTTCAAGGTCCCGGCCGGGTTTGGCGTGGCCAGTGACAAAGACCACGCCGTGCGCGTGTTCGCGGTGCGTCAGCGGCACGCCCAGCGCGGTGACAGCTGCCAGGCCCGACGTGATGCCGTTGATGACCTCAACGCGGATGCCCGCTGCGCGCAGGTGCTCGACCTCTTCGCCACCGCGGCCAAAGATGAAGGGGTCGCCGCCCTTGAGGCGCACGACGTTTTCGCCTTCGTTGGCGGCCATGATCATCAGTTTCTCGATAAAGGCCTGCGGTGTGGACTTGCAGCCGCCGCGTTTGCCCACATACACCACGCGGGCCGTGGGTGCGGCGTGGGCCACGATGTCGTCGCTGACCAGATCGTCCACCAGCAGCACGGTGGCGGCCTGAATGGCCTTGAGCGCCTTGATGGTGAGCAGCTCGGGGTCGCCCGGGCCCGCACCCACGAGGGTGCACTTGCCCGCACCCACATGGGTGCGCTCCCCATTCGCCACTAATGTGCATTGGCCTTTGCCGCTGAAGGGAGTGTCGTGGGTCGTCATAGTTGGGAAACCAGTTGCAAGATATGGACCACCTGTTGTGCAATCGGTGGGGGTACGGGTTGGTCACCGGCCATCACAGCCCGAATGTACGCCGCTGTGCTGTCGGCATCAATCGTTGTGGGTATATCAGGCAGTGTGGCCAGTGTGCCGGTCTGCGCTTCCTGCAGGTCGATGGGCTGGCCAGCAATGAACGCACGCATTTTCGGCGTGCGCCGCGGATCAGCCACGGCTTCGCCTTCGGTGCCGCGCAGCAGCAGGGCGTTGGATTGCATCAGCTCAAACGTGGCCGCCATGGACTCGGCGTATTCAGGGTGGGTGTAGCTGCTGACGATCAGGCTTTTGCCCCCGTTTGTGCTCTCGACGGGGTTCATCAGCTTCACCAGGCTGTGCGCGGGGTTGCGCAGATTGACCACACGGCGCACGTCCAGCAGGCGCTGCAAGCCGGGGCACAGCAGCTCGGTCGGGGCAAACGCCAGTTGGCCGGGTGCTATGGATTCAATAGCTGTTCGCGCAGGTATATCCAGGGCCAGAAGCACTTTTGACGTGAAAACACGGGTTGATTCGGTCGCCGTGCCGTGAATCAGCACGGGCAGGCCTTCACGTGCGAGCAGCAGCGCCAGCAGCGGTGTGAGCACGGGCAATTTGCGTGCGCCGTTGTAGCTGGGGATGACCACCACGGGCTTGTCGCCCGCCGGGATTTTGTTCAAACGGGCATCGGTGGCGTCCAGAAAACCCGCCATCTCCTGCGGCGTTTCGCCCTTGATGCGCATGGCCAGGCAAAAGCCGCCAATTTCCAGATCGGTCACCGCACCGTCCAGCACCTGGCCGAACAGATCGGTGGCCTGCTCGCGCGTGAGTGCCCGGGCGCCTTCCTTGCCACGCCCGATTTCCTTGATGTATTTGCCTATACCCACGTCAATTTCTCCATGCCTGAATTGTCCGTGAACGCTGATGACCGGGGGCTATGAGCTTATGCGCAGGCACTGCAAGATTTCATTCCAGTACAAGGGGTCAAAATGCCACGGAGGGCCTTGTCGGCGGGCAGCCTTGCCAACGATGTCAATAAAATCAGCCCGTGCAATCTCTCGTGCTCCGAGAGATGCAAGATGGTGCGTGTTTTGCTGGCAGTCTATCCAGTCGATGTGGTGATGTCGACAAAAGCAGACCAGCGCTGCCAACGCAATTTTTGAGGCATCCGGTATCCGGGTGAACATGGACTCCCCAAAAATAGCTGTACCAAAAGACACGCAATATAGTCCGCCAACCAGTTGCCCTCTTATCCAGGTCTCCACGCTATGCGCGTAACCTGCGTGGTGCATGTCGATATAAGCGTCAACCATTGCCGGAACAATCCAAGTCCCTTGGTGTCCATTTCTGGGGCTCGAAGCGCAACTTTGAATGATGGCCCTGAAATCAGAATCAAAACGAATCTCGCAAAAGGGCGAGCTGCTGAACGCCTGCAGGGTTTTGCGCAATGAACGATGTAAACGGAAACTATTGACATCTAACACCATCCGGGGGTCTGGACTCCACCAAAGAATGGGTTGTCCGATGTTGAACCAGGGGAAAATACCTTGAGAATAGGCGCCAAGCAATGTTTTGATATCGAGTTGCCCGCCGGTTGCCAGTAGTCCGGGAGCCTCTGAATCTGGCCCACAGGCTTGACTCAGGGGCGGAAAAGGGGCTGTCAGTTCAAGCCAGGGAAAATGCAAAGAAGCAGATGACATCCTTATGACTTTAGCTGACGCCAAGGTCAATCCGAAAAAGGGCCTGTTACGGTGCTAGAATTGCTGCTTGTCGGAGTGTGGCGCAGTCTGGTAGCGCACCTGGTTTGGGACCAGGGGGTCCAAGGTTCGAATCCTTGTACTCCGACCATTCAGTTTTTCAAAAAAGCCCGCTTCGTGGCCTTTTTTTCTACCTGTGTTCGTGGCGCGTTTGGATAGATCATCAGTCTCCTACAGTGTTGCAAGGTACCATACAACACCACTCGCCAAACCCGTCATTTTTCGTGCATGACCCTGTGAGATTTTGACGACATTGATGTATTGCTATTATTTTTATAGCGATAAAACTACTTTGGCCCTCCCTCCGTTTAGAATCCGGGTAATCAGCCAGTAGCTCATCTGGATAGAGCAATGTCCTTCTAAGACATGGGTAGGGGGTTCGAGTCCCTCCTGGCTGGCCAACAAATTGGAGTGGACTGCCCCTCTGCTTGTGTAGACATATTTCAACTGCGAGTTCGAAATTGCTTGAAGCGAAATTGCTCGAAGGCCAGGGCCCAGTTGGCCTGGTTTGCACTTCCCCTGGTTTGCACTTCCCACAGTTGGATGGCGCAGGCCATGTGCCTCAAGTCTGGTGTAAAAGTAGCCGAACGGTGGCGTCCAAGCCATTGATTTGCCCCTGATGCTCACGATTGGCCAGGGTGATGGTGCCGCCCAGCGCCAGTGCGATGTCCCTGCAAATTACCAGTCCCAAACCGGAACCGCTGTGCGCGTGTCCTGCAGAAAATGGCTGGAATAGCCGTGACTTCAGCTCAATGCTGACGCCAGGCCCGCAGTCAGCCACGGTGAGTACGGTATGGCGCTCGTCAACGTCCATTCGCACTGAGAGATGAGCGCCTATCGGGGAGTGCTTGATGGCGTTATGCAGGAGGTTACGAGCCAGCTCGCGCAGCATCCACTCATGCGTGTACACATGGGCAGGCATGGTTTGAATTTCGAAATCAATATTTTTCTCGGCAATCAAGGGTGACATGTCCAACGCTACAGCGCGAACCACTTGCGCCAGATCAATTCCCGCCTTGTCATCCTGCTCTTTCAATTGCTTTACTTTTGCCAAGGCCAGCATCTGGTTGGCCAGTATGGTGGCACGCTCCACCGTACCACTGATTTCGCCTAGTGCAAGTAATGGTTCCATATCGCCACGAAGAGCTGATTGAACCTGTACCTTCAACACAGCCAGCGGCGTGCGAAGCTGATGTGAAGCGTCCCGTACGAAGCGTTTTTGGTTGTCCAGCAATAACTGCAGGCGGATCATGACCTGATTCGTGGCATCAATCAGGGGACTTAGTTCACGGGGTAATTTTGGCGCATCAATAGGTGTCAGGTCATCTTGTGGTCGAGCCCGTAGTTTTGCACTTAAATCACGCACTGGACGGGTGGCACGCTGTACGACGATCACCACAACCAGCGCTATAACGCTGGCCAGAATAGTTTGCCTCCAGAGTGTGTCTATGAGAATCTGGCGCGCGAGTGTGCGCCGTAGCTCCAGGGTTTCGGCCACTTGAATGGTTGCCATGCCACGCCCACGTTGACTTGCTACTGGCTGCAACAAGACAGCCACGCGCACGGCATCACCACGAAACTGATCATCATAAAAATCAACGAGCGCAGCGTAGGGGCCGCGGTCCGGTATGTCGCCTTGCCAGGCGGCTAGATCGAGTTCTCCGTCGATGAGATCGCCCTTGACATTGGAGATGCGGTAGACCATACGACTGCGGTTATCTGCCTCAAAGGCTTCCAGCGCCGCATAGGGTACGGCAGCCTGGAAAACGGCATCAACCCCTTCGCCCTGTACATCAAGCAATTCACCAATTGATTTCGCGGATGCCAGTAGCGTACGGTCATAGGCGATGTTGACCGCGCTCAACGCCTGACGGTATAACGTAACGGTGTCTACCAGCACAAACAGCGCGATGGGCACCAATATGCCGATCAGCAAGTGTCGTCGTACGGAAAGACTCTTGGTTGTCACTTTTCTCACCATTTCGTGATTCTGCTAATCACCGATTTGTTTTCAAAAGGTACCCCAGACCGCGCAGCGTCATGAGTATGGCCCCCGTTTCTGTCAGTTTTTTGCGAAGCCGATAGACCACAACCTCTATCGCTTCATAGTGCACCTCGGTCTCACCGGGGAATACAACCTCAAACAGCCTCTCCTTGGTCACGGCATGGCCGGGCTTGGCCATCAGTGCATGCATCAGGGCCAACTCTCGCGGTGTCAGGTCGAGTACTTTGCTGTGGTGGTAAACGGCCCCTGTCGTTTTGTCGATGTGCAATTGTCCCCATTGCGGTGTGTGATCGATGGCATCGATGCCTGGGCCAGATCTTCGGCGATACAAGGCCCGTACCCGTGCTTCCAGTTCGTCCAGGTCAAAGGGTTTGGCCAGATAATCATCTGCGCCAGTGTTTAGCCCAATAATACGGTCACCTACAGTGCCACGTGCGGTAAGAATAAGTACAGGCGCATCCAGTCCGCTACGCCGCGCCCGGGATAAAACTTCCAGACCATCCAGACCCGGCAGGCTCAAGTCCAGCAATACGACATCAGGCTGAACCTGCCGCCAACGCTCCAGGGCCTGTTTGCCGTCACCACATAGCTCCACTGTCATGGCCTTTCGCGTGAGCGAGCGTTGCAGTGTGGTTTGAAGGGTGGAATCGTCTTCAATTAGCAGAAGGCGCATGGGTGCTCTTGGTAGTTTCCCTAGTGTTTTTGGACAGCCGAATGACAGGCTTCACATGCATCATAGAGCGGTTTATCAACCACGAGGAGACTCATATGCGTCGCAATACTTTTTTGAAATCCATGGCTGCCCTGGCTGTTGCGGGCACCTTGCCCATGCCAGCGCTTGCAGCGGCCAACATCAAGATGATGATTCCTGCCAATCCTGGTGGTGGCTGGGACGGCATGGGTCGTGAATTTGGCAAGGCGCTGGTTGCCTCCAAGCTGGTGGATACCGTGCAATATGACAACAAGGGTGGCGCGGCGGGCGTGATCGGTCTGGCACAATTTATCAATTCCGCCAAGGGCGATCCCAACGCCTTGCTGGTCACGGGAGCGGTGATGGTGGGTGGCATCATTACCGGCAAGCCTGCGGTTTCCATGAGCCAGGTTACTCCCATTGCCCGCCTGACGGCCGAATACAACGTGTTCGTGGTCCCTGCAGAATCCCCACTGAAAACAATGAAAGATGTGGTTGCACAGATGCAAAAAGACCCAGGCAGCGTGAAGTGGGGTGGTGGTTCACGTGGATCTACAGAACATATCTGTGCATCGATGCTGGCGACCAAGGTTGGTGTGGACCCGAAAAAAGTTAACTATGTGGCTTTTCGTGGCGGCGGCGAAGCTACTGCAGCAATTCTGGGTGGCAACGTCACGGTGGGTGGTAGTGGCTACAGCGAATTTGCGGAATACATCAAGGCTGGCAAGATGCGCGCCATTGCAGTGACATCCGAGAAGCGTTTGCCCGGCATTGATATTCCGACCATGAAAGAGCAGGGTTACGATGTGGTACTGGGTAACTGGCGTGGTTTGTATGCTGGCCCCGGCATTACCCCAGAGCAGCGTGCAACGCTTACTGATATGGTGATCAAAGCGACACAGACCTCTTCATGGAAGGAGTCTTTGGCGAAGAATGCCTGGACACCGGTACTGCTGACCGGCAAGGCATTTGACGACTATGTTGACAACGAGTTCGCCAGCCTGCGCGGCATCATGCATCTCTCGGGAATGCTCTGATGATCCGGTTCGGTCCCTCACTGGGTCAAGGACTGGTCGGTATTGGCGTTTTCGTCGTGGGTGCAGTCATGGCAGCTGGTGCTTTCATGATCCCCTCCGAGGCGGGCTATGCTGGCGTGGGACCGAACTTTTTGCCATGGCTGGTTTCCCTGATGTTGATGAGCTGTGGGGGCTTGGTGTTGTGGGAAGCGCGTACCGGTGGCTACCGCAACATTGAGCAACCCAGCGGCTCAGAACGCGGGTATTGGCCCGGGTTTGCATGGGTGTCGGCCGGCTTGCTGTCCAATGCTGCCCTGATTACCACCATCGGTTTCATTTTGAGTTGCGCTTTGTGTTTTGTCCTGGCCGTGCGTGGCCTGCGCAGTGCAGATGCGCAAGGGGGTCACACCGCGCCAGGGGGAACGGCGGGGCAGATCGTGAAAGACCTGTGCATTGG
Source organism: Pseudomonadota bacterium (assembly GCA_046050465.1). Classification (GTDB taxonomy): domain Bacteria; phylum Pseudomonadota; class Gammaproteobacteria; order Burkholderiales; family Burkholderiaceae_C; genus Egaibacter. Next base: position 3,389 of record JBJOPS010000051.1, on the reverse strand, counting down.
TTTTGCCATCGCGGCGCCTGTGTACTGGATGTTTACCAAATTGCTGGCGATCAATTTGCCCGGCCTTACGTCAAGCGGGTGGATTTGATGGATTTGTGGAACCAGCTCATGCTGGGTTTTGCCACCGCGGCAACACCCATTAATTTGTTGTGGTGTCTTGTCGGTTGTGCCGTAGGCACCGCCGTGGGGGTACTGCCCGGCATTGGCCCGGCAACCGCCGTGGCCATGTTGCTGCCCATCACCACGCAGGTGGATGCCACTGCATCCATGATCTTTTTTGCCGGCATCTATTACGGTGCCATGTACGGTGGTTCCACTACCTCCATTCTGCTCAACACGCCGGGTGAAACGGGTAGCATGGTCACGGCCATGGAGGGCAACAAAATGGCCAAGAGTGGCCGTGCTGGTGCTGCGCTGGCTACTGCGGCCATTGGCTCGTTTGTGGCGGGCACGATTGCCACGGTGCTCGTCACACTGTTTGCGCCGCTGCTGGCCAGATATGCTGTGCGCCTGGGCCCCCCAGAATATTTTTGCCTGATGTTGCTGGCGTTTACCACGGTAAGTGCGGTGCTGGGTCGCAGTACGTTGCGCGGTATGGTGGCGCTATTCACAGGGTTGGCGATTGGCCTTATTGGTATGGACCAGATTTCGGGACAAGCGCGCTACACAGGCGGGGTGCCGGAACTGCTCGACGGAATTGAAATTGTTCTCGTTGCGGTCGGCTTGTTTGCGGTATCAGAAGCCTTGTATGCCGTGTTGTTTGAAGGCGGGACAACTGAGACGCAGAATAAGCTTAGCAGTGTTCATATGTCCAGGTCTGACTGGCGCCGGTCCTGGCCAGCCTGGCTACGCGGTACTTTCATTGGTTTCCCGTTCGGCACCATCCCTGCCGGTGGCAGTGAGATACCGACCTTTCTGAGCTATGCCACAGAGAAAAAACTGGCGAAAGACAAGTCCGAGTTCGGCACAAAAGGTGCAATCGAAGGTGTAGCTGGCCCCGAGGCAGCCAACAATGCAGCTATTACTGCGACGCTGATTCCCTTGCTGACGTTGGGCATCCCAACCTCCAACACAGCGGCCATCTTGCTCGGTGCATTTCAAAACTACGGCATTCAGCCCGGCCCCCAACTGTTCCAGACATCGGCTGCACTGGTGTGGGCGCTGATTGCCTCCCTCTACATTGGCAATGTCATGTTGCTGATTTTGAATTTGCCCATGGTGGGCCTGTGGGTCAAATTGCTAAAAATACCTAAAACCCACCTGTATGCGGGTATTCTGATTTTTGCTACTGTGGGTGTCTATGGGATGCGCCAGAGCGCATTTGATCTGGTGTTGCTGTATCTGATCGGCTTGATGGGTGTAGTGATGCGTCGCTATGACTTTCCTACGGCACCGGTTGTGGTTGGAATGATTCTCGGCCCTTTGGCCGAGGCTCAAATGCGCAATGCATTGTCCATTGGCGAGGGCAGATGGACAGTGTTCCTGGAGCGCCCAATGGCAGTCACCCTGTTGACAATCATCTTTGCACTAATCGTAGTACCTCGGTTGCTGAAGCGACGCACTTGAGCATGACTGTTGTCCATGGAAATGCGAGAGACTCGGCTGATGAGGTGAGTAATCATGCAAGGTGATACCAGTACGCGCCTCAGTGCTTGTTGTCGTGCCTCTTTTTCTTTTTCATGCCGTGGCCATGATCATCATCCTCGTGCATGTGGTGTTCCTGGCGGTAGATGGGCGCGTAAACATTGTTGTACCAGCCCTGCTGAACAAAATAAACTGGCTGAGCACAAGCGTTGTATTTGATGCAATGTTTGCGCCAATTTTTTTCATGACCAGGTGGTACGCGCATATAAGCTGGCGCTGTCACGACACCAACCGGAGCCGGCTGAATGATCACAGGCGCGGGGTAAATGACCCGTGGTTGAGGCATATTACCGATTTCTATGTGCCCATAAAACCCAGGCTCACCAATGCGCACTGAAACGCCCACATTTGTTGCTCCCGCAGCATGGGTCAGGACAGCTAGCGTGACAGTGAATAAGGAACGTTTGAGAGTGATATTCATTTGAAAACTCAAGGATAAGAAGAAAAACTAGAACAGAAAAAACCTTGCAGCAGGACGTGCCATACAAGTCACAGCCTGATTCTAGTAAGTGCAGATAAAAAATGCTGACAGTCTATTGACCGTTACAGGCTTTTACATGGCGTTCAGCGCAAACGGGCGATCCGGCTATCCAGTGGTGCCGAGAACGAGTCGTGTTCCCAGGCGGAATTCGAGTGATCAAAGGAGTCGGGGTCGGAACTGAAGTCATGTCCAAAACCAGCCCCCCCCGAATTGGACGATACTGGTTTGTGGATTCGTCGGCGGGTCACGGTGGCTTGCAGATTGGCGCGACTGGCGTTGAACTGTGATTCATAACGCTCGCGTTCACGATCAGCGTTCCTGGTTTCCTTGTCGACAATGAAACCACTGCGTATTTCCGACACGCTGGGCATGTGGTCCGGGTCTACTACCCAGTAACCAATCTGGCTTTGAGCAAGCAGGTTGTGCTTGAGGGTCTGATTGCTGAGCGACAGGCCTAGAGGGCCGGGCACGTCTACGCAACCAATCACAACACCTTCGGCGGTGCATACGGTGAAGGTGCAATATACACCACTCAGGAGTTGAAACCAGTGTTGCCCCTGATCTTTCTGTGTTGGCATAGTGAAGCGGGTTACAGGCATTTTCACCATGACATGGTGGTCCAGGAACGCGCGAACCAGCCATCGCCAGACTCGCCGCTCTTTGCTGTTGACTAGAGATCGCACCGTAAGCGGCCATTGGCGCGGAATCCGGCGTTTGGCGATGGCAACTCGCTTGATCCACCAGATGTGGAGAAGCACGCCGACGGCCACTCCCGCGAGCACCGCCAATCCTGCCTCAGCCCATAATGAGTATTTATCCATGTGAAAAACTCCCAGCCATTGCAAAAAAGTGTAGCTAAATTCCCTTCCTGTGCGTCATGTGAGGTGGTGAGTTAATGCCATTTGGCAGAACTTTTGCACGGATTGATCCTTATTACGGCCAGTTTGTGGTACTCAAATGATGCAAATGCAAGACATACTTTATTCTCAAGGGTTCGGAACCCGCAGGGTCTGTGCCGGACTGATTCAGCAAGGGCTGGTGCAGATTTATGATCAAAACATGCCATCGTCTCTCCTGAAATGCATAGATTCAGCTGTGGAGGTAACAGCTGGTGGTTTGTGGTTTCGGGTGCAGGGTGTCGACTGGCCGTATCAGGAAAAAGCCTATCTGATGCTGAACAAGCCCACCGCGACCGAATGTTCACAAAAACCATCGACCTACCCCAGCATCTACACCCTGCTGCCGTCACCTTTGCGACTGCGGC
>JBJOPS010000050.1:0-137253 GCA_046050465.1 Pseudomonadota bacterium | reverse complement strand
TGCGTGCGGTGCGATCAACGCCACAAGCTCAACCCAAGGCATGACTTGTTCCAACTCATCGAGCAGGATTTGCTTGCGCGTGCGTCGGTTGCAGAGATCAAGGCCAAGGTCTTTTTGTTTCATACCGTCAATGATCGCAAGTTACGTGCCTCAGTCACGTATTTGGCGGAATAGTTTTGAACATCATCCCTAGACCCATTTACTGGGCAAGATAAATTCGAGATGGCGGGCAGAAGGGCGGAGGAGCAGATTGCGCATTATTTGAGGCGGTTTTTCGGAAAGCGCGATGACGTTGATGTACTCCACGGTCTTCGCATCGAGTTGGATGGCGAGGTTGCACAGATGGATCACCTCGTGTTGCACCCTTACGGGATGCTGATCGTGGAAAGCAAGAGTGTGTCCGGCAAGGTGCAGATTAAAGACGATGGACAGTGGGTTCGCTGGTATGCCGACAACTCAAAAGGTATGCGGTCACCGATTAAGCAGGCGCAAATGCAAGGGCTCTTGTTGCGCGATCTTTTGAGTGAAAAAGTCAAACAAAAGGGGGTTTTCGACAATGTCGGTTTCGATGTTTTAGTGGCCGTCTCAGATGAAGGGTTGATTCTGTGGCCGAAGGAGGGGCCACTGCCAGAAGTATGTAAAGCAGATCAGGTGCCTGACCGTATCGAAGCACACATACAGCGGCTTCGCGCTGCTGGGCACGAGCGCCCCTTGCTTACACCTGAGTATTTGCGCGTCATTGGGTCGTTTTTGTCAATGAAACATAAACCGTTGATTAAAGCGGTTACGCCGACTCCTTTTATCCAAGAGCCAGTTGCAACCTATTTGCCACCCAAACTCGTTGAAACGTCAAAGCTTGCTGTACTTACCTCTTCTAAGGTACAGGCAAAACACACCTTGCCTGAGAGGATTTGCAAATCCTGCCAATCCAGTGACCTTGAATTGACTTTCGCGAGAAGTTATTACTTCAGGTGCCGAGCTTGCGATAAAAATACCGGAATTAAATTTGGCTGCCCGTCGTGCGGTGGTGAAGGCCGTATTCGTAAGCAAGGTAAAGATTTTTTTGCCGAATGCAAAAGTTGCGATGCTTCTGTGCTGTATCACAGCAATTAGTTGCGTTACTGGTTGGATCTGGGATTTTATAAGGAAAATTGGCCTTTAGCCCTCGTCCAGTATGTGTAAGCAGCTATAAAATACATAGCGATTTGTATTTAATTTGCACAGCTTTTAATGACTGATCAAGCGAAACCCTGTATCCATGCGCACTCTGCAGCAACGGATGAGACTCGCGCCCTCGATACCCATGGGCTGAGCCGCTGCGCAGTGGCACGCGGTCTGATGGCGCTGGACAAGCTGGCCCACTCTTCGGGAATCCCGGACAATAGGGCATGACCATGCAACGCGTTGTAAATAAAACTGTTCTTCATCCTGCGGGTACAAAAGTAGCGGGTGATTTGCAGTACTGGCTGGCCCAGCCCGTAGAAGCGCGGCTGGCTGCGGTAGAGGCTTTGCGGCGGCAAATGGGGGGGCAGGATGCTGAACGAAGACTTCAAAGAGTTTGTCGCATTACTCAACTCAAACCGGGTTGAGTACCTGATCGTCGGCGGGTACGCACTCGCCGCGTATGGCCACCCGCGATATACCGGTGACCTTGATTTCTGGGCTTGATTTCTGGGTGGGCACAGATGGTGCCAATGCCCAGCGCGTGCTTCATGCGTTGAAAGCGTTTGGTTTTGGGGCGCTGGGTATTGGGCTGGAAGACCTGACGACGCCCAACCGGGTTATTCAAATGGGGTTTGCGCCGCGCCGGATTGACCTGCTGACCAGTATTGACGGCGTGGAGTTTGCCCCCAGCTTTGCCCGGCGCATAGAGGTAGAGGTGGATGGCCAAAGCCTGAACTTCATTTCGCTGGATGACTTCAAAACCAATAAACGCACCACCGGGCGCCATAAAGACCTGGCTGATCTGGATGCACTGGACGATGCTTCTGAGGGTTGAGGAGGGCCCAGTCTTCAGCCCGCGGGTGCTGACGGCTTTTGAAGAGGCCGAGCAACTGCGTGCCTTTGCTGACGGGCAGCTGTTGACTGACCCGCGTTTTACCCAGGACCGGCACGAGATGGCTGCAATGCCCGCAAAAATGTAACTCTTTGTATATCAAAGGGGCTCGTAGCCCTCGTATAGATTGCGCAAGCAGCTACTTTATTTGTAGCATGCGGGTTTGCCTCAACAGGCGGTAACATCGGCGCATTAAATATAGAGGGCTTGGGCAACCATGATCTTCAAGGAGTTGGACTCGTTCGAAAGCCAGAACGCAGACACGTTGGCGGTGCATCGGGCGCAGGAGCAGATGACGTACTACCTGCGCCGCGCGTTTGGCGCCAGTGAAGGCATTGACGCGCTGAGCGGCCTGCGCTTGAGCTCGGGCGATATTGAGGTGCAGATCGATCATCTGGTAATACACCCCTATGGCATGGTCATTGTGGATTGCCAGAGTGTGCTGGGCGGGCTGCAGGTGCGCTTTGACGGGCAGTGGCTGCGCTGGCGCAACAGCCAGGCGGTGGAGATGCCGTCCCCCATTGAGCGGGTGTTTGCGCAGGCGGCGGCGTTCAAGCGGTTTCTGGACAAAAAGGTCAAGCAGCCGGGGTTTTCCAATCGGGTGGAGATTGCGGTGCTGGTGGCGGTGCCTGACAAGGGCACGATTGAGTGGCCATCCGGCGGGGCGCTGTCGGTCGTGTGCAACGCCGATCAGGTGCCCAGCCGGGTATGTGCGCACGTGCAGGAGTGCGCCGGCCGGCCGGACCGGCACGGTATGCTGAGTCCGGACCCGCGCCACCGGCTGGCCGAGTTTTTGCGTGCATCGCATAAACCGCACGGGGCGGCATGATATAACCGCAGGGTTTCGAAAATACAGCTGATTTCCGTTTCCCCACGCTATGGATTGTCTCCCCCACATTCACGTTGCTGCCATTCACGACAGCGCAGGTTTCCAGTCACAAACACCCGGTTTAGGGGTTTTTTGTAGCGGGGAAAAAGAAGGCTCATCTGCCATGATGGGGGCGGGCATTCTGGAAAACAGTCTTGGCAAGACCAGCGTATACGCCATGTATGGCTGGCGACCTTTATCGGTAGGCCCGGTGAAGCTGGGGGTTTTTGGCGGTGTGATTACCGGGTATAGAAATTCGGCGAATTTGTTTGGAGGCGTAAGCGCTTCCATGCCGTTTAGCTGGGGCGAGGCGCATATGCTGTTACTGCCCAACGTGCCGCATGTTTCACCGACCACGCTGGGGTTGTCATTTACTGTCCGGTTTTGAAGGTGTGCCCACGCCTGCGGCGTGGTGACCCGGCTCAGTGTGTGCCGGTCATGCTGTTGCCATGGTGGCGACCACGTTTGTTGCCATGGCGCAGGTGCTCGGCATCAAACACCTTTTTTTGGTCTGCGCTCAGGGTGGCGTAGAACGCCTGGGTGGCGTCGGCACGTTTATTCATCTCGGCGCCCCGTGTGGCGTGCATGGTTTTCATCAGGTCGATGCGTTCGGGGGTGGTCATTTTTTCCATGGCTGCACGGTCAGGATACGCTGCCATGGGTGTTGCTGGCGGTTTCATGGCGCCGGTATAGCTGACCCATGCCGCTTCTTGGGCGGGTGCGAGTTTGAGCTTGGCCTTCAGATTGTCCTGATGTCTGGCCATCATTTGTTGCATCTTGGCCGGATCCTTGTGGCCATGATGGCGCATGTTGTCTTCATGGGTGATGCCTTGCGCACCAGCTGTGAGGCCAAGGGTGATGAGCAAACCGGCCATGAACAGGGGTTTAAATACGGATTTCATGTGCACTTCCTTTTCAGTTAAAAGGCCCGAGTGCCTGCAGACGGCATCAGGTTGGGGCAAGTTTGCGCGTATTGTGTATCTGCTGAATGGCTGTTCGATAAGAGTTTGTAAAGTTTGGCTCTTTGATTCGCTGATATTCATACATTGGGTCGACGGTGTTGCCCCCTGGGGGCGCTGCCTTCAGGCTGCGACGGCATAACCTTCTTCGGCAATGGCCCTGGCCAGCGTCTCGCGTGGCTGGGCCGACTCGATCTGCACCAGATTCTGGGTGCGGTCAATCTTGACGTCAGCCTGTGAGTCGGCCTGCTTGACGGCCCGGGTAACGGCTTTTTCGCAGTGGCCACAGGTCATGCCGGTGACGCTGAAGGTCTGGTTCATGGTTTATTTCCTCGGGTAATCGCGTTAAACAGAGCATAGTCTGGGCCATGCCATGATGGAAACCATTACGCTGTGAACATGAGCATTACCACTTTATCCCCATCAGCGATTGATATCGGCATTGGCGGCATGACCTGCGCGTCGTGTGTGAGCCGCGTCGAAAAAGCCCTTAAAAAAGTGCCCGGCGTGCAGGAGGCCACAGTGAACCTGGCTACTGAATCGGCACGCATCGTGGTGGCGCCGGGCGACAACCTGGATGCGCGCCTGCGCCGTGCCGTGCGTGATGCGGGTTACGAACCCCGCGCCGCCGATGCCGCCGTGATGGAGGAGGACGCTTCTGCGTGGACCGGGTTCATGCCCGTGGCGGTGGGCCTGGCGCTGTCTGCGCCGTTGGTGCTGCCGATGATCGGTGATTTGCTGGGCAAGCACTGGATGCTGGCTCCGATCTGGCAGTTTTTGCTGGCAACGCCGGTGCAGTTCATTCTGGGGGCGCGTTTCTATAAGGTGGGCTGGAGCGCGCTCAAGGCGCTCACCGGCAACATGGATCTGCTGGTAGCCATTGGCACCACGGCCGGCTGGTTGTTATCGATGTGGTTGTGGCTGACGGCCGAGCCCGATGTCATGGTGCACCTGTACTTTGAGGGCTCAGCCGTGGTGATCACGCTGGTGATGCTGGGCAAGTGGCTGGAGGCGAGGGCCAAGCGCCAGACCACGGCAGCCATCCGTGCCCTGCATGCGCTGCGGCCCGACGTGGCGCATCTGATGGGCCTTGATGGTGAGGTGGACGTGCCGGTGGCCGAGGTGCTGGTGGGTGACCGGCTGGTGGTCAAACCCGGTGAGCGGTTTCCGGTGGATGGCATGCTGCTGGAAGGGCACACCCAGGTGGACGAATCCATGCTGACCGGTGAGCCCCTGCCGGTGGCCAAGGACACTGGCGGGGCGCTCACGGGCGGCTCCATCAATGGTGACGGCCGCGTGGTGATGCAGGTGGGCGCGGTGGGTGGCGAAACCGTGCTCTCGCGCATCATCCGCCTGGTGGAAGACGCGCAGGCAGCCAAGGCACCGATCCAGCGGCTGGTCGATCAGGTGAGCGCGGTGTTTGTGCCCGTGGTGCTGGTGCTGGCGGCAGTCACGCTGCTGGGCTGGTGGCTGACCGGCCACACGTTCGAATTGGCAGTGATCCACGCGGTGTCTGTGCTGGTGATTGCCTGCCCGTGTGCACTGGGCCTGGCCACGCCTGCGGCCATCATGGCCGGTACCGGTGTGGCCGCGAAACATGGCATTTTGATCAAGGACGCGCAGGCGCTGGAACTGGCGCACAAAGTGGACGTAGTGGCCTTTGATAAAACCGGCACGTTGACCGTGGGCAAGCCCGAGCTGACCGCGTTGTCGGTTGCCGCTGGCATGGATGAAGCCGAACTGCTGCGCGTGGCGGCCAGCCTGCAAAGCGGCAGCGAGCACCCGCTGGCACGTGCGGTGGTGTTGGCGGCAAAGGAAAAAAACCTCGCCTTTGAAAGCCCCGACAATGTGCGCGCCGTACCTGGACGGGGCAGCGAAGGGGAAGTGGGCGTTCGCAGCTTTCTGATTGGCAGCCTGCGCTGGATGGACGAACTGGGCGTAGATGTGCGTTCGCTGGCTGATCGGGCGGCTGAGTTGCAGTTGCAGGGCGCTACCGTTTCAGCACTGGCCGAACGGACGACGGAGGGTTTGACGCTGCGCGCCCTGATGGCCTTTGGTGATGAGCCCAAGCCGGGCGCCAAAGAGGCGCTGGCGGCCTTGCGTGCGCGGGGCATCAAGACCGTCATGATCTCTGGCGACAACAAAGGGGCCGCTGAAGCAATGGCTCGCCGCCTGGGCCTGCGGCCTGAAGAGGGCGAAGTGATGGCCGAGGTACTGCCGGGCGACAAGGCGGCCCGTGTGGTGGTGCTGAAAGAAGGTGGCCACACGGTTGCGATGGTGGGCGACGGTGTAAACGACGCACCTGCGCTGGCCGCAGCCGACGTGGGCATGGCCATGGGCAATGGCACTGACGTGGCGATGCACGCTGCGGGCATCACGCTGATGCGTGGCGACCCGCTGCTGGTAGCTGCTGCGCTGGAGATTTCAGACCGCACGGTGGCCAAGATCCGGCAAAACCTGTTCTGGGCTTTTTTCTACAACGCAGCCGGCATTCCTCTGGCGGCACTCGGCCACCTGAACCCGGTGATGGCTGGGGCCGCCATGGCGATGAGCTCGGTCAGCGTGATGAGCAATGCGCTGTTGCTCAAACGCTGGAAGCCCCGGAAATGAGGCTAATAAGCATAAAAAGTGCCGTCAGCCCTTGTCTGATATGCGCAAACAGCTATTAAATGTATAGTGGTGAACGTATCAGGAAATTGCCATGACATGCATGCAACCCCGCAAACACACCACCTGAAATGACGAAAGTTTTCCGCACACTGCTCAAGGCAATTCTTGCTTTCGCGATGTTGTGGCAGTCGTTCGGGGCGTCCACAGCGGCGTTGATGGGCTGTTGTGCAGACCGGCAACCTTGCTGTGTGGTTGCCAGTGCCCAGTTTTCCTGCAGCACCTGCGTACCCATTGCCACCCCTGGCGCAGGTGTTGCACCGCAGCCGCCATCGAACACCCGCAGCACCGGCCCCGGTAGCCTGCAGCGCAGTGTTTGTTCAAACCACGTTGAAGAAATCTGGCGTCCACCGACCCTTGCCGGTCAGCTTGCTTGATTCCTTTTTTTTACTTTTTCGCGAGAGATATATGAAAACAAGACTTTTGAAAGTTTTTTCTGCCGTGGCACTGTTTGGCACGTCCGCTTCAGCCCTGGCGGCCGGAGCATGCTGCATCGCCGGTGCCGTGTGCTGCATCGGTCTTCCCTGTTGCATGTAAGCGGTGCGCCTGATTAGGCGCTGAGCAAGGGCCAGGTCCTCTGTGAAGAGGGCGTGGCCCTTCTTTCATTTCCGGTGGGTCTTTACTTGATCAGGCCTTCCGCCTTCATCGCCGCGATCACGGCCGGGCGCGCGCCCACGCGCGTGCGGTAGGCCAGCAGGTTGGCAAACGGCGTCAGGTCCACACCGACGCGGCTGGCCCAGTTGGTCACGGTGAACAGGTAACCATCGGCCACAGTGAAGGTGTCGCCCATCAGGTATTGCTTGCCGGCCAACTCGCCGTTCACCCATTTCAGTCGGTTTTGTAGTTTGGTGACGGACGCGGCCTTGGTCTCGTCGGGGGTGGTGGGCGCGAACAGCGGCGAGAACGTCTTGTGCAGCTCGGTGCCGATGAAGGTCAGCCACTCCTGCAGCTTGTAGCGCTCGTAAGTACCGTTGGCGGGCGCCAGATTCTTGCCGGGCACCTGGTCGGCGATGTATTGCACGATGGCCGGGCCTTCGTGCAGGCTTTTGCCGTTGTCCAGCGTCAGGTAGGGCACGTAACCCAGCGGGTTGATGGTGTAGTAATCGGTGCCGTCGGGCAGTTGGTGGGTCTTGGTCGGGGCGGGGATGGCTTCAAACGGCAGACCGGCCTCGTGCATGGCGATGTGGGCAGACAGCGAACAGGCGCCGGGGGAGTAATACAGTTTCATGGAATTGTCTCTTTCGGTATTCGGGGAAAAAATGCAGAATTAAATATGGGAGAGCACGGGTGTGTCATCCGGGCAGAATGGTGCCATGAAACGATTTTTCTTGTTGGCGGCGGCCATTTTGGCGGGCCTGGTGCTGCTGGTGCTGGCCGCGGCGTATGGTTTGCGGCACTGGATCGGCACGGAAGACTTTCGCACGCGCGTGCAGGCACAGGCCAGTGCCGCGCTGGGCGTGCCGGTGAAACTGGCCGCTCTGGATGTGAGCGTGTGGCCGTTGCCGGCGGTGGTGGTGCTGGGCGCCGGGGTGCAGACACGGCCCGCGCTGGCGCTGGAGCGTCTGGAAGTGCGCCCCGCCCTCACTGGCCTGATGGCCGGGCGGCTGGAGGTGGCAACCGTGCTGGTGCGCAAGGCCACCATTTCGCAGACGGCGGTGGAAGGCCTGGCCGCTTCGCTACAAAAAAAAGAGCGCTCCGTGCCCGGTAGACAAGGGCCAGAGGCCGAAATAACATCCAAAATGGCACTGATTCCGCAAAACGTGGTGCTGGACGAGGTGACCTGGGTGAACACCAAAGGTGTGGCCTCCACCATTAACGCCAAGGCTGGCCTGGGCGCCGACGGCTTCCCGGATGACGTGTCGGTGGACGTGGTCAAAGGCCAGTTTCACGGCACAAAAGCGCGCGTGGAGCGGGGCAGCGAAGGCTGGAACGTGGTGATCAACCTGGGCGGCGGCACCATCAAAGGCCCAATCCAGCTGACGCCCGCCGTGCAGGCGGGCGCACCTTTCAGCCTGAAAGGGCAGCTGGAAACGCGCGATGTGGAAATGGCCGCCTTGCTGGCCGGTGCCGCTAGCGCCAGCCCGTTGAGCGGGCGGCTGCAAGCCAGCACCACGCTGTCTGCCAAGGCGGTGAATCTGGCCGCGCTGGCTGACGCCGTGCAGACGCAAAGCAAATTCACCGTGCAGGACGCCGTGGTGCGCGGCATCGACCTGGCCAAGGCGGTGCAAACCGTGGGCCTGAACCGCGGCGGTGAAACCCGGCTGGACACACTGGCCGGCCAGGTGAACACGCAGGGCCGCGCAGCGCAGCTGGTGAACCTGGTGGCCAGCTCGGGCGTGCTGAGCGCCACGGGCAACGTCAACGTCTCGCCCAACAAGGCCCTGAGTGGCCGTGTGAACGTGAACCTGGTCGCGGGCGCTTTGGGCAAAAGCATGAGCCAGGCGGTGGGTGTGCCGCTGGTGGTGGGCGGCACGCTGGATGCGCCCGAGGTCACGCTCACCCGCGCGGCGTTGATTGGCGCGGCCATTGGCACGGCCATCATGCCCGGCGTGGGCACGGGGGCGGGCGCGTCGATGGGCGACAAGGTCAAGGATAAATTGAAAAACCTTTTTGGCAATTGACCCGCATAAAGTGACAACAAGAAGCCGCCCTTGCCGCCCTTGCCGGGTTTGCAGAGAGCCGGGATTTCCTGTTGCCAGATTGAGATAGTCGGCTGTCAGCATGGGGTGCATGGCTTTCCCGGTTTGTTTGTCCGGAACCGATAAAATAGACAGATCGCGCACCCTGATGGTGTGCGCACACTCCCAATATGCTTTACCCCCAAGAATTTGACGTGATCGTGGTCGGCGGCGGCCACGCCGGAACCGAAGCCGCACTCGCGGCTGCCCGCATGGGCTGCAAAACGCTGCTGCTCTCCCACAACATTGAAACGCTGGGGCAGATGAGCTGCAACCCGTCCATCGGCGGCATTGGCAAGGGCCATCTGGTGCGCGAGGTGGACGCGATGGGCGGCGCCATGGCGCTGGCCACCGACGAGTCAGGCATCCAGTTTCGCATTCTGAACGGCAGCAAGGGTCCGGCCGTGCGGGCCACCCGGGCTCAAGCCGACCGTGTTCTTTATAAAGCCGCCATCCGGCACCGGCTGGAAAACCAGCCCAATCTGTGGCTGTTCCAGCAGGCGGTGGACGACTTGATGGTGGAAGCAACCGGCACAGGAGAGCGTGTAGTGGGCGCCGTGACCCAGGTGGGCGTGCAGTTTCGCAGCCGCGCCGTGGTGCTGACGGCGGGCACGTTTCTGGACGGCAAGATTCATGTGGGGTTGAACAACTACTCGGCGGGCCGGGCGGGCGATCCGCCGGCGGTGAGCCTGTCGGCGCGGCTCAAAGAGTTGAAGCTGCCGCAGGGGCGGCTCAAAACCGGCACGCCACCGCGCATCGATGGCCGGACGATTGACTTCTCAAAATGCACCGAGCAACCCGGAGACGGGATGCCCGGCGGCACGGGGACGGAAGAGGGCAAGGGCATTCCGGTGTTCAGCTTCATGGGCCGGGCCAACATGCACCCGGCGCAGATGCCGTGCTGGATTACCCACACGAATGAGCGCACACACGACATCATCCGCACCGGGTTTGACCGCAGCCCGATGTTCACCGGCAAGATCGAAGGCGTGGGCCCGCGCTACTGCCCAAGCGTGGAAGACAAGATCAACCGGTTTGCTGACAAGGAAAGCCACCAGATTTTTCTGGAGCCCGAAGGCCTGACCACGCACGAGTATTACCCCAACGGCATTTCGACCAGCCTGCCGTTTGACATTCAGTATGAGCTGGTGCGTTCGATGGCGGGGCTTGAAAACGCTCACATCCTGCGCCCTGGCTACGCCATTGAATACGACTACTTTGACCCGACGGGCCTGAAGAGCAACTTTGAGACGCGGGCCATTGGCGGGCTGTTTTTTGCCGGGCAGATCAACGGCACCACGGGTTATGAAGAGGCGGCGGCGCAGGGTCTGTTTGCCGGGGTGAATGCGGCGCTGCAGGCGGGAGCTAAAACGAACTGGCAATCCGATACCTGGGTGCCCGCGCGAGACCAGGCTTATCTGGGCGTGCTGGTGGACGACCTGATTACCAAAGGCGTGACCGAGCCGTACCGCATGTTCACCAGCCGGGCCGAGTACCGGCTGCAACTGCGCGAAGACAATGCCGACATGCGCCTGACCGAAGTCGGGCGGCAACTGGGTCTGGTGGACGACGCCCGGTGGGACGCTTTCAGCCGCAAACGGGACGCTGTTTCACGTGAAACAGAGCGCCTGCGGTCGATCTGGGTGAGCCCAAAAAACCTGGAAGCGGCGGAAGCCGAGCGGGTTTTGGGCAAAGCCATTGACCACGAATACAGCTTGGCCGAGCTGCTGCGCCGGCCGGATGTGAGTTACGCGGGGCTGATGTCCCTGGGTGGCGGGCGGTATGCGTCGGTAGATTTGGCGGCCGATTTGTCGGCAGAAGCTACCTCTGCGGAAGTGGCGAGGGAAGGGGCGACTGTGGTGGAGCAGGTGGAGATTGCCGCCAAATACGCCGGCTATATCGACCGCCAGCGCGGCGAGATCGAGCGCGCCGCCCATTATGAAAACCTGAAACTGCCCGCTGATCTGGACTACATGCAGGTCACGGCGCTCTCTATTGAGGCCCGCCAGAAGCTGGCCCGCTACCGGCCCGAGACGCTGGGGCTGGCGTCACGCATCTCCGGCATCACCCCGGCCAGCATCTCGTTGCTGATGGTTCACCTCAAAAAGGGTGGTCTGCGCGGCTTCGGAACGCTGAGTTCATGAGTTCCGGGCGGTCGCTGGCTGTGCCCCAATCTGCCCGTCAGACATTGGAGCGGGTGGCCCCGTCGTTAGGCGTTTCTCTGACTGTCGCCCAGATCGATGCGTTGCTGGCCTATCTGGAGCTGATCCAGAAATGGAACAAGGTCTACAACCTGACAGCAGTGCGCAACCCGGCCGAGATGCTGACGCACCACCTGCTGGACAGTCTGGCGGTGGTGGCGCCGCTGCGGTTGCAATTGGCCGGGGCGGAGCAAAAGCCCGACGTGAAATCTGCCGAGGCGAAGCCCCGCGAAACCCGTCTGCTTGATGTGGGCTCGGGGGCGGGGCTGCCCGGAATCGTCATTGCCATCTGCTGCCCGGAGATTCGGGTGGACTGCGTGGACACGGTTGCCAAAAAGGCCGCTTTCATCCAGCAAGTGGCGGCAACCCTCAAGTTGCCAAACCTGCGCGGTCTGCACGCCCGGGTGGAAAACCTGACCGATCCGTACGACGTCATCAGCTCCCGTGCCTTTGCGTCGCTGGTCGATTTCACCAACTGGTCTGAAAAGGCGTTGGCGGAGGAGGGGGTCTGGATGGCCATGAAAGGCAAGCACCCTGCCGATGAGTTGGCTGCCCTGCCGCCGGGCGTGGAAGTGTTTCACGTGGAACAACTGGTTGTGCCGGGGCTGGAGGCTGAGCGGTGTATTGTGTGGATGCGTCGGCGGGCTGGCGTTTAGGTCTCTGGGCTGGAACTTCCTGGCTTACCTGGCTTTTGTGGTGGATCAGGCGGGCGCGGTACTCTGCTCCGTTCGTGTCCCCCGGTCTTTGGCCTCCTCCTTGACCTCACTGCGCAGAGTACCGCGCCCGCCTGATCTGGCGAGGCTGGTGGTACACAGCCCATAAAGCAGTCAAATAGCCGGATGAGAGTGCCGCTGGCCGGTCCACAGGGAATGCCTTTGTGTGCATGATGCGGTGCAAGCAGAGTGTTTTGGGGCGAATGCCATAGCGAAGTCAAGGAGGAGGCCGCAGGCCGGGGGACATGAGCGGCGGCATTCACCCCAAAACACTCTGCGGGTCATGGCAAAAGCGCCTCCAAAAGGCCTCCAAATTGCCCAGCCAAAACGTAACGTAAACTCACCCCCTACCTCCAGACAAACCAGAAAGAAATCCCCATGTTTGGCATCGTCGACTACGGCGCATTTGTCGTCGCATTCATCATCCTGCTGTTCATCCCCGGCCCGGGCAATCTGGCCATCATCACGTCCACCACCAAGGGCGGGTTGAAGGGCGGGCTGGCGGCGACATTGGGGCTGATGGCGGGCGACCAGGTGCTGATGTGGCTGGCAGTGGCTGGTGTGGCGGCGGTTCTGGCAGCCTACCCGACGGCCTTTCATGCGGTGCAGTGGCTGGGCGCGGCCTATCTGGCGTGGCTGGGGTTTCAGATGCTGATCGCCAAGCCCGGCGCGGCGCCGATTATCAACATCAAGCCGCATCATTACTTTCAGCAAGCGCTGACCATCACGGTGCTGAACCCCAAGGCCATTGTTTTCTACATGGCGTTTTTCCCGCTGTTCATTGACCCGGCCCAGCATCTGGGCATGGTGACCTTTGGCGTCATGGCGCTCACGGTCGCCGTACTCGCCTTTATCTATTGTTTTGCGGTGGTGCTGCTGACGCATTTTCTGGCGGAGCGCCTGCGCGCCAACCCGGTGATCTCCAGCACGCTGCAAAAACTGGCCGGCATCTTCCTGATCGGCTTTGGCGTCAAACTGGCGCTGTCGCGCTGAACCCGGTAACCATCCAGTGGCAAAAATATTCTGTGTCGCCAACCAAAAGGGCGGGGTTGGCAAAACCACCACCACGGTGAATCTGGCGGCGGGTCTGGCCAAAGTTGGCCAGCGCGTGCTGATGATTGACCTGGACCCGCAGGGCAATGCCACCATGGGCTCCGGCGTGGACAAGCGCACGCTGGAGATGACCGTTTACGACGTGTTGCTGGAGTCTGCCACGGTGGCCGAAGCCCGCGTCAAAAGCGCCAGGCTGGTAGAGGCGGGCTGCTCTTACGACGTGCTCGGTGCCAGCCGCGAACTGGCTGGGGCCGAGGTTGAGCTGGTCGGTGTGGAGCGCCGCGAAAAACGGCTCAAGACCGCGCTGGTTGCGGTGGACAAAGACTACGACTTCATCCTGATCGATTGCCCGCCCAGCCTGTCGATGCTCACGCTCAACGGCCTGTGCTGTGCGCACGGCGTGATCGTGCCCATGCAGTGCGAATACTTCGCGCTGGAAGGCCTGACCGATCTGGTCAACACCATCAAGCAGGTGCACGCCAACCTGAACAAAGACCTGGCCATCATCGGCCTGCTGCGCGTGATGTTTGACCCCCGCATCACCTTGCAGCAGCAGGTGGGCGAGCAGCTCAAGGCCCACTTTGGCGACAAGGTGTTCAACACGGTGATTCCCCGCAATGTGCGTCTGGCCGAGGCACCCAGCTACGGCTTGCCGGGCGTTGTGTTTGACCCGGCGTCCCGTGGCGCACAGGCGTTTGTGACGTTTGCCCAGGAAATGGTGGAGCGCATCGACAAGATGTAGCCAGCCGTCGTGCCAGGCCCGAAAAAGCACCTTTTTAAGCATCAAAATGGCCTCTTACCCCCGTCAAATATGCGTGAGCAGCTATAAAAATAATAGCATATGAGTTCTTCCAATGTTCTCCTCCTGCCCGGCTGGCAAAATTCCGGCCCGCACCACTGGCAAAGCATGTGGGAGCGCGAGCACGGCTACACACGCGTGGAACAGCATGAATGGATGCGGCCCCGGCGCGGCGACTGGATTGCCCGTCTGGAGGAGGTGCTGCTGGCGCAGACCGGGCCCGCCGTGCTGGTCGCCCACAGCCTGGGCTGTCTGCTGGTAGCGGCCTGGGCCGCACATTCAAGTAACACCCACCTGGTCAAGTGTGCATTTCTGGTCGCGCCGGGCGATGCCGAGCGCGAAGAAATGCGTCCTGTGCTGCCCAGCTGGTCGCCCATTTCGATGCAGCGCCTGCCTTTTAGCAGCATGTTGCTGGGCAGCCAGTCAGACCCGTATTGCACGTTTGAGCGTGCGCGAACACTGGCCAGCGCCTGGGGTTCTTCATTTGTGGACTGCGCAAGGGCGGGTCATATCAACGCCGACTCGGGCCTGGGTTTGTGGCCGCAAGGGCATGCCATGTTGCAGCAGCTACAGCAAACATCCTGATAAAAGAGAAAGAGGACGACACACCATGGTTACCAAAAAACCCAAGGGACTCGGTCGCGGTCTGGAGGCTCTGCTAGGCCCCAGGGTCGAAGAAATGACACCCCAGGATGGCAGCGTCATCAACCCCGGTCTGCCGCACAGCCTGCTATTGAGCGACATGGTGCCCGGCCAATACCAGCCCCGCACCCGCATGGATGAGGGCGCGCTGTACGAGCTGGCCGAGTCGATCAAGGCGCAGGGCATCATGCAGCCGATTCTGGTGCGGCGCCTGAGCAGTGGTGCGAACAGCGGCAAATACGAAATCATCGCCGGTGAGCGCCGCTTCCGCGCGGCCCGCCTGGCCGGGCTGGACAGCGTGCCGGTGCTGGTGCGCGATGTGCCGGACGAGGCCGCCGCGGCGATGGCACTCATCGAAAATATTCAGCGCGAAGACCTCAACCCGCTGGAAGAAGCCCAAGGCCTGCAACGTCTTATCAAGGAGTTTGGGCTTACTCATGAGCTGGCCGCGCAGGCTGTGGGGCGCTCGCGCAGTGCCGCGAGCAACCTGTTGCGGCTGCTCAATCTGGCCGAGCCGGTGCAGACGATGCTGATGGCGGGTGACCTGGACATGGGCCACGCCCGTGCCTTGCTGGCGCTGGACCGGGCCACCCAGATCACGGCGGCCACTCAAATCACGGCCCGAAAAATGTCGGTGCGTGAGGCCGAGAGCCTGGTGAAAAAGCTTGGCGCCGAGTTCACGCTGACCTCGACCAAACCCAAAAAAGAGAAGTCACGCGACCTCAAGCGCGTGGAAGAAGAGCTGTCGGATTTGCTGATGGCGCAGGTGGAAGTGCGGGTCAAAAAACGCGTCAAGCGCGCCGGGCGCATGGAAGAAATGGGCGAGCTGAGCATCCAGTTCGGGTCGCTGGACGAACTCAACGGCTTAATCGACAAGCTGGCCGGGAATGCGACACGCTGAGCCAGGAGCACACAAAACCCGGTAATATGACGATCAAACAACGCCTGTGCCATGAACGAACATTCACACACCAGAGGACGAACAATCCTGATCGTTGACGACAGGAAATCCAGCCGGGAGGACTTGGCCAGGCTGTTGCGCGATGACTACCACGTTGAATTTGCCGAAGATGGAGAAAAGGCCATCGCCTTGTCTGCATCGGGCAATCCGCCGGACCTGATTCTGATGAATCCAGGCATGCCTGTACTGGACGGGTACGAGGTGTGTCGGCGCATCAAGGCAAACCCGCTGGCCCAAGACATTGCGGTGATCTTTCTGTTGGCAACTCATGATTCTGAGTGCCAAGCGCGTTGTTTTGAAGTTGGAGGCGCAGACTATATCGTTGAGCCGTTTGTGCCCGTGACGACGCGTGCCCGCGTCAGGGCGCAGCTGATGCTCAAAGCCAGCGGTACTGACGAGGCGATTGCCATTTTTGCACTGACATCGCTGGCAGAAACGCGGGACTCTGACACCGGCAACCATATTCTGCGCACGCAAAATTATGTGAAATGCCTGGCCCTGCGGCTTCAGGCGCACCCCAAGTTTGCGCCGATATTAACCTCTCAATATATCGCCACACTGTTCAAGTCAGTGCCGCTCTATGACATGGGCTCCATTGGCATTCCGGACCGCATCCTGCTCAAACCAGGCAGTCTGATCGCGGCCGAGTTTGACATCATGAAAACCCACACCACGCTGGCGCGGGATGCGATTAACAATGCCGAGAAAATACTGGGTCGGGGTACTTCATTTATCCCTGTTGCCAGGGAGCTGGTGTATTCCCATCAGGAAAAATGGGACGGCAGTGGTTATCCCCAAGGTTTGACGGGCGAGCAGATCCCGGTGTCGGCGCGTCTGATGGCGATTGCCGATGTGTACGATGCGCTCATCAGTCCACGGGTATACAAAGAGAGCCTCGCACATGACAAAGCGGTGCAAGTCATTTTCCAGGCTCGCGCCAGTCATTTTGACCCGGACATGGTTGACGCCTTTATTGAAATTCAGGATGAATTCCATGCCATCGCGCAACACTATGCCGATACCGATGCAGATTTGCAGAAAAAAATCGAGTACATGGCCAATGCCATCGCTGAAAATCCGTGAGAATTTTGCACTAAATTGGCATCTAGCCCTCGTTGAATATGCCTGAGCAGCTATAAAAACTATAGCGAAAGGATTTTCCCGGGATTCATGATGTTCTTCGGGTCCAGGGCCCGTTTGATGGTGCGCATCATGTCCACCGCGCCCACACCCGCTTCGGTTACCAGAAAATCCATCTTGTGCAGGCCCACGCCGTGTTCGCCGGTGCAGGTGCCTTCCAGTTTGAGCGCACGCGCCACCAGCCGGTGGTTCAGCGCCTCGGCCACTTCACGCTCTTTGGGAATGTTGGGATCCAGCAGGTAACCAAAGTGGAAGTTGCCGTCGCCCACGTGGCCCACCAGAAAGTACGCAATGCCGCTGGCGTCTGCCTCGGCTACCGAGTCCAGCAGGCAGTCCGCCAGGCGGCTGATGGGCACACAGGTGTCGGTTGAAATCACCCGGCAGCCGGGTTTGGACTGTACGGCGGCAAAGTAGGCGTTGTGCCGCGCGGTCCACAGCCGGGTGCGCTCTTCCGGGGTTTCGGCCCACTCAAAGGCGTTGCCACCCAGGTCGCCGGCAATTTCCTGCACGGTCTGCGCCTGCTCCTTCACGCTCGCCGGGGAGCCGTGGAATTCCATCAACAGCATGGGCTCTTCGCGCAAACCCAGCTTGGCGTAGGCGTTCACCACGCGCACGGTGTTTTTGTCGATCAGCTCCACACGCGCAATCGGCACGCCCAGCTGGATCACCTGAATCGTGGTGCGCACAGCCGCCTCAATGCTGGGGAATGAGCAGATCGCGGCAGACACGGCTTCGGGCAGCGGGTAAATCTTCAGCGTGATCCCGGTCATCACCCCCAGCGTGCCTTCGCTGCCGACCATCAGGCGTGTCAGGTCGTAACCCGCACTCGATTTTTTGGCGCGGGTGCCGGTGCGGATGACGGAGCCGTCTGCCGTCACCACCTCCAGCGCCAGCACGTTTTCGCGCATGGTGCCGTAGCGCACGGCGTTGGTGCCGCTGGCGCGCGTGGCTGCCATGCCACCAATCGACGCATCGGCGCCGGGGTCAATCGGGAAAAACAGGCCCGTGCTCTTGATCTCTTCGTTGAGCTGCTTGCGTGTGACGCCGGGCTGCACGGTCACCGTCAAATCTTCAGCGTTGATGCTCAGCACCTTGTTCATGCGGCTCACGTCGATGCTGATGCCGCCCTGCACCGCCAGCAGGTGGCCCTCCAGCGACGAGCCCACGCCAAAGGGGATTACCGGCACGTTGTAGTCGCCCGCCAGTTTCACGGCGTCGGCCACGTCGCGGGTGGATTCGGCAAACACCACGGCAGAGGGCGGCGGTGCGGAGAAAGACGATTCATCCCGCCCATGCTGTTCACGCACCACCAGCGCAGTGGAGCAGTTGGCGGCAAAGCGGGTTTTCAGCGCGTCGATCAATGCCTGCGGCGTGGCGCGCTGGCAGATTGAGGGGAGCAGATGGGCAGTTTTGGCCGGTGCGTTCATAAATGCTCCAAAGGGTGCGTTTTTGGTGATGTGGATCTGACGCGACAATACACATCTTTTGTCAAAGACAGCTCAAAGGAAATCCACCATGGGTAATCGCCTCACACAAATAGCCACCCGTACGGGCGATAACGGTACCACAGGCTTGGGCGACAACACCCGCGTTTCCAAAAATAGCCTGCGCGTGCAGGCCATGGGGGATGTTGACGAGCTTAACTCGCATATAGGGTTGTTGCTGTGCGAAGACATGCCCACAGGTGCACGCACGCTGCTGGTGGAGATTCAGCACCAGCTGTTTAACTTGGGCGGCGAGCTGTCTATTCCAGGCTATGAACTGTTAATGCCTGGGGCAGTGTTGACGCTGGACGAGGCCCTGGCTGAACACAACGAACGATTGCCGCGGCTGCAAGAATTTATCCTGCCTGCCGGCACGCGAGCCGCATCACTGGCCCATGTGTGCCGCACGGTTGCCCGCAGAGCCGAGCGTACTGTGGTGGCGCTGGGTAACGAAGAGGCACTCAAGGACACCCCACGCCAATACCTCAATCGCCTGTCGGACTTGATGTTTGTGTTTGCCCGCACGCTTAACCGCTACCGCGCTGACGGCACTGTGGGTGATGATGTGTACTGGAAGAGTGAGCGCATGGCGCAGACCGCAATAGAAGAACGCCCGGGGTCGGCAAAGGCGTGAATTGCCGGGCCTCAATCACCTTCCGAAGCAGTTGACAGTTGGAAATTACGCCGGACAATGGTATTGTCCGCACGATGATCCGGGGTGTGTCATCCTCATATGGGGACTTAATTTGCGGAAATCATGAGCCATACGCTTTATTTCACGGCCGGTTCGGGCAATAGTTTCAAGCCAGCACTTGTTTTGCGTCAAACAGGGCAATCATGTCCGATGCAAGCGATTGATGTCCTGAAGGGTGAAACCCGTGGCCCGGATTATTTGCGCATCAACCCGCGTGGGCAAGTCCCTTATCTGGCGATGACCGATGGTAAAGGCATCGGGGAATCCAATGCCATAGCCTGGTTTTTCGCGCAAGGCTCCAGCCTCATGCCTTCAGACCCCGTCTCTTGTGCGCAGGTGGTTCAATGGATGCTTTTCGAGCAAACCCAGCTTGAACCGAATATTGCACCAGCACGTTTCTTCACACATATCGTGCCAGCGTTAAAGAAAGAGCACTTGGCAGATATCCCCCGATGGCTTGATGCCGGGCATCGGGCGCTAGGCATTCTTGACAGTCATCTCAGCACCCGTGACTTCATTACCGACCATGGGTACTCAGTGGGAGATATCGCTGTATTTGGTTATACCCATCTAGCGGCTCAGGGTGGTTTTGATCTGGACCGGTTCCCCGCTGTGGTCAGCTGGATCCAGCGCGTCAAGGCTACCGCTGGCTACGTCGACATCAAGGCCCTGCTGCCCGAGTGACCAATAAACTGTGACAGCAGATACTGTGCCAGCATGCGTTGAAATTTCAGAGCAGACGTTGTCTGCCCGGACGTTGCGCTATGAATCACTGGATCTGATTAACCAGCCAATATGGATTTTTGACATAGACCACCGGTTGGTATATTGGGCAAATGCTGCGGCCATAGCCGTATGGGGTGCCAAATCACTCGCGGAGTTGTGTGCCCGAAACATGGGGTGTGACATGTCGGAGTCGGTCGCCAGACGGCTGGTTCAGTACCAGAGCGACTTCATGACTGGTGACGTGGTGTTCAATGAGCAGTGGACCTTGTATCCGGGTGGTGCACCGGTTTGCTTGTATGTGCGATTCAGTGGTCACCGCCTGGACGACAACCGAATGGCGATGTTATGCCATGCAGGTCCCATCCGCACAGAAGCACCAGAGTCCCTGCGCTCGGTAGAGGCCCTGCTGCATACCCCGGTGATGATTTCACTCTACGACAGCAATGGTGTTGCCCTTTACCGAAATCCCGCGGCAAGGGCTTCTGCGCGTGTCCATGAGCAACGGCTTGAGGACCGGATTGTGGATCCGCAGGACTACCTTTGCCTGATGAATTCGCTGAAAGCGGAGCACCCCAATACTTTTACGCTGTCCGTTCGCACCTCCGAAGGCGATCGCTGGCATGAGCTTTCTGCCCGCAACTGTCTCGATGCCGTCACGGGAGAAGCGGCAATTTTGATCAGCGAAGTTGACGTTAGTGCGCTCAAGCGAACTGAAGCCAAAGCCAATTTTCTGGCGATGCATGACGGGTTGACGGGCCTGCCCAATCGCAGCCACGTCATTCAACGCTTCACCGGTGCTGTGCAGGAGGTTCACAGCCAGGGACGTGAGGCCGCCCTGATATTCATTGACCTTGACCACTTCAAGGATGTCAACGATACCTTGGGCCATGCTGCCGGAGATGATTTGCTCATCCATGTGGCCGCCCGGCTGCGCAAGGCGACGCGCAGTTCAGACCTGGTGGCGCGCCTGGGTGGCGATGAGTTCCTGATTTTGCTTTCATCGCGGGACATACTGGGTGAGGTTGACCGGGTTAGGGAGCGGGTCCTCAATAGTGTGTCGCAGCCTGTAATTCTGCGTGGTACGGAGGTACTGATTACCCCGACCATGGGCGTTAGTCTGTACCCCCGTGACGGAACAGATTTTGAGACGCTGCTTCGCAAAGCTGACCTTGCGATGTATTCCGGCAAGGAGCGCGGACGCAGTGAAATAGCCTACTATGACGAAGACATGGGTACCGCGGTGAGCGTGCGCACGGCACTCGAGTCTGATTTGCGTCACGCACTTGAGCGTGGGGAATTCGAGGTTCATTACCAGCCACTGGTATGTACGCAAACATGTCAGATTAAAGGTGCGGAGGCTCTGGTGCGCTGGCGCCATCCGCAGCGGGGCCTGATGATGCCGGATGCCTTCATTCCTCTTTGCGAGAGCACCGGCATGATTTTGAAACTGGGCCAGCAGGTATTCGAAATGGCCACCCGCCAGCAAGTGGCATGGATCGCACAAGGGCATCACCTTAAGGTGCATGTCAACCTGTCTGCGCGCCAGTTTTGGGACCCGGCACTTGTGGCGCAACTACGCGAGACGCTGCTGGCATCGCATTGCAGCCCAGCCAACATGGGCATTGAGATTACCGAGTCCATGCTTTTGGGGGGTGATGATCGCTCCGCCTCCGTGCTGCAGGCCATTGCAGCGTTGGGAATGTCCATTGCCCTGGACGACTTTGGTACCGGCTATTCAAATTTGGCCTACCTGCAACGCTACCCGATCGATACCTTGAAAATTGACAAAACCTTCATCCAGAGCAGGGATGAAGAAAAGCCGCTGGCTGAGCTGATCGCCTCGCTGGGCAGGGCTTTGGGTATGTCAGTGGTGGCCGAAGGCGTGGAAACGCAGGCACAACTGGACTGGGTTGCCGGACGCGGCATTGAGTATTTTCAGGGCTATCTTTGCGCAGGCCCGCTTCAGCCGGATGCTTTTCGGTCGCTGCTTGAGCGGGCCTCATGAAGTCCTAACCCCATCAGGATGCCGGCAAGTTGTCGGGTGCGATTACCGGCACACAAAAACGCATTGTGAATTTTCCAGCCCAATACCCCCGCTTCATCAAAAGGTGAGCCCCTCCCATGACTACGTTATCCCTGCCTGACACTACCGCTTGCACAACCTGGTTGGACCCACGCAACAGTCAGGTACGTGATCTGGCGCTGCTGCTGCAAACCTCTCCACACGACGGACATGACGACCCCTTCGCCGGGCACACCACGCTGGGCGTACCGGTTTACGACTGTGCGGTCTTGCGGCGCCAATGGCGTGGCGCGCCAGACCAGATGGACGCGCAGCGCCGTGCGCTGCAAGCCCGGTGGGCGTCAGTCTGGGCAGACGGGCCGGGCGTACTGGTGCTGCAAAGGCTGTTCGAAGACCTGACCGTGATAGATGCCGCCACCGAGCAGTTTCAGGCACTGATTGCCGAGGGGCGTCTGAACGGAAGTGGTGCAGATCATTTTGCCAAGCCGGGCGCGAACGACCGTGTGTGGAACGCGCTGGAGAAGATGTGCCTGCGTGAGCCTGAGCTGTTCGCGGCCTACTATGGCAACGACATGCTGGCACTGGTGTGCGAGGCCTGGCTGGGCCCGGCGTACCAGGTGACGTCGCAGGTGAACTGTGTCAACCCCGGAGGGCAGGCGCAGATGGCGCACCGCGATTACCACCTGGGTTTCTACACGGGTGCCAGCGCCGCGCGCTTTCCAGCGCATGTGCACCGGCTGTCGCCGTTGCTCACGCTGCAAGGCGCAGTGGCTCATGTGGACATGCCGCTGGAAAGCGGCCCCACGCTGTATTTGCCGCACTCGCAAAAATACCTGCCGGGTTATCTGGTGGCGGGGCACCCGGAGTTTCAGGCCTTCTTCGACGCCCACCATGTGCAGCTGCCGCTAAAAAAAGGCGACGCCGTGTTTTTCAACCCGGCGCTGATGCACGCGGCCGGCCACAACCGATCGGCACACATTCACCGCATGGCCAATCTGTTGCAGGTATCGTCGGCGTTTGGTCGTGCCATGGAATCTGTTGACCGCGTGCGCATGTCGCAGGCGTTGTATCCCGCACTGCTGGCGATGCAGCAGGCCAACGCGCTCACCGCGGCCGAAATCGAATGCGCCATTGCCGCCTGCGCCGAAGGGTATGCTTTCCCCACCAACCTGGACCGCGACCCGCCGCTGGGTGGCCTGGCGCCTGCGAGCCAGCAGGATCTGTTAAGACGTGCTCTCGCAGAGCAGTGGCCCGCTGCTCAACTGAATGAAGCATTGCTGGCACAAGCCGGCAAGAAACTCACCTGAATCCATATTTCAATCTTGGAGACACCTGCAACATGGCACCCACATCATCAACAGCTTCGACACTGGTTTCACTGCAAGGCAAGGTGGCCGTGGTCACCGGCGGCACGCAGGGGCTGGGCGCCGCCATCGCCCATTTGCTGGCCGAGCGCGGCGCGTGCGCCGTGGTGATCTGCGGGCGTAACCGCGACAAGGGCCAGGCCCAGGCCGAGCGCATTCGCCAGACCGGCGCGCAGGCGCTGTATGTGCCAGCCGACCTGGCACTGGTGGAAGACTGTCGCAACGTGGTTCAGCAGGCTGACAAACAATTTGGGCGCGTGGACATTCTGGTGAATGCCGCCGCCATCACCGACCGCGGCACGTTGCTTGACACTTCGCCCGAGCTGTTTGACCGCATGTTTACAATCAACGTGCGGGCGCCGTTTTTCCTGATGCAGGAGGCGGTGTCGGTGATGCGGCGCGAAAAAATAGAAGGCAACATCGTCAACATCGGCTCCATGTCGGCCATGGCGGGCCAGCCTTTTCTGGCTGCCTACTGCACATCCAAAGGTGCACTCGCCACCCTCACGCGCAACACCGCCTACGGGCTGCTGCGCAACCGTATCCGCGTGAACGGCCTGAACATCGGCTGGATGGCCTCAGAAGGCGAAGACCGCATCCAGCGCGAATTCCACAAGGCCGATGCCGACTGGCTGGAGCAGGTGTCTGCCTCGCAGCCCTTCGGTCGCTTGGTAGATCCCAAAGAAGTGGCGCGCGCCGTGGCGTTCTTGTGCACCGCCGAGTCTGGCCTGATGACGGGGTCGGTGATCGAATACGACCAGTCCATCTGGGGTGCCTACGACGGCTCACCGCACCCGGCTTCACCCATGTAAGGCGCCGATGATGGGGATCAGCGCGGCGCCAGAATCGCCATGGTGATGCGTGACACGCAGGTCATCTCGCCGGCGTCGTTGCTCATGTCAATCTGCCAGACCGACGTGGTGCGTCCAATGTGCACGGGGCGCGTGATGCCGGTCACCCAGCCGCTGGTGGCGCCCTTGAGGTGGTTGGCATTGATGTCCAGCCCCACTGCGCGGTAACCTTCCGGCGATGCGTACATCGCGCCGCACGAGCCCAGCGTTTCGGCCAGCACCACCGATACACCGCCGTGCAGCAGGCCATACGGCTGGCGGGTGCGCTCGTCCACCGGCACACGGCCGCGAATGAAATCATCCCCCACTTCCAGGAACTCCATGCCCAGCAGGGACACCGCCGTGTCCACGTGGGCAGTGGTCAGCAATTCAATTGAAATGTCTTTTTTCCAGATGCGCATGGGGGCTCCAGATGGGCAGAATGCCCCAACTATAAATAACTTTATTTATGAAATGAAGTTAAAAGCGCGCAGCCACGATCCAAGGTCATGGCGTAATTCCACACTTGAGGAGGGATCAACCCGCCACCGGCAGCGTAAACCGGAACACCGTGCCCTGCGGGTAATTGGCCTCAAACCCGAGAAAGCCGCCGTGCTGCTCCACCACGGTGCGGCACAGGCTCAGGCCCAGACCCATGCCCTCCAACTTGGTGGTGAAAAACGGGGTGAACAGTTTGTTCGCCACCTCGGCAGAAATGCCGGGGCCCACGTCGGCCACCGAAAATTCCAGCCAGCCACTGGTGTGTGAGGCGCGTTCGCTGGACGCCGCACGTTTCACCTGAATCACCAGCGTTTTGTCGCGGATGCCAGGCTGGTCCATGGCCTGCATGGCGTTGCGCGCCAGGTTCAGCAGCACCTGCTCCACCATGGTTCGGTCGCAACTCACGGTAGGCAGGTCGTCCCCCAGCCGCGTAACCACCCGCACAAACAGCTTGCGCGCCTGCAGATTCACCAGCGGCATGATGGCGTCCAGCAGCGCTTGCGGCGCCAGGGCTTCGCGGGCCTGGTCACGGCGGCGCACGAAGTCGTGCACACTTTTAATGACCTTGCCCGCGCGCTCGGCCTGCTCGGCAATGCGGCGCATGGCCAGCTCCAGATCGGCCTTGGCGGGCGGGCCATCCTGCAGCAAATTCATCGAGCCGGTGGCGTAGCTGGAGATGGCGGCCAGCGGCTGGTTGAGCTCGTGGCTGAGCAGCGACGCCATTTCGCCCACGGTAGCCAGCCGCGCGGTGGCTTGCAGGCGGTCTTGCGACGCGCGGGACAGCTCTTCCACCCGGCGCTGCTCGCGGATGTCCAGAAACGCGCTCATCCAGCCGGTCTGTTTGCCCACGGCGTTGATCAGCGGCGCCTCGATGATCAGCACCGGAAAACGCGAGCCGTCTTTGTGCATGAAGACGGACTCAAAGCCGTCTCGCGGGGGTGCGTTGCCGGCCAGGCGGATAGCCTGGCGCTGCTGGTATTCATCAGCCAGCTCAGGCGGCCAGTAGGGCGCAGGGGTGCCGGTGCCCTGCAGCTCCTGCGCGGTAAAACCCACCATCTGTGCAAACGCGGGGTTCACATAGGTAATGCGGCCCTGCAGGTCGCGCGCACGCAGGCCGGTAACGAGCGAGTCCTCCATCGCCTTGCGAAAGGCCAGCGCATCGGCCAGGCCGTCTTCGGCGCGCAGGCGCCTGCGGGTATCGCGGGCCAGCAGCACCAGCACGCCTACCAGCGCCAGCGTCATGGCGGTGACAATGGCCGTCAGCAGGTTGGGGAAAAAGTCAGGCGCACCACGCCAGCTATCGATGCGCAGCACCATCTTGGTTCCCGGCAAATCCAGCAACTGGCGCGAGCTATAAACCCGGGTGCCACGACGGGCAACACCATGAAAGGCGAGCCGGGCACCGTCTGCTTCGATGAACGACACATCCTGACTGCGCGATAGCTGGCGCCCCACCAGTTCGGTGAGTATGTCCTGCAGCGAATAAGTAACCACGAGGTATGCCGTCACACTGCCAGCGGCCGAGACCGGCAGACACATGTCCATCACCTCCAGCCCAAGGCCATCGCGTTGAGGAACAAAGTAGCTGGCTGCATAGGACGCACCACTGGTGCGCAGTGCATTGTTGCAAGCCACCTGTACATCAGGCAATGGACTGCTGCGTCCCAGGCGATCAAACACCGGCGGGCGAAAAGGGCTGTCGATGGCAGCCACAATCGAGTATGACTTGTCCCGTAACTCAATGCGAAGCAGTTCCCGATGTGCGCGTAGCAGCACGGCAGCATCACCCGTCCAGTCATCGGGTTTACGTGCTCCGCTGGGCTGCAGCGCCTGCAGCGCCTGCAGGTTACGGACAAGGCCGGTACGTACATCGCTGACAGCGTCTACCGCATCCCGATCCAGCTGGTCCTGCAATTGACTGGCCTCATAGCGTGCGGCCAGCCACACCAAAATGGTGAGCAACCCGGCAATCAAAAACACCAGAGCCCCCCACAGCAACCAACGCCGCGTGGTAACGTTTACTGCACCCCGTATGCCTGCGACCAGCCCCATTTATCTTGAAGGCAAGCTGCTTTGGGAAGCCGTCTTGCGCTCCACCCTGGTTACCTGGGGATTTGTCCACGAGCCATTGACATGAAACTCCTGCGTGGCAGCTTCGATGAGCGGTTTGCGCAGAAACCACTGGGCCAAAAAGCTGCCCAGGCCAATCGCGGGGTTGATAGCGGTAGCAATCAGTGATGCCGTTCCTGCATTGATCTCCGGTATCACCACCACCTTGATGTCTTGAGTCTCTCCGGCAATATCGGCCCGACCATCCATCAACACGGCAGCACTGACGCCCTTCATCTGCAAGTTGTTGGTTTTGGCAATACCTTGTTCAACACGGATGTCGCCGCGCAGGAAGTCAAACGCAAAGCCTTCACTGAAGACATCCCGAAAATCCAGTGCCAGCCGGCGTGGCAGCGACTGCAGGCTAAGCACACCCAGCAACTTGGCTGCACCCGCATCTGCCTTCAGGAACTGGCCGGTCTCGACATTAACCCCAAAGGCACCGCTCATTGACGGATAGTCCGGCTGCAATGGCGATCCCAGCCAGGCGATCTGGCCCTCCAGCCGGCCTTTGCCGCGGCGAACCACGTCATTCATGCCAAACCGTGTGAGCAAGCCACCGGCATCTGCGATATCGAGCTTGAAATTCATCACCGTTCGCCGCCTCTCGGTTGCGCTGCTGCGCGCGGGGCCGGACGGGGTTGCCAGCGCATTCACTGTAGCCCAGTTGCCCGATGAGGTAAACACGGCCTGCGGCGTGGTGATGTTGAACTTGTTGAGTCGCCACTCCCGCACGTCGCCGTCACGCATCACAGAGGCCGCCCCACGATTAACCGCTTCGATATCAACCCGTCCCAATCGGGTGCCACGCAGCTCAAGATCCTCCACCACGATGTCCAGCGCAGGAATGGATGCGGGCTGCTCATTGAGCAAGGCCTCCACCTCCTGCGCAGAAGACTGCGCCAGCGTCAGCCGGGCCAGTCGGGCATAGACCCGCCCCGGGCTGGCACCTGTGGCCTGGCGGTATTCCAGGTACCCATTGAGCTCCTGTGCATCCATATTGGCCCGCCAGGTCTGCCCTTCGCGCGAGCCGCCCATCACAATGTTGCTGAGCTTGCGCCCACCCAGCTTGATCTCGCCGGCCCGAATAGCGAAGGTGTCTGGCAAGTAACCAGTTATCACCGGGCTTAGCTCATTGGCAGCCTCGCCTGCAGCCCTGGATAACACCGCACCCCAGGCATCCAGATCCACTCCTGTCAGGTTGATATTGGCGGC
Source organism: Pseudomonadota bacterium (assembly GCA_046050465.1). Lineage (GTDB taxonomy): Bacteria > Pseudomonadota > Gammaproteobacteria > Burkholderiales > Burkholderiaceae_C > Egaibacter. The sequence continues at coordinate 109,570 of JBJOPS010000050.1, read as the reverse complement.
AACACCCGCGTCCGGCAGTGGTGCAGACTCATCTGGCAACAACCCTATGGCAAGAGCCCCGCGCAGCACCGGGGAATGCGCCAGGGAAACATCGCGCACGTAGGTAAGAGCCCCGATACGCCCGACATCGAGTTGCACCCGTTGCAAACCCGAAGATGTGCTGCTACCACCGGATACAGATCCACCGAGCAGGGCCGTTTCAAATCGCAGCGGTAAAGTGGCCTCGGCGCTCTTGTTCAGCGGGGCCGGCAAACCCAGCCCCAGCCCTTGCAGACTACTGGAAATCAACAGTTCCGGCACGGCCCCGCGAAACGTGAGCACGCCGGAATAAGCCGTGCTCCCGCTGGCGAATTGGGCCAGTCGGGCCACATACCCCAAATCCTTGGCCTGACGCAGGCCATCCGCCGTGACGAAGCCTTGCGCCCGCAAAACGGCTGTTGGGCCGGAGGGCCTGCCCGTGGTGGTACCGCCTTCCAGTCGCAGATCACCCCCCAGCATGCGGGCCTGGCCTGCGGTGATGGAAAAGCCCCGCTCCGTAAAGCCCACCACGCCCCTGGAGCCCGCTAATTTGGGCATGTTTTCGGACATCAGGATGTCGTTGCCGTTCAAGGTCACGCTGCCCTGAACAGTGGATTTGTCAACCGAGTCCAGTGCAATGTTAAGTTTCAATCGGTAATCAGCCAGCCCCGTGGCACTGGTGCGCGCCAGCACCTGTCCGGTCATCTCTGCCAATGGAGAGGTATTCACCACGGTCAGCGCCTCGGCCAGCGGGCCACTTGCCTGCGCACTTAGCTGAATATTTACCGCCCCAAACAAGTCAGGTATTTGCCCCTGTGCCTGAGTAAGATGCAGCCCGGTACCATTACCGATACGGCCCTGAACGCCCTTGAACTGCAACGTCTTGCGGCTAATCAGCAAATCACCGGAGAGTTGCGTCAGTTCCGGCCAGGGCAATGCATCGGCCGGTTGAACGCTGCGCGGAATATAAGCAAGTGTTGCATCATTCACTCTGGCCGAGACCTGAAACTCGCCCTGCCCAGGATCCTTGAACGGCAGTTGATCAAGATCACCCCTGACCTTGAATTTCACGTCTGCAGCATGACCGCCCACAACCGCGTCCCGCACATACTGCCTGACATCGGGCCCCAGAACCAGCGGCAAATAGCGGTGCACACGCGTGCCATCAGCCCGGCTCAAACTCCCCTGCAAATCCAGAATGCCGGGAAAGCGCCCTGCGCCGGAGGTTTTGTCGGCTTCACCGGTTTGCCACTTGAACTGCGCCTGCCCTTCGGCGTCGGCATTGGCAAACTTCAGGCTGGATGACTGCAACGCAACTTTTTCACCTTGAACCGTCCACAGCACGTCCGTTGAAAGCCGGGCCATCGGCACTACAGGCTCATCAAAGACACCGGGGAAATCCAGCTCGCCATCCTGCATGCTCAAGCTGGCCTTGCCTGCGGCCTGCGTCAGCTCGAAAGTGATGTTCGCCCCCTTCACGCCGGGCGAGCCGATCGGCAATTCAGTCTGGGGCACACCGGGCGCCATGACGCCGGGGACCGACGCGATGGCAAGCCCCGTCACCCGACCCCTGGCCTGGTATTTGCCGAGCGTACCAGCCTCACGCTGCCAGCTTGCCTTGATCTCGTCAACCACACCAGTGGGTGCATACCGGGCAATGGCCTCATGAACGCTGTCACTCAGGGGAATGCGGTTGGCAATCTGCGCCAGTGCCGCCAGATCAAACTTGTCGGCAGCAAGTTCACCGCTGGCTGGCGCAGTCCCGCTTCCTGCGCGATAGGCCACCCGCACATTGCCACCGGGCCAGTGCAAGCCATCACGGGTGTCGAATTGCAGCCCCTGCGTCGAAAACTCGAACCCATTGGGCAAAAATCTACCCGCCAGCCGGCCGGACACCGACAGCAACTCAAGTGGCAACAACTTCGCGTCCAGCGTCGTGCTCACGCTGGACAGAGCCACATCGGCCGCAGCGCCCTCCACCTGTGCGCGGTTGACATCCAGCCAGGCACGCACGGCGCCAGCACCCTGGGCAACATCGACACCCAGGTCGGCATACTGGCGCAGCCGGGAAACATCCACCCGGTCAAACGCAGCATAAATCTCGCCCCGCCACTGCCGCCAGCGGCCTTTGTTCAAAGACAGCAAGGGTTGCTTGAAAGACCCCATCAACGTGAACCGCTCCCCCCACTCCTGCGGGGGCGTGGCGTCAAGCCTCAGGTGATGGTTCTGGGCCTGGTTGCGAACTACAAAATCAACCTGCCCCAGGGTCAGGGCAGGCACACCACGCTGCTCGTCCGACCACTCAACCGTACCCCTGTGAATGACAAACTCGGACTGGGAGAAAAACCAGTCCGCAGCGGTGTCGTCCTCGCCCTGACCACTGGTAAAGTCCAGACCTGCCACAAAGATGCGGCCATCGGGCGAGCGGCGAATGCTGACATGAGGCTGGTCGATGTAGAGCTGCTCGAAACCCAGGCCCAACAAGGACCGGGGTGACAGTGCAGCCAAAATGCGGGGCAGGCGCAAGGCCTCACGACCCTGAGCATCAAAAAGACGGACATCCGTGAGCTCCACCGAAGGAATCAGGCCGGAAGATCGTGCGCTGATGGCCCCGATGCGAACCACTACCCCCAGAATCTGCGACGCCCGCATTTCCACCTGAGGGCGCCATTCCCCAATTCGCGGCACAATCACGGCGTGCAGCACCCCCCATCCCGCCATGAACACCAGCCAGGCTGACACCAGCAGCCACAGCGCCCACTTGGTTGCCAAAGCAGAAGTTCTCAGTAACCGGGATGGTAAGGGCGCGGGGTCAATCATGAGGCATCAAACAGTGCACCCGGAATTATGACCCGCACCAGCCCGTCAAACTACTCACGCTTTGCACAGCGTATTCGCAGACGCTATGAGAGCCAGCTGGCACTGCTACCGGCTGGTCTGCCGCACAAGAGTGCCATACAGGGGCTGTTCGCGGCCCTTCGAGGCCAGTCATACGAGACCGGTGCTGCCCTGCGCATCACGCGACAACTGGTGCTCGAACGTCTCCTGTTACTTGACTGCACCCAGGCAGCCTTGTTGCAGGACGTCACATCGGCCATGACCGACCTGGCAGAGTTTGCACTGGATCAGGCCTGCACGCACGCCCTGCAATCACTGGATGAAGTACATGGCACGCCATTGACAGGGCAAGGCCAGCGTGCGAGCCTGTGGATCGTGGGGATGGGCAAGCTAGGCGCGCGGGAACTGAATGTCTCCAGCGACATCGACCTGGTATACGTTTATGACGAAGATGGTGAAACCAGTGGCACCAGTCTGCAAGGACGAGGAAGAATTTCCAACCAGGAATACTTCGCCAAGGCAGTGCGGCAAATCTTCAGCCTGATTGGAGACACCACCGAACACGGATTTGTTTTCCGCGTGGATCTGGCCCTGCGGCCCAACGGCAATTCCGGCCCCGCGGCCTTGTCACTAAGTGCCCTGGAGGAATATTTTCACGTTCAGGGCCGCGAGTGGGAACGATTTGCCTGGCTCAAGAGCAGGGTGATTGAGCCCGCCAGCGCGGTCTCGCAAACGCCCGTCCTGAAGCTGCGCGACGTGGTACTGCCATTCGTTTTCCGGCGATATCTGGACTACAACGTCTTCGACTCGCTTCGCGTGCTGCACAAGCAGATCCGTGATCATGCCTCCAAACGCAGCGCCGGGCGCCCGGAGCGGGCAAACGACGTCAAATTGTCACGGGGCGGCATACGGGAGGTGGAATTCATCGTCCAGCTGCTCCAGGTCGTTCGCGGCGGACAATTTCCCGAATTGCGCACACGGCCGACCCTGGCCGCCTTGCAACGTCTTGCCAAAGCGGGCCTCATGCCGCAAACCACTGCCGATGCGCTATCGCAGGCCTACATATTCCTGCGGCAAGTAGAGCACCGCATCCAGTATCTGGATGACCAGCAAACCCACCTGCTGCCAACACAGGACGACGACCTCGCCTGGATAGCCCGGACCATGCTGTTTGACTCAGTCCAGCCCTTTCTGGCCCAGCTGGACACCTGGCGCGAACTAATTGCGCAGGAATTTGACTCCCTGCTGGGTGGCGGCCAAAAGGAATGCAAGAACTGCAACGGCAGTCAAGCCGGCGCCGCCACGGCAACTGACATGGAAGAACTGCTGGAGCAGCTTGCACCGGCATTTCGGGACCGGGTAGCCCTATGGCGCGAGCACCCGCGCGTGCTGGCACTGAAAGAAGAATCCCGCTCCCGCCTGGTCCGCCTGGTGGGGCGCACCGGCCAGTGGCTGCGCGAGGGCAAGGTGAGCCAGGAGGCTGCCGTGCGCATCGCCGACTGGATTGAACCGTTGCTGCGGCGCGAGAGTTACCTGGCACTGCTGCTGGAGCGACCACTGGTACATGAGCGCCTGTTGCGCCTGCTGGGTGCGGCCAGATGGCCGGCACGCTACCTGCTCAAACACCCCGGGGTCATTGACGAGCTGGCCGGCAACAACATGCTGGAAGAACGGTTTATTGCGGCTGAATTCGAAAACGAACTGGAGCAGCGGCGCCAATCGCTGCAGGCAACCGGAGAAGATGACGAAGAACGACTGCTGAACCTGCTGCGCCGGGCCCACCACGCCGAAGTGTTCAGGACACTGGCACGCGACGTGGAACAAAAACTCACCGTCGAGCAGGTTGCCGATGACCTGAGCGCACTGGCCGACTCGGTACTGCGCGTGGCCACCCAGTGGTGCTGGAGCCGACTGAAAACCCGGCATCGCGAGAACCACCAGCTCGCCATCATCGCGTACGGCAAGCTCGGCGGAAAAGAACTCGGCTACGGCAGCGACCTGGACATCGTTTTTGTCTATGAAGACGAAGATGAGCGCGCCGGCGAGGTATACACCACCCTGGTTCGAAAACTGATCAACTGGCTGACCATCAAGACCGGTGAAGGCGACCTGTACGAAATCGACACCGCCTTGCGGCCCAATGGCAACTCGGGGCTATTGATCACCACGTTTACCGCCTACGCCAATTACCAGCAGCAGCGCGGCAGCAATACGGCCTGGGCATGGGAACACCAGGCCATGACCCGGGCCCGATTCGTGCTCGGTGATGACCGCTTGAGCCGACGCTTTGACGCCATTCGTCAAGCCGTCATAGAAGCGCCGCGCGAAGCACCCAGCCTGGCCGCAGAAATTATGGACATGCGCAAAAAGGTTCGCTCGGCGCACCCGGTCAAAAGCGGCATGTTCGATGTCAAACACAGCCCCGGTGGCATGGTGGACGCCGAATTTGCCGTTCAATTCCTCGTGCTGTCCCAGGCACGCAACCACCCTGAGCTATTACCCAACGTGGGCAATATTGCCCTGCTGCAACGGGCCCAGCACTGCAAGCTGCTGCCCAACGGTGCGGGAGAAGCAGCGGCAAACGCCTACCGCCAGCTCCGCCAGGTGCAGCACCGTGCGCGACTCAATGAAGAACCCACACAAGTCAGCGCCGAATCACTGCAACTGCAACGAGAGGCCATCCTGTCCATCTGGACTGCAATCTTCGGGCCTGCTTCAACCTGATTTCCCCGGGATGGCCGGACTGCTTGGCCGGGCCCGACTCAGGACGGCACCGTGTCCGAAAAACTCGGGCGCAACATCAACTTGTCCTGCAGCCTGGCCAGATTGGGGTAATCCACCCGCCAGGCAATTTCCGGAAAGCGGAACGCCAGATACCCCAAAGCACAACCCACAGCGATATCGGCCAGACTCATGTGAATACCTGAGCAATAAGGTTTATCCTCCAGCCCCCGGCTGATGGCCTGAAGGCCGTCGCCCACCTTGCCCAGCTGGCGATCAATCCACGCCTGACTGCGCTGCACCCTGGTGCGCCCGCCCCAGGTGGCTTCCAGCCGGGCCAAAATGGCCGCATCAAGCACACCATCAGCCAGTGCCTCCCAGGTTTTGACCTCAGCACGTTCACGGCCCACGGCTGGAATCAGCTTGCCCACGGGCGAAAGCGTATCCAGGTATTCCACGATCACACGCGAATCAAACAACGCCTCCGCACCCTCCATAACCAGGCAGGGCACCTTGCCAAGGGGGTTGGATTCGCTGATACGCGTGCCAACGCTCCACACATCATCGTTCACAAAGACATAGTCCAGCTTTTTTTCCGCCATGACAACACGCACCTTGCGCACATAGGGACTGGAGATGGAGCCGATTAATTTCATGATTTGTTCATTCTCCCCTTGCAGCCGATTCTAGCCAATGGGCAGAAAAGCCTGCTGACATGCACACGCCTGAAGCGCCAACCTACAATTCGGAACATGACCTTCTCCACCATCTCCGCGCTTTCTCCACTGGACGGACGCTACGCCGGCAAACTCGGCGCCCTGCGCCCCCTCATGAGCGAACAAGGCTACATGCACCGCCGCGTCCAGGTCGAAGTGGCCTGGTTCATCGCCTTGAGCGACTGCGGCTTTGCCGAATTCAAGCCCCTGTCGCCCGGCGCACGCACCTACCTGATGGGCCTGGTAAAGCATTTTTCCCAAGCCGATGGCCAGGCCATCAAGGAAATCGAAAAAACCACCAACCACGACGTAAAGGCCGTGGAATACTGGATCAAATCCAAATTCGAAGCCCGGCCCGAACTGCTGCGCGCCGGTGAATTTGTGCACTTCGCCTGCACCAGCGAAGACATCAACAACACCAGCCACGCGCTGCAACTGCGCTCGGCCCGCGACGTGGTGCTGCTGCCCGCGCTGGACCGGCTGCTGCTCAAGCTGCGCGAGATGGCCCACGCCTTTGCCGAGGTGCCCATGCTCAGCCGCACACACGGCCAAACCGCCAGCCCCACCACCGTTGGCAAAGAGATTGCCAACGTAGTCGTGCGCCTGCAAGTCGCGTCTGACCGCATTGCCGGCATCAGGATACTGGCCAAAATGAATGGCGCCGTGGGCAACTACAACGCCCACCTCTCGGCCTGGCCTGACTACGACTGGGAGGCTTTCAGCAAGCGCGTCGTCGAAACCCCCGAGCCACTCGGGTTAGGACTTACTTTCCAGCCCTTCAGCATCCAGATTGAGCCGCATGACTACATGGCCGAACTGTTTGACGCCGTCGCCCGTGCCAACACCATCCTGATCGACTGGTCGCGCGATGTCTGGGGCTACGTGTCCCTGGGCTACTTCAAGCAAAAACTCAAAGACGGCGAAGTTGGCTCCTCCACCATGCCGCACAAAGTCAACCCGATTGATTTCGAGAACGCCGAAGGCAACCTGGGCCTGGCCAACGCACTGCTGCGCCACCTGAGCGAAAAACTCCCCATCAGCCGCTGGCAACGTGACCTGACCGACAGCACCGTGCTGCGCAACATGGGCGTGGCGCTGGGCTACACCGTGCTGGCCTACCAGTCGCTGGGCACCGGCCTGGGCAAGCTGGAAATCAACCAGGCCGCAATTGCAGCCGACCTGGACGCCTCATGGGAAGTCATGGCCGAGCCCATCCAGACCGTAATGCGCCGCTTCGGCCTGCCCCAACCCTATGAACAGCTCAAGAAATTCACCCGTGGCGAGCCCATGACGCGGGAACTGATGCACGGCTTCATCGCAAACCTGGCCATTCCGCAAGCCGAGAAACAGCGGCTACTGGCGATGACGCCGGGCAGCTACACAGGCAAGGCAGCCGAACTGGCGAGAAGGGTGTAACACCCCCTCCTATCCATGGCACTCAAATCCACCATCTTCAAGGCCAGTCTGCAAATTGCCGACATCGACAACAACTACTACGCCGACCACACACTGACACTGGCACGCCACCCCAGCGAAACCGATGAACGCATGATGGTTCGCCTGGCCGCGCTGGCGCTGCAGGCGCACAAACTGCAAACCGTATGCAGTGGCGACGGCACACTGGCCTTTGGCGCGGGCCTGTCCGACCCCGACGAACCCGACGTGTGGCTGCGCGACTTCACCGGGCAAACCCGACTGTGGCTCGAAGTGGGCCAGCCCGAAGACAAACCACTCATCAAGGCCACGGGCCGCGCCGACGAAGTGGTGCTGTACTGCTTCAGCAACTCAGCCGAAATCTGGTGGCGCACGATGGAGAACAAACTCTCGCGGCCACAAAACCTGCGCGTATACCGGGTGCCGGCAGACACCGCCAAGGCACTGATCGCGCTGGCCCAGCGCAGCATGCAGCTGCAAGCCACGATACAAGAGGGCGTGCTGATGCTCGGTGACGGCACGAACACGGTGGACATTGAGCCGCTGCGCTGGAAGTAGCCGGTGCCCAGCCGCGATAGCTGGTAGCGCCGAAAAGACCAAAACCCTCTTTCCATGCATGTTTTAGGCCCCCGCCCCGCACCCAATATGCACGAATAGCTATCATTTTAATAGCTACCCCTTTACCCTCTCGACAACCCTCTCGACAGCCCTCTCGACAGCCCTCTCGACAGCCCGCTCGGCATATTTGTTAAACCGCCACGACCTGCCGTCCATCGTAATGCGCCGCCACGTCTGGCGTTTTTCTGCCGGGCGCATCTCGGTCCAAAACTGCACCTCGGCAAACGTACGGCCACACCCCTTGCACATCTCGTCGCCCTGGCTGGTGGAGCAGATCGCGATGCACGGGGTATCCGGCGTGGTCTCATACCAGGCCCGCCAGGCCGCCAAAGCCTGCGCAGGAAAAGACAACTCGTCTGCCTCCACCTCATGATAAAAAATCATCAACGCATACACCTCGGCCAGCGCACGGACCTCCGGCTCCAGCGAAAAGCCATCGCGCGCCGGCTTTTTCTCGCGCCAATAGTTAATGGCCGACTCGACATCCGTAATGTGAATACCAGCCACCGTGCCATGCCGGTCGCAGGAACATACCGCCCCGCAGTCAGCGCTCACGCGCCTGCTCCTGCAGCAAGACCTGCACTTCCCGGGCCCGGCTATCGATGATGGACGCCTCGAAATGGTCAACCCCCACCCCCGGCCTGGCGCTACGCACCTGCTCTTGCGCAGCCCTGAGCCGCTGGGCGGCGGCGGCGTAATCCAGCTGAATCACTTTTACCTCTGCATCGGCCCGAATCGCGCGCAAAGTCTGCCCCTGCGCGCCATGGGCCGCCGACAACAGCTGCCAGGCCGCCGCATCCCGGGGATACGTGGCCACCCAGACCTGAAGGCGCTGCGCAGCCGCCCCCGGCTGACCTGAGCGCATGACCGCCTGCGACCACAACAACACATCAGGCCGACCCATTGAAGCCGCCGCCAGCAACGACGCAGCACGCGCGGCATCCCCCGCCGCCAGTGCCAGCTCCGCCGCCAGCAGGCGCGTCAGGCGGGCACACCGCGCATCGGCACCGGTCAACCCCGCCAATTGCGTCACCAGAGCCTGCGCCCGCGAAAAATCCCGCAACCTGGTTGCAGCCAGCGCCGCCCCATACAGCACCGCCACTGATCGGGGTGTTGCCAGCCCCGCCAGGCCCTGGTTATTGGCATCCGCAAGCCAGGCCCGCAAGGCATCAACCCCGGTGCTGGACAACACACGGGCGCGGGCAGCCACCATGGCATGTTCCAGCGCCGCACCCGAAGAAAAAGATGGCGCACCCCCGGCGGGCTGACGCGCCAGCATATCGGCCATACGCTCGGTCGTCAGCGGGTGACTGCGCAGATAAGGAAACGAGCCGTTGTCATTGAACCGTGCAGACTGCTGCAACTTGTCAAACATACTCACAAACGCGCGAGACTCGAAACCCGCCTGCGTCATCACGCCAAAGCCCGTGCGGTCGGCCTCACGCTCCATATCGCGCGAAAAATTCAGCTGATTTTGCACCGCAACAGCCTGCCCCCCCAGCGCCACCGCATTCGCCGCCTCGGGGTTTTTACTCGCAGCCAGCGCGGCCAGAATCATCGCGCCAATCAGCCACGGCGTCTGCGCACCCTGCCTTGAAATCAGCCGTGAAATGTGCCGCTGGGTAACGTGACTGAGCTCATGCGCCAGAACCGACGCCAGCTCATCACGGCTGCCAACCGCGCCAATCAACCCCAAATGCAAACCAAAATAGCCCCCCGGCAGGGCAAAAGCATTGATGGTGCGCTCACGCCCCATCAAAATCTCCCAGGCAAACCGCTGCTCCAGCTCCGGCTGCAAATCCCCCCGCACCCGGGCAGCGGCCAGCAAGGGCTGCCAGACACCCTGCACATACTCAGCCAGCACCGCATCGTCGATATAGTCCGGGTCCCGATACAACTCCCGCACAATCTTCTCACCCAGACGCCTCTCGGCACTGCTGGTCATCTCGCCGCCGTCACCCAAATCGGGGAGCTGCGGGCCCGCCACTGCCAACACCGCAGACGCTATAAAAAATATAGCTACAAACGCATATCGGACAAGGGGAAAAGTGCTATTTTGCTTAAATTTCTGCTTCAAAACGAATCCACCGGCAAAAACCCCAGCACCTGGGCAGACCCGGGCTCCAGCAACACCGTCCAGGACAACTGGCGGCTGACCATTGGCACATAAACCAGCCCCCCGGCCTCGCGCCCCAACCCGGCCAGCGCACCGTCAATGACAGCCGCCCTGTGCGCAAAACGCGCCCTCAACTCAGCCACCGGCCTGGCAACTCTCAGCACATCTGCCGCACCCGCCGCATAAGATTGCCAGAAATCCGTTCGGGCACTCAACGCCGCCCCTTGCAAAGCGGCAAACGTGGCACTCATCCTTTCGGCCTCATCCTTGAAAGGACGCAACGAAAGCAGCCCCGGGCCCGTCAACGGCAAACTTTGCAAACCGGGCGGCGCCTGCCCCAGCAACTCCTGCGGCACATCCACCGCATGCACCACCACAAAGCGGCTGTATTCAAACACCAGATACACCGGACGCGCCACAAACACCGACCACAAACCATACCCCAGAGCCGCGAGCTGAATCAGGCCGACCAGGGCCAGATCACGAACCAGCTCGCGCCCCGGCTTGCGCCGGTCAAAAATAGCCAGCGTAATCAGGGGCCCCAGAACAACATCCACCGACACCAGCAACCAAAACAACTCCCTGCCGCCAGAAATCTCGCGGTAAGGAAACGGATACCACAACCCGAACACCAAAGCACCGGCAAAAGCCGCCAAAACCAGACTAATACCCAGGTGAAGGCCGCTGGCCCTGAAACGGTCTTTCCAGAAAGAAGGAGCTGCGCTCGTCATGATCGTATGATGCCGGACATAAATAAACCCATCCCAAAGCCAGTTCACCCATGAGTTCCCTAACCCACTTTGACGCTCAGGGCCAGGCCCACATGGTAGACGTTGCCGCCAAGGCACACACACACCGCGTAGCCGTAGCCGCAGGGCGCATCCACATGCAGCCCCCCACACTGGCCCTCATCCAGGCCGGCACCGCCAAAAAAGGCGACGTACTGGGCATAGCCCGCATTGCCGGCATACAGGCCGCCAAGCAAACCAGCACCCTGATCCCCCTTTGCCACCCGCTCACACTGACCCGAATTGCCATTGACTTTACCGCACACCCGGCAAACGCAACAACGCCAGGCCACATCTCCTGCACCGCCACAGTTGAAACCGTAGGCCCGACCGGCGTGGAAATGGAAGCCCTCACCGCCGTGCAAATTGCCCTGCTCACCATATACGACATGTGCAAGGCCGCAGACCGCAGCATGACCATCCACAACGTCAAACTACTGCAAAAACATGGCGGCAAATCAGGCAGCTACACAGCCCCCTGAACACCCCCTCAGTCCTCCCCCTCCCCGCCAGCGCCACCCCCCCCGGACCAACGCGCATAAGCCTGCGGATAAGCCGCCCTGAACCGCCCGGTGAAGAACAAAACCTCATCCGTGCGGCCCAGCATGGCAGCGCTCTCCACCAGCCTTTGCACCACCCGCGCCTCCGGTGAAAAATGCAAAACCCGATGCGCCAGCGCATTGAGCCGGGCCGCATTCTCCGGCCCCACCGGCGTCATGGTCAACTCGGCAAACCGCACCTCATCTGCAAAAAGCCGTGAACCCTGCAACTTACCCAGCGTATTGTCACGATAAGCCGCATCACGCGCCTCAGGCGCCAGGTAAATCTGGCTGACACGGTGGTAATCCCAGGCGGCATAACCCACCGGCAAAACCAGCACCACGGCAACCAGCACCGGCCACACCGCTGCCCACGCCGCCCCCCCCGGCCTGCGCTGCCCCGGCCTGCGCTGCCCCGGCCCCCATCGCCCCGATGCGCCACCCGCCCCGCCCCGCAAATCCGCCGCCAGCAACCACACACAAAGGCCAAAAGCCAGCTGAAACGGCCCATACCACAAGGGATACTCCACCATACTGTGAAGCAACACAACGGCCAACACCCCCCAGGCCAACTGCCGTGCGGGGTCTGTCTCGCGCCAGGGGCGGGCCAGCCAGACCAGCCACAAACCCGCACCACACAGCACCACAGCCAGCGGCACACCCAGCTCAACCGCAAGATGCAGCGGCAAATTATGCGCATTGTCCAAAATGTCGCAAAACCGCTCCCCCGGATACAGCGTCACAAAATGCGCGTAATCCAGCTCACCCCAGCCCCAGCCCAGCCACGGCTTTTGCGCAATAAGGTGCAACACGTTAGACCACATCACAAGCCGGCTCTCGCAACCCGCACCCTCCACCAGCCGCTGCGCCAGCCCCCCATGCACGCTCCCCGTCAACGCTTGCAACAGCACCGGCAACGCCAGCGCCGCCACAAAATACACAACCAAAGCCGCCACCGCCCACCCCGCCAAACGGCCCATACCCGCCGCCCGCCAGACACCCTGTCGCCGCCACACAACAAGCAAAACCGCCACCACCAGCCACTGCACCAACCCCGTGCGCGAGCCACTGGCCGCATTGCCCAGGGCCAGCACCCCCACCAAAACACAAGCCACCAGCCACTGGCCCGCGCCCGCCCTTTGCCCGGCCCGAGCGCCAAAAAACGGCACCAGCAACCACAACAACGCCAGCAGCCCGATACTGGTCAACGTGGCAAACTGATTCCTTTGCCGCAGGTTGGCAAACGCCTGACCCACCTCGGCAACATTCATGAACGCAAAATAATGCGCCACCCCCACATACTGGCACAGCCCGATCACGGCACTGAAAACAGCCGCCGCCAGCCAGGACACCGCCACCACCCGCACACCTGGGCGCGGGCCAACCAGCCACACCAACACCGCGCACAGCGCCGACCCCAGCCACGGCCACACCCCCGGAGACGGCCCATGCGCATAAAAATTAAGCCAGGGCACGCACAGCGCCGCCCCTTGCACCAGAGCCGCCACTCGTACCGGAGCCGCCCCTTGCACCGGAGCCCCCCTCACGGCGGTATCCTGACGGCAGCAAGCTGCGGGTATTGCCCCTCGCGCAGCGCCACGAGAAAAGCACACGCCTGCTCATAACTGCGCAAACCATACAAGGCACGCAGCCCCTCAAGCTGCGTGGTTGCCTGCGCCGGCTGGCCATTGAGGCCCAGCGCCACCACATAACGCATATGCAAGGTAGCCCACTCAAAACTGCGGTTGGCCACCCGCATACGCTCCAGCTCCGCGGCTGACATGCCCGGATAAGGCTGCAAACGCCCCAGCTCCAGCATCTCGCGCAACTGGTTGAGCAACAACAGGCGCGGCGCCTCATACCCATCGGGCACCCGGCCCACACGGCGCATCTCGAAGCGCATCACGCGGTGGTCTTCCTCTGCCTGCACATAATCGGCCACCGCCCAGGCCCCCACAGCCAGAAAAAGCCCCACCACCACCACCGCCGCCCGGCGCCCCCGGCGCCCCACATACACCGCCCCGCCCGGACGCTGCATACCCTGCAACATACCCAGCGCCCCCAGCATCCAGCCCAGCGCAAACAGAAAATAGGCAAAAGCAAAAGGAAACTCCACCATGCTGTGCACACACACCGGCATCGCCCCGGCGAACAGCAAAAACTGGGCCGGCCCCTGCAGCCGCGCAAACGCCACCACCAGCCACCGCACCAGCAACCCCAGCAGCAGCAACCCCATGGGCAAACCCAGCCACAACAGCACATCAAGCACCACACTGTGCGCATAATCTGTAGGCGTAACCCCTGGCACAAGGGCCGCCCCCGCCTTTTGCCCCACCACCGTCTGGCGCCAGCCATAGCCCAGCCAGGGCGCCTCGCCAATAGCCGCCAGCATTTGCCGCCAAATCGTCAGGCGCGCAGCATCCTGCCCCAGCGCACTCACCGAAGTCGAGCGCACCGCACCCAGCAGCATGGCCTCATTGAGCGGCCGCCACAGCGCCACAGCACCTGCAAGCAACCCCCACCAGCTCCAGACAGCCACCCGCCCGCCCAGCCCCCACTCACGCCGGCCACACCACAAAAACAGCCCCCCCACCACCAACACCGAGAGCCAGCCCGCGCGCGACTGCGCCAGCACCAGCCCCAGCGTGAGCAGCCCCGCCAGCACATACCACTGCCACAAAGTCAGCAAACCCTGCACCCGCAGCACCCCACCCATTACCAGCGCCATCACCACCAGCGTGGCCAGATGATTAGGCTGCGCCAAATTACCGTAAGGCCGCGCCCCGGGCGCCTGATCAGCCACAAAAAGACCAATAACGGCCTCGCGGCCCAGCCACTGCTGCAGCGCAATATAGACCGACGCCAGCGCCGCCAGCACCAGCAGCCCGGCAAACCACGCCAGCGCCCGCCCACCCTGCCCGGGCCCGGCACCGGCCTGCACATTGCCCCCGTGCCACCAGGCCAGCCCAAAGCCGGCCAGATACAGCGTGCTCACCGCGGCATCGCCGTGGTAGGCCACCAAAGCCGCCCCCCACTGCAGCCACACCAGCAGCACCAGCGCCGCTACCAGCAGCACCGCCGCCCGGTCCCACACCAGCGGCCCGCCCCCCCACAACAGCGCCACACAAAACGCCCCCAGTGCGGCAAACGCAAACGCCTCATTGTGAAAGCTCACCCAGGGCAAATAATGGTTGGGAGCCAGCCAGGCGGCCAAAAAAGCCAGGCTCCCCAAGGCCGCCCAGACAAGCGCCCATGAAAAACGCCCCTCGCGGGGCGTTTGCAGCTCAGCCTTGGTTTGCTCGAGCATGCCAGGTCGCTACTGCAACCAGCCGGTTAACCGCGGCACGAGCCTGGCAGGAAGTTGGCCTGCACCGTTGTGCCGTCTCCAGGACGGCCGCAACGCCAGCCCCACAGAGCCGAGCCAACGTTATTAAGAAACACGGCAGGGTTAGCCGCATCCCGCATAGGCACCAAGGTCACAACACCCGTGGCCCCTTCAACAGCGGAGGTCACGCTAACCCGGCCATCCACGGTGGTATAGACGGCCGTTGCATACTTGCTGCTGACCGTTGGGTTGGAGGTATTGGCACCCGACTCACAACCCCAGCCGTTGGCGGCCGGTGCGTTGGACGCGCCGCCGGACTGGTAAATTTCGGTAATGGTGGTGCGGCAGGCAGATGCCGCCAAAATAACCTCGGACATTTTGGCGCGTTTGGTGTAGTCCTGATAGGCAGGCAGGGCCACGGAGGCCAAAATGCCGATGATGGCCACCACAATCATCAACTCGATCAGGGTGAAACCCTTTTGAAAACCAGACTGAACGGTGCGTTTCATAAGAACTCCTTGGTTGGGGGAAATACCCGAAATGAAAAACTAGCGCCGTTCTATATGCAGGTAGCGTGCCAACTTGCCCAAGGCGGCGTTTTTGAAGTTGGCCGGTCGTTTTCGGCCTGAAAAACCACCGAAAGCCTGAAAAAACCGCGCCCGCCCTGTGTTTTGGGCATCTTTGAACCTTGGTTGGTCTTTTGTGGTGACGTTTTGGGGCGGCGGCCTGACAAAAATGTCAGGCCATTTTTGTTACTTGATACAAACGGAGCGGACCATTTTCAGGTCGGTCATGCCCAGCATGATTTTTTCCATGCCGTCCATTTTCAGGGTGCGCATGCCGGTCTCCACTGCGGCGGCAAATATCTCGGCCACGCGGGCCCGCTCTTGCACCAGTTTTTTGACGGTTTCATCTGCAATGAGCAGCTCGTGCAGCCCCACCCGGCCTTTGTAACCGGTGTTGGCGCAGATGTCGCATCCTTTGGCGCGGTAAAAGTTGAGCCGGCCGTCTTGTCCGTAGCTTTCAACCCAGTTGTCCAGCAGTTTCTGGGTTTCTCCGTCGTAGTCGGCCTTCCAGGCTTTGGAGTGGCGCAGTTCTTCGGCATATTCGGCCAAAAACCGCTTGAGTTCGGAGCCGTCGGGGAGGTAGGCTTCCTTGCAGTCGCACAGTTTTTTGGCCAGCCGCTGGGCCAAAATGCCCAGCAAGGCGTCTGCAAAGTTGAATGGGTCCATGCCCATGTCCAGCAGCCGGGTGATGGACTCCGGTGCCGAGTTGGTGTGCAGGGTGGAAAATACCAGGTGGCCGGTGAGGGAGGCTTCCACGCCCATGCTGACGGTTTCCTTGTCGCGCGATTCGCCTACCATGATGATGTCGGGGTCGGCCCGCAGGAAAGCCCGCATGACCAGCGCAAAGTCGATGCCGGCTTTTTTGTTGATCTGCACCTGGCGCAAACCTTTTTGCGTAATTTCAACCGGGTCTTCGGCGGTCCATATTTTGGTGTCCGAGGTGTTGAGAAACTTCAATATCGAGTGCAGCGTGGTGGTTTTGCCTGAGCCGGTGGGGCCGCATACGTAAAAAAGGCCGTAGGGCTTGCTGACTGTTTTTTCAAGGCGGTCTTTGTTATGCGGTGTCAGCCCGAGTTTTTCCATGGGAATGGGCTCGCCACCGGCCAAAATCCGCATGACGACATCTTCAACGCCGCCGGCCGAGGGGATGGTGGCTACCCGTAGTTCTATATCCAGCGGGCCATATTTTTTGAACTTGATCTTCCCGTCTTGCGGTTTGCGTCGCTCCGAGATGTCAAGGTCACACATGATTTTGAGCCGCGTGACCATGGCCTGCCTGAAGTGCGAGGGTACTTCGATGTAGGGCTGCAAGGAGCCGTCAATGCGAAAGCGTATGCCGGTTTTGAGCTTGCCGGGCATGGGTTCTATGTGGATGTCGGAAACTTTCTGGTTGTAGGCGTCAACGATGACTTTGTTGACAAATTTGACCAGCTCGTTGTCCGCCGCGGCAGACTCCAGGGAGTCGTCGTTGCTGCCGTCGTCAATGGGGCCGCCATCCATGTCGGCCAGCAGTTCGTCAATGGAGCCGCCTTCGGCCCCGACGCCAAAGATCTGGCTCAGGGTTTCATGAAACTCGCTTTGTGTGGTTACCCGGTAGGCAAATTTGCGCATGCGCGGGAATACCTGGGGCACAACCCTGGCGCCCTGAACGGCCTCGGGGTCAACGCACATGGTTACCAGTCCTTCGGGGGATTCTTCCAGCGGCACCCAGCCCTGCTCTTCTATGAACTCGCGCTTGAGTGCGCCGTGCAGCATTTCGGAGCGAATGCGCCCGGCATTGAAGGGCTCGTACGGGACGCCGAAAAACTTGGCCAGCGACGGGCCTATCTGGTTGGGCCGCACTTTGTATTTGGACATCAGCACTTGTTCGACCGACTGGCCCGCGTCGCGCGCTTGCTCGATGCATTGCGCCAGTTCGGGGGCGGTGACAATGCCTTCGGCAACCAGTCCATCGTATTTGGATGATTTGCGTTTTTGCCCGTCTTCGGTTTTTTTCATGCGCTGCCGAATGGCAACGGCCAGCGTCTTGCACAGCTCGGCAATGCCTTCGACTTCGAGCTCGCCAAAGGGCTGGTTGCTTTTGTTGTTGATGACTTGCAAGACGCCGTGCAGCTGCTCGCCTTCTACAACGGGTGCTATCAGCATCTGGCGGGTCTGGTAGCCTGAGCGTTTGTCAACTTCCTGCAGAAATGTCAGGGAGGGGTGAATGAGCCTGAGGGCGGGCTCATCGTACACATCTGCCAGGTTAAGCAGCTGTTTGCTGAAGGCCACGTAGCCGGCTATGCTTTGCGGCGAGATGGGGAGTTTGAGGTCGCGGCTGCTGTTGAGGCCGGTCTTGATTTTTGAAACGATGGAGGTCTGGTCGTCACTGACTGCATACAGCGTCAGCCGGTCGGCGTTGAATAGCTTGCAGATGTCCTGGCTGGCCTCAAGCATGATCTGGTCCAGGTCTTCTGTTTCGTGAATGCGCGCAGTAACGTGCTGCAACTCACGGTAGAAGAGCGCTTCAAAACGGATGCCGCGCTGCTCGGGGGGCAGTTTTTGCGAGTCGGAGAAGCCCCCTTGCTCACCATTTGGGGTGGATGCTGTGCCTGCAGGCCTGGTTACGGTATTCATAGGGTGAACTCCTGGCCGGCTCGCAGCCAACGAATGTCATGCTTTACTTTCGGGCCTGATGTCCCGGCTTGGTCAAACCCCTGTATTTCACTCATGATTTGCTCGGTTTCCGCCGGCTTGGTGTGGGTGATGTAAATGGGGAAGTGCTTTTCTGCCCCAATGAGCGCCA
Source organism: Pseudomonadota bacterium (assembly GCA_046050465.1). GTDB lineage: Bacteria > Pseudomonadota > Gammaproteobacteria > Burkholderiales > Burkholderiaceae_C > Egaibacter. The sequence continues at coordinate 91,106 of JBJOPS010000050.1, read as the reverse complement.
GTTCCTGCGCCAGTGCGCTGGGTGACAGGTGCAGGCTGCGCCGGGCAAGGTCTTTTTCGCGGTTGCTGAACGCGGTTTCAATTACCAGCATGGCGACATTGAGCTGGTTTATTCTTTCCCAAAGTGCAGGGTTTCGCTCTGTATCGCCGCTGAAAACCCAGTGCTGGTGACCGGCGGAGATGGCGTAGCCCAGCGCAGGCACCGAGTGCACGGCGGGCAAGGCTTCGATGGTCTTGCCGTTGATGTGCAGGATCTGGCCTGTGCGGATTTCATGAAAACTGATCAGGGGAGCCTGCGGCGTGGGAATGCGTGTGAAGTCTGGCCAGATGGCGTCATTGAAGATGTGGGTCTTCAAGGCTGCAATGGTGCCGGCCAGGGCGTAAATACGGACCGGTGTGGTACGTGTTGCGGCAATGGCATCCACCATGAGGGGAAGGGCGGCAACGTGGTCAAGATGGGCGTGCGTCAGAAATACATGGTCCACTGCGCGCATTTCGGCAAGCGTGAGGTCGCCAACACCAGTGCCGGCATCTACAAGCAGATCCGAGTCAACCAGGAAGGACGTGGTTCGGCAGTCTTTGGCAATTGCGCCTGAGCAGCCCAGTACGCGCACTTTCATGAAAAGCCCTCGCCTGGGGACAAACGCTGCGGCAAATACAAACGCGCCGGTAGTTTGCCGCGTGTGGCTGCGCCCCCGCCACGAGGGAGCGGCGAAACCCTTGAGGGGGGCCGCTTATTGCTGCACAAACTGCATTTGTGTGCCGGCAAGCTCAATCAGGTCACCATTTTTAAGCATCACGGGGTCGGCCCCGATTGGCACTCCGTTCAATGCGGGGTTGCTTGCGCCCTCGACGTGGTGCACAACAAAACCGGTTTGCCGTTTGGTGATGGCGGCCACTGCCACACCCGGTTTGCCCACTGTTGTGACTACTTTGGTCAGGGATACTTCGCGCCCTGCGGCGGCGCCTGAGAGTACTTTGATGGAGGCACCGGGGCCGGCCACCAGTTCGGCCGAGCTGCTGACCGGAAAGCCCGCACCGGACGATGATGACGAGTCGGACGATGCATCGCTCACGGCTGCCCTGGCGGGCGTGAGCCTGTCGCCGCTTGCGGCGGCTTCATTGACGAAGCGGATTTTGTACTTGCCTACCTCAACGCTGTCACCCGGCTGCAGTTGCTGCTTTTTGGCAGCTTTGCCGTTTACATAGGTGCCATTGGTGCTGTTGAGGTCTTCAACAAGCACGTCATTGCCGGTCATCTGGAAAACGGCGTGCTCCCCGCTGACGGCCAGGTTATCGATGACCACGTCGTTATAAGGACGCCGCCCAAGGGTTGTGCGATCCTTGGTGAGCTGTACTTCCTTGATGACAACACCGTCGATCGATACGATCATTTTCGGCATGGCCGACTCCTGTTTCTGTTACTTGTTTTCGGGAAACTGCTGTTTTGGGTATTTTCCCAGCAATCTGGAGATTAGACTCCGCTTTTCCAATACGACGTCTGCTTGAACCAACAAAACGGTGATGTTATCGCGCCCACCATGCTCATTTGCGACACTTATCAGCCGTGCCGCCTTTTGTTCCAGAGATAGTCCGCCCTCCAGAATGTTGGAGATTTCAGCGTCATCGACCATGTCGGTCAGGCCGTCCGAGCACATCAGGTACAGGTCACCGGGCTCAATCGGGTACTCTTTGAGGTCGAGCATGACGGCGTCTTCAACGCCCAGGGCCCGTGTGACCAGGTTTCTGTTTGGGGCCGTGGCGGCTTGCGCCGGGGTTAGAAGACCTGCGTCAATTTGCTCTTGCAGCAGCGAGTGATCTTTGGTGATTTGTGTAAACTCGCGAGCCCTGAGCCGGTAGCAGCGTGAGTCTCCAATATGGCCCAGCAGCAGTGTCTCGCCTTGAAATACGCCGACAATCAGTGTGGTTCCCATCCCCGAGTAGTGCGAGTTGGAGTTGGCTGCGCTGAAGATGGACAGGTTGGCGTTGTCAACACATATCTCCAGGGCGCGCCGGATTTCCTTGATCTGGGCGTGCCGGCCAACTTCGGCCAGCCACCGGGCCATTTCCGATTTGATGAAGGCGGTCGCCATGCCGCTGGCAATTTCCCCGGCGTTGTAACCGCCCATGCCATCGGCCAGGACGGCTAGCCGGGTAGGTTCATCGAAAGCAACGGCATCTTCGTTGTTTTCTCTGGTGCGACCGGGGTCGGTCTGGGTGTGAAACTTGAAATTCATTGTCTTGGGCGCTGTATTTCGATATCCGCCATGCCATCTGTATTGGAGGCGCGGATTCGATGGACAGGTTTTTATCACGGTTTTTTCAAAGTCCACCCCCCCGGAACGTCCCTTAGTGTGGATTAAAACCGACTTTGCCGAATTGTACCGGCGCAATCTGCATTCCCGCACGCCATGGTAGCGGCCCGCCCCCGTGTTCACCCGGTCTTGGTCCTGTAGCGCAAGTTTCACCATCTGCTTGTCTTCGGCAGACTTGGCGTGGAACTTGAATTGGCCGGTTTTTCCTCGTGCGCCGGCAGGTCAGCCGGCTTCAGTGGGGCGCGTGCGCCTGAGTAGCTGGCCAATCGCCAGTACGCCCAGGGCGCCAGCAATGCCCAGCCCGTAGTTCCAGGTTTTGGTTTGAGGTAAATAGGCAACCAGGGCCGGGTCGGTGTGCGCCATGGTGCCTGCAATCCAGCCAAGCAGCATGCCGCCTATGGTAATAATGAGCGGGAAACGGTCCATCAGCTTGAGTACGAGCTGGCTGCCCCAGACGATGATGGGGATGCTGACCAGCAGGCCAAAAATTACCAGGATCAGCTGGTGGTCTTGTCCGGCCCCTTGAGCGGCGCCAGCAATGGCGATGACGTTGTCAATGCTCATGACGAGGTCGGCAATGATGACTGTTTTGACGGCGTTCCACAGTTTGTCGCTGGACTGGATGTTGCCATGTGCATCATCCTCAGGCGGGGCCAGCAATTTGACACCAATCCAGATCAGCAATATGGCGCCGACCAGTTTTAAAAATGGCACTTGCAGAAGTGTCAGGGCAAAGGCTATCAGGATCACCCTGAGCGCAATGGCGCCAGCGGTGCCCCAAAGAATTCCCTTGGTGCGTTGTTCAGGGGGCAGTTGTCGACAGGCCAGGGCAATGACGACGGCATTGTCGCCGCCCAGCAAAATGTCGATCATGATGATCTGGCCAACCGCAAGCCAAAATTCAGCGCTTTGCAGCATTTCCATGTGGTATCTCCATTTATGTGTGTATGTGCTGACAAACCACGTCAGCCACGGCGGCCCTGACAACCGGTATGCATGCCCATGAAAGAAGCGCTCCAAACAGCCTGTGTTCAGAGCGCTTGCGAGTTCGCTACGACTTTAGCCGCTACCGGGCAGCCGGGGCATTCGTAGTAATGCTTATAACTGCGCCTTGAGAAGCCGGCCCAGCTCGGACGGGTTGCGCGTCACGATGAAGCCGCACGCTTGCATGATGGCGAGTTTGGCGTCGGCCGTGTCGGCACCGCCGGAGATCAGCGCGCCGGCGTGGCCCATGCGCTTGCCGGGTGGGGCGGTTACGCCGGCGATGAAGCCGACGATGGGTTTTTTCATGTTGGCCTTGCACCACATGGCGGCTTCGGCTTCGTCCGGGCCTCCGATTTCACCGATCATGATGACGGCGTCGGTGTCGGGGTCGTCGTTGAAGGCTTTCATCACGTCGATGTGCTTCAAGCCGTTGATCGGGTCGCCTCCGATGCCCACGGCGCTGGATTGGCCCAGGCCGACTTCGGTCAGCATGGCTACGGCTTCGTAGGTCAGCGTGCCCGAGCGGGAGACCACGCCGATGCGGCCTTTGCGGTGGATGTGGCCGGGCATGATGCCGATCTTGATCTCGTCAGGCGTGATCAGGCCGGGGCAGTTGGGGCCCAGCAGCAGCGTTTTTTTGCCGCCTGCGGCTTCTTTGGCGCGCATGCGGTTGCGCACTTCGAGCATGTCCTTGACGGGAATGCCTTCGGTGATGCAGATGGCCAGGTCCAGGTCCGCCTCAACTGCTTCCCAGATGGCGGCAGCCGCTCCAGCCGGTGGCACGTAGATTACCGACACGGTGGCGCCGGTCTGCGAAGCGGCTTCTTTAACCGAGGCGAAGATGGGGATGTTGAAGATCGACTCGCCCGCCTTCTTGGGGTTTACGCCGGCTACAAAGCAGTTTTTGCCGTTGGCGTATTCCTGGCATTTTTCGGTATGAAACTGTCCGGTCTTGCCTGTAATGCCCTGGGTGATGACGCGGGTGTCTTTATTGATGTAGATCGACATGTGGTGTTTCTCCGGCTTGCTACTTGACGGCAGCAACGATTTTCGTTGCCGCTTCGGCCATGGTGTCTGCAGAAATGATGGGCAGACCGCTTTCGGCCAGCAGCTTTTTGCCCAGCTCGTCGTTGGTGCCCTTCATGCGCACGACCAGTGGCACAGACAGATTCACAGCCTTGCAGGCGGTGATGACGCCGGTGGCGATGGTGTCGCATTTCATGATGCCGCCGAAGATGTTGACCAGAATGCCTTTGACGTTCTTGTTCTTCAGCATGATCTTGAAGGCTTCCGTCACTTTCTCGGCGGTGGCGCCACCGCCCACGTCCAGGAAGTTGGCCGGCTCGCCGCCGAACAGTTTGATGGTGTCCATGGTGGCCATGGCCAGGCCGGCGCCGTTGACCAGGCAGCCGATGTTGCCGTCCAGGCTGATGTAGGCCAGGTCAAACTTGCTGGCTTCGATTTCGGCCGGGTCTTCTTCGTCCAGATCGCGGTAGGCGACGATTTCGGGGTGGCGGAACAGCGCGTTGGCGTCAAAGTTGAACTTGGCGTCCAGCGCCTTGATGTTGCCGTTGCCCTCCAGAATCAGCGGGTTGATCTCCACCAGGGAGGCGTCGGTGTCCATGTAGCATTTGTAGATTTTCTGCAACACATCAACCGCCATGGCGGTGGAGGCAGCGGGCACGCCAATCGCGTCGGCCAGCTTCGTGCCCTGGGCGGCGGTCAGTCCGGTGGCCGGGTCAACGATTTCGGTGAGGATTTTCTCGGGCGTGTCGTGAGCCACGCCCTCGATGTCCATGCCGCCTTCAGACGAGACAATGAACGCCACGCGCTGCGAGGCACGGTCGGTCACGGCAGACACGTAGTATTCTTTTTTGATGTCTGCGCCGTCTTCGATCAGCAGGCGGCGTACCTTTTGGCCTTCGGGGCCGGTTTGGTGGGTGACCAGCTGCATGCCCAGAATTTCGGCAGCGAGCTTTTTCACCTCGTCAATGGAGCGGGCCAGTTTGACGCCGCCGCCCTTGCCACGGCCACCGGCGTGGATCTGGGCCTTGACCACCCAGACCGGGCCTCCGAGTTTTTGTGCGGCTTCCACAGCCTCCTGCACGGTAAAAGCGGGAATGCCGCGGGGCGTGGGCACACCGAATTGGCGCAAGATTTCCTTGCCTTGGTATTCGTGGATCTTCATGAGGTCTTTCTCAGGAACAGGTAAATTTCACCCTTGCACACAACGGCGGCGTTCTGTGGCAGGCGCTGGACACAGTTACGGAATGTATCATGTTGCATTGCACCAAACTTGAGCAGGACTTACGGGTTCGCGCTCAAGTCGGCTGGTTTTTGACTTGCGGGGATGTTTTATATGCACAAAATATTCATTGATGGCGAAGCTGGCACTACCGGCTTGCAAATTCGCGAACGGTTGCAGTCCATGCCCGGCATCGAGCTGGTCAGCATTGCCCCCGAATTGCGCAAGGACGGCGCCGCCAAACGCGCGCTGATGGCTTCCGTGGATCTGGTGGTGCTGTGTCTGCATGATGATGCCGCTATTGAATCCGTAGCAATGATCGATGATTTGACAAGGGCAAATGGCAAATCCGGCCCCAAAGTGATCGACGCCTCCACCGCCCACCGTACCGCGCCGGGCTGGGTGTTTGGCTTTCCCGAACTGGCCGCTGGACAGCAGGCGGCTGTGGCCAGCGCCCGGCGTGTGGCCAACCCGGGTTGTTACGCCACCGGGGCCATTGCGCTGATTCGCCCGCTGATCGACGCCGGGCTGATTGCGCACGACTTTGCGCTCACATTGCCCTCGGTGAGCGGCTATTCGGGTGGCGGGCGCAGCATGATTGAGGCGTATGAGTCGGGCCAGGCGCCCGCGTTTGAGCTTTACGGCCTGGGCCTGAAGCACAAGCACATTGCGGAAATCATGACATACACGGGTTTGACGCGCCGCCCGTTGTTCATCCCCTCGGTGGGCAATTTCAGGCAGGGCATGCTGGTGCAGCTGCCGCTGCATCTGGACCAGTTGCCGGGGCAACCCAGCGCGAAGGATCTGCACAACGCGCTGGCCAGACACTATCAGGGCAGTGAATGGGTGAGCGTGGAGCCGGCTACGCCCGACGCCAAGCTGGACGCGCTGGCGCTGGCCGACACCAACAAGATGGAGTTGCGGGTGTTTGCCAATACCGGGGCAAACGACGGTTTCCACCACGCTGTGCTGGTAGCCCGGCTGGACAATCTGGGCAAAGGCGCCAGTGGCGCGGCGGTGCAAAACCTGAAGCTGATGCTGGGGCTGTAGCCGCAGAAGCCCGGTTAACCATTTGCGTTTGCTACATTTTTAGTAGCTATTCACGCATATTGGACGAGGGCTGGAGGCCATTTTGACGGTATAAGTCGGCTGTTTTATGCGTCCGCGGCATCGTCGTCCGCGCCACAGACCACGCGGCGGATCACGTCGCCGCCAAAGCCGCGTGCGGCCAGAAAACGCATCTGCTTGCCGCGTGCTGCGGCGTCAGTGGTCACAGCATCTGAGGCCGCATCCGATTTTGCGCCAAACTTTTTGCGCCACACCTCGCGGGCGCGCGCCAGTTCGGTGGTTTTCAGGCTGGCCACTGCGTCTGCCACGGCCTGCGGGTCCAGCCCTTTGCCCTGCAGTTCCTGCCGGATACGTGCCGTGCCCAGCTTGGCAGAGCGCCGGTTGATGACCGACTCCACCACCCGCGGCTCGCTGATGAAGCCTTTGGCCTGCAGCTCATCGAGCGCCTGCGCCAGCTCGCCGGGCGCCTCCTCATGCGTTTTGAGCTTGCGCTCGAGCTCATGGCGCGAATACTCGCGCCCGCTGAGCAGGCGCAGGGCGCGGCCCTTGAGGGAAGGCTGGGCAAACGACATGGTGCGAGCAGGAATTGGGCGAGTTGCTATATATTTAATAGCTGCTTACGCATATCTGAGCAGGGCTAATCGGCTTTTTTGCCACCAGATTTGGCCGGTTTGGCCTCGGCTTCGACTGCCACCGGCAGCAAGGGGATGCCCAGCGATTCACGCACCTTGTTCTCGATCTCGGTGGACAGTGCCGGGTTTTCGCGCAAAAACTCACGTGCGTTGTCGCGGCCCTGGCCGATCTTTTCGCCGTTGTAGGCGTACCAGGCGCCCGATTTGTCCAGGATGTTGGCGTTCACACCCATGTCGATGATCTCGCCGTGGCGGCTGATGCCCTCGCCAAACAGAATGTCGAACTCCGCCGTCTTGAACGGGGGTGCGACCTTGTTTTTGACCACTTTCACCTTGGTCTCGTTGCCAATCGCGTCGTCACCTTTCTTGATGGTGCCGGTGCGGCGAATGTCCAGGCGCACGGAGGCGTAGAACTTCAGCGCGTTGCCGCCGGTGGTGGTTTCGGGGCTGCCGAACATGACGCCGATCTTCATGCGGATCTGGTTGATGAAGATGACCATGCAGTTGGTTTTCTTGATGTGGGCGGTGAGTTTGCGCAACGCCTGGCTCATCAGCCGGGCTTGGAGCCCGGGCAGGCTGTCGCCCATTTCGCCTTCGAGTTCGGCCTTGGGCGTGAGTGCCGCGACCGAGTCCACGATGATCAGGTCCACCGCGCCGGAGCGCACCAGGCTGTCCACGATTTCCAGGGCCTGCTCGCCGGTGTCGGGCTGGCTGATCAGCAGGTCTTGCAGGTTCACGCCGAGTTTTTGGGCGTATTGCACGTCCAGCGCGTGTTCGGCGTCCACAAAGGCGCACTGGCCACCCTGTTTTTGCATCTCGGCAATCACTTGCAGCGTCAGCGTGGTCTTGCCCGACGACTCGGGGCCGTAGATTTCAACTACGCGGCCACGCGGCAGGCCGCCCACGCCCAGGGCAATGTCCAGGCCCAGCGAGCCGGTGGAGACGACCTGGATGTCTTCAATCACCTCGCCTTCGCCCAGGCGCATGATGGTGCCTTTGCCGAATTGTTTTTCGATCTGGGCTAGCGCCACTTGCAGGGCCTTGGCTTTTTCACTGTTGGCGCCATTCATGTTGTTGAAGCCTTTGACGGGTGCGTCCATGAGAAATCTCCTTGTAAATCAATCGGTTGAGCCCGGCGCATCATCTGATTTTAATAACAGGCTGGATGCTTGAACAGTAGTTTAATGTGGTTGGTTGAAATAAGTAAACAAGTTTTTTAGTCAATTTGGTTTACTATTTGCGACCATGCTCTTCCATGCCGAACATGACGGTTGGCGCCAGACCCATCTGGGCCATTTGATGCACCTGGCGCTGCAGCGATTTGATGCACGTGTGCTGGCACTGATGGCGGCCGACGATACCGTGCCGCTGGCGCTGTCCAATCTGGCTGCCCGCGGGCGGCTGGGCGCCTCTCACGTTCACATTACCCGGCATCTGGCGCTGGAGGGCTCGCGCCTGACCGAGCTGGCGGCCCGCGCGGGCATGACCAAGCAGGCCATGGGCAAGCTGGTGGATCAGTGTGAAGCCTGGGCGCTGGTGACCCGAGAGCCCGATTTGCGCGATGCCCGTGCCAGCCGGGTGCGGTTCACGGCGCAGGGGTTGGCGTGGCTGGCGGCATTTCGCCGTGCGGTCGCTCAGGCACAGGCCGAGCTGCGGGTTGCTGTGGGAATCGAGGTCGCCACAGTGATCCAGATTGGCCTGGAGGCTTATGCCGCCTGACTCGGGTGACCGGTTTCCCGGCCTAGAATGAACACGGGTGACTAAAAAGTTGCCGTATCAGAAACACAGGAATACCCTCAACCGGAGACAAACATGCGTATTCTGATTGCCGAGGATGACCAGGTGCTGGCCGATGGCCTGCTTCGCACTTTGCGCAGCTCCGGCGCTGCCGTGAACCACGTTGCCAGCGGCTCCGAGGCGGATGCGGCGCTGATGATCAACACCGAGTTTGATTTGCTCATTCTTGATCTGGGTCTGCCCAAAATGCACGGGCTGGAGGTGCTCAAACGCCTGCGCGCACGTGGCTCTGCAGTGCCGGTGCTGATTCTGACAGCTGCCGATGGCGTGGAGGAGCGGGTCAAGGGCCTGGATTACGGCGCAGACGACTACATGGCCAAACCCTTCAGTCTGCAGGAGCTCGAAGCGCGTGTTCGGGCCTTGAGCCGGCGTGGCATGGGCACGGCCAGCAGCACGATCAAGCACGGCCCGCTGGTGTATGACCAGTCTGGCCGTGTGGCCACGCTGGAGGGCAAGATGGTGGAGCTGTCAGCCCGTGAGCTGGGTCTGCTGGAGGTGCTGTTGCAGCGCGCAGGACGGCTGGTCAGCAAGGACCAGCTGGTGGAGCGGCTGTGCGAGTGGGGCGAGGAAGTCAGCAACAACGCCATTGAGGTCTATATTCACCGTCTTCGCAAGAAGATCGAAAGGGGGCCGGTGCGCATCGCGACGGTACGTGGCTTGGGCTACTGTTTGGAAAAAATATCGCCTTGAAACTTTTCCAGCGCGAACAGCGATCCCTTTTTGGGGAAATTCTGGACTGGATGCTCACGCCTTTGCTGCTGCTGTGGCCGGTCAGTCTGGGGTTGACCTGGTTCGTGGCTCAGGGGGTGGCGGGCAAGCCGTTTGACCGTGCGCTGGAGTACAACGTAGTGGCGTTGGCCCAGCTGGTGACGGTAAGCCAGCAAAGGGTTCAGTTCAATCTGCCGCAGCCAGCACGCGAGTTGCTGCGTGCGGATGAGGATGGAACCGTGTTCTATCAGGTGCTGGGGGCCAGGGGGGAATACCTCAGCGGTGACAAGGATCTTCCTTTGCCTCCCGAAGATGAGACGCCCGAGATCAATGAGGTGCGGTTGCGGGCAGATATGGTTCGGGGTATGGATGTCAAGGTGGCTTACACATGGGTCAGGGTTGCCTTGCCGGACGCCAAACTGGTGCTGGTGCAGGTGGCTGAAACGCTGGGCAAGCGCTCGGTGCTGGCTACCGAAATCACCAAGGGCGTGATGTTGCCGCAATTTGTCATTCTGCCTTTGGCCGTGTTGCTGGTGTGGATGGCTCTGGTGCAGGCTCTGAAGCCACTGACGCGCCTGGAAAACCTCATCCGTGCACGCCGCTCAGATGACATGAGTCCGCTCGATACGCAGAGTGTGCCTGTGGAGATTTCACCTTTGGTATTGTCCGTGAATGATTTGTTCATGCGGCTGAAAGACACGATTGCCACGCAAAAGCGATTCCTCGCTGATGCGGCACACCAGCTCAAAACCCCGCTGGCAGGGCTGCGCATGCAGGCTGATCTGGCACAGCGGGAGGGTGCGGATGCAAATGATCTCAAGCAGTCGCTGCGGCAAATCGGCACAGCCAGCATTCGAGCGACTCATACGGTCAATCAGTTGCTGGCGCTTGCACATGCCGAAAGCAGTGGTGTGTCAATGAGTCGCCAGCCTTGCGATCTTGCCCGGTTGACGATGGAGGTTATGCAGGAGTGTCTGAGTCGCGCGATGGACAAACACCTGGATCTGGGCTACGAGGGCGCGGCGCCAGGCGAGCCCGGTGTTCAGCTACACGGCAATCCGACACTGCTCAAGGAGATGATCCGCAACCTCATCGACAACGCCATCAACTACACGCCCTCCAGCGCCGAGACGCCGGGCATCATCACCGCCAGGGTGCTGGTTGGCGCCTTTGGCAAGGTCTTGCTGTTGCAGGTGGAGGACTCCGGCCCGGGCATTGCTGCGCCAGAGCGGGAGTTGGTGTTTCAGCCGTTTTACAGATCTCTGGGGAGCGGCGTGGACGGAACGGGACTGGGTTTGTCCATCGTGCTTGAAATCGCCATTCAGCACGACGCCACTGTCAGTCTGGAGGAGGCGCGCCCGGGCAAGGTGCCGCCGGGCACACGTTTTGTTGTGCGGTTCATCGCCGAAGGGAACATGGCTGCAAATGTTGTCTGACGGTGCTTATTTGCAAGCCCGCAGTGACTTTCCAGCGAGCACAGATTTCAACTCGTCCTGATGAACCTTCAAGACATCATCCACGGCAGTGACTCGCAGCAGAGCTTTTCGCATTTCTGGTCGTTCTTCAACGATGCGTGCTGTTCGAACGCCGCGCCGCTTCAGGTTTTCCAGCTCCTCTTGCGCTGCGCTGCGGGTTGAGTGGGCGCCCAGGGAGAGGCCAAGCTCAAGCTCCGGATTGAGCAATGGCTCGGGCTTCAATTTAAGCTGAGTCAACTGATTGCGCTTGGCCGCAACCGCCTGCGCATCGGGGAATTTACCCATGTAGATGATCCAGCGTGCCGGCTCCACCACGGTGTCTAGCTGCCATGCGCCGCCCGGCAATACAGACTCCAGCGTGCGGCGCAAAGCTATTGCCTGGGTTTCATCAAACAGTCCGGCCTGCAGGCATTCTGCAGGGCGCGGGCTGGTTGCAGTGGATGCCGGCGCATTCATCTTGGCCATCTCGTCGCCAGATAAAACCCTCAGGGCCTGCGCACGAAGTTGCCCGGTGATACGTTGCGGCTCCGTGGCTTGGACTGGTGCAAGCCCATATACCTTGAGCAGACCTTGCGACCAGGCATAGTAAACACCATTGAGCAGCAGCAGAATCAGCACGATCAGGCGCAGCATATGGCTCAGCCCCCATCCCGGGATGGACGCACGCTCACTTCGGAACTGTTAATGGTCTTCATGCCGAGCGAAGTATGCACCAGCAACGCACCGGATGCGTCAACACCCCGCGCAGTGCCAAAGGTACCATCGCTGAGGGTGACTGATCGCCCTGCCAGGGCATCCAGGGCTGCAAAACGCGGGCTGAAAGGCGCAAATCCCTGAGTATCAAACACCTTCACAGCCTTGACCAGTTCAGGAACAACCCGCAACAGCGTTTGCGATGCATTGATGTCCGGCAACAATTCTGCCAGCCAGGCCGCAGGTGTTGACAGCCCTGGCGAACTGTATTTCAGTACATTGATGCCCACACCGATCACGACGTAACGGGTGCGGCCAAAAACACCCGTTTCAATCAGAATGCCTGCCAGCTTGCGGTCCTGCAGCCAGATGTCATTGGGCCATTTCAGGCGCAAATCAGGGTGCAGGCTCTGCACCACACTGATCCCTGCAACCAGTGACAGGCCGGACCAGTCTGATGACGATAGGGGCAAGCCCAGCGAAAAGGTCAGGGAGGATGTCCTGACGCCTGCATGGCCTGCCGGCTCAACGAGATCGCTGACCCATTGGCGCCCCAGCCGACCCCGGCCCGCAGTCTGCCGCTCAGCCACCAGCAGCGCCGGCTCAAGATGCCCGGCACGGGCGCGACGCATAAGTTCGGTATTGGTCGAATCTGTCTGGGGCAGGATTTCGACCGTGAAATCCGGCAAATCAGGTGCCACCGCTCCCCAGATAGCTTCGGATGGCCATGGCATGCGCTCAACGACCCCGCTTGGGCGCCAGCAGGGTGCCACGGCAGGTCTTGGCACCGCACCAGCAGGGATATTCAGCCTTGAGTTTGGGCGTGTAGCGCTCGTCGATGATCAGGCCGTAGTCGTAATTCAACTCTTCGCCGGCCTTGATGTTGCGAAGGGCCTTGATGAACACGCGGCCGCCTTCTTCGTCGGCTTCGCAGTTGGGTGCACAGGCGTGGTTGATCCAGCGCGAGGAGTTGCCACCATGCTTGGCATCGATGACGTTTTTCGCATCAATGTGAAAATAAAACGTGTGGTTGGGGTCCTTGGGATCGTGTGGATGGCGGCGAAGGGCCTCGGGCCAGCTGATGATCTCGCCCACATATTCAATAATGACTTCACCTTCAGCCAGGTCCTGCACTGCGAAAACGCCCTTACCATGCACGCCAGAGCGGCGGGTTTGAATACGGCGGTTATCTGAAAATGAGGCTTTTTTGGACACGGCTGAAAAATTTGGTAATGTGAACTCGTATGGGCGCGCGCAGGTGCGCGCCCGCGCATGCATGTGTGCGCCTGCGCGCACGCGAGAGAACTGGATTGTAGTCAGATGAAAAACGTAGTCTCCGGTAAAACTTTGGTCATTGCAGAAAAGCCGTCGGTTGCTCAAGACATCGTGCGGGCACTCACACCTACAGCTGGCAAGTTCGAAAAACACGACGAGTACTTTGAGAGCGACTCCTATGTTGTCTCCAGCGCCGTGGGGCACCTGGTGGAGATTCAGGCCCCGCAGGAGTTTGACGTCAAACGCGGCAAGTGGAGCTTTGCCAACCTGCCGGTGATCCCGCCGCACTTTGACTTGAAACCCGTGGACAAGACCAAGACGCGCCTGAATGCCGTGGTCAAGCTGGCCAAACGCAAGGACGTGGACAAGCTTGTGAACGCTTGTGACGCGGGCCGCGAAGGCGAGTTGATCTTCCGCCTGATCGAGCAGTATGCGGGTGGCGCCAAGCCCCTGGGCAAGCCCGTCAGCCGCCTGTGGTTGCAGTCGATGACCCCGCAGGCCATTCGCGATGGCTTTGGTGCACTGCGTACGGACAAACAAATGCAGCCCCTGGCCGATGCCGCACGCTGCCGCAGCGAGGCCGACTGGCTGGTGGGCATCAACGGCACGCGCGCCATGACTGCCTTTAACTCGCGTGATGGCGGCTTCTTCCTGACCACGGTGGGGCGCGTGCAGACGCCCACGTTGTCGGTGGTGGTGGAGCGCGAGGAGCAGATCCGCTCTTTTCTCAGCCGCGACTACTGGGAAATTCATGCCAGCTTCAAGGCGCAGGCCGGAGAGTACCCCGCCAAATGGTTTGACCCGAAGTGGAAGAAAGACGCCGAGGACAGCGAGAAGAAGGCTGATCGCGTCTGGACGCAGCGTGAAGCACAGGCCATTGCCGATGCCGTGCGCGGTCAAAGCGCCACCGTTACCGAAGAAAGCAAGCCCACCACGCAGGCATCGCCCCTGCTGTTTGATTTGACCTCATTGCAGCGCGAGGCCAACGGCAAGTTTGGTTTTTCTGCCAAAACTACGCTGTCCATCGCGCAAAGCCTGTACGAGCGCCACAAGGCCCTGACTTACCCGCGAACTGATTCGCGCGCGTTGCCAGAAGACTACGTACCCGTGGTCAAGGACACATTTGCCATGCTTTCGAATAGTGGCATGAAGCATCTGGCCCCTTTTGCGGCTACGGCGATCAAGGGCAACTACGTCAAACCTTCCCGGCGAATTTTTGACAACGCCAAGGTGAGTGATCACTTTGCCATCATCCCTACTCTACAGGCGCCCTCTGGCCTGTCTGAGGCAGAACAAAAGATTTATGACCTGGTGGTGCGCCGCTTCATGGCGGTGTTCTTCCCCAGTGCCGAATACCAGGTGACAACGCGGATCACAACCGCTGCAAACCACAACTTCAAGACCGAGGGCAAGGTGCTGGTCAAACCGGGTTGGCTGGCGATTTACGGCAAGGAAGCTGCTGAAGAAGTGGCTGACGCCAAAGACGGCGACAAAGGCCAAAGCTTGGTACCCGTTGCATCCGGCGAAAAGGTTAAAACCGACTCCGTGGAACCCAAGGGCCTGAAAACCCGTCCCCCTGCCCGCTACTCAGAAGCCACACTGCTGGGCGCCATGGAGGGTGCCGGCAAGACCGTGGAAGACGACGAGCTGCGCGAAGCCATGCAGGAAAAGGGCCTGGGCACACCAGCCACCCGCTCCAGCATTATCGAAGGCTTGATTGCCGAGAAATACATGCTGCGCGAAGGCCGCGAGCTGATTCCCACCGCCAAAGCCTTCCAGCTGATGACGCTGCTGCGTGGTCTGGGTGTCGAAGAGCTCTCCAAAGCCGAACTCACCGGCGAGTGGGAATACAAACTCAACCAGATGGAGCACGGCAAACTCAAGCGCGAAACCTTCATGGCCGAGATTGCCGCCATGACCGAGCGCATGGTCAAGAAGGCCAAGGAATACGACCGCGACACCATCCCTGGCGACTACGCCACGTTGACCGCTCCGTGTCCGAATTGTGGTGGCATCGTTAAAGAAAATTACCGTCGGTATACCTGCACGGGCAAAACCGGTACTGAAGAGGGTTGCGGTTTTTCATTCGGCAAAACACCTGCCGGCCGCACCTTTGAGGTAGCCGAGGTGGAGCAGTTCCTGCGCGACAAGCATATCGGGCCGCTGGATGGGTTCCGCTCCAAGGCCGGCTGGCCGTTTGTAGCGGAAATGGTCATCAAGTATGACGACGAAGCCAAGAACTACAAACTGGAGTTCGACTTTGGTGACGACAAGGCTGGCGAAGAATCCGGCGAGCTGATTGACTTCAGCGGCAAAGAGCCCCTGGGCAACTGCCCCAAGTGCGGCGCTGGAGCTGGAAATGCCGCTGGCGGCATGGTCTTTGAGCATGGCAAAAACTATGTCTGCAACAAGTCTGTTCCCACCATGGCACAGCCCACACCCGGTTGCGATTTCAAGAGCGGCCAGATCATCTTGCAACAGCCGATTGAGCGCGCGCAGATGACCAAGCTGCTGGCAACCGGCAAAACCGATCTGCTGGACAAGTTTGTCTCCATGCGCACGCGCCGTGGCTTCAAGGCCATGCTGGCCTGGGATGCCGAAGCAGGCAAGGTGAACTTTGAATTTGCACCCAGCAAATTCCCGCCGCGTAAAACGGCCGCGAAAACTGCTTCAACCTCCGCAAAAACACCATCTGCTACAAAAAAAATAGCTACTAACGCATATTCTACGGGGGCTACGGGCAAAAAAATGCCTGCAAAGAAGGCTGCAGCCAAAGTAGCCAAGCCCAAAGCACCGCGCAAGACCACGGCGGCCAGCGGCAAGCAACCCAGCCCGGCACTGGCGGCCGTGATTGGCAGTGACGCTGTTGCCCGCACCGAGGTGATCAAAAAGCTGTGGAACTACATCAAGGCCAACAACCTGCAGGACGCCACCAACAAACGCGCCATCAATGCAGATGCCAAGCTGCTGGCGGTGTTTGGCAAATCGCAGGTGACGATGTTTGAGCTGGCCGGTATTGTTGGCAATCATTTAACCTGATTGCAATCCGTTTGGCGGTCGCACGGTAGAAGTGGGGCACACACAGTCCCAAGGGCCTGAGGCCAAAACCGCCATAAAAATCAACCCGCACATCCCCGGTTTCGAAGCCTCGACAGATCGCGCCCCATTGAAAAACGTTGAGACATGACTGATATTTCATGGCTCATAAAATGGCGCAATGACAATCACCCGCTTGTTTGCCTTTCTCTGCGCGTGCTGCCTGTGCATGGCAGCACGGGCCCAGTTCCCGAGACATTGTGACGAGTTTGTCGTGCGATTACCGAATATCAACCGGGCGTTATGTGAATTTGCACAATTGCAGCCAGGTGATGTGCGGTCGGTTCGCGGGCGGCCACTGCTGGTACGCGACGTCAAGCCGGGTGATGCCCGGTTGCGGGTTCTGGTGGTGGGGGGCATTCACGGCGACGAGTTGTCATCTGCATCCATGGCATTTCACTGGATCAAGCTGGCCACCGTGCCGCCCTCTGACACGCTTAACCCGGTTCACTGGCGCTTCATTCCTGCACTGAACCCGGATGGTCTGATGACCACTCCACCCCAGCGTGTCAATGCCAATGGCGTTGACCTGAACCGCAACTTCCCGACGCCAAACTGGCTTCGTGATGCCAATGCTTATTGGGAAAAGCGAACCCGCAAAGACCCGCGCCGATGGCCTGGCCGCACCCCGCTATCCGAGCCCGAGGCACGCTTTCTGCACGAACAGATGGACAGTTTCAAGCCTGATCTGATAGTCAGCATCCATGCGCCTTACGGTGTGCTGGACTTCGATGGCCCCTCGGTCCCGCCCAGCAGGCTGGGGCGGTTGTACCTTGATCAGGTCGGCATCTTCCCCGGGTCGCTGGGAAACTACGGTGGCGTGCATAAAGGGGTGCCGGTGGTGACGATTGAATTGCCGAATGCCGGGCGCACACCCCTGGATGCCGAGATGCGCCAGATGTGGCTGGACCTCAATCGCTGGATGAACGAGCGCATACCACCGGCCAACAGGGCCTTGTCCGCCCACTAGAGTGCCACTCTGCATGTCCAATGACTGTCAGGGCGCTGGCGGGGTCTTGTGTATCGGGAACAGTCAGTCTGCGTCAGGCGGTTTCGTTTAATGCCTCGCCTAACGCACAGATCAGGTCGTCGATCTCGGGTTTTCCAATAATGAACGGTGGCGCCAGCTGGATGGTGTCACCACCGTAACGAACATAGAAGCCTTTCTTCAGGCACTTCATCGCGATCTCATATGGCCGGCGGGCGGGCTCGCCGGGCAGGGCGTCAATGGTGATGCCGGCAGCCAGACCGAAGTTGCGGATGTCGGTGATGTGTCTGGTGCCCTTGAGGCTGTGCACGGCCTGCTCAAAGTAGGGCGACAGGTTCTTCACGCGGTTGATCATGTCTTCCTTCACCAGCACGTCCAGCGCAGCCATGCCCACGGCGCAGGCAACCGGGTGGGCCGAGTAGGTGTAGCCATGGGCAAACTCCAGCATGTACTCCGGGCCGCCTGCCGCCATGAAGGTGTCGTAGATTTCCTTTTTGGCGATCACGGCACCCAGTGGTTGTGTGCCGTTGGTGATCTGCTTGGCCACGTTCATGATGTCGGGCGTCACGCCGAAAGCTTCTGCACCGGTGTAGGCCCCGCAGCGGCCGAAGCCGGTGATGACTTCATCAAAAATCAGCAGGATGTTGTTGGCGGTGCAGATCTCGCGCAGGCGCTGCAGGTAGCCAACGGGCGGGATCACCACGCCGGCCGAGCCGGAGAACGGCTCCACAATCACGGCCGCAATGTTGGATGCGTCGTGCAACGCAATCATTCTCAGCAACTCGTCGGCCAGCTCCACGCCCTGTGTGGGCATGCCGCGGGAAAACGCATTTTTGGCGAGCTGGGTGTGGGGCAGGTGGTCGGCTTCAATGCCCTGACCAAATGCCTTGCGGTTGGCCACAAGGCCGCCCACCGAAATGCCGCCAAAGTTGACGCCGTGATAGCCCTTTTCGCGCCCGATGAACCGCGTCTTGCTGGCCTGACCCTTGGTGCG
Organism: Pseudomonadota bacterium; assembly: GCA_046050465.1. Classification (GTDB taxonomy): domain Bacteria; phylum Pseudomonadota; class Gammaproteobacteria; order Burkholderiales; family Burkholderiaceae_C; genus Egaibacter. The sequence continues at coordinate 72,837 of JBJOPS010000050.1, read as the reverse complement.
CCAGTAAGCACGCGCCATCTTCAAAGACGTGTCGGCCGATTCCGAACCCGAACCGGTGAAGAACACATAGTCCAGCCCGGCGGGCGTGAGCTCCTTGATTTTGTTGGCAAGTTCGAAAGACAGTTCATGGCCGTACTGAAATGCTGGCGAGTAGTCCAGCGTGGCCATCTGGCGGCTCGCGGCTTCAATCAGCTCGGGCCGGGCGTGGCCCAGACCGCAGCACCACAAGCCCGATAAACCGTCCAGAATCTTGCGGCCGTCCACATCGGTGTAGTAACAGCCCTGCGCGCTGGCCATCAGCCGCGGATTGGCCTTGAAATCACGGTTGCCCGTGTAAGGCATCCAGTGAGCTTCCAGAAATGCGGCGTCCTTTCGGGGGGCTTTGGCGGGGCTCAGGTGCTGTGCGTCGTTCAGGTTCATGGCGGGTCTCCGGTCGGGCGGGTGTAGGTCAGCAAAAGTGCATTGTGGGCAGGTCTGTTACTCTTATAAATGTTTAAATATCACTATTCAGTTGCGTATTTATGAAAGTAAACCCTGCCATTCCTGTTCAGCCTAAAAGCCATGCCGTGCTGGGCCAGCTGGGCGATATGGATTTGCGCCTGCTGCGGGTGTTCAAGTCGGTGGTGGACTGTGGCGGCATGGCGGCGGCTGAACTGGAGCTGAACATTGGCACCTCCACCGTCAGCCGCCATGTGAAGGACCTGGAAACCCGGCTGGGCCTCACGCTGTGTCGCCGCGGGCGAGCCGGCTTTTCGTTGACCACCGAGGGCGAGCAGATTTACGCCCAGACTCTGCAACTGCTGGCTTCCACCGAGGCGTTCAGAAGCGGGGTGGACGAAATTCATCGCCGCATGGGTGGCCAGCTCAACGTGGCGCTGTTTGACAAGACCGCCAGTAACCCGGCGGCACATATCGGCGCTGCCATCGCGCTGTTTTGTGAACGTGCGCCCGATGTCGCGCTGAACCTGCACATTGCCCCGATCAACGCCATCGAGCGCGGCGTGATCGACGGGCAGTTTCAGGTGGGTGTTATCCCGGGCCACCGCAGCTCGGACAGCTTGACATATGACGCGTTGTTCGATGAGACCATGCTGCTGTATTGCGGCGCCCAACACCCGCTGTTTGCTACCGATAACGACCGCCTGGCATGGAGCGATCTGGGCGCCCACCAGTTTGCCGGGCTGGGCTACCACTCGCCCAATATGGAAATCAGCCAGCAGGTGCGCATGCCGCGCAAGGCCACGGCGTTTGACCAGGAGGCCATCGCCACGCTGATCCTGTCGGGCAAATTCCTGGGCTTTCTGCCGGACCATTACGCCGACAGCTTTGTGCGGTTGGGCCAAATGCGTGCCGTCAAACCATCGCTGTTCCGGTATGAATGCAGCTTTCTGGGCATTTTGCGCCGCTCACCTCAGCCGTCCCGGGCAACGCGGCTGTTTCAGGCTTGCCTGCAGGAAGCTCACCAGCTGGCGTGATCAGGCGGGGGTGAGTTACGCGCCTATTTGGCAAACAGGCGCGACGGGTCGGCAAACGCCTTGAATTCCACGGCGTTGCCACAAGGGTCCAGAAAAAACATCGTGGCCTGTTCACCCACTTGGCCTTTGAAACGAATGTGTGGCTCAATCACAAACTGGGTGTTGGCCGCGCGCAGTTTGGCCGCCAGCTGATCCCACTCGTCCATGGACAGCACCATGCCAAAGTGCCGCACCGGCACGTTGTGCCCGTCCACCGCGCTGGTGTTGTGGTGGCCTGCCTCGCCGGGCGCGAGGTGCGCCACGATCTGGTGGCCAAAGAAGTTGAAATCTACCCAGTCTTCAGACGAACGGCCTTCCGGGCAGCCCAGCAGCTCGCCATAAAACGCGCGGGCCTTGGCCAGAGATGTAACCGGAAAGGCGAGGTGAAAAGGGTGCAGCGTGGACATGGGGCTTTACCTGAATGCGGGAGGATGAGAGGATGACGGTAATGCTACAACACGTCGCCGATGACTGCCTGTTAACGGTCATTCATCGCGATCCGCACATCACTCTGTATTAGAAGAAATCATCAACTATTACTGAACATATCAGATGTGCTTATGGGAAGATTCACCTCCATGAACATCCTTATCCTGGGCAGCGGCGTCATCGGCACCACCACGGCCTATTACCTGGCCAAGTCGGGCCATCAGGTGACGGTGGTGGACCGTCAAATCGGCCCGGCGCTGGAAACCAGCTATGCCAACGCAGGCGAGGTGTCGCCGGGTTACTCCGCGCCATGGGCCGGGCCGGGTGTGCCGCTCAAGGCCATCAAGTGGATGCTCATGCAGCACAGCCCGCTGGTGATCTGGCCGATGCTGGACCCCGCCATGTGGCGCTGGGGTGCGTCGATGCTGCGCAATTGCACCGCGGCGCGGTATGCGGTGAACAAGGGTCGCATGGTGCGCCTGGCCGAATACAGCCGCGACTGCCTGCGCGAGCTGCGTGCCGACACCGGCATTGCCTACGATCAGCGCACGCAGGGCACGCTGCAGCTCTTTCGCACGCAAAAGCAGCTGGACGGCACAGGCAAGGACATCGACATCCTCAAACAATACGGGGTGCCGTTCGAGCTGCTGGACCAGAGCGGTTATATCAAGGTGGAGCCCGCGCTGGCGCTGGTGAAAGAGAAGTTCGTCGGCGCGCTGCGCCTGCCGGGCGATGAGACCGGCGACTGCTTCAAGTTCACGCAAAACCTCGCCAAACTGGCGGAAGGCCTGGGCGTGAAGTTTCGTTATGGCGTCAACATTCAGGGCATCGCCAGCGACGGCCAGCGCATCACCGGCGTGCGAACCGACGTGGGTGAGTTGACGGCAGACCGCTACGTGGTGGCGCTGGGCAGCTACTCACCGCTGTTGCTCAAACCCGTGGGCATTCACATCCCGGTGTACCCGGTCAAGGGTTACTCCATCACGCTGCCCATCACGGACAAACAGTTCGCACCGGAGTCCACCATCATGGACGAAACGCACAAGGTGGCCGTCACGCGCCTGGGCGACCGTATCCGTGTGGGCGGCACGGCCGAGCTGGCGGGCTACAACCTGGACTTGCGCGAAGGACGCCGCCAGACGCTGAATCACGTGGCAACCGACCTGTTTCCGCGCGGTGGCGATGTGTCTCAGGCCCAATTCTGGACCGGCCTTCGCCCCATGACGCCGGACGGCACGCCCGTGGTGGGTGACACGCCGTACCCGAATCTGTATCTGTCCACTGGCCACGGCACGCTGGGCTGGACCATGGCGGCCGGCACGGGCCGCGTGATGGCTGATCTGATCTCGGGTCGCACGCCAGATATCAGCATGGAAGGGCTGACGCTGGCGCGTTACGTCAGGGGTTGAGATAAACGCGGGCTTTCGAAGCAGCCTACAGCTTGAACGGCACCACGACCTGGCGCTGCTCGCCCAGGCCTTCAATGCCCAGCGTCATCACGTCGCCTTTTTTCAGGTAGACGGGCGGCTTCATGCCCAGGCCGACGCCGGGTGGTGTACCGGTGGTGATGACGTCGCCGGGCATCAGCGTCATGAACTGGCTGACGTAGCTCACAATTTTGGCCACCGTGAAAATCATGGTCTTCGTGTTGCCGGTTTGCACGCGCTTGCCGTTCACATCCAGCCACATCGCCAGTTTTTGCGGGTTGGGCACTTCGTCGCGGGTTGCCAGCCAGGGGCCAAGCGGGCCGAAGGTGTCGCAACCTTTGCCCTTGTCCCATGTGCCGCCGCGCTCTATCTGGAACTCGCGTTCGCTCACGTCGTTGATGGTGCAATAGCCCGCCACAAAGTTGAGCGCGTCTTTTTGTGACACATAACGCGCCTTGGTCCCGATGACCACACCCAGCTCCACTTCCCAGTCCATCTTGACCGAGCCTTTGGGCAGCATCACGGGGTCGTTGGGCCCCTGAATGCAGCTGTTGGCCTTCATGAACACCACCGGCTCCGGCGGAATGGGCAGGCCGGATTCGGCGGCGTGGTCGGCATAGTTCAGGCCAATCGCGATGAACTTGGGCACACCGCTGACGGGTGAGCCCAGGCGGGGAGAGCCTTTCACCAGCGGCAGCTTGTCGGTTTTGAGCTTGCGCAGTTTGGCCAGAGCCGCATCGCCGAGCTGGTCCGGGCCGATGTCCTTGACGACAGCGCTGAGGTCGCGCAGCTTGCCCTCGGCATCAATCAGACCGGGCTTTTCCTTGCCGGGGTTTCCGTAGCGAACGAGTTTCATGGTTGCCTTTCTTGGGGGAAATGTGAAGAGCTGGAAAAGACGGAAACTGAAGAGGTCAGTAGGTGGAGCGCCCACCTGACAGGTCGAACACGGCGCCGGTGGAAAACGAGCAGTCCTCGGTGCTCAACCAGGTCACCATGGCGGCCACTTCCTGGGGCGTGCCGAAGCGACCCATGGGAATTTTGGACAACATGAACTGGATGAACTCCGGTTTCATCTGGTCAAAAATCGCGGTCTTCACAGCGGCGGGGGTCACGCAGTTTACGCGCACACCGGTGTCGGCCAGTTCCTTGCCCAGCGACTTGGTGAGCGCGATCACGGCGGCCTTGCTGGCGCTGTAGGCGCTGGCGTTGGGGTTGCCTTCCTTGCCGGCAACGGAAGCGATGTTGACGATGCGCCCGTAATTGCGCGCACGCATCAGCGGCACCACCTCCCGACAGCAATAAAACAGGCCGTTGAGGTTGACCTGCATCACCTGAAGCCAGTCGTCCACCGGGTAGTCCCACAGCCGGACGTTGGGGCCGGTGATGCCTGCGGAGTTCACCAGCACGTCGATGGCAGGTGTCTGCGCCAGGGTCAGCCGCACCGCATCCGCCACGCTGGTGTGGTCTGCCACATTGACCGTGACGCCCAGCGCCTTGGCACCCAGCTCGCGGGTGGCGTGCGTCAGTGCGTCGCGGTCGCGGTCCCACAGGGTGACCCGTGCGCCGGAAGCGAGCATGCGCTGTGCCGTGGCATAGCCCAGGCCGGTGGCGCCGCCGGTGATGACCGCGTGGCGGCCAGCCATGTCCAGCTGGTTCATATGGTCATGCCGCCATCTACCGAGAGCAGTTGACCGGTGGCAAAAACCGATTCGTCGCTGGCCAGATAGACCACGATGGGGGCAATCTCGTGCGCCTGCGCGAGACGCCCCATGGGCTGGCGGGCAATGAAGTTTTTGCGCGCTTCGACCGGGTCGTCGTAGCTGTTGATGCGGTCGGTCAGCGAGGGCGTGTCCACCGTGCCGGGCGCAATGGCGTTGCAGCGCACGCCCTGGCCCACAAAATCGGCAGCGACGGATTTGGTCAGGCCCACCACGGCGGCCTTGCTGGCGCCGTAGATAAACCGGTTGGGCAAGCCCTTGAGACTGCTGCACACACTGGCCATGTTGATGATGCTGCCGCCTTTGCGGGCCAGCATCTTGGGCAGCACGGCCTGAATCATCCAGTATTGCGCACGCACATTGAGGTTAAAGGCAAAATCCCACTCATCATCGCTGGCCTGCAAAATACTGCCGTTGTGCACCACGCCCGCGCAGTTGAACAGCACGTCAATGCGTGCCATGCCTTCCACCGCCGCATGCACAGCAGCCTTGTCCAGAACATTCAGGGTGGCGGTCTTGACGTTGGCCACACCGGCATAGGTCTCCAGCAATGCAGGGTTAACGTCGGTTGCCAGCACCTGCGCCCCTTCGGCGGCCATGGCGAGTGCGGTGGCGCGGCCAATGCCCTGACCGGCTGCGGTAACGAGGGCGGTTTTTCCTGCAAGTCTCATGGTGTCTCCAAAGTGTGGGTCGGGTGTTGTTCGTCGAATTCGCCGGATTATAATTGGTCAGACCACTTGGCCAATTACGACGCCGTGCACGACGAATGCACGGCCAAACGCACACCCGTTCAACATGCCTTTGCAAGCCATCGAACCCCAGCGCCTCTACCGGCAAATAGCCGAGCAGCTGCGCGCGGGAATCGTGTCTGGCGAGTATGCCGTGGGTGCGCGTTTGCCCGCCGAGCGTGACCTGGCGAAGCAACTGGGTGTCAGCCGACCTTCTGTGCGGGAAGCGCTGATTGCGCTGGAGGTGGAGGGCTGGGTTGAGGTGCGCACCGGCTCGGGGGTGTATGTGCTGGACCGCTCGGCAAGTGCAGGTGCTGCGACGGAATTGCAGGGGCTCAACGAATGGGGCCCACTGGAGTTGATTCGTGCCCGTCGTGTGGTGGAGGGCGAAATTGCCTCCATGGCCGCCAGTCAGGCCCGGCGAAAAGACATCAATGCCATGACCGTTGCACTGGACAGCATGAAGGCGGACGCAGACAAAGGCGTGTTGCCGCTGGATGGTGATCGCGCTTTTCACACCGCCATCGTGCAAGCCGGTGGCAATGGCGTACTGATTGAGACCGTGCAGCATTTCTGGGATGCGCGCCGCGGCCCCATGTTTGAGCGCATGGTCGGCCACTTTGAAACCGTGGCCTCCTGGCGTGCTGCCATCGCCGAGCACCAGATCATTCTTGACGCCATTCGTGAGCACGACGCCCCGGCCGCCCGGGCGGCCATGCACAAGCACATGGACAAGTCCCATACCCGCTTCAGCGTGAGCTGGCGCCGGACCAAACAATCCTGAGAAGCTGAACATGACACCCTTTATCCGCCTACATTCCGCAGACGACGTGCTGATCGCCCGTGCCCAACTCATCGGCGGCGCGTTGGTCGAGAACATCACCGTCAAGGGCATGATTCCGCCGGGCCACAAAATTGCGACCCGAGCCATAGCCGCCGGAGAGCCCGTGCGCCGCTACAACCAGATCATCGGGTTTGCCAGCAAGCCGATTGCGGCCGGTGAACACGTGCACACGCACAACCTGGACATGGGCCCGGACAAGGGTGATTTCAGCCGCGACTACGCTTTTGGTGCCGACGTGAAACCCGAGCCGGAGAAACGCGAGGCCACGTTCATGGGCATCAAGCGTGCGGATGGTCGTGTGGCCACGCGCAACTACATCGGCATTTTGACCAGCGTGAACTGCTCGGCCACCGCTGCACGCGCCATTGCCGACCATTTCTCGCGCACCAACAATCCGGCGGCGCTGGCCAGCTATCCGAATGTGGATGGCGTGGTGGCGCTGACGCACGGCACAGGTTGCGGCATGGACAACGAAGGCCTGGGCATCCAGATTTTGCAGCGTACCCTCAAGGGTTATGCCACCCATGCCAACTTTTGGGGGGCATTGGTAGTAGGTCTGGGCTGTGAGGCCATGCAGATCAATGCCTGGCTGGCACAAGGCAGTTTGACCGAGGGCGACAACCTGCGTGTCTTCAATATCCAGGACACCGGTGGCACGACCAAAACCGTTGCCAAAGGCATCGAATTGGTAAAGGCCATGTTGCCCAAAGCCAATCAGGTTCGACGTGAACCCTGCAGCGCAGCGCACATCACCATTGGTTTGCAGTGCGGTGGCTCAGACGGCTATTCGGGTATCAGCGCCAACCCGGCATTGGGTGCCGCGGTCGATTTGCTGGTGGCGCACGGCGGAACGGCCATTCTGAGCGAGACGCCGGAAATTTACGGGGCCGAGCATTTGCTGACGCGCCGCGCCGTCAAACGCGAAGTGGGCGAAAAGCTGGTGACGCGCATCAAATGGTGGGAACACTACACCCAGGTGAATGATGGCGAGATGAACAACAACCCGTCACCGGGCAACAAGGCGGGGGGCTTGACCACCATTCTGGAAAAATCTCTGGGTGCCGTAGCCAAAGGTGGCACGAGCAATCTGGAGGCGGTTTATGAATACGCCGAGCCGGTGGATGCGCATGGCTTTGTATTCATGGACACGCCGGGTTACGACCCCGTGAGTGCGACTGGCCAGGTGGCGGGTGGTGCCAACCTGATTTGTTTCACTACCGGCCGTGGATCGGCCTATGGTTGCGCACCATCACCCTCGCTCAAGTTGTCCACCAACTCCGCCCTGTGGCGCAAGCAGGAAGACGACATGGACATCAACTGCGGCGAGGTCATCGACGGCACGGCCTCCGTCGTCGAAATGGGCCAACGCATTTTCGAGCTGGTGCTGGCCACGGCCTCTGGCGCGCCCAGCAAGAGCGAACGGCATGGTTACGGACAAAACGAATTCGTGCCGTGGCAGGTTGGCGCGGTCATGTAGCTCTCAACACCTTTGAAACGCCTGTTTTATATGTCAAAACACATCTCAGCCCCCGTATTACAAGCGCAAGTAGCTACTGTATTAATAGCATGTGGCAGTTCAGACATTGAGGCCAATACGGTTGCCGGCAATCTGGTGCTGGCCAACTTGAGTGGTCACGACTCACATGGCGTGGGCATGTTGCCGCGTTACGTGGACGCTGTGCTGGAAGGTGGCCTCACGCCCAATACGCATGTGGGCGTGCAGCTGGACATGGGTACGCTGCTCACGCTGGACGGGCGTCGGGGTTATGGCCAGGTGATTGGTCAGGAAGCCATGAAACTGGGCATTGCACGTGCCAAACAACATGGCAGTTGCATCATGACGCTGGCCAACTCCCACCACCTGGGGCGCATCGGGCACTGGGCAGAGATGGCGGTTGAGCAGGGGCTGGTGTCGCTGCATTTTGTCAACGTGAAATCACGCCCGGTGGTGGCGCCTTGGGGTGGCGGTGATGGTCGCTTTGGCACCAACCCCTGCTGCATTGGCATACCGTTGAGTGGTCGTGCGCCTTTCATTCTGGACTTTGCCACCAGTCGGGTAGCGCAGGGCAAGATGCGTGTGGCGCACAACGAAGGGCACGCGGTGGCGCCGGGCCTGTTGATTGACGAGCAGGGCAGGCCCACCACCAACCCCGGCGTGGTGGTGGTGCCGCAAAGCAATGGACTCTTTGGCGCCTTGCTCACGTTTGGCGAGCACAAGGGTTACGGCATGGCCGTGGCTTGTGAATTGCTGGGCGGAGCGTTGTCAGGCGGTGGCACCTGGCACCGGCCTGCGGACGCGCAACGTGCCGTGCTCAACAGCATGCTGACGATACTGATCGATCCCGCCAAGCTGGGCACACAACACAGTTTCGATGAAGAGGCGCTGGCGTTTGTCGACTGGCTGAGCCAGGGGCCGGTGGCCACGGGGTTTGATTCGGTGCAAATCGCCGGAGAGCCCGAGCGCAAGGCTCGCACCGAACGGGAGGTTCAGGGCATCACGATTGACGATATCACCTGGTCGGAAATAACGGCTGCAGCGGCGCGGTTTGGCGTGGCTCTTAGCCTCTGACAAACAAGGTTTGTAGCGGATCACTGCCCAGCTGCCGACTCCAGTGGCCATGAATTGCGGGGTCAAAAGTAGCCCCGGCCGGCAACAGGTCGGCCGAGTAGAAGTGTTCGCCCGGTTTGAATATGCGGGACACCCCGCCTTGCAGACCGATTTCCATCTGGCCCGTCAAAATGAACACCCATTGCGGGTTGATCGTGCAATGGAATTGGCTGCGAAACCCGACCGGGCTGTAGCGCAGCTGATAACCACCGGATTCAAACACGCTGGAGAGCATGGATTGCGGCGACCCTTCCGGCAGGGAAATGGCTTCTTCGCGGAACTTGGCGCGACCATCGACGTCGGTGAAGAGAACTACTTTGGTGAAAACAGACATGTTCTGTACTCGGGCAATTTAGTGGACGGGCTCCATCGAACCCTGGGTGAAGTCAATTTGCACTTTCATGGATTGGCGCTTGTCGCCTGCCAGCTTGAAGGCTTCATTGGCCTGGTCAAACGCCACGATGTCCGAGATGACGGGTTTGCCATCGATCAGGCCCTGATTCAGAAACCCCACCGCCACGGCAAACTCATGATGAAACCGGAACGTACCCCGAAGGTCAATCTCCTTGGCCACTAGCATGTTGAGTGGCATGGCGATATCTCCTCCAAGCCCGATGGTAACGATCACACCTCGCGGGGCAACCACCTCCAGCCCGGCGCGCAAGGCCTTGTCGCTGCCGGAAGCTTCAAACATGACATCGAACCGGCCTTTGTTGATTGCGAACGGTGCCAGACCGTCCGGGTTTTGCACCAGGTTGACGGTCTCATCCGCGCCCATTTTCAACGCACACGCAAGGGGTAGGTCTGCAATGTCAGCGGCTACGATGCGCGCCGCACCAGCCCTACGCAGGCTGGCGATCAGCAAGGCACCTATGGGTCCGCAGCCGGTGACCAGCACCTGTTTTCCAAAAACCGACCCAGCCCTTGTGATGGCGTGCAAACCCACGGACAAGGGCTCTGCCAGCGCGGCCTCGGACAGGCTCAGGCTGTCCGCTATGGGATGCGCCTGGCTGGCGTCGATGATCAGCATTTCCTGAAACGCCCCCTGGATGTGCGGGAAGCGCATGGCGCTGCCGTAGAAGCGCATGTCAGAACAATGGTTGGGCAAACCCTGCTGACAAAAACTACACACGCCACAGGGTCGAGAAGGAGATATGGCAATGCGTTGCCCAACGCGATGGCCCGTCACGGCACTGCCTACGGCGTCAATCACGCCAGACACTTCATGACCCAGCGCCATGGGCTCCTTGAGACGCACCGTACCAAAGCCGCCATGCTGAAAATAATGCAAGTCGGAGCCGCAAATGCCGCCGAAAGCGACACGAACCTGCAGCTGGTGTGAGCCCATTGTGTCGAGGGTGGCCGTATCCAGCCGCAAGTCCTGTGGTGCATGGCAAACAAGCGCGCGCATGGTGTTCTCCAATAAAAGTGAGGTGGACGGGGCTGATCAAAGCGTGGCCGTCACGCCACCATCCACGTAAAGAATATGCCCATTGACAAAGCTGGCGGCATCGCTGGCCAGAAAAACAGCGGCACCGGCAAGCTCCTCGACGTTACCCCAGCGGCGGCTGGGCGTGCGTCCTGTGAGCCAGGTGCTGAATTGCTCATCTGCCACCAGCTTGGCGTTGAGTTCAGTCTTGAAGTAGCCAGGCCCCAGGCCATTGACCTGAATGCCGTGTGGGCCCCAGTCGATGGCCATGCCCTTGGTGAGCATTTTGACTGCGCCTTTGCTGGCAGTGTAGGGTGCAATGTTGGGGCGCCCCAGTTCACTTTGCACGGAGCAGATGTTGATGATCTTGCCCCGCTTGCGCGGAATCATCTTGCGGGCAACGGCTTGACCCACCAGGAAGACGCTGTCCAGGTTGGTGCGCATCAGCTCGTGCCAGTGCTCCGTGGTGAAATCTTCCAGCGGTGCGCGGCGCTGCATGCCAGCGTTATTGATCAGAATGTCAATGGCGCCCAGGGTGCTTTCAATATCGTCAATGGCTGTTTGCACTGCCGTAGCGTCGGATGCATCGAAGACCCGGGTGTGCACACTCAAGCCTTCTGCGCACAACTCAGTTGCCGCGGCAGCAAGTTTGTCGGCATTGCGGCCATTGAGAATGACTGTCGCGCCCGACTGGGCAAGCCCGCGAGCCAGTGCGAAACCAATGCCACCCGACGAGCCGGTGATCAGGGCCATGCGATTGTCGAGCCGGAAAAGTTCAGGGGTCATCATGTGGGTGTGATGGACATTTCATGTTGAAACGGACGCTATGACGGCCGTAACGATGGCGCATGCTGACAAGGTCGCATCGAAGGTTTGTGCATTTTCGTCGGGAGTTGGTATCTCCAGCGTGGCGAGTTGGCTTTCCAGTAGCGATGCAGGCATGTAGTGCCCGGGGCGGCTGCTCATGCGTGCTGCCAACAACTCGGGGGCCCCTTGCAGATACACAAAGAGCAAGTCTGATGCGCCCTGGCGCAAAGTGTCCCGATAACGCCGCTTCAGGGCTGAGCATGAAACGACAAGCCCTGATTCATTGGCACGAGCGTTGCCGATGCGGCATGCCAATGTTTCCAGCCAGCCTTGTCTATTCTTGTCGGTTAGCGCAATGCCTGCGGCCATGCGGGCGACGTTTTCAATCGAATGCAGTTGATCACCCTCCAGAAATTCAACCGCCAGTGCCGCGGCGAGTTGCTGTCCCACTGTGCTTTTGCCGCAGCCACTAACACCCATCACAACAATAATTGGAGCACTCATCGTCAAAGATTATTTACCACCTGACGATCAATCCAGACGCTTGCCGCTGCCCTCATCAAACAGGTGAACCTTAGTGGAGTCAATTTGCAGGCCCACGATATCGTCAGGCTTGACCGCAGTTCTTCCATGCACAACAACAGTGAATGTCGCATCACCCACGGCCAGAACGAGCTCGGTCTCTGCGCCGGTAGGCTCGACCACAACCACCCGAGCAGAAATTCCCTGTCCCGGAGCCACGATGTCAATATCACCGGGGCGAATGCCATAGTGGACGGCCTGACCGTTTTGACCGATACCAATCGAGCCGACGGGCCACTGCTGGTTTTGCCCTTCCACCCAGGCGCGGCCATCGCCTTGACGCAAGGCGCCGCTAAAAACATTCATGGCTGGTGAGCCGATGAATTGCGCTACAAACAAATTGCCCGGGTGGTCGAACAGCTCCAATGGCGTACCAATTTGTTCAATGATGCCGTCGTGCATCACCACAATGCGGTCGGCCATTGTCATTGCTTCGATCTGGTCATGAGTGACGTAAACGGTCGTCGTTTTCAGTCGCTGGTGCAGGGCCTTGATCTCGGCACGCATTGCCACGCGCAGCTTGGCATCGAGATTGGACAGAGGCTCATCGAAGAGGAAAACCTTGGGGTCGCGGACAATCGCGCGGCCCATCGCAACCCGCTGACGCTGCCCGCCCGACAGTTCGCGCGGGAAGCGGTCCAATAGCGGATCAAGATTGAGAATGCGCGCAGCATCACCTACCCGTTTATCGGTCAATGCTTTGTCGGCTTTGCGAAGTTTGAGGCTGAAAGCCATGTTGTCGCGTACCGTCATATGCGGGTACAGCGCATAACTCTGAAACACCATCGCAATATCGCGGTCCTTGGAGTCCAGATCGTTCACCACCCTGCCATCAACGGCGATCTCGCCGCCGCTTATTTCTTCCAGACCAGCCAGCATGCGCAGCAACGTGGACTTGCCGCAGCCTGAAGGCCCGACCAGCACGACGAACTCGCCGTCATGGATGTCAAAGCTGATGCCGTGAATGACTTTGACCTTGCCAAAATTTTTCGCGATATTGCGAAACGAAACATTTGCCATTGTTGGGTTTCCTGAAAGTTCGATCAGCTCTTGACGGCGCCAGCGGTCAAGCCCGACACCATGTAGCGTTTAAAAGCGTAATAGATAGCCGCGGGCGGCAAGGCGTAAACAAAACCGGTCGCCATCAGCAGTTCCCACGGCGAGTCATCAGCCGCCAAAAAATTACCAAGTGCTACTGCCAGCGTCAGGTCAGTTTCCTTGGATAACAGCAGGAATGCGTACAGGTACTCATTCCAGGCCAACAACAGCGCGTAGGTACCTACGGCAACCAGCGAAGGCACCATCAGCGGTATGTAGACCAGTCGGAATAGCTGAAGCGGTGTGGCGCCATCCATGCGGGCAGCTTCGTCCAGCTCAAAAGGCAGTTTGTCTGATGCCTGCTTGAGTACCCAAATGCAGTATGGCGACGCAATGGTGACCATTGACAAAATCAGCGACCAGTGATTGTTGAGCAGACCGTAGGTTGCCATGGTTTTGTACATGGGGACAGCCAGAAACGCTGCCGGAATGAAGTAGGTAAACAAAGCCATATTCAATACGGTACGACCACCCCGCACTTTGAGCCTGCTAATGGCAAACGCTGCCGTAGTAGCCACCACCAGCGTGATGGCGCCGACGGCAAGGGCAATCCATAGGGAGTTGCCCAGTTGTTGCCAGAAATGATTCAGGTAAAAGTGTTTTTGATTGAACACATGGTCAAAGTTTTGCCAGGTTGGATCTTTCGGCCACAAACGCCCGGATGTGGCTGTGTCGCGCGGCGAAATGGCGAACAAAAACATGTGGTAAACCGGAATGATGGTCCACAAAAAGACGGGAATGCCAATCAGCAAAAGCTTTGCTTCCGTCGTCACTTTCTTGACGGTTAATTTGCTCATTTGGAGAGCCTCTTCATCATGAAATACACCAATGGCAATACAGCCGGCAAAGCCACGACGATGGAGGCCATTGCGACATCGAGTTGGTCCAGTCGCAAATACCGGATGCCCAGAGTCGCCAGGACGTGCGTCAGATCAGCAGGGCCACCACCCGTCAGCAAATAGACACTGTTGAAGTCGCCCAGGGTCCAGATCATCGACAGAATGGTTGAGGTGATAAACAGAGTCTTCATCGACGGCCAGGTAATGAAGCGGAATTTTTGCCAGGTACTGGCACCGTCCACAGCGGCCGCTTCATATTGTTCAGCCGGAATGCCGAGACGACCAGCCACCAAAATCAGTGTCCAGAATGGCAGTGACTTCCAGATGTGCATCAACATCGAGAACGACAATGCCAGCGTCGGATCGTTCAGCCAGTTGGGCCCATCCAGCCCGGTTAACTTGAATATGGTCTGGTTGATGACGCCCCACTCCGGGTTCAACATGAAACGTACTGACAGGATGGTTGGAATCGATGGTACGGCCCAGGGAAGGATAAACAGTACCGACAGAATTTTGATCCACCAACGGGTTTGCACAAAAAAGCCCGAAAGGAACAGGGCAATTGCCATCTTCAGATTGATGGCGACCACCAGAAAAATGACCGTGTTGACCACGCTTCTGAAGAAAATCGGATCAGCGAAAAGTTTGGCATAACTTGCCGGGTCTCGGGCCAGCCAGAGGCCATAGGTCACCGGGAAAAGCACCAGAACCACAAAAACCAAAATGTATGGCAGCACAAACACCCTGCCCCAAAACTCCCATTGGGAGCTGGTTCGGCGAGGATGACCAGGTTCAGGCGGCAAGGCAGCACTGGATGACGCTACAGAGATGGCATCAGCAGGATTCATAACAACTCAGTAAAACAGTGGCGGCTACGGCCATTCACCATAGCCGCCATTTTTAATCCGGTTTAAACCGGAACCCGAAGTGAAAGACGGGTGCGTAACACTTTAGTTGGCGACAACCTTGATGCGCGCAATCATCTCGTCAACAGCTTTGTCAACAGGCACTTTTTCCGACAACACCCGGTTGGCTGCTTTGGCCCACACATTCTCATTGTTCAACACGGTGAACTTGTAGTTCTGCGTGAATTCGAATGGGTTGGTTCCGTTCATGAACTGGTTGTAAACCGCGATGCGATGCGCATCACTTTGCCAGAACTTGCTTTGCTGGGCTGTTTTTGTGACCGGGAACCAGCGCCCCAGAGAGCCTTCTACATACGGCGTCAGATTCGCTTCATCCAGCAGGAATGCGACAAACTTCTTGGCACTCTCCTTGTTTTTTGCATCCTTGAAGATGACCCCGGTCTTGACGGCTGCGCGATACACCATCTTGCTGCCATCGGGTTTGTTGGGAAATCCCGCCGTCGCGATTTTCTGCTCGTAGTTTGCCTTCGCAATCGCACGCTGGTCAGCAGTAAGCGTCTGGTTGTTCATGTCGTCGAGCCATTTCGCCGCAATGGAGATCGTTGCGTTATGTGTCAGGATGGTCGTCTTGTTATGAAAGGCAACGTTGTTATCCGGGTCTTTCCAGTTGGTGCTGGAAGGTGGCGTGCAGCCCCTGCTGTAAATGTTGGTGTAGTCGGTTACGGCCCTGATCAGACCAGCACGTACTTCCGGGTCATCCACGTTTAGTTTGCCGGAGACACTTAATAACTTGACGTTGTGGGCATCCATAAACGTCAGGAACGAGAAGAATGAATCGCTGGAGTCGACGCCCAGGGGTTGACCGATGCCGAATGTCCGGTTTCCGGACTTCTGGCGGTGGCCCGCCTGCACTTTGTCACACCAAAAATCCCAATAGCCCTTCCAGTCCTTTGGAATGTCCGACTCCTTGAATCCGGCTTCAGTCAGCATGTCTTTCCAATACTGGATGTGCATGGTCTGCTGCTTGATCGGGTAAGCGTAATAGGCGCGCTTTTGCGTTGCGTTGTTATAAAGGAACGTGGTTGACAGTGCCCTGGGTTCAAACTTGGCATTAATCGGATCAATGATGCTGGTCACGTCTTCGAGTTTGCCGTCATAAGCCCATTTAGCGGTGACCTGAAAATCGTAAACATCACCATAGGCTACATCCGGGGGATTTCCTGCGTCCAGAGCGGCGACCGACTTTGGAATCATTTCCTGAGGTGCATAAAGTGACAGGTCAACCTTGATTTTCGGATTTTTGGCCTCAAACTTTTTGATGGCCGCAAACAGGGCATCATCTTCTGCTTTGTAAAAACCCTTGCCCCACCAGACGGTGAGTTTTTCCTGGGCAGCTGCATGACCAGACGCCAGCAGGGCGGTTGTCATGAATGCTGCTGTAGCTGCTAACTTGAACTTCATCAGAGTGTCTCCTTTGGTGGTGGTTGGGGGAATCGGGAAAATGAGTGTGTGAGGCCTGGATTGCACGTCAAGCTGTTTTAAGCATGGACGCAGGGCGGTTGAGTCGCGGCAGCATGCGTCTGGAATTCAGCACCAGCTCAATGTCTTCGTGAGCACCGTCTATAAGAACAAGACAGGCCCGCTCCGCTCGTGCACCGTTACGTGCCAGCACAGCATCGATCACTGCACGGTGTAACGGCAGCGAAAGCCTGGGACCGTCCTTTTTGATAGTGGAAATTTCGAAACTGGTCCGCAGCAAGGCAGAAAGCGCCTTGCTCATCTGAACCAGCATCCGGTTGTGAGAGGCACGCAGCAGGCCTTGATGAAAGCGCAGGTCGTATTTCACGTAGTCCCCGCCACCTTCGACAGCGCGTTTCATGCCGGTGAAGGCATCTTCAATGTCTGCGATATCCGTTTCAGTTGCGCGCTCGGCAGCCAGCTTTACTGCAGCAGGTTCGACTACCCGGCGCAGTTCCTGCAGGTCGCGGACAAAACTTGGAGTCAGGCCAGATTTGGATTGCCAGGCAATCACGTCAGGATCAAACCAATTCCACTGCTCGTCGGGCAACACTCTGGTTCCAACCTTGGGCCCGGTTTGAATCAACCCCTTGGCAACCAGTGATTTGATGGACTCACGAACAACCGTTCGGCTGACGCCCAGTTCTTCACAAAGCAGGGGTTCGGCTGGTAGTAACCCGCCAGAACCAAAACGACCGGCCACAATGGCTTCACCAAGGTAGTCGACTGTATTGCCGTGGACGTTTTTGATCATGTCGCCACAGGGGTAAGCAAAGGGCGGCCTGAAAAATGGGCTTGCAAATTGCCAAAGGCCAGATCAGCCATGGCGCGACGGGTTTCCCATGTTCCGCTGGCCATGTGCGGCGTGAGTACGACGTTTTCATGCGAACGCAGTGCTTCCGGTACGTTAGGCTCATCCTCGAACACGTCCAGTGCTGCACCGGCAATCAGGTTGTGCTGCATGGCGTGAACAAGTGCGGACTGGTCTACTACGGAGCCGCGGGCAACGTTAATCAGAAAACCTTTGGGGCCAAGAGCTGCCAGCACGTCTGCGTTGATCAACCCACGGGTGCCAGCCCCTCCCGGTGTAATTACCAGCAGAAAATCAACTTCCCTGGCCAATGCCAGTGCATCGGGGTAGTAGATGTAGCTGGACTCATGCTTTTTATGGCGGGTTGTATAGGCCACAGACATGCCAAAACCCTCAGCCCGACTGGCAATGGCTTGGCCGATGCGGCCAAGTCCTACCAGGCCCAGCCGAGCGCCACTGACTTTGCGCGTCAGCGGTAGCGGACCTTTGACCCATGAATTGGCGCGTACAAATTTATCAGCCTGTGGAATCCGGCGCGCAATTGACAACAGCAAAGCCATGCCCAGATCGGCGACGTCATCGGTAAGGACATCGGGCGTGTTGGTGACGGGAATGCCTCGTGCGTGAGCGGCTCCTACGTCGACACCGTCATAGCCAACACCGAACACCGAAATGATTTCAAGTGCCGCTAATTGCTGGATCAATTCCGCTGGAACTTTGGACTCGCCATTGGCGGCAATGCCCCGAATTTGTGGCGCGATAGTAGCAAAGCGCTCAGCATCGTTTACGTGAACCCGGTCATGAACAACAAATGCTGCGCGCAAGGCATCCATATACGGAGGCCACAAATTCGCCACCATGAGGATTTCGGGCTTGGACAAATTCTTTTCCATTCAAATAGCTTGTGTGATGTTTATCATATGATGATTGAATAATCCAGACTCTGGGGTAAACCCTGTTTTCCAACGATTCCTACGCCGCACCATGACAAAAGCTCTCAAGAAAAGACCAGAAGAACTCCGCAGCCAACAATGGTTTGGTCGTCAGGATCGTGATGGTTTTGCCTACCGCAGTTGGGTCAAGGGCAAGGGTGTGCCGCATGATCAATTTGATGGTCGGCCGGTGATTGGGATCTGCAACACCTTCAGCGAATTGACGCCCTGCAACAGCCACTTCCGTACCATTGCGGAGCAAGTCAAAATTGGTGTTTATGAGGCAGGCGGGTTTCCGCTGGAGTTTCCGGTGATGTCGCTTGGGGAAACTTTGTTGCGTCCCACTGCCATGCTTTACCGCAATCTCGCGAGCATGGATGTTGAAGAAAGTATTCGTGGCAATCCCATTGATGGGGTGGTGCTGCTGATGGGCTGTGACAAGACCACGCCATCGTTGGTAATGGGCGCTGCAAGCGTTGATTTGCCAACAATTGGCGTGAGTGGCGGCCCCATGCTGAGTGGCAAATGGCGAGGGCAAGAGCTGGGCTCTGGAACAGGCGTATGGAGCATGAGTGAGCAGGTTCGCGCAGGCACGCTGAAGCTGGCGGACTTTTTTGAGGCCGAGAGTTGCATGCATCGCAGCCATGGGCACTGCATGACCATGGGAACGGCTTCGACGATGGCGAGCATGGTGGAGGCGCTGGGCATTGGTTTGCCTGGCAATGCTGCTTATCCGGCTGTGGATGGACGACGCAATGTACTGGCGCGCATGGCTGGCCGGCGAGCGGTCGAAATGGTGCACGAGGACCTCATCCTGTCGAAGATTCTTACCCGTGAGGCGTTCGAGAACGCGATAAAAACCCTTGCTGCGATTGGTGGGTCCACCAACGCGGTGATTCACCTGATTGCCATGGCAGGTCGTATGGGCGTGAAGCTGAAGGTAGAGGACTTTGATCGCCTTGCCAGCGAGTTGCCATGTCTGGTCAACCTGCAGCCATCCGGGAAATTCCTGATGGAGGATTTTTGTTATGCAGGTGGTTTACCGGTCGTGATGAAGGAGATAGCCCAGCATCTGCATACCAGCGCAATGACGGCAAATGGTTTGACTGTGGGCGAGAATATCGGGGACGCACAAAACTACAACACAGAGGTGATCATGCCGCTGGCCACTCCATTTAAGGAGAAAGCTGGTATCGCAATCCTGCGAGGCAACCTCTCACCTCGCGGGGCTGTCATCAAGCCCAGCGCGGCAACACCTTCGCTGATGGTTCACACGGGCCGCGCCGTGGTGTTCGAAAACATTGAAGACTTTCACAATCGAATCGACGACGAGTCGCTGGATGTAGATGAAACATGTGTGCTGGTCTTGAAGAACTGTGGGCCCAAGGGGTATCCGGGCATGGCAGAGGTAGGCAACATGCCCCTGCCACCCAAAGTGCTGCGTAAGGGCATTACTGACATGGTGCGAATCAGTGATGCTCGCATGAGCGGAACGGCCTATGGAACGGTCGTGCTTCACACTGCGCCGGAAGCGGCCGCTGGCGGCCCACTGGCCGTCGTGCAAAACGGTGATCTGATTGAACTCGATGTGCCTCAGAGACGGCTACATTTGCATGTCAGTAATGAGGAGCTTGCAAGACGGCTTTCTGAATGGGTCGCTCCGCCGCCGCCGCTGAGTTCCGGCTACTGGAAGCTGTACGTCGATCATGTTCTGCAAGCTGATGAAGGTGTTGATCTGGACTTTCTGGTTGGCAAACGAGGGGCCTTTGTCCCGCGCGATAACCATTAGTTGTAGTTCAGCAACGGGGCGGCACTTTGCAAACTCGGCGCAAAGCGGGTGATGACAGTGGTTGTTTCGTCAAAGCGCCCGGCCGGCATGAATTGGCCACGCCAATTGCGCGGTGCTGTCTGGCCCACAAAACACCCATTCTGGATGTTGCCATCGGATGCCCAAGCCATGACCGGCATTGTCATGTCGAGCCCGCTGGCGTTGAGAACGCTTCCACCACGTAGTCCACGAACGCACGCACCCGCGCTGCCGTGTGGTGACGTTGCGGATACACGGCGTAGATGTCGGCGGGGGGTGTTTGCCAGTTTTCCAGGACCTGGCATAGCCGCCCGCTTTTCAGATACTTGGCAATGTCCCATTCGGCACGCATCAAAATGCCATGGCCAGCAAGCGCCCAGTTCACCGCAATCTCTCCATCATTGGTGCTCAGGCTGCCACGCACCTTGACTGTCTCGGTGCGTTTGGCCGACGTAAGGTGCCAGATGCCGTAGGCCTCGTCACCTTGCCGGATGCCAACGCAGTTGTGTCGTGTTAAATCGTTCGGTACCTGAGGGGCGACATGTTTCGCGAGATACGCGGGTGAAGCACATAGCAGACGCCGATTGGAAGCGATGCGCCGGGCAATAACTCGGGCATCGGGGGGCTCACCAAAACGGATACACACATCAAAGGCGTCCTCGTTTAGTGGTGGTGGATTGACGGTGAGCTGCAGTTGAATTTGCACTTCGGGGTAGCGCTTGGCAAATTGCGAGATCAGCGGCGCAATATTGCTGCGGCCAAAGCCCAGTGTGGCGTTCACACGAAGCAACCCCTTGGGGGCAACCACTGCGCGGGTTACCAGCTGCTCCATGTCGTCAATGTCGGCCAGAATGCGCCGCGCCTGCACCAGGTAAATCTCCCCCTCGGGAGTGAGGCTGATGCGCCGCGTGGTGCGAATCAGCAACTGCACGCCCAGGCGCGCCTCCATTTGTGATAAGCGTTTACTGATGGCGGGCGTGGTCACATCCAGTTCTCGTGCAGTGGCCGAGAAGCTGCCATAGCGCACCAGTGTGCTGAAAAACAGCATCTCGGAAGGAGCGGAGGAAGGAGTGGGCATGGGTTGAGTGCGTAAATTAAATTATTAATTCAAAGTAAACAATGATGTAACTTTATGAACTTCCATTGTGTATTGCAAGGCATAAAGTTCAATCATTGTTCAACCCTGACCTGGTTTCATTCCCCCAGGAGATACCTCATGAAGACATACAAAATTGCCTGCATCCCTGGCGACGGCATCGGTAAAGAAGTGATTCCTGCGGGCCAGACGGTGCTGACGGCATTGGCCGCAGTCAGCAACAGTTTCAAGTTTGATTTCGAGAACTTCGGCTGGGGCGGCGATTGGCACCGCGCCCATGGTGAAATGATGCCGCAAGACGGCCTGGACGCATTGCGCAACATGGACGCCATTCTGTTTGGCTCGGCGGGCGACCCACACATTCCGGATCACATCACGCTGTGGGGTCTGCGCCTCAAAATATGCCAGGGGTTTGATCAGTACGCCAACGTGCGTCCCACGCGTATCCTGCCAGGTATTGAAGGCCCGTTGAAGAACTGCAGGCGTGAGGATCTCAATTGGGTCATCGTGCGCGAAAACTCAGAGGGCGAATACTCAGGTGTGGGGGGCAGGGCGCACCAGGGCCATCCCATCGAAGTAGCCACCGATGTTTGCATGATGACCCGCGCGGGTGTGGAGCGCATCATGCGTTTTGCCTTCAAGCTGGCTGCATCACGCCCACGCAAGCTGCTGACCGTGGTCACCAAGTCCAACGCCCAGCGCCATGCCATGGTGATGTGGGACGAGATTGCGTTGCAAACAGCCAAAGAGTTTCCCGAAGTGACTTGGGACAAAATACTGGTGGATGCCTGTACTGACCGCATGGTCAATCGCCCCGCTACCCTGGACACACTGGTTGCTACCAACCTGCATGCTGACATCCTGAGCGACCTGGCAGCCGCATTGGCAGGCAGCCTGGGAATTGCACCCACCGGCAACATCGACCCCGAGCGTCGCTATCCCAGCATGTTCGAGCCTATTCATGGTTCGGCCTTCGACATCATGGGCAAGGGCCTGGCCAACCCCGTGGGCACGTTCTGGAGCTGCGTGATGCTGCTGGATCATCTGGGAGAAACGGCAGCTGCCAAAACCCTGATGTCCGTCATTGAGCAAGTCACCGCAGACAAGTCGCTGCACACCGGCGACCTGGGTGGCAAGGCCACCACGACTGAAGTAACCCAGGCGGTGTGTGATTGCATTGCAGGCGCAGCCTTGCCCAAATTTAAAGCCTCAGATGCAAGAGCCCAATTTTGATCGTTATTTTTATTACTCAGGAGACATCTATGTACAAGCCCATCAATCGTCCTTCAACTTTGTTGTCTGCTGCAGCCATAGCGTTGAGCGTCGTTGGCGCCAGCAGCGTTGCTGCACAAACCGCCACGCCCGGATGGCCGACCAAGGCGGTCAGTCTGATCGTGCCCTTCCCGGGCGGCGGGACCACCGATGTGCTGGCGCGCGCGGTGGGGCAGGAGTTATCCAAAGCGTTGGGTCAACCCGTGATCGTGGAGAGCAAGCCAGGAGCGGGCGCGACCCTGGGCGCTGATTTCGTTACAAAAGCCAAACCAGATGGCTACACCCTTCTGATGGGTGCGGTGCATCACACCATCGCTACCAGTGTCTACAAGAAACTGCCGTACGATTTTCAGAAAGATCTCGCACCGGTCACAACGGTGGCTCTGGTGCCCAACGTACTGGTCGTGAACCCCAGCGTACCTGCCAAAAATGTGAAGGAATTGCTGGCGCTGGCCAAGGCAGATCCGGATAAGTTGACCTATGGGTCGAACGGTAACGGTACGGGGCAGCACCTGATTGGCTCCCAGTTTGAAAGCATGGGTGCCGTGAAGATTTTGCATGTGCCTTACAAGGGCAGCGGCCCGCTGACTACTGACCTGCTGGGAGGTCAGATCACGATGTCGTTTGACACCATCACACCGGTGCTCCCCCAGATCAAGGCGGGCAAGCTGCGCGCTCTGGCCGTCACCACTGCAAAACGGTCGCCTTCTCTCCCAGACGTGCCAACGCTGGACGAAGCAGGTCTCAAAGGATTCAATCTCGGTACCTGGTTTGGCGTATTGGCACCTGCCGCAACGCCCAAAGATATCGTGGTACGTCTCAATGCAGAGATTGTGAAAATCGTCACCGCCCCCGATTTCCGCAAGAAAATGGAAGAAATCGGTGCCGAGCCGATTGGTGACACTCCCCAGCAGATGGCCAAGCAAATCAAGGATGACACGGAACGCTTTGCCCGGCTGGTAAAGGAAGCTAACGTCACCATCGAGTGAAATGTCTATCCCTGACGCGTTACAGCAATCTCTCGAGTTTCTGGAGCATCTTTACCGGGTTGCTGTGAAGCACTCCTGGCCGCAGTGCAGTGCATCCTGAGCGGGCTGGTGGGTGAGCCCTACCCTGCGCCCTGGAACGGGCAGCCCAGCTCGACATGAAGACTGATCAATAACTAAACCGCAACGATGCGTGCGGCTACTTCGCGCCTTGTTGCTGTTGCAGCAATCGCTCACGCCGGAAACGCGCGCTCGGCTGCCTCCGCCACGATCTTGCGCAGCCAGATATGGGCGCTGTTGTGCGCTTCACGCAAATGCCACAGCGCGTTGACCAGAATGGGTGGCACAGTAAACGGCAATTCGCGTACGACCAGTTCGTCCGAAATGCCACTGATGGCGACAAAATGGTAGGGCATAACGGACAGCAAATCTGATTTCGCCACCACGCGGCCTGCCGTGAAAAACTGATTCACCGTGAGCACTACCCGCCGTTCGCGCCCCAGCGTCGCAAGAGCCTCATCTATAAAACCGAATGGACGACCAGAAAAACTGACCAAAAGATGCCTGGCTGCGCAAAAACGGTTAAGTGTGAAGGGACCAGTCGCAAGTGGGTGGTCACGTCGCATGACGCTCACGTATTTCCCTTCATACAAACGTCGATGTGCAAAAGCAACAGCTTTACCGACCTGGGCGCGAGCGGTCAGGTCTGCCAAAGCGGCCGGAAAGTACCCGACAGCCAGATCGGCGGCTTCATCATCGAGCAGCCGCCGGGGATCCCGGGTGGCGAGCGGAACCACCCGTAGCGATACACCGGGGGCGGTGGTTTCCAGCGTTTCAATCAGGCCAGGCATCAGCTCCGCTGCGGTTGCATCGGCCATGGCCAGTGAAAACGCGGTGGTGGCTTCCTGCGGCACAAACGTGCTGGGGACAAGCGACTCCTGTAGCTGACGCAACGCCTCCCGCACCGCGGGCCAGAGGGTTAACGCCCGCGGCGTGGGCTCCATGCCCTGCCCGCCACGGCGCACCAGTTCATCGCCCAGCGTTTCCCGAAGCCGGCGCAATGCATTGCTGACAGCAGGTTGCGTGAGCGAGAGGTTTCGTGCCGCACGGGTGAGGTTCCTCTCGGCCATGACCTCGTCGAAAACGCGCAACAGATTCAGATCCAGCGTACGGAAGTTGGGCGGGAGTGAGGCGGCTTGTTGGGGCATAAATATCACCATTGTGAATAGTTCATATCATCATAATAAAGTTGAACTATATTAGTGCAAACCCTAACATCTGGGTGTGCGAAGGCTTTGTGACTCCGCTCCAATGAAAGGGAAACCCATCATGATTAGCTTTACCCATACTGAATTTCCTAAAACTCACGGCGGCGTTGAGCGTGCCGAGTTTGCACTCCAGTACTTTGCGGGAATGCGCCGCAGCCTGAATGGCTCCCGCGGCCTGGCTACATTGTTGTTGGCTGGCGGTGTCGCTGCGTTTGTGTCAGTGGCCGATCAGATGATTGACACTTGGGCGGACGGGCATTTGCTGACCGCCTGGGTTGTCCTGTGGGCTGTTACTTTTGCGGTGCTGGCACTGTTTGCCAACGCCGCCCGTACGTTTGCCGCACGAATGACTGTGGGAGCCCAGCAATGGGCCAAACGTCTGGCCCAAGATCGTGCCGATGCTCACCTATTGAATACCGCCCGGCAAGATCCACGCGTGATGGCTGATATCCAGGCCGCAATAAGCCGGGCTGAAGTGCAGCAGGAATTGATTGCCGAGCCAGCCGTCAAGTCCGCGTTGGCCCACAAGGAAGCGCTGAAGGCGCGTGCCGAGTCTGACCGCTTGATGTGGAATGCCGCCATGAGCGACCCACGCCTGATGGAAGACCTGCAGGAAGCCGTGCGCCGCGCTGAAACCACTGCCTTGGCCATTCAGGACCCGATTGCCCAGGAAGCCGCGCTGGCTGAAATTCGCGCCACGGCCATGCGTTATCCGGCTGTGAAGCGGGTGGTGAAGCGCTCATTTCTGGTGGGAATTCCCGCCAACCTGCGGCAAATCGCCTGATATTTCGCTTGAGCCCTCGGACTGCTGCGAAATAGGAAAAGCCACCTGCGGGTGGCTTTTTTGTTGTCCGGTCACAGACCACCTGAAAGGATTGAAAAGAGCCGTTATCAGGCTGCCAGCCGCTTCTCCAGCTGGGCGCGGGTTGCTTCCAGCTCTTTGGGCAGGTTGTGCTGCAATTGGGTGAACAAGGCAGTGTGCAACTCCAGCTCGGCCGTCCAGGCGGCGTTGTCAAAGCTGGTGACGGTGTGGAATTGCTCGGCAGTAAAGTCCAGCCCGTCCCAGTTGAGTTCGTCGTAAGACGGGCTCACGCCGAAGGGGTGGTCAACACCGGGCACTGTGTCTTCAATGCGGTCAATCATCCACTTCAGCACGCGCATGTTTTCGCCGTAGCCGGGCCAGACGAACTTGCCGTCGGCGCCCTTGCGGAACCAGTTGGTGGTGAAAATCTTGGGCACGGCCACGTCGGCGGCGGACAGTTTTTCGCCCATCTGCAGCCAGTGGTTGAAATAGTCGCTCATGTTGTAGCCGGCGAACGCAATCATGGCAAATGGATCGCGTCGCACCACACCTTGTTGCCCGGCAATGGCGGCCGTCGTTTCGCTGCCCATGGTGGCGGCCATGTAAACGCCTTCCACCCAGTTGCGACCCTGGGTGACCAGCGGCACGGTGGTCGAGCGACGGCCACCGAAGATGAACGCGTCAATTGGCACACCTGCGGGGTCGTCCCAGGCCGGGTCCAGCGCCGGGTTGTTGGTGGCTGCCACCGTGAAGCGTGAGTTGGGGTGGGCGGCCGGCTTGAGCTTGCCATTCTCCCCGGTCGCCTTGGCGATGGCTGGTGTCCAGTCCTTGCCCTGCCAGTCGATCAGGTGATCTGGCAGGCTGCCGGTGTCCTGCTCCAGACCTTCCCACCACACGTCGCCGTCATCGGTGAGTGCGACGTTGGTGAAAATGACGTTCTTGTTCAGGCTAGCCATGCAGTTCGGGTTGGTTTTCAGGTTGGTGCCGGGGGCCACGCCAAAGTAGCCCGCTTCCGGATTGATGGCGCGCAGGCGGCCGTCAGCACCGGGTTTGATCCAGGCAATGTCGTCACCAATCGTGGTCACGCTCCAGCCATCAAAACCGGCGGGTGGCACCATCATCGAGAAATTCGTTTTGCCGCAGGCACTGGGGAACGCTGCCGCCACGTGGTATTTTTTTCCCTGCGGATTGGTCACGCCCAGAATCAGCATGTGCTCGGCCAGCCAGCCGGGGTTTCCGGTTGCGCCTTCCGATGCTGCACGGCCCATGTTGGACGCGATGCGCAGTGCAAAACACTTCTTGCCCAGCAGTGCGTTGCCGCCGTAGCCCGAACCATAAGACCAGATTTCGCGCGTCTCGGGGTAATGGACGATGTACTTCGTCTTGTTGCAGGGCCATTTCACGTCGGCCTGACCAGCTTGCAGCGGTGCGCCGACCGTGTGCACGCAGGGCACAAATTCACCATTCACGCCCAGCACGTCATATACCGCCTTGCCCATGCGGGTCATGATTTTCATGTTCACGGCAACATAGGCGCTGTCGGACAGCTCGATGCCGATGTGTGCAATCGGGCTGCCGATCGGGCCCATGGAGAACGGCACCACATACATGGTGCGGCCCTTCATGCAGCCGTCAAACAGGGGCTGCAAGGTGGCCCGCATCTCGTTCGGCGCCATCCAGTTGTTGGTGGGGCCGGCGTTTTCCTTTTTCTCGCAGCAGATGAAGGTGCGGTCTTCCACGCGGGCCACGTCGCTGGGGTCCGAGCAGGCCAGGAACGAATTGGGCCGTTTGGCCGGGTTGAGCTTTTTGAAGGTGCCGCTGTCCACCAGCTGCTGGCACAGGCGGTTGTATTCCTCGTCGCTGCCGTCGCACCAGTAAATGTGGTCAGGCTTGGTCAGGGCGGCCATGTCGGCCACCCAGGCTATCAGGTGCGCGTTTTTGACATGGATGGGGGCGTTGAGGTTCAGCCCCCGCATCACGGGTGAGTTCATTGAAAAGCTCCGGAAGTTGAAAATAGTCTTTTCAAAATGCACGCTCGGACTGCGCGCAACGCTACGGCATGGGCTCAGGCATTTTGAAAAAACGGCAATTTCCAGAAATTGCCATGTTTTGCTACCCCTGATTTTAAGAATCCATGCACTGGTTACCAATCAGTTACGTGCAAAATATATGCAAAAAATGCATGGCTATATGCGAAACTGGTGCGCAGGCAGCGAACTGTCAATTTGGCCGAGTGAAATTGCAGGCTATAAAAATAGTAGCAAACTACCCGCATTTAACAAGGGTTGAAGGCCAAATATACGTACATTTGAGGGGTGATTTGCCAGGATGAGATCTGGCTTTTGCCTGCCAGCTCTGCACAGCGGCAGCTGGACAGCCCGGGAGGAATGAAGGCGCGCACGATCAGGCGCTGACCTTAGCCGGTGTCAGGCCATGAAAACCGCGATGAAAGCCAGCAAAAAGATCAAGATGCCGCCGGCCACGGGCAACACAATAGGCATGAGCGGCACGATTTTCTCGACGGTGTCTATTTCGTGGGCATCGTGATGGGGCTTTGGGGCGGACATGTGCGTTCCTTGAACTTCTGATCGACTGAACTGGATTTTACCCAAAAGGGCGACGGGCTCTGCCTCTCTATTTTTGCTCGCGCATGAGCAATGTGTACCAAAATATTTTGGTGCCAAGTCTTCCATCTCGTCAGAGTCTGGGTTAAGGTGAAACTATTGCACATCGGTGCTGGAGGCGTTTGATGGCCAAGCGTTTGGTTGCTGGTATGTCTGGCGGGCTCATGCTCATATCCCCAGGGCTTGAAGATGCCCCGGTGCTGGATCTGCTGTGTTCGCACTTTGTGCTGACATTGACCGCACGTCAGGGTGCTGGTTTCAATGCAAGGCGAGACCTCAATAGCGTCATTTCACTGGCTGGCCGGCATTTGGTGTGGCCGGCACCGGTGCTGACCCGTGTGCGTGAGTTTCTGTCACGCCGGTGCGTGGCCAACGATACCTGGAAAGGCCACGAGGCTCTGAATGCCCCTGACTTTCTGGCCCGTTACGGTGCGTGGCAAGGCCCTTATGAAGAAGGCACGCTGTTTTTCTATCTCGATGAATACGCCAAAGACCAGCCCAAAGATCTCCTGACACTGCTCTGCGCTACTGGTGATTGGCTTACCCATACTCTCAAAAAGCAGTCCACTCTGGTTGAGAAAAACATCGATGCGCTGGCGGGTCTGTTACAGCTCAACAAGGCCGAGCGCGCCTTGTTGCTCTATGGCACGCTGACCCGTTATCAGCGCGAGCTTCGCAGCATTTTGGTGGAGTTCAAGGTAAATAGCGCCCCTGAGGCTTATGCCGCCCTCGCGCAGGTGGCGGGCGTCAACGCCAGCGAGGTGGGCGAGGCTTTGCGTGCAGGCTCGCGACTGGAACGCATTGGGCTGGTCGAAAACCTGATTTCCGAGCACAACATCACCGATCTCGCAGACTTGATGAAAGTCAGTGAAAAATTGCCACCGGTGCTTATGCGTGAATATCGCGATCAGGCCGAGTTGATGGCCGTTTTCACGCGCCCGTCGAGCAAAAGCGCGCTGACCATGACCGACTTTTCATTTGTGGAGGATGATGCCCGCGTGTTGTGCCGTCTCATGGGCAATGCCGTTGCCCGTAAGGAGGTGGGCGTGAACGTGCTGCTTTACGGCCCTCCCGGTACCGGCAAAACCGAACTGGCCAAGGTGGTGGCGCAGGCCGCCGGGCTGGAATTGTTCGAAGTGGAATACGCAGATCGTGATGGCAACTCCTTGAGCGGACGTGACCGTTACCGCTCGCTGCAAATTGCACAGGTGTTCCTCAAAGGCAGTGCGCAGTCGGCATTGCTGTTTGACGAAGTAGAAGATGTCTTTCCACCCATCTCCAGCGAGGCCGCCCAACTGCTGGCACGGGCTGAACAGGTGGCGGCGCCCAGCAGCGGTAGTGTGAACGGCAAGGCCTGGGTAAACCAGATTCTGGAATCCAACACCGTGCCCACCATCTGGGTAACCAACCGCATTGAGCAGATCGACCCCGCGTTTCGCCGGCGCTTTGCTTACCATCTGGAACTAAAGTCGCCGCCACCTGGCGCCCGCGAAGGTGTGGTGCGCAAGACGCTTGAAGGGGTGAAAGTGTCTGACACATTTATCGCCAAGCTCACCGCACGCAAGGGCCTCACCCCCGCGCAAATTCGCACGGCGGCGCGATTTGCCGGGCTGGTCGGCCCCGGCCCGACCGATAGCGTTGAGGCATCCCCAGTTGAAAAACTGATTGAACGGCAACTGAAAAATGCCGACCTGGCCCTGGGCACGCATCCGGACACACAACCTGCGCGCCGTATGGTCACGCAGCACGACCTGTCTATGCTCAACATCGAGAGCCGCTTCGACATACCGCGTATTGTGCAAGCGCTCAAAGTGCGCGGTCATGGCTCGTTGTGTTTTTACGGTGCGCCCGGCACCGGGAAAACCGCTTTGGGTGAACACATTGCTGTTGCGCTGGAAAAACCATTGATCATCAAGCAAGCCAGCGATTTGATGAGCAAGTACGTGGGTGAGACCGAGCAACAAATGGCAGCCATGTTCCGCGAGGCCGAGAACGAAAAGGCCTTGCTGCTCCTGGACGAGGCCGACAGCTTCTTGCAGGACCGGCGTGGCGCCCAGCGCACCTATGAAGTGACCGAGGTAAACGAAATGCTGCAAGGCATGGAACACTTCAACGGTATCTTTGTCTGCACTACCAATCTGCTGGAGCGGCTAGACCCGGCCGCCTTGAGGCGCTTCACGTTCAAAATCAAATTCAAGCCCTTGACACCCGAGCAGCGCGAAAAAATGTTTGAAGTGGAAGCTCTTGCAGGTGATGCCACACTTTTCACGATGGAGATCCGCTCGCGACTGATGCTGATGGACCAGCTGTGCCCGGGCGACTTTGCTGCTGTCAAACGGCAATCCGTCATTCTGGGCATGGAACTGGGCGCCCTGGAATTTTTGGAGCAATTGGAAGCCGAGCACCGAATCAAACCCGAGGTTCGAGAAAGCCGGGGCATGGGGTTCTTGCAGTAGTACCACACCCGAAGTCATCGCACCAAAGCGGCCTGCCGTTATTCTCAGGATGACACGGCGATCATCCAGCCTACGCCAAAACGGTCCGTCACCATTCCAAAGCAAGGTGACCAAAATGTTTTTCCCAGCGGCATCAGTACCCTTCCATCCTGGCACAGCGCGTTATAGAAACGCCCGGCTTGAATGACATCCGTTGCAGTGATGGAGAGCGAGAACCCCTGAAAGCTGGGCTGCATGTTGCTGTTGCCGTCGGACATCATCACATTGGTCTGCCCAATGCGCAAGCTGGCATGCATGATTTTCTGCTCAAAACCCGGGGGCAGCATGCCTGGCTGATAGGGTTCGGGGCTTTCACTCATGCGCATTTGGATAGTGACCTCCGCACCGAGCGCTTCTTGGTAGAAGGCAATTGCCTCTTCGCAGCGCCCGTTGAAAAACAAGTAAGGCTCAACCTTCATGTGGAGCTCCTTCAAAATTGAAATAAGGTTTGGCAAGAAAAATAGGAAATGCGATACGACAAATGCGGTGGGATCGCGCTTGCAGCAAAATCCTGCATATGCAAAATAATACGGCTCGTGGAATTCTGTACCTTTGTCTGGGGGTGCTTGTCTTTTCCTTACAGGATGCCATTATCAAGCGGGTAAGCACGGTTTATCCATTGACCGAAGTCGTGTGCATCCGGTCACTGGTTGGCATGCCTATTTTGCTGATGCTGGTTCAGTACCAGGTGGGTTGGCGTGCCATCATTGGATCGCACCTGGGCTCGCTGGTGCTGCGCGCACTGATTTTGTTTGTGTCGTACATCGCGTACTACATGTCATTTCCCGCTCTGCCGCTGGCTGATGCGGTGGCACTGTACTTTACGGTGCCACTGTTTGTCACGGCACTGGCCGGCCCGGTCCTGGGTGAGCGGGTTGGCTGGAAGGTATGGGCGGCAGTGATGGTGGGTTTTGCGGGAGTGGCGATCATGTTGCAGCCTGGCCAGGGCCTGTTTGAGCCTGCTGCATTGTTGTCCCTGCTGTCTGCAGCCATGTATGCCGGCTCCATGCTGATGGGGCGCAAGCTGGGCTCAACACAAGTGGCCTCCGTGATGTCGTTCTATCAGAACTGGGTTTTTCTGGTTGGTGCCGGACTTACGGCACTGGTGCTGAAGCAACTCGACATCGTCGATGCAGCGCACCCCAGCCTGTCGTTTCTTGTGCGGCCCTGGGTATGGCCCACTTTCATGGATGGTTTGCTGATGGTTTTGTGTGGTGTGGTGGCTGCCGCTGGCATGGTCTTTCTCACCAGCGCTTATCGTGTGGCACGCGCCAGTGCCGTAACCCCATTTGAATACACAGGGATTTTGTGGGCACCGTTGTGGGGGTTTCTGTTTTTCAGCGAAATGCCGCGTGCCACCACGGTGGCAGGCGCCATTGTGATTGTCGGTGCCGGTCTGGCAGCCTTGCGGTCGGGAGAACCCGACAGGGAAACTTGAAGCAAAAGTTCGCCAGCGGGCACCAGACCTCATGACACCTCGGCAGCAAGTGTGCCTTTTCTTGACCTGGGCGAATAAAAAGCCTGTCACATGAACGGATCACCGACTATCCGGTCACCGCCAAATCCTGGCGCATGATTTACACGCGAATAGCTGTCGCTTTTGCTCTCCCAAGGTAGGACATCAGGTCGAGACCGGCAGGGCACAATCAGTCCATGATCTACCGCAAACAAAATCTGGACGGCCTGGCCGTGGCACTGCTGTTGGGGTGTTGTCTGTTTTGGGGCTTTCAGCAAGTGCTGGTGAAGGCTACCATTGCAGAAGTGCCACCAGTCTTTCAGGCAGCCATCCGGTTCATGGGTGCCACAGTACTGCTATGGGTTTGGTGCCGGGCACGTCGCATCCCATTGTTTGAACCCGATGGCACACTGGGCGCCGGATTGCTCGCAGGCGTACTGTTTGCCACCGAGTTTGCCCTGCTGTATATCGGGTTGCAGTTCTCAACCGCCTCACGCCTGACCGTGTTTCTCTATACGGCGCCCTTTTGGGTAGCCATTTTGTTACCCCTGGTCGTCAAATCCGAGCATCTACGGTTTACGCAGTGGCTGGGTATGGCACTTGCGTTTTGTGCGGTACTGTTTGCCCTTCATGAAGGGCTCGGCGCAGCCAGCCATCGCGAGCAATGGAAAGGTGACGTGCTGGCGTTGGCTGCCGGCATGTCCTGGGGGCTCACAACCCTGGTAATTCGCAGTACCCGTCTTGCCCGCGTGTCTGCGGAAAAACTTCTGTTCTATCAGGTGGCTGTTAGCATGGTGGCACTGCCCATCCTGTCATTGATGTTGCGTGAACACTGGGTGTTTGAATTCAGCACTTTTGCTGCTGCATCGCTGGTAGCGCAAACTGTACTGGGAGCTTTCGTCAGTTATCTGGCCTGGATGTGGATGCTGGGGCGTTACCCGGCCACCAAAATTTCGGTATTTGTGTTTCTCACCCCCATTTTTGCGCTGCTATTTGGCACGCTGTGGCTGAAGGAGCCTGTCTCCGATGGTTTGCTCGTGTCCATCACACTGGTCACACTGGGCATTGTGATGGTTAACCAGCAGCCCAGGACCGATTGAGTACCATAGCTTTCGGGTCACTCAGACAACACCTGCCTGTTGGAGTGCCGCCACCTGTTGTGCATTCAGTCCCAACTCAGTCAGCACTTCCTGGGTGTGTTCACCCAGTGCGGGTGGTGGTCGTCGAAGTACTGGTGGCGTGGCCATGAGCCGCATCGGACTGGCCACTCCAGCTATGAATTCAATAGCTGTTCGTGCAGCACCGATGGGGGCTAGTGGCTGTTTGATGGCCAAACCACGGACTTTTACCTGCTCATCGGAAAAAGCCTGGCCAATGTCATTGATGGGGCCGCAAGGAACGGTTTTTTCCTCCAGCACCGCTATCCACTGCGCCGTGGTGCGTGTGCGGGTAACGGCCTGAATCGCCAGAATCAGCGCATCACGGTGTTTCACGCGTAAGCTGTTGCTGGCAAAGCGGGCGTCAGCCGCCCACTCGGGGTGCTCCGCCGCCTGACAAAAGCGTGCGAACTGACCGTCGTTGCCAATGGCCAGCAGCATGGAGCCGTCCTGTGTGGGAAAGTCCTGGTACGGTGCCAAGCTGGGGTGGCTGTTGCCCTGGCGCTGCGGCACGTTACCGGTGTTCAAAAAGCCGGCGGACTGATTGGCCAGAATCGCCATGCCCACATCCAGCAGCGCCATGTCGATGTGCTGGCCCACGCCGGTGCGGTTGCGCACTTCGAGGGCCGCCAGAATGGCACTGGTGGCGTACACGCCGGTAAACAGATCGATGAGCGCAACGCCCACACGCAGCGGCCCGCCACCGGGCGCGCCATCGGGGTGGCCGGTGATGCTCATCATGCCACTCATGGCCTGAATCATCAGGTCGTAGCCGGCGCGCTCGGCGTACGGGCCGTCTTGTCCAAAACCGGTGACCGAGCAGTAGATCAGGCGTGGGTTCAGAGCCTTGAGGCTCTCAAAATCCAGTCCATAGCCTTTGAGCCCGCCTACCTTGAAGTTCTCCACCAGGATGTCCGCCTTTGCCGCCATCTGGCGGATCAGCGCCTGGCCTTCGGGGTGGGCCATGTCGATGGTGATGGAGCGTTTGTTGCGGTTGCAGGCAGTGAAGTAGGTGGCGTGCGTGGTGTCGTTGCCGTCAGCGTCTTTGAGAAACGGAGGGCCCCAGTGGCGCGTGTCGTCCCCCGCGCCAGGGCGCTCGACCTTGACTACATCGGCACCGAGGTCGGCCAGCATCTGGGTGCACCAGGGGCCGGCCAGGACTCTGGAGAGATCGAGGACTTTGAGGTGGCCTAGGGCGCTTGGTTGGTTTGTCATGGTTGTAAATTCAATAGGTGTTGCCAACGGCCTTGTTCACGCCAGCGTCCTTGCCTGCCGTGCCGGGTATGGCCGGGCGCTCATACTGCCAAATGCGCAGAAATCGCGCCCCAGCCACACCCCTCCCGGCGAGGAGACGCGTAGGTAGTAGTTGCAAATCCCACCGAACGCGGCGTTGCCATGGTCAGTCTGCAGCCGCAGCATGGAGGTCCGCGTCCACCCACGCAGCCAGGAGCGCATCAAACGCTTCGGGATTGCCCGCGTATTGAAGTGCGTTGGGGTCGATCGTCGTCCACTGCTGTTTACTGCCGAGCCAAATATGCCCAACCGGCACGAGAGTGCGTGGTTGGCTCAGCGTCCCGGGTTTGATGCTCAAGACTTGATCCTGACCCACGACCTTGTGAAACAGGCGTGTACCGCAATCAGGGCAAAACTGACACGACATTTGCTTGCCAGATGGCATGTGGCGAATCCATTCTTTGACAGAGCCACCGCTAATCTCAAGCACTGGCTGCTTGATCCACAGCGCCATGCCAAACGCGCTGCCTGCCTGTCTCTGGCATTCCGTGCAATGGCATGCAAACATGGTGAGCGCCACCCCGGTAGCGCGGTAGTGAATCGCACCACACTGGCACTGCCCTTCAAACACCTCCTGACGCATAGCAGACTCCGTTGAGTGAATGTCACAGGTTACAGACTCGCGCAAGTTCAGCACCTGCAGGCAATGGGGCATGGGCCTGCCCCAAATGACGTTGGCCAGCAAGGACTTTTAGTTCCCGAACGCAGCAATCCCCGTCATCGCCCGGCCCAGAATCAGCGCGTGGATGTCGTGCGTGCCTTCATAGGTGTTGACCACTTCGAGGTTCACCAAATGCCGCGCCACGCCAAACTCGTCCGAGATACCGTTGCCACCCATCATGTCGCGTGCCATGCGGGCAATGTCCAATGACTTGCCACACGAGTTGCGCTTGAGGATGGAGGTGATTTCCACCGATGCGGTGCCTTCGTCCTTCATGCGGCCCAGGCGCAGGCAGCCCTGCAGGCCCAGCGCGATTTCGGTTTGCATGTCGGCCAGCTTTTTCTGGATCAGCTGGTTGGCGGCCAGAGGTCGGCCGAACTGTTTGCGGTCCAGCACGTACTGGCGCGCGCGCGTCCAGCAGTCTTCGGCCGCACCCAGGGCGCCCCAGGCGATGCCGTAGCGGGCACTGTTCAGGCAGGTGAACGGGCCTTTGAGGCCCTGCACTTCGGGGAATGCGTTTTCTTCAGGGCAGAACACGCCGTCCATCACGATCTCACCAGTGATGGAAGCGCGCAGGCCCACCTTGCTGTGGATGGCGGGGGCGCTCAAACCCTTGAAGCCTTTTTCCAGCACAAAGCCGCGGATCGGGCCGACCTGGCCGGACTCGGAAACTTCCTTGGCCCAGACCACAAACACGTCGGCAATCGGACTGTTGCTGATCCACATCTTGGAGCCGGTGAGCTTGTAGCCGCCCGCCACCCTGTGGGCACGGGTGGCCATGGAGCCGGGGTCGGAGCCATGGTCAGGCTCGGTCAGGCCGAAGCAGCCAATCCACTCGCCGGTGGCAAGCCGGGGCAGGTACTTTTGGCGCTGGGCTTCGGTGCCGAATTCGTAAATCGGCACCATCACCAGCGAGCTTTGCACGCTCATCATGGAGCGATAGCCGCTGTCCACACGCTCCACTTCGCGGGCGATCAGGCCATAGGCCACGTAGTTCAGGCCGGGGCCGCCATATTGCTCGGCGATGGTGGGGCCGAGCAGGCCGAGTTCGCCCATTTCACGAAAGATGGCCGCGTCAGTCGTGCCGTCGCGGAATGCCTGGGTGACGCGAGGTGTGAGTTTGTCCTGGCAATAAGCAGTAGCCGCATCACGCACCATGCGCTCGTCGTCGGAGAGCTGACTGTCGAGCAGAAAAGGGTCTTGCCAGTTAAAAGCGGCGTGGGCCATGGGGTGTCTTTCGGTATGGGGTTGGAAGTGCGTCAACAGCACTCGTTCATCTCGGATATTAGCGCCGCACGCTTGCACAGACAATCAATGGTTTTGCACCCAGATATACGTCAGGCGCATACTTCACCAGATGAACGTAGACAACAACCGGGCGACGCTGCGCCCTATAGTTTAGTTTGATCGTTGAGCTATTCAGTTTCAACGGGAAACTCCAAACTCAATGGCGAGCTGGCGATATTCCACCATCTGTTTGTTGACAAGCGTCTCCAGCTCGGCTCCCGTCATCCACGCCGGCTGAAAGCCTGCACGGGCCAGTTCCCGTGGCAGGGACGAATGGGTCATCGCCCGGGTCCATACATCAACCCACTCGCTCCGGTCGCGATCACTTACCCCCGGCCCGACGTACAGCCCGCGCACAATGGGCCATCGAATATCAAATCCCTGCTCTCTGGCGGTAGGAGTCTGGGCCCAGCGACCGGGCAAACGTTCTGCCGCCAGCACCGCCAAAACGCGGATTTGGGCGCCCTGATCGATCTGCCGGGCTACCTCGGCAGCATCTCCGGCCAACACCTGGACATGATCGCCGCGCAGAGCAGTCAGCGCCTCCCCACCGCCTTCAAATGCCACGAAACGCATCACCTTGTGGCTCACGCCAGCGGCCCGTGCCAGCAACGCCGCCTTCATCCAGTCCTGACTGCCGATGGAGCCCCCGGCGCCAAAAACGATGCGGTTCGGAGTGTCACGCAACGCACTCAAAAGCTGAGCCAATGTCTTGAAAGGGGCATCTTGTCGTACAGCAATCACGCCGTAGTCCAGTCCCAGACTGGCAATCCAGCGCACATCGCGGGACGTATAGGGACCGAAGCGGCCCTGTGCCAGATTGAGCAGGGAGCCAGAAGAAAACGCGACGATGGCATGGCCGTCCGTGGGTCGTTGCGTCACTGCACTTTTGAACGCCAGGGCGCCAATACCCCCGGGCTGATACACGATGGGCAAAGGCACGGGGGTAAGGCCCGCTTCCTGCAAGGCAGAACGTGCCAGCTGGCAGGTCAGGTCAAAGCCACCACCCGGCTTGGCAGGGGCAATGCAGCGCGCCCCTTCAAGCACGCCTGCGTGTGCCAGCACAACCTGGAAACTCAACAAAAGGAGCAGGCGTTTCATGATCGGGGCCACCACAATGCAACACACAAGCCGCCGGCGGCCTGGGCTGGCTCAATGCGCAGGCGTCCGGCATGCCGCTCAATCACGGAGTGCGCAATTGCCAGCCCCAGCCCGGAACCGCGGCTACCCCGGCTTTTGACAAATCGCTGGCCAAGACGGTTCAGCACGTCCGGGTCCATACCGAATCCGTTATCAATCACCTGCAGGCTGAAACCAAGTTGATCTGCGGCCACCTGCAGTGTGACCACGCCTTGTGGCCGGCCATGCTGAATCGCATTGTGCGCAATGTTGATCAGGGCATGCTGAAGCATTCCCCGGTCACCCTCGGCTTGCAGCGGCTCGGCCCGCTCATCCACACCAAAATCCATGCCACGTGCGCGAGCCAGCGGCAACAACTCCAGCGCGACTTCCCGCGCCAGATCGCCCATGTCAAACCGTTCCCGCTGTGGTCTGGCGGCATCGGTTCGTGCCAGCGTGAGGAGCTGATTGGTCGCACGAATGGTGTTGCCCAGTTCCTCAGACAGGGCCTCAAGAGCCAGTTGCCGCTGCGCTGGGTCCGGCTCACGCAAGACGTAGTCGAGCTGAGCACGCAGGATGGTCAGTGGCGTGCGCAACTGGTGGGAGGCATCGTCGATAAACCCCCGGCGCTCGGCCATCAACTGGCTGGTCCGTTCCAGTTGCTGGTTGATGGCATCAACCAGGGGTCGTATGTCGCCTGGCAAATCACCTGCTTGCAGGGGACGCAGATCGTCAGGTGCCCGGGCTCTTGTCTGGGCGGCCAGTTGCGCCATCGGCCTGAGTGCCACCGTCAGCCCCATCACCACCGCTGCACTCATCAAGACCAGCAGCAAGATGTCCCGCACCGCGGCACGCCGTACGAAAGTGGCGGTGAACTGCTCACGCGATGACGTGCTTTCTGCGACCTGAATCACCAGCTGCGGCTCGCCTCCCCCATTGAGGGGTTGCTCCAGCGGTCGCATAAAAGCGCCGACACGCACCGATTCACCAAAATAGGTGGCGTCATAAAACATGGGCTGTCCGGTGCGCAATGCAGATGGCGGAGGTGGCAGATCCGGATTGCCGATTTCCACCAGGCTGTCGGCGGTTGCCACCCTGAAATAGACGTTCCCGGTCGCCGTGAGCTGAAAAAACTCAAAAAGACGATAGGGAAGTTCAACCGACAAGCCGCCTGAGGCGGTTGACACATTCAAATCAAGCGCCTTGATGGCCCCGAGCAGTGAACGGTCGTAGGCGGCGTTGGCCGAGGAGACGGCGTCGGCGCGTGTCAACCACAGGCTGGCCGCTGTCACCAGCGCCATCGCGGGCAACAGCAGGGCCAGCAACCTGACCCGGATGCTAGCCCGGCGAACCCAGTTCCAGGACATAACCCAAGCCTCGGTAAGTCTGAATACGCACGCCGCTTTGGTCCAGCCGCTTGCGCAGCCGGTGCACCAGAACGTCAATGACGCTGGGCTGCACATCTTCCTCGTCACTGAATACGCGGTCCATGACCTGCTGGCGGGATAGCGGTTCGCCGCTGCGCTGGATCAACGCCTTGAGCAACGCGTGCTCGCGTGGTGACAGCGGAAGAATCTCCAGGCCCAGCGTGAACTGGCGGGAGACCGTGTCAAACTGCAGTGGCCCGCACGCAAAGCGGGGATGCTCGTTGCCACGGGCGCGGCGCATCAATGCCGTCAGTCG
Source organism: Pseudomonadota bacterium (assembly GCA_046050465.1). GTDB lineage: Bacteria > Pseudomonadota > Gammaproteobacteria > Burkholderiales > Burkholderiaceae_C > Egaibacter. Next base: position 33,681 of record JBJOPS010000050.1, on the reverse strand, counting down.
CGCTTCCAGCTCAGCCAGTGCAAACGGCTTGACCAGAAAGTCATCTGCGCCCTCATTCAGGGTGTTCACCCGTTCAGTCAGCGAGTCCCGCGCCGTCAGGATGAGAACCGGCAGCCGTTTGTCCTGCGCACGCAATCGCCGCAAAATATCGTTGCCGCTGCGCCCCGGCAATCCGAGATCCAGTATCACGGCGTCGTAATCGTGATCCACCAGGGCACGCTCAACCAGACGGCCGTCATCACGCCAGTCCACACGGTAGCCACTTTGCTCAAGCGCCTTGGCCAACCACTCGCCCAGAGCGTGCTCATCTTCTGCCAACAGGATTCGCATGCCCCGGATTATCCTGCCCCGGGAACGACCTGGTTGAAAGGCAATTGATAGGTTACTTGCGGCACCATAGGCGCCTCTTTCTTAAAAATCCAGGAGACGCCCGATGACCCCACTGAACTTCAACCGCCGCAGTTTGCTCACGGTGGGTGCCGCCGCTGCCTCCAGTTTGTGGCTGCCACAGGCCCGCTCACAGGCCTGGCCGGCCAAGCCCCTGCGTCTGGTGGTGCCGTTTGCGCCTGGCGGCAGCTCCGAAATCGTGGCCCGTGCCGTAGCCGGCGAGATGGCCAAGACCATCGGCCAGAATGTCTTTGTGGACAACAAGCCCGGTGCCGCCGGCAACATCGCCATGCAGGAAGTGGCCAACTCGACCGACGACCACACCCTGATCCTGGGCCACATTGGCACGCTGGCGGTCAATCCCTACATCTTCCCCAAGCTGCCTTACGACGCCGCGAAAGACTTTGTCCCGGTGACCCTGGTGTCCAAAGTACCCAGCCTGTATGTGGTGCACCCGGACCTGCCGGTCAAGAACCTCAAGGAATTCGTGGCCTACGCCAAGTCCAAACCCGGTCAGCTGAACTACGGCTCGGCGGGTAACGGCAGCGCCGGGCATCTGGCGTTTGAGTATTTGAAGATGGTCTCTGAAACCTTTGTGCTGCACGTGCCCTACCGTGGCACCGGCCCGATGCTCACCGACCTGATGGCAGGCCGTCTGGACGCCGCGTCTGTGGGCGCTCCCGCGTTGCTGCAGTTCATCAAGGCCGGCAAGCTGCGCTGCATCGCAACCGGCACAGCCACACGCCTGCCGCAACTGCCCGATGTGCCCACCGTTGCCGAGCAGGGCTACAAGGGTTTCGAGATGACACAGTGGTATGGCCTGCTGGCACCTTCCAAGTGGCACAAGGCCAATATCGCGAAACTGGAGGCCGAGGCCATCAAGGCCACCCGTGGCAACGTCGTCAAAGAGAAACTGGCTATTGATACGGCACAGGCAGTCGGCAACACCGGCGCCGAGTTCGACGCCTTCATCAGGGCCGAGCAGGCGCGCTGGAAGCCGGTGATTGCACGCGCACAGATCAAGCCCGAAGGCGCCTGAAGCGCCTCTCAAGTTCTTCAGGTGACCGGGATGCTGACCGCTCGTTGTGTGGCCAGCGCGGCATACCAGTCCATACAACCCGGGTTGGCCCAGCAGCAGTTTTTTGGCTGGCAGTTCCTGCTTCTTGCCCGAAGGCGTGCGCGAAATCCCGGCCACCTGAAACATTTCGTGCGGCACAAATCGGGGCGACAGCGCCGTGCGGGTGGACTGACTGATCTTCCCCTGCACGAAACATGGATGCGCCACTATTGAGCTTTGGTGCCTGAGCCCGAGTTCGAATACAAGGGACGTGTTCACACTCAGAGTATGCAAATGCCATCCAGTTTGCTCTGATAGTCTGATAGCGCCTAAACTTCTGCCCGACCGAAGTGCTGACAGTATGGCACGCCTTGCTCAAACATTACTCACAGTCGCTCATGCCAACCAAATCAGAAATCTCCGCCTTCATCAAGGAGGAATTCCCGCAGACCAAATGCACCATCGAAGCGGTGGGCAGCATGTCTGCAACGGTCCGGCATGCGATTGGCATTGATGAGTTGCGCCCCGGGGGCACGGTGTCGGGCCCGGTGATGATGACGGTGGCGGATGTGGCGCTGTACATCGCCGTTCTGGGCGAAATCGGCATTGTTCCACTGGCCCTCACCACCAGCCTGAGCATCAACTTCCTGCGCAAACCGTCGGCCGACAAAGCCATCATCGGCGTGTGCAAACTTATCAAGCTGGGAAAAACGCTGGCAGTGGGCGAGGTGTCGCTGTATTCGGAAGGTGGCGACGAGCTGGTGGCGCATGTGGTGGGCACCTACGCCATCCCCCGGGATGTCAAACGCTAGACTAACGGCATGCAACCCACGCTGAATGCCACCGTCTTCATCGTTGATGACGATGCCAGCGTGCGTGAGGCACTGGCCTGGCTGTTGCGCACGCGGCGGCTGCCCAGCGAAGCATTTGAGAGCGCGCAGGTGTTTGATGAGCAGCTTCGTGCGGGGCGCGTGCAGACCACAGAACCTTGCTGCCTGTTGCTCGATGTGCGCATGCCGGGCCTGAGCGGGCTGGCGCTGTTTGACACGCTGATCGAGCGCGGGCTGATTCAGGCCATGCCGGTGATTTTTTTGACCGGCCACGCCGATGTGCCGACCGCGGTGGACGCGGTCAAGCGCGGCGCATTTGATTTTTGCGAGAAGCCGTTTTCCGACAATGCGCTGGTGGATCGCATCGAGCAGGCGATTGCGCTGTCCGGCCAATACCTGCAAACGGTGGGCAAAAAGGCGCTGGTGCAGCGCAGGCTGGCCGAGCTGACCGAGCGCGAGCGCGGCGTGATGTGGTTGGTGGTGGAGGGTCTGCCCAACAAGCTGATCGCCGACCAGCTGGACATCAGCGTGCGCACGGTGGAGGTTCACCGCGCCCGCGTGTTTGACAAGATGGAAGTCAAGTCGGCCGTCGAGCTGGCCAATTTGCTACAAAATATATAGCTGCTCACGTATATTTGATGAGGGCTGGATATCGATTTGGCATTATAAAATGCCAAAAATTCGCGTTGCTAAGGCCTTTAGTCAGGGGTCTTTGAATGGGCGTCCGAATCTGCGGGCGCATCGGTTTGATGTGCCTTCGGCAACTCCCCGCCTTTGCGCCCCGAGAACATCGTCCACCAGACGATCAGCACCAGCACCAGCCCGGCACCCAGCGCTTCAAGCAAAATCAGACCCATGAACCGACTCCTGTGGCAAATTCCGCGACTGATTTCGCGGCGCATTCGCATCACCCTGATTGTAGGAACGCTGGCCGGCTGCAGCGCCATCTCCGTGCATGGGCCTGCGCCCGACATTGCTGGCCCCGCCACGTCCACCAGCGGCCTGCCGTCCGACACAGCCCCCCTGCCCGCCGCGCTGCAGCAAGCCAAAAGCCGCTGGGTGCCGGTGCGCTGGGCTGAGCTGCCGGGCTTTGGAGACGACAAACTGCATGAAGCCTGGAACGCCTGGACCAAAAGCTGCGAGCGGCCCGGTCCCACGTTTGCGCCGTTGTGTGCCGACGTTCGCCGCCTGAGCATTGGCACCGATCAGGAGCAGCGCGCCTGGATGATGCAGCGGTTGCAGCCTTACCGGGTGGAGCCGCTCAGTGCGTCTGTCGGTGGCTCAGCGCAGGGGCTGCTCACGGGGTATTTCGAGCCGATGATCGACGCCTCGCGCGTGGCCAAACCGGGTTTTCTGGTGCCGCTGTACCGCGTGCCCACTACGCTGGCCAGCCGCAAACCGTGGTTCACCCGGCAGGAGATCGACACCCTGCCTGAGGCCAAGGCCGCCTTGCGTGGTCGCGAGATTGCCTGGCTGGCCGACCCGGTGGATGCGCTGGTGTTGCAGATTCAGGGCTCGGGCCGTTTGCTGGTGACCGAGGCCGACGGCTCGCGGCGCACGGTGCGCGTGGCGTTTGCGGCCTCCAATGATCATCCATACAAAAGTGTGGGCCGCTGGCTGCTGGATCAGGGGCTGATTCGTGACGGAACCTGGCCCGGCATCAAGGCCTGGGTGGCGCAAAACCCGCAGCGGGTGAACGAGATGCTGTGGGCCAACCCGCGCACGGTGTTTTTCCGCGAAGAGGCGCTGACGGATGCGGACGCCGTGTTTGGCCCCAAGGGCGCGCAGGGCGTGGCGCTCACGCCGGGGCGCTCCATCGCGGTGGACAAGGAGAGCATTCCCTACGGCACGCCGGTGTGGATGGCCTCCAGCGGCCCGGCGGTCAGCCTGCAGCGGCTGGTGCTGGCGCAGGACACCGGTGGCGATATTGTGGGCGCCGTGCGGGCTGACTACTTTGTGGGCACGGGTGCGCCGGCGGGTGAACTGGCTGGGCGGCTCAAGCAGCCGTTGCAGTTGTGGGTGCTGTGGCCGAAATAGGGTCGAAGTAGGGTCGAAGTAAGGTTTCAACGCTGCTTCAACGAATGTTTACGCGCAGCTGAACCTGCACCAGCGCCTGGCTGGACCAGCGGCCACTGCCCTGCGTATCCGAGTGCGCCACGGTGATCCACTCGCCCACCGGCACCATCAGCGAGGTGGCGGTGCTCGTGGTTTGCGACATCACCGCGCCCTTGCCTTGCGAGGCGTCCAGCTCCAGCTCCACCAGGTCACCGCCCTCCCAGCGCGCGATGGCGTCGAAACCGGTGCCCGACTCCAGCAGCACCGTGCCGGGCACGATTACCAGCACACCGTTTTGAATGACCGCCTGCACCAGCCGTAGCGGCACACTGCTGCGCAAGCCCACGGCGACGCGTCGGCCGTTCAGCACCAGCACCTGCTGCAGCGTGTTGGTGTTGCTGGACTGCTGGTTTTGCTGTGCGTTGACGTCCACATTGGCGGACGACGCGTTGGGCCGCAGCCGGATGTTGCCCCGGGCCGAGATGCCGGCCTGCTCGGCGCTGATCTGGTTGATCTGCCGCACCTCGATGCTCAGGTTGCGCAGCGGCAGCGTGGAGGTGATGCTGCTTTGTGCAGAATTGTTTGCTCCTGAATTAATAGCTGTCTGTGCATAGTTGGTGAGGGCTGAAGGCATAAAAAGCATATAAAAGAGGATGTTTTTGAGCTTCATGACTTACCTCCGTCCCGGATTTTCAAACCCACCTGCCCCAGCGACCCCGGCGACAATGGATTGCGGGAATTTTCGCGCAAGATTCTTTCTCGAACAAGCGTTAATCGGGCAAAGAAAGCAAAGACATATCAGCGCCGCACGCATACACTTTCCCTGCAGATAGAGAGGCAGCCTCACCTAAGTTGCTGATCGTTTTTGACCGCTCACGAGGCGGTTTTCGTCACATTCCGGAGAACCTTCGCCCATGAACGCACCGCTACCCGAGCACATCCGCAAAGCGCTGGAAACCGTCACGCTGGATGACAAATATTCGCTGGACTATGGCCGTGCCTTCATGAGCGGCGTGCAGGCGCTGGTGAAGCTGCCCATGCTGCAGCGCCTGCGTGACCAGTTGCAGGGCAAAAACACGGCGGGTTTCATCAGCGGGTATCGCGGCTCGCCGTTGGGTGGTTATGACCAGGCGCTGTGGAAAGCCGAAAAATACCTCAAGGCGCAGAACATCGTGTTCCAGCCGGGCGTGAACGAAGAGCTGGCCGCCACCGCCTTGTGGGGCACGCAGCAATTGGGCTTCTCGCCCCCGGGCACCAATAAATTCGACGGTGTGTTTGGCATCTGGTACGGCAAGGGGCCGGGCGTGGACCGCTGCTCGGACGTGTTCAAACACGCCAACATGGCGGGCACCACGCCGTGGGGCGGCGTGATTGCGGTGGCGGGCGATGACCATATTTCCAAAAGCTCCACCGCCGCGCATCAGAGTGACCACATCTTCAAGGCGTGCGGCTTTCCGGTGTTCTTCCCGGCGACGGTGCAGGAAATCCTGGACCTGGGCATTCACGCCTTTGCCATGAGCCGTTTCTCGGGCGTGTGGGCGGGCATGAAGACGATTCAGGAAATTGTGGAGTCCAGCGCCACCGCAATGATTGACCCCGAACGTGTGCAGATCAAGATCCCGACTGATTTTCAGATGCCGCCCGGTGGCGTGCACATCCGCTGGCCCGACCATGCACTGGATCAGGAGGCCCGCCTGTTCGACACCAAGTGGTACGCCGCGCTGGCCTACATCCGCGCCAACAAGCTGAACTACAACGCGGTTGAAACGAAGCATGACCGACTGGGCTTGATCGCCAGCGGCAAGGCCTGGAACGACACGCGCCAGGCGCTGGTCGATCTGGGGCTGGACGACGATGCCTGCCGCCAGCTCGGCATTCGCGTGCACAAGGTGGGCGTGGTGTGGCCGCTGGAGGCGCAGCTGACCCGTGAATTCGCCACCGGCCTGCAAGAGATTCTGGTGATCGAAGAGAAGCGTCAGGTCATTGAGTACCAGTTGAAGGAGGAGCTGTACAACTGGCGTGCTGACGTGCGGCCCAATGTGCTGGGCAAGTTTGGCGAAGTGGAGGGTGATTTCAGTGGCGGTGAGTGGTCGTTGGCCAACCCGTCGGCCCATACGCTGCTGCGCGCTAATGCCGACCTCTCGCCCGCGCTGATTGCCAGGGCCATTGCCCAGCGCGTCAAAAAAATGGGGGTGGACGGCGACATGGCCGCCCGCATTGACGCACAACTGGCCATTTTGCAAGCCAAAGAACAGTCGATGAAAGCCATCGAGGTACGCGGCGTGCAGGGCGTTGGCGTGCAGGGCGCGGACCGCCAGCCCTGGTTTTGCTCAGGCTGTCCGCACAACACGTCCACCAAAGTGCCGGAAGGCTCGCGCGCCATGGCTGGCATTGGCTGCCACTTCATGGCCACCTGGATGGATCGCAGCACCATTGGCTTCACGCAGATGGGCGGTGAGGGTGTGCCATGGGTGGGCCAGGCGCCGTTCACGACAGACCAGCACATTTTTGCGAACATGGGTGACGGCACTTACTTTCACAGCGGCTCCCTGGCCGTGCGCCAGAGCATTGCTGCGGGCGTGAACATCACCTACAAGATTCTTTATAACGACGCGGTGGCCATGACGGGTGGCCAGCAGGTCGGTGAGCGGCCCGAAGGCCACAGCGTGGTGCAGATTGCGCAGAGCATGCGGGCCGAGGGTGCGGCGAAGATCACCATCGTGACCGATGAGCCGGAGAAGTACGACGCGGTCAAAGGTCTACCTGACGGCATCACGATTGAACACCGTGACTCGCTGGACGTCATTCAGCGCGCGTTCCGCGAAATCAAGGGCACGACCGTCATCATTTACGACCAGACCTGTGCCACGGAGAAACGCCGCCGCCGCAAACGCGGAACGATGGTGGACCCGGCCAAACGTGTGGTCATCAACGAGCTGGTGTGTGAAGGCTGTGGCGACTGCAGCGTGCAGAGCAATTGCCTCAGCGTGGAGCCGCTGGAGACCGAATTTGGCCGCAAGCGCACCATCAACCAGAGCACCTGCAACAAGGACTATTCCTGCACCAAAGGCTTTTGCCCGAGCTTCGTCACGGTCGAAGGTGGCCAGCTCAAGAAAAAGGCCAAGGGTAGGGCTGCGTCGCCGTTCGAGCTGGAGGCTTTGCCGGAGCCGGTGATGTTGCCCATGCACGCTGCCAGCGGCAACGTCTGGGGTATCGTGGTGGCAGGGGTGGGTGGCACGGGGGTCATCACCATCGGCCAGTTGCTGGGGACGGCAGCGCATATTGAAGGCAAGGGCATCGTCACGCAGGACGCAGGTGGTCTGGCGCAAAAGGGCGGCGCCACCTGGAGCCATGTGCTGATTGCCGACACGCAGGAGCACATCCGCACCACGCGTGTGAGCATGGCCGCGGCCGACCTGATCATTGGTTGCGACCCGCTGGTGACCGTGTCGAAAGAAACCACGCAACGCATGCGCGCGGGCCGCACACACGTGGCCATCAACTCGCATGGCACACCCACGGCAGCGTTTGTGCGCAACGCCAACTGGGCCAATCCGTCCGAAGCCTGCGTGGCCGAGATTGTGCAGACCGTCGGCGAAGACGGTGTGGGTGCGTTTGATGCAGATGGTGCTGCTACCCGCCTGATGGGCGACAGCATTTATACCAATCCCATGATGCTGGGTTACGCCTGGCAAAAGGGCTGGGTGCCGCTGTCGCGTGACTCGCTTATGCGGGCGATTGAGCTGAACGCTGTGGCCGTGGAGCAGAACAAGACCGCCTTTGAATGGGGTCGCCGCGCAGCGCACGACTGGGCGTCGGTAGAGAAGCAGATGGCCCCAGCGCAGGTGGTGGAGTTCAAACAGCGCGAGACGCTGGAGACCGTGATTGCGCGCCGGGTCGAGTTCCTCACCGGCTACCAGAACGTTGCGTATGCCAAAACCTATGAGGCGTTTGTGAACCGGGTGCGGGCTGCAGAAGCGCCGTTGAACAAGACCACGCTGACTGAATCCGTGGCGCGGTACCTGTTCAAGCTGATGGCCTACAAGGATGAATACGAAGTGGCGCGGCTGCACACCGACACGGCGTTCCTGGGCAAAGTCAATGCCATGTTCGAAGGCGACTTCAAGCTGAATTACCACCTGGCCCCGCCCATCATGGCGAAGAAAAACGACAAGGGTGAACTGGTCAAGCAGTCTTTTGGTTCCTGGATGCTGACCGGGTTCAGGTTGCTGGCCAGGCTGAAGGGGTTGCGCGGCACGGCGCTGGACATCTTTGGCAAAACCGAAGAGCGGCGCATCGAGCGTGCGCTGATCGGTGAATACAAGGACAGCGTGGAAGAGGTGCTGGCATCACTGAATGCCATCAATCACGCCACTGGGCTTGAGATTGCCCGAATTCCCGAGCAGATCAAGGGTTATGGGCACGTCAAGGAGCGCAACCTGAAAGCGGCTCGTCTGCAGTGGCAGGGGTTGATGGCGCAATGGCGCAGTCCCGAGGCGGTCAAAAAGACGGCCTGAAATCGGGTGCGGGATTGCCACCCAGTGGCTTGCAATAGCGCCGCATACAATGCAAGGCTATCGCCTGGATGCCGCTTTGGCGCGCCTGAGAGGTCCAATTAACTGTTGTTGTGGAGTTATCTGTGTTTATTTCTTCAGCTTATGCCCAAACCGCTCCTGCAGCCGCAGGGGGGGACATGCTCTCCAGCCTCAGCAGCATGTTGCCGCTGGTGCTCATGTTTGTTGTGCTTTATTTTGTGATGATCCGTCCCCAGATGAAGAAGCAAAAAGAGCATCGTGCCATGATCGATGCGCTGGCCAAAGGTGACGAGGTGGTGATGGGCGGTGGCATGCTGGGCAAGGTTTCCAAAATGGGTGACAACTACCTGAGCGTCGAGATTGCGCCGGGTGTGGAAGCCCAGATCCAGCGTGCCGCTGTGGTGCAGGTATTGCCCAAGGGCACGATCAAGTAAAGATAAACGAATAACCAGCGCGAACATGAACCGATATCCGGTCTGGAAGTACGTGATCCTGGTGATCGCGCTACTGGTCGGGGTGCTCTACACCCTGCCCAATCTCTTTGGTGAAGCGCCTGCTGTGCAGGTCTCCGCTGGCAAGTCCAGCGTCAAGGTTGATCTCGCCACCCAGGCAAAGGTGGAGGAAGCACTGAAAGCTGCGGGTATTGCGCCTGATGCCATCACCTTTGACGGCAACTCCATCAAGGCGCGATTTGCTTCCACCGATGTCCAGCTGAAAGCCAAGGACGCAATCCAGAAAACCCTGATTCCCGACGTGACCGACCCCGGCTATGTGGTGGCACTGAACCTGCTGTCGCGCTCGCCAGCCTGGCTGTCGGCGATGGGTGCTGCGCCCATGTACCTGGGGCTGGATCTGCGCGGTGGCGTGCACTTCATGCTGCAGGTGGACATGCAGGCTGCGCTGACCAAAAAGGCAGAAAGCCTGGCGGGTGACTTGCGCTCCGCACTGCGCGAAAAAAACGTCCGGCATGGCGGAATCAGCCGCAACGGACAGGCCATTGAGCTGCGTGTGCGGGATTCCCAGACGCTGGAAGCTGCGAAAGCCGTGCTGGCTGACCAGTTTGCCGATCTGCAGTACGTGGACGCACCAGACGGCACGGAATACAAACTGACTGCCACCATCAAGCCGGTGGCGGCCCGTTTGGTGCAGGAGCAGGCTGTCAAGCAAAACATGGTGACGCTGCACAACCGGATCAATGAGCTGGGTGTGGCCGAGCCGGTGATTCAGCAGCAGGGGCCGGACCGCATCGTGGTGCAATTGCCTGGCGTGCAGGACACAGCCAAGGCCAAGGATATTCTGGGCCGTACCGCCACGCTGGAAATGCGCCTGGTGGATGACAGTGCCGAGGCGCGTGCAGCAGAAAGCGACACCGGGCCGGTTCCGTTTGGCATGGAGCGCTTCAAGGAGCGCAATGGCCAGTCCGTCATTGTCAAGAAGCAGGTCATCATCACCGGTGAAAACCTGACTGATGCCCAGCCCGGCTTTGATTCCCAGGACCAGCAACCGAAAGTGGACTTGACGGTGGACGCCAAGGGCGGTCGCATCATGCGCGATACCAGCCGTGAAAACCTGAAAAAACGCATGGCGATCCTGCTGTTCGAAAAAGGCAGGGGCGAGGTACTGACGGCGCCGGTGATTCAGGGTGAACTGGGTAACCGTTTCCAGATTTCCGGCTCGATGACGGTGACTGAGGCGAGTGACCTCGCTTTGCTGCTGCGCGCAGGCTCGCTGGCCGCGCCCATGGAAATCATTGAGGAACGCACCATTGGCCCCAGCCTTGGCGCCGAAAACATTGCCAAGGGCTTTAACAGCGTGACTTGGGGTTTCCTGGTGATCGTAGCGTTCATGTGTGTGTATTACATGATGTTCGGCCTGTTCTCAGGCATTGCGCTGGGTGTGAACCTGTTGTTGCTGGTGGCGGTGCTGTCCATGCTGCAAGCCACGTTAACTCTGCCTGGCATGGCCGCCATGGCACTGGCGCTGGGTATGGCGATCGACTCCAATGTGCTCATCAATGAGCGGGTGCGGGAAGAGCTGCGCAACGGCGCCTCGCCGCAGGCCGCCATCAACGCAGGTTATGACCGGGCCTGGGGCACCATTCTGGACTCCAATGTCACGACGTTGATTGCGGGTGTGGCCCTGCTGATTTTTGGCTCGGGGCCGGTTCGCGGCTTTGCCGTGGTGCACTGTATTGGCATCCTGACCAGTATGTTCTCGGCGGTGTTTTTCTCGCGTGGACTGGTCAATTTCTGGTACGGCCGTCAGAAGAAGCTCAAAGGCGTGTCCATTGGAACGGTGTGGCGTCCCGATGCGGGCACCGCAGTGACCAAGGCCGAATAGGGAAAGACGATGGAATTTTTCAAAATCCGAAAAGACATTCCGTTCATGCGCCACGCGCTGGTGCTGAATGTGGTGTCGCTGGTGACTTTCCTTCTGGCTGTGTTTTTCCTGTTCAGCCGGGGCCTGCACCTGTCAGTGGAGTTCACTGGTGGCACGGTCATGGAGGTGGGTTATTCACAGGCGGCTGACGTCGGCAAGATACGCGGGGTCATCTCGGGGCTGGGTTATACCGATGTTCAGGTACAGAATTTCGGTACTTCCCGGGATGTGATGATTCGGCTGCCGGCCAAAAAAGGGGTGAATTCGGCGCAGCAAAGCGAGGCCGCCCTGACCGCCTTGAAGCAGGCTGATCCGGATGCCGTTTTGCGCCGTTCCGAGTTTGTCGGTCCACAGGTAGGCGAGGAGCTGGCGGTGGATGGCCTCAAGGCGCTGGGCATGGTAGTGGTCGGCATCATGATTTACCTGGCTATCCGGTTTGAGTGGAAGTTTGCAGTGGCAGCCATCATTGCCAATTTGCACGATGTGATCATCATTCTGGGCTTTTTTGCATTCTTTCAGTGGGAGTTCTCGCTACCCGTGTTGGCAGCGGTGCTGGCGGTGCTGGGATACTCGGTGAACGAATCTGTGGTCATATTTGACAGAATTCGGGAGAACTTCCGGCGTTTTCGCAAGATGAACACGGTCGAGATCATCGACAATGCCATTACTTCGACCATTAGCCGTACTATCATTACGCACGGTTCCACACAGATCATGGTTTTGTCTATGTTGCTTTTTGGCGGTCCAACCCTGTATTACTTTGCGTTAGCGCTCACCATCGGTATTTGTTTTGGCATTTACTCATCGGTGTTTGTAGGTGCCGCCATTGCCATGTGGCTCGGTATCAAGCGCGAGGATCTGATTAAAAGTGGAGCAGGTTCGAAGAGCAATGATCCGAACGACCCGAATGCGGGTGCTACAGTCTGAGAAGACTCGCTCATGACCACCACCTCAAATTTTGCTCAACGGGACGAATACGCACATGAGGCGCGTGCGCGCCTGGTGCGCGAAGCCGGCCGTGCCATGGTGGAGATCAGTGCCGCAGTAGAGGGCCGACTGACTGCGTTGATGAATGAGGCTGCGCCGTCGCGTGAAATGCAAACACGACGCGATGCCTGGACGTTTTATCAACGCCTTCGTTCAGCCTGGCAGGATGGTACTTTGACTGACTGGCAGAATGCCCTGCGCCCGGCGTTGGTGAGGCCCAAAGACAGGCTGGAAATGACGGGACTGCAGTTGGTGGGCGAGGATGTGGCTGACAACAAGATCATGGCTTCGCGCATTGTGCTGGGTATCCGTGACAAAGTGAGCGAGTCGTTCGAAGATCTTCGCGTGCGCACCCTTTTCCTGGAGGGTACTGACGAGCTGAGTCCTCAGGACATACTGCGCCCGGACGTACTTGTTTTGGCAATGGTAGAGCGCTGGGTTAGTGTTGGCATGCCGAAGGACTCCTGGCTCCTGGTGACCGATGTGGCGCAGCGTGTCCTGGCCGAACGCTTGCCTGCTGCATATGTGAAATGCAACGAGTACTTGATCAATCAGGGCATCATGCCAACCATTGACCTGAAAGACCGGATCAAGTGGTCGGCAAAAGGGCGTAGCAGCGGAGCATCCAGGTCTCAAAATGGCGACTTGGAGCAGTCGCCAGCGACTGGCGGCTACGCAGCCAGTGGCCTTGCTGCGTTTGGTGGGCGATTGGGCTGGGGCGGCGGTGATCGAGGGGAGGGGGGGGCGCAACCACCAGGTGCAGGGTCGCGCCCCAGCGGCCTGTCTCAGTCGCCAAGCGGGCGACCCTCTGTGTATGGGGCCAACGAAGAAACCCGCATGCTGACATCAGCTACCCCGCTTGCCCGGGCCCGTAGTCGTGCGCTCGGGGTTGTGGGTCAGCTCAAACGTCTCCTTGTGGGTGGGGCGGGTACTGACTTTGAGGCAACCCGATTCGAACCTGCATCGCCCAGGTTGGCAGCAGCGATGGCGGTCAGGCCACCAGCTGGTGGTTTTGGCAATGAGGTGGTCTCTGGCAGCGGCACTGTCATGGAGGACTACAGTCCGGCTGGTGTTGCACGGGTAGCGGGCCAACTGCGCGAGCAGACTGTCGAGCTCAAGAAAAAGGCTGAAACCAAGAGTGAAAAAGCCACGATTGAAATTGTGGCGCTGATGTTTCAGGCCATTTTGCAGGAAGAACGCATTCCACCGGGTATTCGTGTCTGGTTTGCCCGTCTGCAAATGCCTGTTTTGCGCGTTGCCCTGGCTGAGCCAGATTTTTTTGGGACCTTGAATCACCCGGCACGACAACTGATTGACCGCATGGGCTCATGCGTGATGGGTTTCGATACTGCCAATATCCAGGGCGGTGCTCTGGAACTGGAGATCAAGCGCATTGTTCAGGTGATTGAGCAGTATCCGGAGACGGGCAAACGCGTATACCAATTGGTATACGACGAATTTCAAAAATTCCTGGCTAAATTCCTGACCGAAAAATCCAATGCACAAAAAGTAGTTGGTGTGGCGCAGCAGGTTGAGCAGCGGGAGACGTTAACCATCCAGTACACCATTGAGATGCGAAACATGCTCAAGGATATTCCAGTACGTGAGGAGGTTCGTACCTTTTTGTTCAAGGTTTGGGCTGAAGTGTTGGCCATGGCTGCGGTTCGCAACGGGCCACAGCATGCGGAAACCCTGGATCTTAAAAAATCATCTACCGATCTGGTCTGGGCTGCCAGTGCCAAACCCAATCGCAACGATCGCGCCAAGGTGATTCAGGATCTGCCCAGGCTGCTGCAGCGTTTGCGTGCCGGGATGACGCTGTTGGGCCTGGTGCAGGTCGATCAGGACACCCACATCAAGACCATCAGCGATACGCTGGCCGATGCCTTTTTGTCTAAAACGCAAGCTATTCCACAAGCCCAGATTGATGCCATGGCTGAACGTCTGGCCAATCTGGAAGATTTTGTATCCGAGGATGGCATGGGCGACCTGCCACTGGATGCCGAAAGTATTGAACTGATGCTCGGCATTGATGCATCCAAAATTGCGGTGGTGGCTGACGGTGGCTCCAAGCCAACGACGGCTATGCAGGCGTGGGCGCAGGAATTGCAGTTGGGATCGTGGTTCACGCTGGACCACAATGGGCAGATTCGGGAGGTCCAGTTTGCCTGGCGTAGTGAGCGCAAACATTTGAACTTGTTTGCCTCTGGCGATGGCCACAGCTACTTGATTCAGGCTGGGCGCTTGGGCGCATATCTGCAGGCTGGGTTGTTGTTGCCACAGGAAGAGGAAACGCTGACAGTGCGTGCAACGCGCGATGCGCTGGCCAAACTTGAAGCCAACCCCGAGCGCTTGCTGGGCTGAGCCGACTCCAGCCAGAGGTGCATACGCAATCGGTTAATGGGCAACACGATCTGTCGGGGCGCACAACTCGTCGAGAACCAGCACATCAGGTTCTTCCCCGAAGCCCCAGTAAACCATCAGGATGATGATTTTCAGATCATCCAGAGATACCGGTTTGCCAGGTGCTGCCATGGCACGGTCGATGACGATCTCCCGCATGCCGGCAGACAACACACCAGCCGATTCCAGAAACGTCAAAAAACCCAGGCACTCGCAACTCAGATGGTCCTGCTCGGCAGCCGCATAGACACGAATGCCTGTTGACGATTGAAGGGACTGGTTGCCAGGGGTGGTGGTTGCCGGTGATTGAAATGGTGGCAACCTTCCAACATTCTGGTTGCGGCCGACCCCAGGCCCGGACTCCTCAATTTGTGAGCTTTTGGTCACCATATTCAAGCCGTTGAGCCAGGTCAGGGCTTCTTGAATTTCGTGGGATTCAAAGCCCGCAGCGTTGAGTTTACGTTTAAGGTGTTCCCACTCGGGGCATGCGTCACCCCTCCAATAGTTTTCGTAAACATAGACGAGAACTTCAAACATCGAGTCAATATAGCGCAGACAGCGGGCCAGGGAGGCAGTCCGCCAGATTTCCCGATCAATTCCGGATTGTGTTGTGTTTCAGGCCAAGGCCAGGCGCTGAAACAATCCGCCTGGCAGTCGCGTTATCAGACCCTCCAGCTCGAGTGTCATGAGATCAGCCTGAAGTTGGGCAGTGGGTATGCCGGTGCGGGCCTGCAACGCGTCCAGCCCTACCGGGTCAAACCCGAGCGCTTGCAGCAGGCCATGGGGTTTTGTGCTGCTCGCAGTAGAGAGTTCTAAACTGACGGGGGTATGCTGCAAAAAGGGGATATTCAGTTCTTCCAGTACATCCTGGACAGACTCCACCAGCTTTGCGCCTTGCTTGATCAACGCATGGCAGCCTCTGGCCTGCGTGGAGTGGATCGAGCCGGGAATGGCAAAAACGTCTTTGCCTTGTTCTGCGGCGAGGCCGGCGGTGATGAGCGAGCCAGATTTGAGCGTCGCTTCCACCACCAGTGTGCCTCGCGACAGTCCGGCAATAAGGCGATTTCGCTTGGGAAAATTCGCTGGCAAGGGTGGTGTTCCTAATGGGTACTCGCTGATGATCAGGCCCCTTTGGGCAATGCGGTGGGCCAGGTCGTGGTGGTCTTTGGGGTAGACGCGGTCCAGGCCGGTGCCAACCACGGCAACGGTGGCCAGGTGATGGTCGTTCGGGCCCGGGCTGTCCAGGGCCCCTTCGTGGGCCGCGCCGTCCACACCAAGCGCCAGACCGGACACCACCGTCAGTCCCGCTTCGCTCAATGCTTTGGCAAAGTGTCTTGCGTTGGCCGCACCCTGCGGCGTCGGGTTGCGGCTGCCCACCATGGCAATGCTGTTAGCCAGGCTTTTTGCTATCAAATTAGCAGCAACTTGTGCATATTCGACGAGGGTTGAATGGTTATTTGACCCTTCATTTTCACCAGTCTTCGCCGGTTCACCGCTCTGGCCTCCCATCAGGTAGAGCATCAACGGCGGGTCTTCGATGGTCAGCAGGGATTGGGGGTAGGCGGTGTCGCCCAGTACCACGATGTGCCGCCGTGCCCGGTCAGCTTCCAGCCAGTTCCAGGTGGTTTCCAGTAGCGCAGCCAGTTCTGGCGGTTCGGCATGAAGGCTGGTGGCCTGTTTGCGGCTGACCACCTGCGCCAAGGCGGCAATGGGCTGGGTGAAGATGGATTCGGGCAATCCAAACGCCGCCAGCAATTTGCGGGCGGACCCGTTGCCTACACCGGGCGTGAGCGTCAGTCGCAGCCACGCAGCGAGTTCTTCGCGCTCCATGAGATGGTTCGGAAATAGTGTCTCGTGAATGGGCTCAGACCGCAGCCAGCAGTCTGAACCGGATCACGGGTTCAGCGTGGGTTACCCAGCCGGTCGCCGACGCGAATGACTTCGGTCACTTCCAGAACCAGTGCGTAGGATACGCGGTCAAACGTGCGAAATACCATCAGCAGGCCGTTGCGCTCGTCCGGCAGCTTGATCTGGGGTTTGAGCACATCGGTTTTGTCCAGCATACGCAAACCATCTTTCAGGATGGCCATGACATGTCCATTTTGTACGCCGTCCCGGGTGCCGCGATTGATCACGACTACCTGATTTTGTGCGGCATTAACCACAGCTGCGCTGCCATAAACCGAAACAATACGGCCATCGACAGTGCCATCGGGTGCACGTGGGGCGTAATTGAGAAACTGGCGTTCAGGTTCTGGCACCAAACGGTCACCAACACGCATTTCTTCTTTGGCCGAAACAATATCAATCGTCGCGGGCACGATTTCGACCGTGGTCGAACCGTCCAGCGCCTTTGCTTGTTGGGTGAACTCGCTGCGAACCAGTTTGGCAGCGCCGATGTACTGGGCTTCATAACCCAGCACTTCACCGGTGCCGGGGTCTTTCAGTGGCGTGGCATTGCGAAAGATGCGGTACTGCTTTTCCTTGCGCTGGTCGTCCAGCAGCGGTGCATCGGCAGGCCCGCGGGCATAGGCGCGATCGCCCTTGGTCAGCAGCACCCTGCCTTCGCCTTGCTGTGCGCCAGCCACGATGCGGGGGGCGGTTGTCAAACCCTTTTCGTTGACCACAATGGGCTCGGCCAGGAACGATTCAATCTGGTTGAAATCAATGGTTGGCAAGGCGCCATTGCCCACAGGCTCAGAGCGGGCGCGTGGAGACATCCTGATGGTATCGGCAGGTGTGTCCCCGGCGCCTGATGCGCCGGTACGCAAGGTGGCGCGGCCATCCTTTTTTTCCAGAAACAGCTGCTGTCCAGGGTAAATCAGGTGCGGGTTCTTGATCTCCTTGAGATTCATGCCCCATAGCTCGGGCCAGCGCCAGGGGCTTTTGAGGAAAATCTTCGAGATGGCCCACAGGGTGTCCCCCCGCTTGATGGTGTAATTGTCAGGCGCATTGGGAGCCAGTTCGTTCAATGGCACCCCAGCTTGGGCAACCTGCTCGGCGGTAGCCTTCTGCCCGGGCGTGATGGGGTAGTTCTGTGCCACAGCTGGCAAAACCAGCAGGGCACCTGCTGCCAGTGCCAGGGCGGAGCCTGCAAATCGGGATGTCGTCATCGTGTGTTTGTTCATATCTTGCTGCATTACAAGTGCTTTTCCGGGCACTTCTGGTTGACGGTCAGACGGGCCAATATCTTCGAGCTCAAATCCTGATAAATCACGCACGATTTTGCGCTCAAGCCCTTGATTGGGCAACGTTTTTGGGCATTGGTCCATGCGAGATGATTGAAAAGTAGCGAAAATAACGACATCTTCGAGAAGAAATCATGGCTTTACTTCCCATTCTTTGTTACCCCGACCCCAAATTGCACCAGGTGGCCAAACCGGTCTCCCAGGTGGATGCCCGCATCAAAAACCTGGTGACCGACATGCTGCAAACCATGTACGATGCCAAAGGCATTGGCCTGGCAGCCACACAAGTGGACGTGCACGAGCGCCTGATCGTCATTGATGTGTCGGAAGAACACAACGCGCCGCTGGTGCTGGTCAACCCCGAACTCACTTGGACCAGCGCGGAAAAACACATCAATGAAGAGGGCTGCCTGTCCGTTCCCGGCATTTACGACGGGGTGGAGCGGTTTGACGCGGTCCATGTGACCGCGCTGGACGGCAATGGCAAATCCCGGGTCATTGCGGCCGATGGCTTGCTGGCGGTGTGTATCCAGCACGAGATGGACCATCTGATGGGCAAGGTGTTTGTGGAATACCTGTCGCCGCTCAAACGCAACCGCATCAAGACCAAAATGCTCAAAACCCGGCGTGAGGAGCGCGCTTGAGGGTCATTTTTGCGGGCACGCCTGAGTTTGCCCGTGTGGCACTGGAGCGGTTGCACGCAGCAGGGCATGAGGTCGTGTTGGTGCTCACTCAGCCAGATAGGCCCGCCGGGCGTGGTTTGAAGCTGCAGGCATCGGCCGTTAAAACCTTTGCCCTGGCGCACAACCTGCCGGTCGCGCAGCCCCGCAGCCTGCGCCTGGACGGCAAATTCCCGCAAGAAGCGGCGGCAGCGAAAGAGGTGATTCAGGCTGCAAAGGCCGACTTGATGGTTGTTGCGGCTTATGGTCTGATCCTGCCGCAGTGGGTGCTGGATGAGATGGATTGCCTGAATATCCACGCCTCCGTGCTCCCCCGCTGGCGCGGCGCGGCGCCAATTCACCGGGCTATTGAGGCCGGGGATGCCGAAACCGGCGTGACCATCATGCAGATGGACGCCGGGCTGGACACGGGGGACATGCTGCTCACGCAGAGCTTGCCCATTGTTCACCGCGGCCCGCAGGCCGACACCACGGCCAGCCTGCATGACAAACTGGCTGCGCTGGGTGGGGACCTGATTGTTCAGGCCCTGGAACTGGCCGCTGCCTCTGGCCTGAAGCCACAAGCCCAGCCGGTGGAAGGTGTGACCTACGCGCACAAGATCGACAAGGCCGAAAGCGCGGTGGACTGGCGTCAGGATGCCGGCGTGATCGAGCGGCGTATCCGGGCTTTCAACCCCGCGCCGGGTGCCTGGACGCAACTGGGCGGGGACGTCATCAAACTCTGGCGCTCCGAAATTCATAGCTACTTGTCCAATAATGACGAGGGCTGCGGCACGATTTTATCCTTGAATTCGGCAGGAATTGACGTGGCTTGCGGTTCTGGCGTGTTGCGCCTGACCGAACTGCAGCGCGCCGGGGGCAAGCGGCTTGCCGTGGCCGACTTTTTGCGCGGCGCCGACCTGCAGCCGGGCATGGCGCTCGGGGTGTCCGTGCACACTGGACCGTAAGCCCGTTCACCCATGTTTTCAGGCTGACCAATTACAGCCACCCGGAATTTTGCATAGGTGCGCGTGATACGCTGGGCGCGGCTCCCCGCTATCGCCGCCAGGGGTGTGCCGGCATTCAGCGTCTCGGTATGGAAAACCACTTTGCACCTGGCCGGATGTCAGACTGCAGCGGGCCGTAGCAGCAGCGATTGCTTACTTCTTGTGCAAAGACGTGCTGCCATCCATTACGAGGAGCGAGGCTTTTTTGATGCCCTTGCATCTTGGGCTGGGCTGGCAGGCATATCGACCTGATAAGGAGCGCTTAAGTCCACCGCGCTAAGGTCGCTCATTCGCGCTTGAACACAAGCTGCAGGCACAGAAAGATAGTGAAAGAGGTTTCCAATTGAACGCGAGCAAGGGAATTGCTTTATCCAGCCCCTGGAGCCCGCACATGCTGGCTCTGGTGGTCAGCGGCTGGCTGGCGACGGTAGGCAATGTGCCGTTATGGCACGCCCTGTTTGCCTTGCCCGAGCACAGCGGCTTGCGCGGCCTGTTGTTCGCAGCCGGTTTTGCCGCCCTGATTGCGGCCGCCACCATGGCTGTGCTCAGCCTGCTGGCCTGGCCCCGCGTTTTCAAACTGGTGGCGAGCCTGTTGTTGATTACCGCGGCATCCAGCACTTATTTCATGCTGCAGTACGGTGTGGTGATCGACGCCACCATGATGGCCAACGTCATGCACACGGATGCCCGGGAAACACGTGACCTGTTGTCCTGGTGGCTGGTTCTGAGCCTGGTGGTGATCGCGGGCATTCCAATGGTCTGGCTGTTCCGGCAAAAGCTGGTCGAGCGTTCGCTGTGGTCACACGCCTGGCGCAACCTGCTGGCGTTGCTGGGCGCGACGGTGGTGATGGTGGGCGTGCTGCTGGCGTCCTATCAGGACATGGCCTCACTGATGCGCAACCACAAGGACGTTCGTTACCTGATCAACCCGCTCAATGCGCTGTACGGCGTGGGCAAGCTGGCAGCAGATCAGGTGCCGCGTGCCCAGCAGGCGCTCCAGGTGATTGGCGAAGATGCACGCCTGGGTGCTGCCTATGCGGGCCAGAAAAGGCCACCAATTGTTCTGCTGGTGGTCGGTGAAACCGCACGGGCCGCCAACTTTTCGTTGGGAGGTTATGCCCGCAACACCAACCCCGAACTATCTGAGCGCAAGAAAACGGGGGATCTCACCTATTACAGCGCCGTGCGCTCCTGTGGCACCAACACGCAGGCGTCGGTGCCCTGCATGTTTTCGCACCTGGGTAAATCGGCCTATGAGGCCAGCCCCGACCGGTTTGAGAACCTGCTGGATGTCTTGCAACGCGCAGGGCTGGCGGTGCTGTGGCTGGATAACCAGTCTGGCTGCAAAGGGCTGTGCGACCGCATTCCCAATGTGCCGACCCGCGAGATGGAGGATTCCGGCCTGTGTGCCGATGGCGAGTGTTTTGACGAGGTCATGCTCAAGGGGCTGGACGCACGCATCGCCGCGCTGGACCCCGTGCGCCGTGCCCGGGGCGTGGTGGTTGTCATGCACCAGATGGGCAGCCACGGGCCGGCCTACTTCAAGCGCTCACCTGTGGCCTTCAAGACATTCCTGCCGGAATGTGCCAGCAATGTGCTGCAGGAGTGCCCGCGCGAGCAGTTGATCAATGCCTTTGACAACACGCTGGTGTACACCGACCACGTGCTGGCCAGCGCGGCGAAGTGGCTGGACCAGAAAAGCCAGACCGGTCAGGCGGATACGGCGCTGGTTTACGTCTCGGATCATGGCGAATCACTGGGTGAAGACAACTTGTACCTGCACGGCCTGCCCTACGCGCTGGCGCCAGAATTTCAGACCCATGTGCCGATGGTGACCTGGCTCTCGGGTTCGATGCAAAAGCGCACCGGTGTGCGCACCGATTGCCTGAAACAGCATGCTGATGCACCGCTTACGCACGACAACCTGTTTCACGCCATGCTGGGGTTGCTGGACGTGCAGACCCGGCTCTACAAGCCGGAGTTGGACTGGTTCGCTGCCTGCCGCTGAGGTTTGTCGGGCGATTTGCGAGAGGTGGCGGGGGCCTACAATTTGAGGCTGCTCAACCTGACCTGCCACCGTCACCATGACCGCCACCATGAAATTCATCCGCTTTACTGATCTGTGTGCCCAGGGCCAAGTGGCCGGCAAACGTGTTTTTATCCGTGCCGACCTGAATGTGCCGCAAGACGATGCCGGGAGCATCACCGAAGACACGCGCATTCGCGCCTCGGCGCCGTGTATCCAGCAGGCACTGGACGCCGGTGCAGCGGTGATGGTGACCTCGCATCTGGGCCGCCCGACCGAAGGGGCGTTCAAGCCGGAAGATTCGCTGGCACCCGTGGCCAAACGCCTGGGTGAATTGCTGGGGCGTGACGTGCCGCTGGTGTCGAATTGGGTGGATGGTTTTCAGGTGAGCGGCAAGCCGCTCGCGCCGGGCCAGGTGGTCCTGCTGGAGAACTGCCGCGTCAACCCGGGTGAGAAGAAAAACAACGAGGAATTGTCAAAAAAGATGGCGTCGCTGTGCGACATCTTTGTGCACGATGCCTTTGGCACGGCTCACCGCGCCGAAGCCAGCACTTACGGCATTGCACAGTTTGCGCCGGTAGCCTGCGCCGGCCCGCTGCTGGCGGCCGAAATGGACGCCATCTCGGCCGCCCTGCTGGCGCCCAAGCGCCCGCTGGTGGCCATCGTGGCGGGCTCCAAAGTCTCGACCAAACTCACCATTCTCAAAAGCCTGGCCAACAACGTCGACCAGCTGATTGTGGGCGGCGGCATTGCCAATACCTTCATGCTGGCCGCTGGCTTGAAGATCGGCAAGAGCCTTGCCGAGCCTGATTTGCTGGCCGAGGCCCGGGCGGTGATTGAAGCCATGAAGGCCCGCGGCGCAGCTGTGCCCATCCCTACCGATGTGGTGACGGCCAGGGAATTCAAGGCCGATGCAGTCGCCACCGTGAAGCGGGCGACCGACGTGGCGGATGACGACCTGATTCTGGACATCGGCCCCGAAACCGCGAAGACGCTGGCGGCGCAGTTGATGAAGGCGGGCACCATCGTCTGGAACGGCCCGGTGGGCGTGTTTGAGTTTGCGGCGTTTGAGAACGGCACCAAGGTGATTGCCCACGCTATCGCGCACAGTGCTGCCTTCTCGATTGCCGGTGGCGGCGACACGCTGGCAGCTATTGCCAAATACGGCATCGAGAAGCAGGTGGGCTACATCTCCACGGGCGGGGGCGCATTTCTGGAAGTGCTGGAAGGCAAAACCCTGCCTGCGTTTGAAATTTTGCAGCGCCGTGCAGCAGACTGATTTGCTATATAAATAATAGCTGCTCACGCATATCAGACGAGGGCTTGAGGCTGATTTGGTGCTGAAGACCCACCAAATCGACTCTCCGCCTGCTTTCGAAACTCTGAAGGCGTGGTGCCCTTGATTTCCAGAAAACGGCGGTTGAAATTGGCCACGTTGTTGAAGCCCACGTCGTAGCAAATATTGGTGATGTAGCGGTCCGAACTCATCAACAGCTGGCAGGCGCGGTTGATGCGCACGTGGTTGACGAAGTCGGTGTAGGTGTTGCCCGTCGCCTTGCGAAAAAACCGGGAAAACCGGCTCTCGCTCATGCCCAGATCAGCGGCAACGTCCGCCGCCGTGAGCGACTGGGCCACGTTTTCGGTGATGCGGTTGACGATGGCGTTGATCTGGTCCAGTTCGGCATCGTTGTCCCCGCCCTGCATCTGCACGTTGGATAGCAGCCGGTAATCAGTCCACCGCGCCAGATCGGTCATGAAATCGAGGAAAGCAGTCAGGCGCCGCAGGCCTCTGGATGCTTTAACTTCGTGCCAGTGCTGCTGGCTGTTTTGCGAGAGGCCAAAAAACTCGATCCCGTGTTTGGCACGTTCCAGCAGGGGCAGTAATTCGGTCAGCTCGGGAATGGTCTGGCAGGCCTGCTCAATGGGCTCGTGCCGGAACTGGATGACCAGGTCGCGTTTGGCCAGACCCTCGGGTGGAATATCGACCGAAATCCAGTTGTGCGGCAACCGTGGCCCGCACAGGACCACATGGCCGGGCTCGAACGGCCCGATCCAGTCGCCGACAAAGGCCTTGCCCGATGTGGCGGTGATCAGATGAAGTTCGTACTCGTCATGGCAGTGCCAGCGCGCCAGCGGTGTGGGGTAGCCATGATCCAGACAACGGATAAAACCCACGTCAGCCGGGGGCTCATAACCCAGCGAGGTGCTGCGGTTGTAGTCGGCCTCCAGCTCGGGCTGGCGTTGTCGGTTGGCGTGGTGGGGCGAAAGGGTATGGGCAAGTGAAGCCACGGCAAGCTCCAGCGGGTTGGGTTCAGCTCATCACGTTACCACCATCCACGTTCAATGTCTGCGCGGTGATGTAAGAGGCGTCATCGCTGGCCAGAAATACGGCGGCGCCGGCTATGTCGGTCGGGTCACCCATGTAACCCAGCGGCACGGCTTCGCCCACCCGTTTCTTCTTTTCGCCCAGCGGCAGGTTTTCGTATTTGGCAAACAGGGCATCCACGTGTTTCCACATGGGTGTGGCAATCACACCGGGTGCAATGCCGTTGACCCGAATGTGGTGCGCCGCCATGGCCAGCGCGGCGCTTTGCGTGTAGCTGATGATGGCCGCCTTGGTGGCGCAATAGTGCGAAACCAGCGCCTCGCCACGGCGGCCTGCCTGCGACGCCATGTTGATGACGGCACCACGTGTCTGGTTGGCCACCATGTTGGCCAGCACCTTTTGCATGGTGAAGAACGCGCCTTTGACGTTGACGGCAAACATTTTGTCGTACATCGCTTCATCACTCTCCAGCAGGGGCGCCATGTCGAAAATGGCTGCGTTGTTGAAAAGAATGTGGATGGGCCCGAAATGGTCGGTGGCCTGGGCAATCAGGCGGGTGACGTCTGCGGATTTGGTAACGTCGGCAGCGATGTAATTCAGCTGGCCTGGAAACTGAGCCTGCAAGGCCTGCACTTCCCCCGAGGCCTGGGCCGGCAGATCCACCACGCTGCAGCGTGCGCCTTCCCTGAGGTAAGCGGCGGTTACCGCGGCACCGATGCCGCCTCCCGCACCTGTAAGAATAGCGTGACGCTTGTTCAAGCGCAGACTGCCGGGTTTGGACAAGTCGTTCATGGCCGATGATTCCTAACAAAAAGGCAGACGCGTTCACGGGCCGCGCGCACGGCGCTGACGACGGTGGGGTTGCCCGCCAGAGGCCCCCACAAGACCGGGTCCGCGCAAAAGGCAACGACTGGATCCGCCGCTTCGCAGATGGCATGCGCCGAAGCTGCATCCATCGCCTGATCCTGATAGGTGTAGGCAATCTCGCCACGGTGCCAGCGCTGCAGATAGGCCAGGAACAAAGCGGGCAACATGGCCACGCTGGCGATGGGTTCGCCACGGGCCAGCCGTTCGCGAATCGTCGGCGTTATGAAGCCTGGAATCTTGGAGAACCCGTCCATGGCTACTCGCTGATTCGTATCGCGGATGGCCGGGTTGCCAAAACGGTCCAGTACCACATCGCGATAGGCTGCGAGGTCAATCGGGCTGGGCGACAGCACGGGAATCACATCATCTGTCACATAGTCATATGCAAACCGGCGGATCACCGCGTCGTGGGTGCCTTCGTGGATGAACTGGTAACCCACCAGTGTGCCTGCCCACGCAATGCAGCTGTGGGTGGCGTTCAACAGGCGGATTTTGGCTTCTTCAAATGGCGCAACTGACTTGACCATTTGCACGCCAACTGTTTCCCATTTCGGGCGCCCTGCACAAAAATTGTCTTCAATGACCCATTGAATAAAACTCTCGCCCATTACCGGCACGGCGTCGGCCCAGCCGGTAGCAGCCAGCACCCGCTGCGCGACATCGGGTGTTGGTCGCGGCGTGATGCGGTCCACCATTGCGTTGGGGCTGGTTGTATTGGTTTCAATCCATGTCAACAGTTCGTCGTCGCCCAGTTGCCTGATGAATTGAACCAGACCACTGCGAAACCGGTCACCGTTGTGTCGCAGGTTGTCGCAATTGAGCAGCGTTACTGGCCCGGCAGTTGCTCGCATCCGCTGACGCAACATGGCAGTGAGCGCGCCGTAAATGGTGCTACCAGCCTGATCCAAACGGTTGGCAGCGAGGTCGGCCACGATATCTGCTGAAGCAGTGTCCAGCTGGTTGTGTGCATCCAGGTAATAGCCGGCCTCTGTGACCGTGAACGAAATGATTCGTGTCGCCGGGTCAGCCGCTTTGGCAATCAAGCCGGACAGCGTAGGCTCGAACGGAACCACGGACTTGATGGATGTGATCTTCGTGTAGCTGTGCTCACCCGAGGGTGTAATGGTTTCCAGTGTGTAAGCACCACCCTGCAGCGCGAGTGCTGCCACGGTTTCAGCCATGTCGGGCCGGATGTTGCCACCGGCCAGGCTCCAGCCGGTATCGCCATTCGCTATCAGCTGATGCATATAAAGTGCTTGGTGGGCGCGATGAAACGAGCCCAGACCCAGATGGAGCATGACCAACGGTGATGCTTCAGATGTCTTCATTCTTTCGTCCTTGTCCGCGTCAGTGAATGGCTGCCACGCGACCCTGCGCATCAAATATGTGGGCTGTGGAGGCGTCGATCTGTACGCCAACGTTGGCGCCAACAGCCAGGTCGGTACGGCTTGTCTGCCGAGCGACGAGCTGGGCACCCTGCTCTGTGCTCACATAGATCAGCGTTTCTGCACCGAGGGCTTCAACCAATTCCACCTTTGCCTGAAACTGGCCACTACCACCGGGTACCAGTGAAACGTTTTCAGGCCGCAGACCAACAAATCCGCCAGCGGGAATCGACAACCCCGATTGATTGGATAGCGATGGCACGTTGGCAGCAGCCACCACATTCATTTGTGGGGTGCCGATGAATTGGGCGACAAACTGGTTCGCAGGGCGATCGTAGAGCTCCAGTGGCGTGCCTACCTGCTCAATCTGACCATCGCGCAACACGACCACGCGATCAGCCAGCGTCATGGCCTCTACCTGATCGTGCGTCACGTAAATCGTGGTGGCACCCAGATCTCGGTGCAGCTTGGCAATCTCGATGCGGGTCTGGCCGCGCAATGCGGCGTCCAGATTGGAGAGGGGCTCATCGAACAGAAAGACTTTTGGAGCGCGCACAATGGCGCGACCAATGGCGACACGCTGACGCTGGCCACCGGATAGTTCCTTGGGTGTGCGCTCCAGATACTGGGTCAGATTCAGGATTTTGGCGGCACGCCCCACCTTTTCCTGGATGACGGACGGGTCCGCCTTGGCCAGTTTGAGGGCAAAGCTCATGTTTTCGAACACGCTCATGTGTGGGTACAAGGCATAGCTTTGGAACACCATCGCCAGATCGCGCTTGCTGGATGGTTGGTGGGTGATGTCCCGGCCATCCAGTTCCAGTGAGCCACCATCGATATTTTCCAGCCCGGCAATCAGCCTGAGCAATGTGGATTTGCCACAGCCCGACGGACCGACAAACACCACGAACTCGCCTTGATTAACCGCCAGATCAATCCCTTTAATGACCTTGTGTTCGCCAAAGATTTTTTCGATACCGCGAAGTTGCAGGTAAGCCATGAAAGTCTCCTGTTTATCTTGTCACTTGACGGCGCCGAAAGTCAGGCCTTGCACCAGTTGTTTCTGACTGAACCAGCCAAACACCACAATGGGTGCGATGGCCATGAAGGAAGCTGCTGACAACTTGGCCCAGAACAGCCCTTCCGGGCTGGAGTACGAAGCAATCAGCGTGGCCAGCGTGCCGGATTTGGCGGCGCTCAGGTTGAGCGACCAGAAGGCCTCGTTC
This sequence comes from Pseudomonadota bacterium, assembly GCA_046050465.1. GTDB lineage: Bacteria > Pseudomonadota > Gammaproteobacteria > Burkholderiales > Burkholderiaceae_C > Egaibacter. The sequence goes on along the minus strand of JBJOPS010000050.1, from coordinate 6,364 downwards.
CAGCTTAAAACCAGGCACAACAAACCCGTGGATGCCAGGCCGCCCATGGTCAGTGGCAACAGTACATGCCGGAACTCCTGCCACAACGTGGCGCCGTCCATGCGTGAGGCTTCCAGAATTTCGTTGGGGATGTCCTTGAGGTGTGAGTACAGCATCCACACCATGATGGGCAGGTTGCTCAGGGTGAACACGATGACCAGCCCGGTGCGGGAGTCCAGTAACCCGGAGGTTTGTGCCAGAACATAGATGGGCACCAGCGCACCGACGGCCGGCATCATCTTGGTGGAGAGCATCCACATCAGGATGTCCTTGGTGTGCTTGCTGCGAAAGAACGCCATCGAATAAGCTGCCGGGAATGCCAGCGCCAGTCCCAGCAGGGTGGAGACCACGCTGGTGATCAAGGAGTTTTGTGCATACAGCAGGTAGTCGCTGCGTTCCTGAACAATGGAGAAGTTTTCCAGTGTGGGCGTGAATAAGACCAGCGGGGGAACGGATATGGCCTGCAGCTCGGTCTTGAAAGCGGTCAGGATTAGCCAGCCAAGCGGAAAGAAGAGAAGCAAGGTGACGGCCCATGCGAACACCGTCCGTATGGCCTGCATGGCGAGATTTTTCTGGATCTGTGTCATGGCCGGCTCACTTGTCGAGGTTTTTGCCGACCATGCGGATGAGAAACACCGCAGCGATATTGGCCAGTACCACCGCAAACAGGGCGCCAGCAGAAGCCACACCGGCATCGAAGTTCAACAGCGCCTGTTTGAAAATCAGGAAAGCCACATTGGTACTGGCGTCCCCCGGGCCACCGCCCGTGGTGGTGTAGATCTCAGCAAACACGCTGAGCAGGAAAATCATCTCGATCATCACGACGACTGCCACTGAGCGGCCGAGGTGAGGAAGATAGAGATAGCGCAGTTGCTGGAGATAGTTTGCTCCGTCCATGCGTGAAGCCTCCAGTTGCTCGCGGTTCATCGATTGCAGCGCTGTCATGAAAATCAGTGTGGCAAAAGGCAACCACTGCCAGGAAACGATCAGGATCACACTCCACAGCGGCCAGTCAGACAACCAGTCGACCGGCGTGGCACCAAAGAAGATCCACACCTGTGCCAGCACACCATAAATGGGATTCATCATCATGTGCTTCCAAAGCAACGCGTTTACTGTAGGCATGACGAAGAAAGGCGATATCAGAAGAATGCGCACGATGTTGCGGCCGGGGAAGGGCTCGTCGATCAGCAGGGCAATGGCGATACCGGCAATTACCGTGATCAGGATGACGCTGCCCAATAGCAGCAGCGTATTCATGACGGCCGTGCCGAACGACGGATCAGTGACGAAGTATTCGAAATTCTCCAGCCCGATGAACCCAACTTGATCGGGCTGCATCAGGTTGTAGCGGATGACGGAAAAGTAGATCGTCATCACCAGCGGCACGATCATCCATAAGAACAGACAGAGCACGGCCGGTGCCAGCAAGATGCGGGGAAACAGGCGAGTCATGGGCGTGGCTTTTCAGGGAAACGGGGTTTTCCACGAACCAGCGCGAGAGCGTGGCTGCGCAGGTTCGTGGAGGAGCTCAGGAGGTGGTTACTTGTAGTAGCCGGCCTTCTTCATTTCGCGATCGGCTGCGATCTGTGATGCCTTGAGTGCTGCATCGACAGTTGACTTGCCAGCCAGCGCGGCGCTCATTTGCTGGCCAACAGTGATACCAATGGCCTGAAACTCCGGAATGGCAGCAAACTGCACGCCGACGTACGGGCTCTTGGGCAGTGTGCTGTCAGCCGGGTTGGCGCTGTCAATGGCTGCTTTCTCGGCTGCGGCGAACTTGGCCACTTTCAGGAAGTCTGCATTGGTATAGGTGCTCTTGCGGGTGCCGGTAGGAATGTTGCCCCAGCCTACTTGTTTGCCAATCAGGTTGATATATTCTTTGCTGGTGGCCCAGGTTACGAATTTCGTTGCGGCTTCCACTTTTTGTGAGCCAGCAGGAATGGCCAGTGCCCAGGCCCACAGCCAGTTGGCTCCCTTGGGTGTCACGGCCGTAGGTGCCTGTGCAAACGCCACCTTGTCAGCCACTTTTGACTGCTTGGGGTCGGTGATGAAGGATGCTGCAATCGTGGCATCAATCCACATGCCGCACTTGCCTTCGTTGTAAAGCGCCAGAATTTCGTTGAAGCTGTTGGCGGCTGAGCCCGGAGGGCCGTATTTCTTGAGCAGGTCAACATAAAAGTTGATGGAATCCTTCCAGGGTTTGGACTCCAGTTGTGGCTTCCAGTTCATGTCGAACCACTGGCCACCATTGGTGTTTACCAGTGTGCTCAGGAAGGCCATGTTGTCACCCCAGCCCGGCTTGCCGCGCAGGCAGATGCCATACACACCGTTTTTCGGGTCATGGATCTTGGATGCCAGATCCTTGACTTCGGTCCAGGTTGGTTTGTCGCTGACCTTGACGCCAGCCTTGTCGGCCAGGTCCTTGCGGTACATCAGCATGGAGCTTTCGCCGTAAAACGGTGCGGCGTACAGCTTGCCGCCGACAGACAGGCCATTGCGCATGGCTGGCAACAGATCGTCTACGTCATAGGCTGCGTCGGTTTTGAGTTCGGTCAGCCAGCCCTTTTTGCCCCAGATGGGGGTTTCATACATGCCGATGGTCATCACATCGAACTGCCCACCTTTGGTGGCGATGTCGGTGGTGACACGCTGGCGCAGCACACCTTCTTCCAGGGTGACCCATTTGAGCGTAATGCCGGGATTGGCGGCTTCAAATGCCTTGCTGTGTTTTTGCATCTCGATCATGTGGCCGTTGTTCACGGTGGCAATGACCAGTTCGGTTGCAGAGTGGGCCATTCCGGCGATCAGGCCAAAGGCCAATGCCAGCGATGCATTTAGTTTCATGAATCTGTCTCCTTTTGTGGTTTCGGGTAAGAAGCCGATGTCAGCAGTGCATCGACAAGCGTGAATATAGAATTCGTTGAATCCTCATCTTGATACTCTTGCGGCAATTAAATGTACTTTCATGCGACATATGGAGAGGGTTTTCCTGTGTAAGCGGAATATCGTATTGATGATTGATGCAAATGCGCACAGTGACACGGATGTACTGGCGGCATCCACCCTGACAGGGCGCGCTGCGTAACTGACATGTAACTACATTTCTGCCAAAATGCGAAACTAAATTACATGGAGACAGTCGTCATGCCCCGTCATGCCACCAAAATCGTTGCCACCCTTGGCCCTGCATCCAATGATCCCGCACTTCTGGAGCAGATGATTCGTGCCGGTGTCAATGTGGTGCGACTGAACTTCAGTCATGGCACGGCGCAAGACCACACCAATCGCGCCAGGCTGGTTCGCGAAGCGTCGCAAAGGGCTGGTCGCGAAGTGGCCATCATGGCTGACTTGCAGGGGCCAAAGATACGCGTGGGCAAGTTTGCGGAAGGCAGGGTTGTGCTGGTGCCGGGTGAGAAATTCATTCTCGACGCTGCCCGTACCGAACTGGGAGATGTTCATGCGGTTGGGCTGGACTACAAAGCCCTGCCGCGCGAAGTGAAATCTGGCGACATTTTGCTGCTCAATGACGGGCTGATCGTTATCGTTGTGGATTCGGTTGTGGGTGAAGCGGTGCACACCACGGTCAGGATGGGCGGCGAGTTGTCCAATAACAAGGGCATCAACAAGCAGGGCGGCGGACTGACTGCTCCCGCGTTGACAGCCAAAGACATGGAAGACATCAAGACCGCGATGGCCTTTCAGGCTGACTATGTGGCAGTGAGCTTCCCCCAGAACGCGACCGACATGGAGATGGCTCGTCAGCTGTGCAATGTGGCTGCCGAAGAATACAACCACAAGCCCCACCTGATCGCCAAGATCGAGCGTGCCGAGGCGATCCCGAAGCTGCTTGAAATCATTCTGGCCAGTGACGGCATCATGGTGGCCCGTGGCGACCTGGCCATTGAAGTGGGTAACGCGGCGGTACCGGCCCTGCAAAAGCGCATGATCAAGCTGGCACGCGAACACGACCGCACCGTCATCACCGCCACCCACATGATGGAGTCCATGATCACCAATCCGGTGCCGACCCGCGCCGAAGTCAGTGACGTGGCCAATGCCGTACTGGATGGCACCGATGCCGTGATGCTGTCAGCCGAAACCGCTGCGGGCAAATACCCGCTGGAGACGGTGGTGGAGATGGCCAAGATTTGCCATGCCGCCGAGAGCACCGAAGATGTGGAGCTCGACAGCGACTTCACGGGCAAGAAATTTGATCGCATTGATCAGTCCATTGCCATGGGGGCGCTGTTTACGGCCCACCATCTGGGCTGCAAGGCCATCGTCGCGCTGACGGACAGCGGCTCCACCGCCTTGTGGATGAGCCGTCATCGCATCAATGTCCCGATCTATGCACTAACGGGCAAGGTGGCGACGCAGCGCAAGATGGCGCTCTACCGCAATGTGCGGCCGCTTCTGCTGGACTCCAGCGGTGACCGCGACACCGCGCTGGCGCAAGCCGAAGGTCACCTCAAGAAACGCGGAATTGTGCAAAGTGGTGATGTGTATGCCATCACCTGCGGCGAGCCCATGGGCGCGCCTGGTGGCACCAATATGCTCAAGATTTGCCGTGTGGCTTGAATAGCAGAGGCAGATCATCACGCTGCGCAACGCGCTTCGTGACGACCTGCTGAAGGCTCCAGGCCAGCGCGGCTGTTGTCCAGCAGACCCAGGCTGTCCACAGCGTATGGCTCATAAAGTGGGCACCGCGCAGTTGTTGCGCGAAGCCCAGTGTGAGACCAGCCACCATGACACACAAGAGCCAGAGGCGCGCGATGCCCGGGACTTTGTCTCTTAGCCAAAAATAGCCGGCAAAAAAAGCAAAACCTGCTGACGCGTGACCGGCAGGAAAACAGCGGCCACCACCACCATCAGTTACACCCAGCGCCCAGTGCGTAACGTAGTGCGCTGCGCCACCAAATTCGGTGAGGTCCCAGGGACAACTGGTTCGGCTGGTGCTTTTCAGTGCCGAAACAGCCAACAGGGCTGCCAGGGTCCCCAACACCATGCCCGCACGCTCGCCGCGGCTGAGTTGGCGCAAAGCCCCGACGGGCCACCAGATGGTCAGAATCAGTGCAATCATCGCGACCCAGCTCAATCGGCGCGCGCCCTCGTGCAGCACGGTAGATAGCAGCCAGGTGTCTCGCAATGGAAAGCCATCCAGTGTTCCGGAAAGCTTTGCCAGCGGTAAATCCAGTGCGAGTGCATCCCACGCCAGCAGCATCAACAGTGCGCTGAGAGTCCAGATGGCGAGGCGGAAGTGGCGGTTGGAGGGCATGTACGGGGAGGGAGTCGATGGACAAAACGTCAAGCCAATACGGTAGGCCGGGCACCTTAAGACCGGATTAACAGGCTGCTGTGCGCACAGCAGCCGAAATTGAGTCGGTTTCGTGACATATTTGCAGCTTGGCCATGTCTGAAATGAGCTTTGTCACAAGGCGTGAGCGCTAGAATTCGTCCATTCGGCTCACAGTTACCAACCGGTTACCAACTTTCCTGAGGATTAAAAATGGCACTCGTTTCTATGCGCGAGCTGCTGGACCATGCGGCCGTCAATGGCTACGGCATTCCAGCCTTCAATGTGAACAACCTCGAACAGGTGCAAGCCGTGATGGAAGCCGCCAAAGAGGTGGGCGCCCCTGTTATCCTGCAGGCCAGCGCAGGTGCCCGCAAGTACGCGGGTGAACCCTTTATCAAACACCTGATCCAGGCTGCCATTGAGGCCTATCCGCAAATACCTCTGGTCATGCATCAGGACCATGGCCAGAGCCCTGACGTGTGCCAGGGCGCCATCAACCTGGGCTTCAGCTCGGTGATGATGGACGGATCGCTGATGGCGGACGGCAAGACTATCGCCAGTTACGACTACAACGTGGAAGTCACGCGCAAGGTGGTGGACATGGCCCACGCCACAGGCGTGACCGTGGAGGGCGAACTGGGTTGCCTGGGGTCGCTGGAGACCATGAAAGGTGACAAGGAAGACGGCCACGGCACCGATGCCACCATGACCATGGACCAGTTGCTAACCGACCCCGAGCAGGCCGCTGACTTTGTGAAGCGTACGCAGCTCGATGCGCTGGCCATTGCCATTGGCACCAGCCACGGCGCCTACAAGTTCACCCGCAAGCCCACCGGCGACATTCTGGCGATTGAGCGCATCAAGGAAATCAACCGTCGTCTGCCCAATACCCACCTGGTGATGCATGGCTCCAGCAGCGTGCCGCAGGACCTGCTGGCCATCATCAACCAGTACGGCGGCAAGATGAAGGAAACCTATGGCGTGCCGGTGGAAGAGATTCAAAAAGCCATCAAATTCGGTGTGCGC